>JBAZRF010000016.1:0-5572 GCA_041663165.1 Minisyncoccota bacterium | reverse complement strand
GATCTGTAATTTAACAGTTCAAATAAGAAGTGTTTGGCATGAGTCTTACGGTTTACATCTTTATGGGCGGCGAAAAAGAACGCCTCAGTATAACCCAAACTTCTGATTAGGCGGATATTTTTGAAACCGGTTTCTTCAAGGATCTCTCTCTTGGCTGCTTTTATCGCATCCTCACCTTCTTCGATTCCACCAGTAACAAAGCTTACCCATGGCTGTTTTTTCCATCTTAGAGTAAGATACTTTTTTGTTTGAGGGTCATAGACTATCGCCAAAATAAGTTTTCGAAAAGTATCTTCTTTACCCTTTTGTGGCGGGTTCGAAGCGTCGATTAAGCTCGGCATTATAACTTGCCTGATTGGCAATTTGAATTTTTTGGCAAATTGATAATCGCGATTATCATGAGCGGGTACCGCCATTATGGCACCAGTGCCATAATCAGGTAAGACATAATCCGCGGCAAAAATGGGGATCTCCTGACCATTGGCGGGATTAATGGCTTTAATCCCTTTTAGCTCAACTCCCGTTTTTTCTTTCCCTTCGGCGACACGCTCGATTTCGCTACGCTTGCTAGCTAGAGCAATGTATCTTTTAACCTCCTTAAAATTTGTTATTTCTTTAGCCAGATCACTAATTAATTTATGTTCGGGCGCAACGACTAAATAGGTGGCACCAAAAAGCGTGTCGGCACGAGTAGTAAAAACTTTAATCTGGTCCAGGCAATGCTCGAGTACTAGGGGTTCGACCGTGCCGCAAAAATGTGGCTGTTCTGCCTTTAGTCGATAAGGCTTTCCGCCCAAAGCGGTTTGAATTACGTTTGATTCACCATCGGGGATAATACTGTCATTGTCATCTTCTAAAATAATAATTTGCCCGGCATTTTTTTTGATTTTTTCTAAATCAAACTTCCAACTCATTAAATACTTAGCGGCAATTCGTGTTTTGTCGCGGAATTTTGGCTCAATCAAGCCACCAACCAAAACCAATTTTTTTATCGGTGTTTTTAAACGCTCTAAGATTCGATAAGACACGACCGAACCCAACGAATGGCCGACAATTATGGTATTAGCGTCAAATTTAACTTTCGATAACACATATTCCGCTTGCTCAATCACGTCAGGAATGAAAGTGTGGGGTAAATCGAGCGTTATTACTTCGTGACCCTTCGCTTCGAGCTCACGTTTGAGCCAGGGGATCCAACAGCGCTTGCTACTCGACTTCCAGCCATGCAAGATAACGTATTTAGCCTTAGTTTTGATCGGGAAAGAGAGTTCGGTTCCCTCGCTGCGGCCGATCCAATTACGTTGAGACTCCTTGATTGATTCGGGCCAGTTTAAACCATCTAAATCTTTTAATAATCTATCGGCATAGCTGGTAATTTTTAATATCCATTGGCGCATTGGCTTCTTAATTACTTCCGAGCCGCAACGTTCGCATTTTCCGTCTTCCAAGTCTTCGTTGGCTAGGCCGGTTTGACAGGAGGGGCACCAATTGATTGGCTCCCAAGATTCGTAGGCCAAACCCTTTTTAAACATCTGCAAAAAGGCCCATTGTGTCCACTGATAATACTTGGGATCAGTCGTATTAATCTCGCGCGACCAATCATAATCGAAACCAATTTTCTCTAGTTGTGATTTGAAAATTTTAATATTTTTCTTAACTGAAATCTCCGGATTAATTTTATTTTTGATCGCATAATTCTCGGCGGGCAAGCCAAAAGCGTCCCAGCCCATTGGGTGTAAAACGTTAAAGCCGTTCATACGCTTAAAGCGCGAATAAATGTCAGTGGCGATATAACCCTTGGGGTGGCCGACATGGAGACCCTCGCCCGAAGGATATGGAAACATATCTAAGACATAGGCTTTGGGTTTACCCTTCGTCTCTTTGGTTTGATAGATTTTGTCCTTGGCCCATTTTGTTTGCCATTTTTTCTCGATCTTTAGGTGATTATATTTATCCATATTTTTTATTACCCTGCGTAGCTTTATGCGAAGTAGGGCATCTTAATACTCTAACACGAAAATCAAAAAGTTCAATTTGGGAAAATGAGGACTACGTTCCTAATTTGACAATAGTCGTGATAGATGATATAATGGCAACAGAGAGTTCGAGGGATGTCCCCTCTTTGAGTCTTACTAAGCGTCGGGAAGGAGGCGTTATGAAGTCTTACCGGTGGTTAATGCATGCCTTGTGCTTGGCGATTGTTTTGAGGGTTTTGTGTTATTGGGAAATCATCAAGACCCTGACATTGCCAGAGCTGGCTATTTTCAAGCTGGCCTTGATCGGGTATGCCCTCTATCTGTTTTGGACAATGCAAGTGCTGAAACGAACGGCGCGGCAAGAGGGGTTGTGCTGGGTCGGCCCGTACCGATGGCTGGCGCATCCGGTCTACACCGCTTACTTGGCAATCGACCTAGCCTCATGGACGAGGGGCAATATTACCCCCTTCTTCATTTCCACGAGCCTCCTCCTGTGGTTCGTCGTTCTGGTTACGGCTTGGCGGGAAGAAAAAAGTCTAATCGGACGGTTCGGTACTGTTGCCGAAAGGTACTATGCCAGAACCATTAGCCTTCACCGCCTTCGTTGGTTGTGGAGGTAAACAAGCCCGCACGGGCAGACAAGGAATTGTCTCGCTGCGTCGCGGGCTTTCCTTGTTATCCTTTTTTGCTTAAGGAGGTTAACGTGATAATATTTGGACGGAAGGTGCGTGCCAATTCCTACGGCACCATCGAGCAGCCGCGCTTGCTTCCGCTTTCGTGGTTGCGTTCCTGGCTGTGAAAGGCGAACGTGCAATGCGTTCGCCCTTTATTTATGCTAAAAGTCCTTGTTACCCTCTGTCTCAATTATCTTCCCGTCATCAATCCGAACAATTTTTTCGGCCATTTTACCGTAGGGTTCTTCGTGAGTAACCATAATTATGGTTTGACCAGCCTGGTGCAGTTCTAAAAAGATTTTCATTACCGCTCGCGATGATTCGTTATCGAGGTTAGCTGTTGGCTCATCGGCAAACAAGATGTTCGGTTCGTGAGCAATAGCGCGAGCGATACTGGCTCGTTGCTGTTCGCCACCCGAGAGCTGGCTTGGTAATTGGTGTAAGTGGTTGACCAGGCCAACTTTCGACAATGACTCGAAGGACATTTCATTGGCTTTATCTTTTTTTACCCCCTTCATTAAGAGTGGCAACAACACGTTTTCGAGGGCAGTTAGCTCGGGGATTAAGGCATAATCTTGAAAAACGTAACCCAACTTCTCCAGACGAAATTTAGTTTTGGCCTCGGCGGTCATTAGGTGGGTGTCATGGTCGTCAATAATGATCTCGCCAGCGGTTGGTTCATCGAGCAAACTCATTTGATACATGAGGGTACTCTTGCCAGCGCCCGAACGGCCCATGATGGCAATAAATTCGCCCGTTTCAACCTTAAGATCAATACCCTTGAGCACTTGGGTCTCAACCTCGCCGTCGCGGAATGATCTTTTTAAATTTTTAACTTCAATCATATATATCTATGCGGATTTACGAATAAAAATCAGTTGCGACCAAGGATAGAGTCAAGGGTATTTTTCTTGACGATCATTCGCGCGGGGATATAACCAGCGATAATTGTCGACAAAATCAACAGGGCAATGCGGAAGAGGGTTGAGGCTACCGGTGCTACTAAAATGCCGTCACTAAAAGGAAAGTCTATGGGGTGAGCGGCAATAAAAGGTTGTAAGCCAACATAAACAATTAAGAGGCCAACAATGGATCCGGTAATGGCATAGAAAAAAGATTGGATAACATAGGAAATCTCAATGGCTTCGCCCGAAATACCAATCCCCTTCAAGATACCGATAAATTTCCGCCGAGTGATGGCATTAATAAAGATAACAATAAAGATGGTGATCGCGGCCACCACTAGGCCGATCGAACTGAAGATGTCGCCCAAGAGAGCAAAAGTCTGAATCATGTCTTTGACAAATTTTGGCTCAGCATCTTCATAAGTTTGTACTTTCGCGACGCGGTCAACGCCGTTACGCTTAAGGTCATCGCGAACCACATTTGGATCGACGCCCGGCTTGAGCTTAATGGCAATTTCGTTAACATTGAAGTCGTTACGACCGACTAAATTTCTAAATTGCGAATCAACCATAAAAATACGCATATTAACTTCATCAATCTTGCTCTTCAGAATGCCTTTGATGGTAACTTCGTGCTGAATATTATTACCGAGATTCAGGCGAATTTTCGTCCCCGGTTTAATATCACCACTTAAGGTGGTAAAACCTGGACTGTCGACGGGCATATATTTTTTCACCAAATAGGCACCAATCACGACTTGATCATAATCGGTCGGGACAAGAAATGATCCCTCAACAATATAGCGGGAAAGGTCGGCCACTTGCTCTTCGGCCACCGGGTCAATGCCGGCAAGCGAAGCGTTGGCAATGTCAGTTTTGTCAGTCTCCTTGATTTTGGTCTTGTAGTTGGCTTCAACGGTCGCCGCTTTTAGGTAACGGGCGCTAAAATGCTCAATCCGCGAATCAGCTCGTAAAAGCTGGACAACCGCCGGACTGTTCTCAATATAATTTTTATTGATAGGCGTGGAAATAATGATATCGCTCGTGTAGTGGGTGCGCACGGCGTCAACCGCGCCCTGAATTAGGCCGACCAGGATGCCTGAGACGACCACCAAATTTAAAAAGGTTAGCACCATCACAAAAGTGATAAGGACGTTAGTCCAAATGCTCGATCGTTTTAGCTGGCGAATCGCCAAGAAAAAACCGATCCGATAATTAAGCAACGAAAACATGCTAGGGCAATTTGGGATTAGTAACGACGATATCGCCAACTTTGAGTCCCGTGACAATTTCGGTCTGGCCGAGGGCTCCAACGTCGCCGATAGTTACTGATTGCTTGATCAATTTATTATCAATTTTCAACTCAATAAATTTTTGGCCATTTTCCGTAATAATGGCGCTGGGCGGAACCGATATTACTTGTGGTTTGTTAATCGTCGTAATAGCAATATTGGCAGTCATTCCAGATTTGATGCGGATATCCTCAGTTTTAAATTGCAATTCGACCTTGTAGGTCGAAACGCCATCACGGATAGTCTCGGTCGGATCAATCGAAATTACTGTTGCCTCAAAAACTATGTCCTGGCCGTAAGCATCAAGCGTAATCTTTGCAAGGTTACCGACTTTGATGTTGGCAATATTAATCTCTGGCACATAACTTTCGACTTGAAAAAGTCCCGAATTAATCATGGAGACGGTGGCTTGGCCCGCTGTTGCTTGCTCCCCGTTCTTCACCTCCAACTTCGCAATTGTCCCACTAAAGGGTGCTCGGATATAATAATCATTAAGAGCGTTTTGTCGTTGTTCAACCACTAACTCTTGGGAACGGAGATCTAGGGCATCAGTGCCGGCTTGTAATTTAATTAAGGCCTCTTGTTTGTCAGCAATGTCACGAGTTGAACTATCAATGGTATCAGCCAAGTTATTGAGACTGGTCACGTTAGCATTCATGGTATTGGTCCAGGTATTGAGATTGCTGGTGTCGGTGGTCATGGTCGAGGTTCTTTTGGAGACATCG
>JBAZRF010000015.1:0-10556 GCA_041663165.1 Minisyncoccota bacterium | reverse complement strand
CGATGTCTCCAAAAGAACCTCGACCATGACCACCGACACCAGCAATCTCAATACCTGGACCAATACCATGAATGCTAACGTGACCAGTCTCAATAACTTGGCTGATACCATTGATAGTTCAACTCGTAACATTGCTGACAAACAAGAGGCCTTAATTAAATTACAAGCCGGCACTGATGCCCTAGATCTCCGTTCCCAAGAGTTAGTGGTTGAACAACGACAAAACGCTCTTAATGATTATTATATCCTGGCACCATTTAGTGGGACAATTGCTAAGTTGGAGGTGAAGAACAATGATTCAATCAGTGGTGGGTCAGCCATTGCCACCTTGATTACCGACAGTAAGCTGGCCGACATTTCATTAAATGAAGTTGATGCGGCCAAAGTGAAAGTTGGTCAAAAAGCCACCTTGACCTTTGATGCGATTGACGGCTTAAGCGTGGCTGGCGAAGTGTCTGAAGTGGACTTGGTTGGTACAGTTAGTCAGGGCGTTGTTAGCTACAATGCCAAAATTTCTTTTGACACTCAAGATGAGCGAATTCGTTCAGGGATGAGTGTTAGTGCTGACATTGCCGTTGATACTCGTCAAGATGTTTTGATTGTTCCTAGTAGCGCCATTAAGTCTAGCGGTGGAAGCTCTTATGTCGAAACCTTTGGTGATGCTGTTGGAGTTACTGATAATCAAGGAGTTGCCTCAAAATTAACTCCGACTCAGACAATTGTAACTACTGGTAAATCTGACGATACTAGCACTGAAATTTTAACGGGCCTTAAAGAGGGAGATAAGATTATTACTCAAACTCTAGCCGCTTCGGCGACAACGAAGAAGGTGGCCAGTATCACTAGTCTCTTTAGTCCCAGTCGAACAAAAACGAGTGGTACTACTTCGGGCAGTAAAACTTCAGCAACGAAATCTAGTTCTGCTCGCTCGGGTGCCGGTGGACCACCAGCTTTCTAAAAATTTATGATTGAAGTCAAAAACATTAGTAAGGTTTACGACCCCGAGGGTAATCCTTACCAGGCCCTTAAGAATGTTTCTTTCGAGGTGAAGGACGGGGAGTTTGTGGCGATCATGGGTCCTTCAGGTTCGGGCAAGTCAACCTTGATGCATATTTTAGGGGCGCTTGATACACCAACTTCGGGCAAGTATTATCTCGATGGCCATGATGTTTCGCTTCTGTCTGAAGATCATTTGGCTGAAATTAGGCGTGACCGAATTGGCTTTGTCTTTCAATCCTTCAATTTATTACCTCGGACGACCGTTTTACGTAATGTGATGTTACCCTTGGTCTATGCGCATGTCGGCGCGGCCGAACGTGAAGAACGAGCGCGTGAAGCGCTCAAAGCGGCCGGACTTGATGAAGAACATTTTTATCATCTTTCTAATCAACTTTCGGGTGGGCAAATTCAGCGAGTGGCGATCGCTCGGGCTTTAGTTAATAATCCTTCACTAATTCTCGCTGATGAGCCGACAGGCAATCTTGATACTAAAACAGGCGAAATTGTACTCGGCACTTTTCAACGGCTTAATGAAGAGCAAGGTAAAACGATCATTCTGATTACCCACGAACCTGATATTGCCGAGCATGCCGATCGAATTATCATGATTCGCGATGGTGAAATTGTCAGCGATAATGGTCTGCATAATAAAAGGGTCATTAGTAAAAAAGACTATTCGATAAACTCGCGATAAATAAATAATATGCACATTACCGATATTTTACACGAAACTCTTTCCGCTCTTTTATCTAATAAGGTTAGAACTGGCCTAACGGTTTTGGGAATTATTATCGGCATTGCCTCGGTGATTTCAATGCTGGCCATTGGTCAGGGGGCCAAAAATTCAGTTAATTCAAGCATCCAATCAATTGGTTCTAATTTGTTAATGATCCAGTCGGGCACGCAACAGGGGCCAGGGACGATGGTTAGTTCGGGCCGAGGTTCCGCCAAGACCCTTAAATTGGAAGATGCCGAAGCGATAACCAAAGAGCTTACGGCTACCGTCGTCAAGGCCGTGGCTGCTGATGTCTCTGGTCGTTACCAAATAACCGCCAAGGGTAACAACACTAATACTTCGGTGGTTGGAACAACTAACTCTTATCAAACTATTCGTAATGTCCAGGTGGCCGAAGGTGCCTTTATTGCTGATGGCCAAGTGGCCAGTGGGGCACGTGTGGCAGTGATTGGTCCCTCGACCCGCGATGATCTTTTTGGGAAAAATGCTACGGGAGTTGTCGGCCAGACAATTAAAATTAATAAAATTGGTTTCAAAATTATTGGGGTGACTGTCTCTAAGGGTTCATCGGGAATGAGTAATCAAGACGATATTATTTATATCCCGATTAGCACCGCTCAACGGTTACTTTCGGGGGACAAATACGTTTCAACCATTAGTGTTAGTGCTGTCGACTCTAATTCAACAACTCAAGCCCAAGAAGAGATTACTGCTCTTCTGCTTAAACGGCACAAAATTACCGATTCGACTAAAGCTGATTTTAGTATTATGAATCAGGCTGACATTGCTTCAACGGCCTCAAGTATTACCAGTATTTTTACTATCTTGCTTGGCGCCGTGGCGGGGATCTCATTGGTGGTGGGCGGGATTGGGATTATGAACATGATGCTAACCACTGTTACCGAACGCACTCGCGAAATTGGTTTACGCAAAGCGATTGGCGCCAAGCGTCGCGATATTAGTTTGCAATTTTTAATTGAAGCAGTGGTCCTAACTTTTTTGGGCGGTTTTTTCGGCGTGATCCTTGGTTGGCTAATCTCTTTTTCGATTGCTTATCTCGGTATCCTCCAAGCCCAGGTTTCTTGGTGGTCGGTGATTTTGGCTTTCAGCGTCTCAGCAATTATCGGCATTGTTTTCGGTTATTATCCGGCTCGGCGAGCGGCTGGTCTAAATCCAATTGATGCTTTAAGGTATGAGTAGTCCCGCCCCCGCCCAGACCTCAAGTGAGCCCGAGGTCTGGGCGGGTAAAAACAAATTATCAATTCACAATAGCAAAAATAATCATGAAAAGTACAACTAAAATAATTATCGGCGCCCTGGTTATCGTAGCCATTGCCTTTTACGGCGGTTTAAAGTATGGCCAAAGTAAGTCAGTCGGGACAACTGGAAGCCAGTCAACTCTCGGTGGAGCCGCCCAATTTCCAGGCGGGTTAGCTCGCCGAGGCGGAAATGGTGGGGGAGCGGTGCGGGGTGATATTGTTAAAAAGGATAATCAAAGCATTGTGATTTCTCTGCCCAGTGGTGGCTCACAGATTATTTGGTACTCGACCTCGACCGAAGTGCAGAAAACGGTGATCGGTTCGTCGGCTGACCTAAATATCGGCCAGACGGTAGCGGTAAGCGGGTCGGCTAATTCTGACGGTAGTTTAAGCGCTAATTCCATTCAATTACGCTCTTCTCTCCCCAGTACCAACAACAATAATTCTCAAAATTAGGGTTGGGAGATAGGTTCGCTTGTGCTAAGCTCTAGGGGTTAATGAACAGTAAAAGAAATTGGCCTGCGTTGATTATTAGCCTTGTCGCCCTGTTGCTTGTAGCGGCCCTCGTTGCTGTTGGCTTTTATTTTTACAACCAACTCAACGGACAAATATTAAAATTAGCTCAGAACAAGAAAGAGCTCGAGACCCAGTTGCGGATTCTAAAGGGTAATCTGGCAACAACCACCTCGTCCCTTCAAGCTGAGCGAGAAAAAAACAATTCTTTTTCTGATCAAATAAGCGGTTTAGCTTCTACGGTTGGGACGCTTGATAAGTTAAGTAAGACCGACCAAGAACTATTGAAAAAATATTCCAAGATCTATTTTTTAAATGAACATTATGTGCCCTCCAGCTTAGCGACAATCGCATCCGCGTATCTTTTTGACCCTAAGAAACCAATTCAAATTCACGCTAGCGTTTGGCCTAAACTTGAGAATTTGTTGCAGGCCGCCTCTTCTTCGGGATTAATTTTAAAAATTGATTCAGCCTATCGCTCTTTTGGTACCCAAGGAACGCTTAAGGCTAAGTACTCGGTCACTTATGGTACCGGTGCTAATAAATTTTCGGCGGATCAAGGCTACTCGGAGCATCAATTAGGCACGGCGGTTGATTTTCTTGCCGCCACTTCAACTTCGTTGTCAGTAAATTTTGCCAGTACCAAAGAAGGAGAATGGTTAAAGGCTAATGCTTACAAATATGGCTTTGTCATGTCCTATCCCCAAAATAATGACTATTACCAATATGAGCCATGGCATTGGCGTTATGTTGGCGTGTCTCTTGCAACAATGCTTCATAATGAAAATAAATACTTTTATGACCTACTCCAACGAACAATCGATCAATATCTGGTCAACATTTTTGACTAATGACTTTTGAGAAAATTGGTTTAACTTATGTTATAATTAAAATCGTGTTTATTAATTATTATTTTTAATTTAAATTTTTATTATGTCAGGATATATCGTTAATATTGAAGAAAAAACTCAAGCGAACAATTATTTTCGCGAGGTGTTATTTACGGCGAAAAATTGCCAATTGGTCGTGATGAGTCTTAATCCGAATGAAGATATCGGTGAGGAGGTTCATACGCTTGACCAATTTTTACGCGTCGAGAGCGGGGAGGGTAAAGCGGTGCTTGATGGTGAGGAAACAATGATCAGTGACGGTTTTTGTGTAGTGGTACCGGCCGGGACTAGGCATAATGTCATTAACACCTCGAGTTCGGTTGCGCTCAAGCTCTATACTCTTTATGCTCCACCTGAACATCGCGATGGCACAATTCATAAAACTAAAGCTGAGGCGTTGGCTGATACCGAAGATCACCCATAATCGTATATCTTGCGAGGTCTTTATTCTAGGAATATACTGAAGTTAGACGGAGAAAGGTCTCTGTTGAAGTGATTCAAAACGGGAGGATGAAACACCTATGGCCGGAAAGAAAAACGGAGTGCGAAGTTTGGAGTGTCGAACCTGCGGCCACCTGTCGCTTGGAGTTCGAGTTGGCGGTCAGAAGAACTGCACTCATTGCGAGGGTTTGCAGCCCCATAAAGACCTTGGCCGAGCCGTGGTCAAGGATCTTCGCCTGTTGATCACGGCGGCAGCGACCTGAACAAGGCAACAGAGACTCGAGCCGGGGAATGGATGTTCCCCGGCTGCGCTTTTTATACCTTTGCTGGCTTTTTGTTGGGTTCTGTGCTATGCTTCAAAAGCTAGTGATCTCCATCGCTTTCATCTTCTAAAAACTAGTTTCGGGCGTTCGAAACTGGGGGCGAGATGACCAAGTGATCGTGAGCCACGGTCGTCAAGCCAATTAAATTTAAACTAAGTAAGTTAATGAATAATAAGTTGTTTGTCGGTAGCTTGCCATGGGCGCTCACCGATCAGGAATTAGGCAATCACTTTGCCTCTGCTGGTCAGGTGCTCTCGGCCAAGATCATTATCGACAAGGCGTCTGGCCGTTCTAAGGGCTTCGGCTTCGTAGAAATGGCAACGCCGGAGGAAGCACAAAATGCTATCTCTACTTTGAACGGTTCTGACCTCGGCGGTCGCGCAATCAGTGTTGATTTCGCCAAGCCAATGGTTCCCCGCGATAATCGTCGTTAAACCACCGGCGTAAGCCGGAGAGATCAAAAAAGACCCGACGCCGGGTCTTTTTTGATTGACCGAACCTGGTTTTTCAGTAAGATGATAATTAGAAATAATGTGATCTTTGTTGTATCTTTCAGGCGGTTGTTGGTCATAAACAGGAGGAGGAGAGATGGGTCCGAACAGTCTAACTAAAAGTGGTTGTCGGCCGGCAAAACCGCTCTCAGTATCGGCGATCCTGATCTTGCAAAAAATTGCACAGGCAGGAGAGTCGGGCATATTGGGTTGGTCTCTACGGGATCAAGTTGCCGGACCTGACGAAAAAACGCGTCAGGCCTTCCGTTATGATCTGGATAAGCTAGAACGTCGCGGTCTAGTGCATACAGGGCAACAAGCACCATCGAAAAGAGTTTTCTCTATTACTCGAACGGGAGAGCAGTATCTGGTTCGAGGCAGGGTTAGTGCTTCGACAAAGAAGCCTGAAACTACTGAAAGCTCAGGGGGAACGAGGCGGGTTAATCGTTATAATCGGCTTACCCCAATGTCTTCGTCGGTCGACGGTGGGTTGCTGTTGCCGCTCACTTCTCTTGAGAATTGGACAGATTTTCTCTTGAAACTTCTGGATCGACCAGAACTCCGAGGGAAAAGATGTTCGATGGACCGACTGGTCGAGCTGGTGAGGAGCGAGGGACAAAGACTCGGCTATGACACTTCTCTACTCGTTTCTTCTTGCCAGCAGTCTCGAGCAGAGATCATCGGCTGGGCCGGTCGGGCAGTGCAAGATCTGCGTCGGCAAGGAAAGGCTGTCTCTACTGGCTCCGGCGAGGGGCTGGAGATCGGTCTAACGCGCATGTAGCTGTTATTTTTCTTGGGGGCCGGACGATGAGTTCGCGCCCCCTTGCTAATTTGTCTTTTCGATTTTAGCCGTTATACTGTAACAATATGGCCGAAGGTGAACAAAAAGAAGAAAAAAACGAAACAAAACGCCTATTCATTGCCCTGCCAGTGGAGGGATCTTTGAGTGGAGACGCGCTCGCTTGGCAGGCCGATCATGTCGGCTGGCCGGTAAATTGGCTCTCGGGCGATAATTTGCATATTACCGTGGTGGCGCCCTGGTTTGAGACAGAAATTGATAAGGTAATAAACAAATTGGAAGAATTTGCTAACAATCCACGCCATACCTTTTTTATCGATTTTAATAAGGTGGTTTTTGGTCCCAACCGCCAAGCCCCACGTCTCGTTTGGGCCGAGGGCAATCCGCCCCACTCGCTACTTAAACTTAAAGATGATATTGAGGTGGCGCTTAACCGGCCGGACCCACGTTTTTATCGCTTACATTTAACGCTGGCACGCTTTAAGGCTGAGGACTTTGGCCCGACCCTGCCTAATCTTTTTGACCGCGTGGACTGGGGTGCCGAAATAAAAAGTTTTGTTTTGATCGAGTCAATTCTCAAGCCAGAAGGAGCCGAGTATGTTAAAATCAAAGAATTCTCCTTTGCTGGCGAAATGCAAAATCAACAAGCCCAGTAGGGCTTAATACTTTTTATTTTAATTTATTAATTTTTAACTGATATAAAATTATGTGTGGAATTTTTGGTTACGTGGGAGATAAAGATACTCCCAAGATTCTCATTGATGGTTTAAAAGCGCTCGAATACCGTGGTTACGATTCGGCGGGTATGTATATAGTTGACGCTGGTTTGTTAAAGGCGGTTGGTCAGGTTAAAAATTTAGAAGTAAAAATAACCCCGGATTATAAGGGTAAACTTGGTGTTGCCCATACCCGCTGGGCGACTCACGGCGTGCCGACCGAGGTAAACGCTCACCCGCACGCTGACTGCTCGGGCAAAATTCACTTGGTTCACAACGGCATTATCGAAAATTATGGTGAACTGAAAATTGATTTGATGGCTAAGGGTCATAAATTTGTTTCGGCCACCGACTCGGAAGTGGTCGCGCATTTGATTGAAGAAAACCTAAAGAGTGAAAAAAATTTTTCTCAAGCCTTAACAAAAACTCTTAGTTTGGTCAGAGGAACTTATGGTTTGGTAATTGTTAATAACGACGAGTCAGATCGACTTTATGTGGCTCGCAAAGGCAGCCCAATTGTTTTGGGGCTTGGTACTAACGAAAACTTTGTTGCCTCTGATCCGTCGGCGATCGTGCCTTACACTAAACAAGTTATTTATTTGAACGATGGCGAATGGGCAATTTTAAAGAAAGACAGTTATCAATTGTTTGACTTAATGAGCAAAGAACTTAAGCGCGAGCCGATGACACTCGATTGGAGCGTTGAAGAAACTAAGAAGGGCGGTTACGACCACTTTATGCTTAAAGAAATAATGGAGGGTGACAACGTGATTAAAAATTCGATTCGTGGTCGACTTAACGAAGAAACGCTTGAAGTAAAATTGGAAGAGCTTAAAGATGTCGCCGAAAAATTGAAAGGGATTAAGAGAATTATTATCACCTCCTGCGGCACGGCGCTTTATTCGGGCATGGTGGGCGAATATATGATCGAAGAATTTGCCAAAATTCCAGTGGAAATTGAATATGCTTCCGAATTTCGTTATCGCTCGCCAATTGTTGAGTCGGGCACGATGGTAATGTCGATTACCCAGTCTGGCGAGACGGCCGATACCCTGGCGGCGATTCGCGAAGCCAAACGCCAAGGCGCCATGATTGTCTCGATTGTTAACACCGTTGGTTCAACTATCGCTCGCGAGTCGGATGCCGTTATCTATAATCAGATTGGGCCAGAGATCGGCGTTGCCTCTACTAAAGCTTTTATTTCACAAGTGACCATTTTTGCGCTCGTCACTTTGTATTTGGCCAAATTGCGCGGAGTGGCCAAAGACGAAGATTATAAAAAAGTGGTCAAAGAAATCTTAGCTTTACCTGAAAAAATAAAATCAATTTTAGAAAAAAGAGAGGAGATTAAATCGGTGGCCACCAAATACGCCAGCTTCGACGATTTTCTTTTTATGGGGCGCAAATACACTTTCCCGATTGCTTTTGAAGGCGCGCTCAAACTTAAAGAAATCTCCTATGTTCATGCTGAAGGCTGTGGGGCGGGGGAGATGAAGCATGGGCCAATCGCGATGATTGATGAAAAATTTCCGACAGTGGCGCTTTGTCTCTCCGATGGTGTTTACGAAAAAATGGTTTCAAATATTGAAGAGATCAAGGCGCGCAAGGGTAAAGTTCTCGCGCTTGCGACCGAGGGTAATATTACCTTGGCCAGCTTAGCCGACGACGTGATTTATGTTCCCGAAACGATTGAAATGCTCGAGCCCTTAATGGCTGTTATTCCACTCCAACTCCTTGCCTATTATATTGGCACCGGTAAGGGCTATGACGTTGACAAACCGCGCAATCTCGCTAAATCAGTAACGGTTGAGTAATCGGCAACATTCCAGCAAAATTGAGGATAAGGATGACCCCCAAAAGCTTTGGGCAAGTGTTTTAGTTTTAGCCCGATTTTACTGGCACTTTTGGTTTTATCCTTGTTTTTAGCGATATTATCCACCCGACGGGTGCGGTGGCCCATAATTTTGCCACCGACTTCTTACTCCTCATTAACTCTTCTCGTGTCTTTGGGCTTTATTTAAAGGGGTGTTAGGGGTTATAATTAGGGTAATAGAAAATTAAAAGATAATATATAAAAATGAAAAAGTTTTTATTAGCCTTGAGTTTAATCATTGTTTTAATACCGGTTTTTGCCGGGGCCATGACCCTGGCTCAATTAAGGATTCAAATTAATAAAATTGAGCAGCAGATTTCTTCATTAACCAGTAAAATTCAGGCTAATAAATTACTTGGAGCGGTTGTTACTCTGCCGGCGCCCCCAACGATTGCTTCGGCAACTTATTCTCCCGACAATGGCCAATTGGTAATCGTTGGCCAGAGAATAAATCACACCAATCTCTATATCGACAATACTTTTTTCTCCGATTCAGCCAAGGTTATTTCTTGGTCGGGGAGCCAAATAACCATCAAGTATAGTTTATCGGCTGATAAACATTTTGTTTTTGCCCAGGGTTATGATGCCAATTTAAATCTTGGCAAAAGCAATACGGTTCAAGTGAACATGACAAACCCGGCGAGCCTGGCGAAAGCGGGCACTCCAACGATCAGTTCAGTTACTATTAGTGGTCTCACGACTGACGAATTTAATAAGTCCGCTTGGGTAGCCAGAACAAATAAAACGGTTTCTTGGACCGGGAGTGGCTTAGGCACTTCTGCCGGTGATCAGGCTGGTAAGGTGGCGATTTATCTTTGTTACCCTGGTAGTACCTCCGTTTGCGTTCTTGGCAATAATAACGGTGTCCTAAACCAGGTCTCCAGCAATTCATCAACTGGCGGTAGCCTCAGCATGGCTTTTGGTGATCCACTTAATAAAAATTACGCTACTTTTGGCCAATATTTTGATAGTCAGGGCCGAACTAGTCTCAGGATTTGTCCGCAACCAATTGTCAGTATCCCGGTTCCCTTGTCGTCTTCAGCCTGTCAATCTAGTGGAACTTTTCGTCTAGTCTCAGCCGCTTCTTTTCCGGGTGTTACGGTTGGGGGCTTAACTTCTGGTGGAACTTGGGACCAGTCGGTTACCCGTAAAATCAGTTGGAATTCGACCGAACTCTCAAGCGATTCTCGGTTAGAAATTGTTGTCTGCCCGCCGAGCTTGGCTGATTCATACTCCTCTAGCTACTGTCGGGCTCTAACTCTTTCTAATGTTGGTTTATATTCTTCTGGGGCGAGTGCTACCGGTGGTTATGCCAATGCTTCTTTGCCAAGTGATTTGTCTAGCAGTCAATATTTTTTGGCTTTTTGTAAAGAGGGAACAGCTCGACGGGTTTGTAACCCGGCCAACTTTACCTTTACCGCCTCTGTTTCTACTCCCACCCCCGCCATCACGGCGGTCTCACCAGCCACGATTGTTTCTGAAATGCAAAATCTCACCTTCACTGGTTCCGGCTTCA
>JBAZRF010000014.1:0-12196 GCA_041663165.1 Minisyncoccota bacterium | reverse complement strand
CGGCGGTCTCACCAGCCACGATTGTTTCTGAAATGCAAAATCTCACCTTCACTGGTTCCGGCTTCACCGCTGGCGCTCTCGCTTTCTTCTACAGTCCCACTGGCACCTTCTTGGGCAATGGCGTCGTCGTTAGTCGGACCGCCACTCAAATGATCGTCACCGCTGATCTCCGTGGTCTGGCCGCTGGTACCTATACCGTCAAAATTAAAAATACCGATGGCAAGATCTCCTCGGCGTTTAATCTAACAGTGACTGGCCCGACTCCCACCCCCGCCATCACGGCGGTCTCACCAGCCACGATTGTTTCTGAAATGCAAAATCTCACCTTCACTGGTTCCGGCTTCACCGCTGGCGCTCTCGCTTTCTTCTACAGTCCCACTGGCACCTTCTTGGGCAATGGCGTCGTTGTTAGTCGGACCGCCACTCAAATGATCGTCACCGCTGATCTTCGTGGTCTGGCCGCTGGTACCTATACCGTCAAAATTAAAAATACCGATGGCAAGATCTCCTCGGCGTTTAATCTAACAGTGACTGGCCCGACTCCCACCCCCGCCATCACGGCGGTTAGCCCGACAAGTTTCGCGGTAATCTCTGTTGGCGTTTTTCCTGAACAAACCAATACAATTACTATTGATGGCTCCGGCTTCACGAGTGGCGCCGTCGCCATGTTCTACGATCCCACCGGCACATTCTTCGGTAATGGTGTGGTTGCGAGTCGAACGGCTACGCAAATGGTAGTGACGACAGACTTCCATGGCCTTATTGCCGGCACCTACACGGTTAAGGTCAAAAATCTTGATGGAAAAATTTCTGAAGCCAAAAATTTAACTTTAATAAATTATCCTACTCCTGCTGTTAGCTCAATTACCCCAGCTTCCTTTGGTCAGACCCAAATCAATGTGACAATCAACGGCGGTTATTTTAGGGAGGGGGCAATAGCCGAATTTTATCGTTATGATGCAACGACGGCCTATTTTGTTGGCAACGGCGTTGTTTTAAGTCGGACGGAAAATCAAATAATTGTTGCCACTGATTTTCGTAAACAAATACCCGGAAATTATTTAGTCAAAGTTAAAAACCCTGACGGCAAAACCTCTGCTTACGGTGCAACTTTTGAAGTAACTCCTCTTACAACCGGGAATGTTGATGTTTCTCTTGATTCTTTGGGTATAACTGACTGGCTAATCGGATCTCGCCATACGGTAAATTGGTCTTGGGAATCAGCGATTGATATCATGAAGTGGCGAGTTGGTTTCTATAAAGATGGGTTTTGGGGACCATCTGAATATTATGCTTCCGCTGGTTCTACTCGAGGATTAGTTAACATGTCAGAAAGTTTTCCTTCCTCGACTAGTTCGCCGTCTTTCCCTTCTGTCGGTAGCGGCTATAAAATTCTTGCCAGGGCTTATGATTCAAACAATAACGAGATAACCTTTAACGGCAAGAGAGTCGAAGGTTTTTCCCCGTTATTTAACGTCTTTGCAAATCAGGTCGTAGTTAATGGTGGCTGGTCAGATTGGAGCGCTTGCTCGGACGGTACACAAACTCGTACCTGCACCAATCCGACACCGTCTGGTGGTGGTGCCACCTGTTCGGGCGGTAATTCCCAATCATGCGGCGGCCCAGATGCGCCCTTAGTCGGGGTAGGCGTTAGCCAATATCCTGGGAGCGAGCCAATTTTGAGTGGCAATCGAATCCTTGGTAATCACTCTTTTTACTTTCGATGGTCGGCCCAAAACTCAATTGGTTGTGGCGGATCGGTCTATGTTTTATCGGGCAATGGGACAGCGGCTGATGTTTCGAGTTTCCCGCCAGAGACGATGGGTACTAACGGGGAGATCACTATCCGCTTGCAAAAACCGGGCACCTATAAATTAAGTGTTTCTTGTTTTGGTACAGACTTGCAAAATCTTCAGATTGCCGAATCTTCCGTCACAATGACTTCATTTAGTGATCCTAGTGAGTCGGGGGTCTCTGGTGTCCAGATTGTTGGTCTATCGGGCGCAAACAAAGATCATTGGACAGTTAGGGCAACCAAAGCGGTAAATTGGACGGGGGCTAATCTTAATAAGGTTGATATGTTTGTTTGTCATCCACAAGGTCGGCTAGTAGTTTGTCCCTCGTTCGTCGCCAGTGGGTCTAATCTTTGTGGGGGTTGCACCTTGGCAACTGATGCTCGTGGTACACTTAATAACCTGTATAGTAATTCAACCTCCGGCATTCATCTAACTAAGATTGGTGATTTAATCAATAATTCTTCAATGCAAAGATATCTAGCAAATTCGACTGAAGCTGGTTTAAAGAGTACGCGAATTGCCATTTGTCCAGCTAATAGCGCCGGGGGAGTATCATCGTCGGATGCCTGTAGCTATAGTGCCCCATTCAAATTGATTCCGTCTGGTTACGGTTCTTCCAAACTTGGGGCTCAAGGTCATGGTTGTGTTAAGGGTAGCTCAGTCTTTATCGACGGGGTATCTAAGACTTGTCCTTAAATAACTCAAGAATAAAAATAATTTATATGAAAAAAATAAAAATAATTATATTTCTCGCCGCGGTCGTTCTTGTCACCACCATCTTTTACACCCCGGGCCCAGTGTTCGCTGATTCACAGAGCGTCTTAAATAGTGGCAACACTGCTTACCCGTCGCCAGGCGATCCCGATTGTTATCTCCCGCCCAATGGTTCGCCCGATAACCCAAACTGTACCTGGCTCTATCCCTTGTGTGGGCCGGTAGTTATCCCCGCTTCAATTGAACTTAAATGGGATCTCGAGGGTTTTAACGGTAGTCCACTTTGCTATATAACCTGTTATAAGAGCGGGGGAGAACAATGTAGTCCATCCTCGATGATTTTTGGTAAGAAAGACGGTCTTTTTAATTACAATGTTGGTTTGGGAGACTATAATTTTTCTGCCTCTGATCAAGTTGGTACGAGGGATACTCGGATTGGTCATAAGTATCAAGTTAGTTGCAGCCAGTCTGATCCGTTGTTATCCAAATCAAGCAACGAATTAGAGGTAGTCGGTTGTCAGAGTTGCGAAATACCTTATCAACAAGAGGCTGATCTCTTGCAGTCGGGCAAACCGTCTCATATCACTGAAGTAAACCCGAAAAATTGGCTGAAAGATGAGGACCGAGATTTTACCGGTCTCCACGCTGGCGGCTCTGGTGATGCTCGAGATGTTTTCGGCTTTATGACGACGACTCAATGTGACTATATGCAGCATTGCGTGCTCCAAAATGGATCATGTCCACCACCTCAACCGGTTTATTTTAATTCCGAAATATTTTACAAGGACATGCTTGGCAATGAATGGAGCAAATTGATCACTGATGCCAAACAACGTGTCAACACCGAAGGTTATCCAACCTTGATGTCTATCCGATCGCTTAATTGGCAAGTAAAGGTCAGTGGTAGTCGTATTATCAGAACTTCCCATTCTGTAATCCTTGTTGGCATCAGTGGTTCAGACTCACAAGGTTACGACTTTGATATTGTTGATCCCAATGTCCCCGATAAGGTGACCTCTCTTAATGATTGCCGTTCAGCTGATATCCGTATTACCTATGATGGCCAGACGAGCACTGATAGTGGCCTGGCTTGCTCACCCCTTTCTTATTGGTCAACGGCTGGACCCGTTTTTATTAGAGAAATTAATCTTGCTGATTCCTATACCCGAGCCAAGGCTTACGCTGACTTCTGTAATAACGCGCAAAACAGCGCAAATTACAAAGAACTTTGCGGTCGAGATAAACTCACTGATTGGCTTAAGGGCAATCTTGCCGATTTGGTAAACGTTGGTAGCGAAGCTAGTCCTGGCGGCACCTGTTTTGGCTGGGCAGACTTTTACTTGAGAATGACTTATCTCTCTGATTTTGTCGGCAAGGACTTTCACTCTGATGACGGCACGATGGTTGGTCGCGATTGCGATGCCAATCATTACCCAATGGGGAAGTCGGCATTAGCGCCGACAAGTCGGCAACTTGCTTCTGTTACCCAGACCGATTTAATGACCAGTATTATCAAGAGTCTTAATGACCTGTTACTTAAATTAAAAACAACTAAACCATAACGAAAATCGGCCCCGAAGATTTCCTCGGGGCCAATTAGGCAAGGCGCACTTCTTAGAAAGTCCTGATGTACATCCCAGTCCAGGTGTCCAGAACTTGTCGAACCTTGGCTGGTTCGAGCTCGTCGACATCCTCGTTGTCTAGGGCTCCGTCGCTCACCATCTTGCTGATGATCAGGTCGACGAGTTGTGGCTGCTCTCGTAGGCAGGCGGCCTCAAGGATGACCTCTTTCAAGCCTAGCTTCTTTCCCTTACTTACGGCGGTAAGGACCTTCTTCCAATGCTCTGTCTCGCGGGGATCGGGACAAAGGTCTTCTAGCTTGAAATACTGCTTCACCCCCTGGCAAACAAAGGGGATTTTGTCGAAGGAGAGCCTACATGGATTAAAGATCAACCCGCTCTCCCAGTAGCCGGCAACCTGGCCAGCCTTCGCTCCTTCCAAGTAGTAGCTTGGAGTTTGCCCTCTGGTTACCCAGAAGGCTGGTTCCTCGTAGGGGAGCGAGCAATCCGAGGCGGCCATCATCATCACTACCACAAGCGTCATCATGGGGTCTTCCCTCCAAGTAAGTAATCCCAAGTCAAACTACACATCAAACTTCATCTTCTTTAATTATACTCTCTTATTTATATATTGTCAAGTGTTTATTAATCTGTCTAAAAATGCTAATTTAACCTTATAATGTCTCTTTATTTAGTTGGTACGCCAATTGGTAATTTGGACGATATAACGCCCCGGGCGATTGAGGTGTTAAAAAACTGTCCGGTAATTTTGGTCGAGAAATGGACCGACTCAATTAAATTGCTGAAGCATTTTGCGATTGGTCAAAAAGAAATAATCAATTTTGATGAACGTAATCAGAGAAAGATAACGCCCAAAATTTTGGCCAAACTTGAAGCGGGCGAAGAGGCCACACTTATCACTTCCGCCGGGATGCCCGGCGTTTCTGATCCGGGTGCTTATCTGGTTTCGGCTTGCCATGAGCGGGGGATTAGCGTTATTCCCGTTCCTGGCCCGTCCGCTCTGTCGACGGCCATTTCGACTACCGGTTTTACCGGTTCGTTTTGGTTTGTTGAATTTTTGCCAAGGACTCGGGGCAAGATCGTGAAAATATTAAAACAAGCTGAAGAACTTGAGACAAATCTTGTTTGCTTTGAGTCGACCTACCGTCTTGAAAAAACCTTAAAATTAATCGACGAACTTTACCCGGAGAATAAGGTTTTTTTGGGTAAAGAAATGACTAAGAAATTTGAGCAATATCTGGTTGACACTGCGAGTAATTTTTTATTTAAAATAAAAGCCGACAAGTATTTTACTAAGGGGGAATTTACCCTAATTATCCACTTTGGCAAAAGGGCCTAAATTTGTTAGGATAGGCTCATTATGAAAAAGAACATATTGGTTATTGTTATCGTCATCCTCATTATTATTGTCGGAGGCATCTATTATTGGACTCAATCCAAGACAACCGCCGGGACTCAGCCCGTCGTTGCCGGCGCCGCTCAAAATCCGGCCGCCGCGGCCGCTTCGGAGGCTCAGGTTAAAGCTCTATTGGTCAAATTACAAAAACATATTATTTTGCCAACCGATGAAGTTCCGCAAATCGGCCAGATCGACGACCCTGTTCAAGCGGCTAAGGCTCAGCCCTTTGTAGCCGGCGCGCAAAAAGGGGATTTGTTAATTGTTTATGTTAAAGCGCGCAAGGCCATTGTTTATAGCCCCAGTCGAGACATTATTGTTAACGTTGGTCCCGTTTCGGTAAGCCCAGATCAAACAGCGGCTACTACTACACCGACCAATGTTTCAACCAAAAAATAATGATTGAATGGTCGAGTCGCTCGTCTTCTACTATCTAATTGTCTGGCAGCCCCTAGGTTATCTCCTGGGGGCTCTTGGCATGTTAATTGAGGGTGATATTACTTGGTTTACTTTAGCTTTTCTTACTAGCCAGGGTTTCTTTGACCTTCAGTTGATGCTTCTCGTCGTTTTTGGCGGAACGGTTGCCAGCGATACCCTATTCTTTTTTATCGGTCGTTGGATTAAACATCTGCCCAAATTTGTTTTTGTTTGGTCCGACAAAATTTCTCGACCATTTGATAAACATATCAATCATCGGCCATTGCAAACTCTCTTAATTTCTAAATTTACTTACGGCGTCCACAAACCTATCTTGGTGCGGATGGGGATGAATGGCAGGAGTTATTGGGATTTTATGAAAGTTGATCTGCCGTCAATTTTCACTTGGCTGGCCGTTATCGGTTCTCTTGGTTATTTTTCGGGGTTGTCTTTTTTTATTGTTCAGCGCTACCTTCGTTACGCGGAGATTGGCCTGTTAGTCGGCCTAGTTGTTTTCTTCGTTGTTATTAAACTAGTCACCGATTACTCACTCAAAAAACTTTAGGTTGAGACCTTTAAGCTTTTATGTTAAAATGCTGGGTATGAGTTTTCGCTATCTAATTACCGTCTTAATTCTTGTCTTTCTGGTCGAATCGCTTCTGGTTGTGCCTGAGGTTTGGGGTCCGGGCAAACGCTTTTTAGCAGCAGTTTTGCCGGCCTTAGTGGTTGATTACGCCAATACTGATCGTGTTAGCGAGCAAAAGCCTCCGCTCCAAATTAATCCGCTTCTAGCTCAGGCCGCTCAGCTTAAGGCTGAGGATATGGCTAACCGCTCCTATTTCTCCCATGAAGGACCGAACGGCGAAGCCCCTTGGACCTGGTTTGATAAAGTTGGCTATAAATATGTTTATGCCGGAGAAAATTTGGCCTTAAATTTTTATGAATCAAGTGAGGTTAATCAGGCGTGGATGAATTCGCCTAAACACCGAGAAAATATTCTGGATAAAAATTTTACCGACATCGGCATTGGCCTGGCTAACGGTAGGTTTGAGGGTAGGGATAGCGTTTTCATTGTTCAATTTTTTGGCAGTACCGAAGATTCTCTTGCTAAACAGGAAAAATTACCAACCACTCGGCTGGGTTTCAGGCGAACAAACGTTCTCTCGGCGGCGATTGGTTTGTCGGACGGAGTCTTGACCAGATTGCGGACGGTTTCTTTACTCACGCTGCGTTCTCTGGGTTATCCGGTAGTTAAAGGAAAAATCATCTAATCTATGCTCATAAAATTGGGACGGCGCATCAGCCGAATCGGAGTCTATCTTTTTGCCTTGATTGGTTTTGTTCTCGTGGTCGGCTGGCTCGCGTTGCGTTTTGGTTGGAGCAATACTCCGGGCGTTGTCGATTTTAATGATCGGTATTTTAAAGAGGTAACCGATAAAATTCGAAATAATAAACAGGCTAACAACCAAAATATCGCTCAAATCATTGCCGATTACAATAAAAAACATCAGTCAGCCCAAGAACTTTCGGCTTGGCTCATGACGCCCGAATGGCAGGTTTTGCGCGTGGCAATTACTAAGGATAAAGAAGAGATCAATCGGGCGGCCGCAACCGCTGGGATCAATGCGCGACTGATCACGAGTGTCCTGGTCGGCGAGCAAATGCGTCTCTACAATTCAGATCGCGAAATTTATAAACAAATTTTTGCGCCACTCAAGATTCTCGGTGTCCAGAGTCAATTTTCTTGGGGAGTAACCGGCCTTAAGGAGGAGACGGCTAAAAAAATTGAGGCCAACTTGCGCAACCCTAATTCGCCTTTTTATTTGGGAGAAGATAAAGCCAATCTTCTTAATTTTTCCACAGCTGATCCCGGCGCCGAGAGATTCGCCCGCTTAATCGACAGCAATAATCATTATTACTCTTATCTTTACACTGCGATCTATCTGAAACAGCTTGTTGTTCAGTGGCAAAAAGCGGGTTATGATATTGAAAATCGCCCAGAAATTTTGGCCACTCTATTTAATCTTGGTTTTGAAAAATCAATACCCAAGGCTGACCCGCAAGTCGGCGGAGCCGAAATCGAAATTGGCGGACAAAAATATAGCTTTGGTAGCCTAGCCTATCAGTTTTATTATTCGAATGAATTAATTGACGAGTTTAATTGGCAATAAGATAACATGATCTTAACTCCCCATGCCGTTGTTGGAGCGGCTCTGGCCTCAGGTTTTGGATTTAGTCCGGGAATCGCTTTGGTTGCTGGTTTCGCTAGTCATTTTGTTCTTGACTCTCTTCCGCACTGGGATTATAAATTGCTTTCTCATCATAAGGACAAGATTAACCCGATTAATGATGACATCATAATCAATCGAAAGTTTTTGGTGGATCTGGTTAAGCTTGGTTTAGATTTTGTGGCGGGGATAAGTCTTGCTTGGCTTTTCTTTGCTAACCATGGGTTGGCCAGTAATTGGGCAATTATGGCTGGGGCACTGGGTGGAGTTTTGCCAGATTTTTTGCAATTTGTCTATATTAAAACAAGAATAAAATCATTGGGGTGGGTAAGACGTTGGCACATTTATGTTCATGGCTCAGAGCTGGAGTTTCGCTTTCCTACTACCCCGTTAATCTTTTTCCTAATATTGTTTAGCGCTCTTATTTTGGGCAACTGGTTCTTTTTTATTGGTTGAGCAGACTATCTACCTTACCGGTTAGGCCGGAAGCATCGCCTTCAATACCGGTGATCTCACCTTCTAAACCCGAAACATCACCGGTTATGTTTGTAACATCTCCCCTAATTCGGGAGATATCTCCTGACAAGTTTGTCACATTGCCAGAAATATTGGTAACATCACCTTGAATACTGGAGACATCACCAATCAAATCGCTGACGTTGCCGCTTATTTTACTAAAATCACCGCGGATATTGGTAACATCGCCACGAACATTGGAGGCATCGCCATAAAGACCGGAAGTGTCGCCGATAATATTGGTAACATCGCCGGTTAGGTGGGTGACATTGCCCCGGATATTAGATACATCGCCACGGATATCGCTTACGGTGCCAAAAATGCCGGCGATATTGCCACTGATTTTACTCGGATTGCCGATAATTTGGTGGAGAGAAACATCGCCGTAAATTTTCGAAACATCACCGCGGAGGTTGCCGAAATTGCCCCAAATGGCATCGTGGATATTCTCGACATTGTCAGTGTTTTCTCTAATCTTAGGATTAATTCTTTGTAGGGCCATAGTTAAAATGTTATTATCTATTAATTATGGGTATTATATCATCAATTCTCCTGGGAATAGTAGAGGGGGTAACTGAATTTCTACCAATTTCTTCGACCGGGCACTTGATCCTGGCGGCCGACCTTCTTAAGATCAGCCAATCCGAATTTGTTAAGAGTTTTGAAGTTATTATCCAGTTAGGGGCGATTTTAGCCGTCGTGGTCTTGTATTGGCGAAAATTATTGACCAATTGGGCGATTATCAAACGGGTTATTGCCGCTTTTATTCCCACGGCGATTATTGGCCTAGTGCTCTATAAACTTATCAAGACTTATTTATTGGGCAACACGCTGGTTGTCTTGGTTGCCCTGTTTGCCGGCGGCTTACTCTTGATCCTTTTTGAGCTGTGGTTAAAGAAAAAAGGGGAAAATCAACAACTTGGAGGTGATCCGTCGGCCGGCGGATCTAAGCCAGATAATTTAGAAAATATCTCATATTGCCAGGCTGTTGTCCTTGGTTTGTGCCAGTCGATAGCCATAATCCCCGGTGTGTCTCGTTCTGCCGCCACCATTATTGGCGGATTGGCCATGAAAATTAAAAGAGAAACGATAGTTGAGTTTTCCTTTTTGTTGGCGGTGCCGACGATGGCGGCGGCGACTGGTTTGGATTTGCTCAAGAGTTCGATTAGTTTTTCAGCGAATGAATGGGGGCTGCTTATCATTGGCTTTTTTGTTTCCTTTCTCGTCGCCCTTCTCGCCATTAAATCTTTCTTAAAATACATTCGTCATCACGATTTTATCGTCTTCGGTCTTTATCGGATCGTTATCGCGATTGTCTTCGCTCTAATTCTCTTGTAAGATAAACGAGTATGGCTAAGCTTATTTTATTAAGGCACCTGGAGTCCGAGTGGAATAAAGAAAACCGCTTTAGTGGTTGGACGGATGTCCCGCTGTCGGAAGAGGGGATGGCCAGGGCTAAAGAGAAAGCCCAGGAATTAAAAAATGAATCAATCGACGAGGTTTTTACCTCGCCCCTCTCACGCAACAAAAATACTACCTTTTTAGTTTTAGAAGATTTTGGTAAGCGGGCAATTTTTTTAGAGCCAGATGAAAAAGCCGGTCTGGCTGCTGATTGCCTGCCAGTTTATGTAACCAATACTCTTGATGAACGCAGTTACGGTCTCTTGGAGGGGATGAATAAAGGCGAAGTGCTTAAAGAATTTGGCGAAGAACGAACCTATGAGTGGCGCCGGGCTTGGGATGTCGCCCCGCCCGAAGGGGAGAGTTTGAAAGATGTTTATGAACGAGCCGTGCCGTTTTATCGATCTTATATCGAACCGGAGTTGCGTGCTGGCAAAGATATTTTGGTTGTCGCGAGCCATAATAGTTTACGCGCGCTCGCTAAATATATCGAAAACATCCCCAATGACGAAATCATCAATTTCGAAATACCGTTTGGTGGGATGACCGTTTATGATCTGGACAAAAATCTCAAAGTTATCAAAAAAGAAGTCCGATAATTACGGCCACTTGACTGCCAATCTTTAGAATGCTATAAATATAGGCGGAGATTTGTCTGTGTGCGGCTTAGCCGCTAAGCGTGAGGAGGAATACGTATGTCCAGAGTAATGTTGGTAAAAGATGCGCTGTACGGCGACCCTTTCAGTTTTTCTCTTAGTCAACTGGTGAAAGCGATCGCTATCGCCAAAAGAGAAGAACTCTGGAACGCTTGCGCTGTCCCGCTTCGTCGACTCCGTTGCCTGAAGGGCGCTCAGGCCTTCAGGCGTTGGCAGAAGGCGAAAAGGTCAAAAGGGGAACCGCCGTTTCGTCAGGGAGAAATAGTCATCGTCAAGCCTGGCAAAATGGCAAACCCGGCAGGGCCCTATTCAATTCCGGCACAACGGCGTCAATACCCAGCTCTCGACGAGCAGTCAGGACCGCGCCAGGTGGTGGGGGTGTACTACCTTCCGGGTCCCCGATGGTTTCTGGGGATTACTCATCCGGGGGGAGGCGTTGAAAGGCTCTATCCCGCATCGTGTTTCGAATCCAAACGGTAGCCCTGCTTGTAGCCGGTCTGGTCGTAGCCCCGGGTCGCGCACTAGCGCGCGACCCGGGGTGAAGTGTTTTTAATAAACTTATTTCTCTAATTTTTCTTCAATTTCAAGCAACCGATTATATTTAGCCAAGCGTTCTGAACGAGCCGGGGCACCGGATTTGATGAAATCGGCGTGGGCACCAACCGCGAGATCGGCAATCGTTGTGTCTTCGGTCTCACCTGAGCGATGCGAGACAATTATTTTATAACCGGCCGATTTAGCGATTTTAATTACCTCAAGTGTTTCAGTTAGGGTGCCAATTTGATTGGGTTTGATGATAATGGCATTAGCGACTTTTTTGTTAATTCCTTCCTGTAGCCGAAGCGGATTGGTCACAAAAAGGTCGTCGCCAACAATGTTAATTTTATTACCCAAACGAGCGGTTAGCTCTTGCCAACCAGCCCAATCATCTTCACTCAAACCGTCTTCGATTGAAATGATGGGGTACTTGGCGACCAATTCTTCATAACTGTTTATTAATTCTGAACTGGTAAAAATTTGGCGATCAACCGAATTTAGGGGCAAACTTTTTTTGAATTCATAATCATGACCTTCGCCAGCTGGCGAATTTAATTCGCTAGCGGCAATGTCCAAGGCGATAGCCACTTGTTGGCCGGGGGCATAACCAGCTTGTTTGATCGCTTCAACAATTAAGTCTAACGCCTTAGTATTAGTTGAAAGATTTGGAGCAAATCCGCCTTCATCACCAACATCGGTGTCTAAATTTTGGGCGATTAGGATTTTTTTGAGTTCCTGATATACTTCATCACCCCAGCGCAAACCTTCTTTGAAGTTTGGGGCGCCAATCGGTACGATCATAAATTCTTGAATATCGGTAGAGTTGGTCGCGTGCCGGCCACCGTTTAGGATATTGAACATGGGGATGGGAAAGGACGAGGTGCGAAAAACGACTTGGCTAGGCGAAGTCGCAGTTCTCACCTCGTGGGCTTCTCCGGCAGTAGTTTCAAAAAGT
>JBAZRF010000013.1:0-17215 GCA_041663165.1 Minisyncoccota bacterium | reverse complement strand
ACAATCACCAAAACGGCCAATTTTAATTTCTTCAGCGATCATCGCTCCACCCACGACCGCCCAATTAACACCAAGTGGTAATAGTTTACCAGCTAACTCAAACGGTAATTTGCCGGTCTGGCTATCAATTCCTTTTGATAAGAAAACCAGATTCGTTTGCTTGGGCCAGTAGGGACGGGCATAGGCTAAAAATTCTTTGACTCGCCAAGACGGAATGCAAAGAAAAACAAAATCAGCGCCAAGTAGCGCTTCGGGTAAGGAAATATTATCCAATTTGAGTTCAACCAATTTTGCTTCGTCACAATCCCAGTAGACAATTTTATGAAGACCGGCCGGCAAAACTTTACCCAGAGCTTGCCCCAGCTCGCCAGCACCAATAATAGTGATTTTCGTCATACGGATATTTTATCATAAACGGCCCAAAATTCGAGTAAAACTTGACGAAATGGGTCAAAAGAGCAAAGAATAGGAGTGGAGTTGTGCCTCTGTCGTTAGTAGTAAATTGGGAAGGAGGTTGTATGGCTTCTCGGCGCTCTCAACGCTGGAAGAAAGGCAATCGCAAGTGTGAGACCTGCACAGGCCAATACCGTTTGTCAAAGCACCACCTGCTTCCCCAAAGAACATTTGGGAGACGGAACGGATATGGCACAGTTCTCTTATGTGAAGATTGTCACGGAGAACTGGAAAAGAAAGTGCAAAAGGAAGAGAGGGGTATTGCCCCGTCGGAGAGAACAGCCCTTTTCTATCTGAACATCTGCGCAGTTTTCTTCCACGAGAAAACTGGTGGCCAGTACGATGTGAAAAAAACTCTCAGAGAATGGGAGGAGTATCCACATTCTCTCAATCACTAGACCCCCCGCCACGACCGAAGGATCGCGGCGGGGTGAAGTTTTTTATTTAAAAAATTACTGGTATTGAATATAGATCGGCTGAGGTTTAAGTTTTAGCAATTCGGCCGAGGTCATCAGCCGATGAGGAACTTGTTTCAGGTCGTTCTTATAAAATAATTTGAAGCCGGTGAACTGTACCGGTTCGCTGGCCACGAAACCTTGATAGGTGTCGATTTTTTTAGCCGGCGAACCCCAGCCGTCCATGTTTATCACAATCTGCACTTCGGGCAGTGGCTTGATCAGTTTATAATTAGTTACCATTGGCCCAGTAAAACGATGAATGATTAAAATTTTGGGCGGCAAGTTGTTGTCTTGTACCAGTTTTGCCAGATACTCGGCAGCATAGTTGATGTCCGCGGCATCGAGCGTCCCAATCTCCGTTCCCGGCCTAGCCCCCGTTTTCATGGAAAATTCAGGATCAACACCTAAGTGAACTTGGGGCATTTTAAGATATGTTTCTAAAAGCGGTAATTCGGATCGAACATTAGAGAGACCGACCTGAATGTCTAAAAAAACAATGGCATTACTTTTTTTAGCCATAGCGAGGACTTTATCAATTTCGGTTGTTGGCATGCGCAGGCGATGTTTACCATCTTCACCAGCACTTAATTGAGCGGTAGTGACAATATAGTGGAGCGCTGGTTGAACCGGAGTTTCCGGATCAGCCAATTCCCATTTTTTTACTTCAATATCCAGACGACGCAAAACTTCATCTGGTGGATATTCACCTAAAATGCCCATGCCCTTAGAATAGAGATTGCCATAATAAGCGATCACTCGTTTGAAAGGCAAGATTGCTCCGGTTTTAGGATAAACTGTTTTTGCCGGCCAAGAGTGTTTGGTGGTCGAGGCCGTTGTCGAAGCATAATTGGCGAGCTTAATCATTCGCCGATCGTAATCGACGATATTCAGAGTCGGAGCAGCGTAGACAGGAATAGTAGTAGTGCTACTTTGCAGTGAGCCTGTTGAACTGTCGATTAAACCGGCCGCCGCCATTTTCGCTTCGGCCCGATCATATTTATCAGGAAATAATTCGCCCAAATAAACATAACCGGCGACCAGAAAGATCAGAACCGCCAATCCCCCGACAATCTTAGCTTTGGTGCTTTGGCGAGTTTTTTTTCGCATCTTAATTAGACGCTTTAAACCTTAACCTTTTTAACTGCTTTCTTAACCGCCTTTTTAGCAGGAGCCTTTATTTTTATTTCGTTGTTGGCGGCAAGATCTTTCAAAACTTCTTTGACTTGCGCCGATTTTTCTTTATTTGATCCAGCCTTAGATAAAGAAAGATTCTCCACAACCTTTGTCAAACGGTCAATCTTAAGACCTAAAAACTCTAGTTGCTTTTTAACTTCGTCACTGCCGCCGGTGCCCCGGTTCTCGTTAAAGCTTGGCCTCATTGAGGGACGGGAGCCGAAGTCTTTTCTCGGGAATCTATCCCCGCCGCGGTCATTACTGCGATCACGATTGGCGCTAAAACAATCATTGCAATAAATTGGTTTATCGCCGGTCGGACGAAACGGCACTTCACACTCCTTACCACACTTGCTGCAAATCGCTTGATGCATCGTTACTGGTCCGCGATCGCCTCCCGGGCGTCCGCCACCAAATCTTGACCCGCCGCCACGATTACCACCGCTAAAACGGCTTGCGCCTCCTTGATTAAAATTTCTCATATACTACAAATTATATGCTTTTATCCGTCAAATAGCAAGAATAAAAGGCAAAGAAAACCGTCCGCTCATAACGGACGGCTTCTCATTTTTAATTGAAATTACTTTTAATTTGTTCGACCCAAAAATTTAGAAGCCAAACAGGCGGCTGAAGAACTGGCCAATCCCCGCGAAGAAGCCTGAGCCTGTCGGTTGTCCATTTGCGTTTGTCGGTTTAGCTTGATCAATGACCGATGAGGCCGTAATGGAGTTGCCATTAACCGCACCCTGAATCACGACGGGATCGTTGATTTTTATATTGCTAATAGAACCAACACTTCGTCCTTGTAAAATTTTGGCATTTGAGGCGTCAACAGTATAAGTAACGTTGCTCTTGTTTGTGATGGTTAGTGTTGTTCCGCTGATCGCGCTGATTGTACCAGCCACGACCGGTTGTCCATTACCAACGATTGCCGGTAGTGTTGAGCTACCCAAACGACCATCTTCCCCACCCTGGCCGGGGCCACGCATCACCCCAGCGCGAATTATCGTGGCGGTAATGTTAGCGCCAGACACTGTCCCCTGAACCATTACCGTGTCGCCAACGACGATACCGGCGATCGAACTGGTGGCATTATTCTTAATAATTTTGGCATTGGTTACGTCAACGGTGAAGACCTTAGCCGACGTAGAGGTGCCAGGGCCAGCCCGACCAGGGCCCAAACGACCAGTGAGGGTTAAGGTGTTACCACTAACCGCCGAAATTACACCAAAAACAACGGGCTTCAAATCGTCCCTCTGACCAAACTTCTGATCCAGACCACGCATTAACCCTGACTTAGCGCCGTTTGGGCCAATCGGCGTCCCGGCAGCGCTGGCAGTGAGCGCCAAAGCAGAGCCAACAACGAGAACCAGTGCGACTGATAGGAAAACAAATCTCTTACTTTTCATAAAGAAATACTTACTTGATTACGCGAGCCACTAATAACCGGGCCCGCCGCATTAAGACCTACGCAACGAGACGCAAAAAGGTTGCACCAAAAGGAGTAGGTGCTAAAATACCCAAATAAATGAACATCTTATTGGTTGATAACGGCACAACACTCTTATCTGAACTGGAAACATTGATTCCAGGAAATGAGATTGTTCGTGTCTGGGACGACTTAGCTGATATAAAGTCTGAAGACTTTAACCTAATAATTTTATCCGGAGGTAGTAAGTTTGAGATTGAGGGTCACGAGGACAAACTCGAGAACGAATTAGAACTTATAAAAAATACAACCAAACCGCTCATTGGGATTTGCTACGGCTGCGAATTAATAACAAAAGCGTTTGGTGGGACATTAGAAAAATCTCCAAATCAGCACAAAGGAATTATTGATATTAAAATTTTGGAGGAAGATTCTATTTTTGACAATCTAGAGCCCTTAAGAGTTTATGAGAATCACTCTTGGCTCATAAAAGAATTACCCCCAGATTTCATTGCATTAGCTAAATCTGATCATGGTTATGAAATCATCAAACATCGTTCGAAACCTATTTATGGCTTCCAATTTCACCCCGAACAATTCGTAGACAAGACAATCGGTGATGAAATGTTTTTAAGGTTGACTTTAAAGCTTAAATGTAGTTAAATATAAATAATGCTCACAAATGAACGCATAACAACTTGGTCCAGTTTCGTGTTTTCCCTCACCGTCTCTTAGGTGGGGTTACTGCTGTACCAGGTTAGAAACACCCCACCTTTGGGGTTTTTTTGTTGTCTAACTTTTTGGCTATGGCGACAAGGGTGTGAATGTTCATGACCTTGCGCTGTAGCTAAATATCCAACAACTAGTATTAGAGGAGGAAAAACCAATGAATAATGCTTCTTTCAAAATTGAATGTCGCGATTTCGGCCTGGTGTTTAAACCGGGACTCAACGTCCCAAGAGTTATCATTACCGTCCAACACAATGGGTTGAATCCGTGGGTCTTCGACGGCCTTATCACCCCGCGAGACAGGTTGAGTGCGCCCGACCTCCGGGTTATGCCGATTGCCACAGAAATATTTCGGCAAAACATGGGGAAAGTGGCGGTGATTTACAACTGTATTCCCCGAACCATTCTTGACACGAATGTCGAGGAGGAAGAGGCCTACGCCGATCCGAGAATGGAAAAGTATTTCCATTCCTATCATCGAGAGGTATCAGCGATGATCCGAGCAGCAAACGATGAGTACGGTAGACATCGCTGTTGTCTATTGGATCTACACGGCTTCGAAAGACAGCCAGAGTATGTCCCAGGGCAGCTATACGATGTGATTCTGGGAACGAGTAATTGCCATACCATCAGACATTTTGACGACCAGAACCAGAAGGAGTGGGAGAGAAGCGATGAGACACTTTCTCAACAGCTAAGAGAAGTTGGGTTGTCGGTTTTCCTGCCTGGATATGAACCTATCAGGCTAAGACAATGGCGCAAGGAGAATGGCCCTTACCTTATGGGCATTGATCTCCCCATTTGCGGTCCAGATAACAATAGAGATTTTGAATCTTTTATGGCGTTTGAAGAAAGTCTGACCCAGGAGGATAAGCAACGGAGAGATGCCAAATCTCCACCCTCAACACCGGATGATTACAATGGGGGCTATCTTATCCGTTCCCATTTTGGGGAAGGAGTGGCTGCGGCTATCCAGATTGAGCTTTCCCCGGAGCTAAGAGAACCGAGGAGTCGGGGCGATACGGAAGGGGCGAAAAAGAGGGAAAGGTTTATCGCCACGGTAAGTAGTGTGATTTGTTCTTTGCAGTAGTAAAGTCCGCTCGTCGCCACCTGAGCTCCTCCAAGCTTAGGTGGCTTTCTTTTTTTATCTCCATAATATTTAAGCTTCTGAGATTTTAGGGTTTAACAACTGACCACATCTTGGCAAAATTTTGGCCAGTCGTATCTCCAGGCTTGACATCATTAGAATAGAGATAGAGTGGTATGCCATTATAGGTTACCTGCATCGTCCCATCAGCACGAGTCAGAGTTGAGATGTCACCCAGAACACCTTGCCCACCAACAAGCGAGGCTGTCGCCAGCGCTGAGTAGGGCGGCCAAACGATGGCGCATTGGCCAGTACAATTACTAGTACCGGTATTATCTTTGGAGTACTGATACAGGGTCATCCCATTAGACGAGACTAAAAAGTTACCAAGCGTTGAATTACTAGTGGCATTAAGAACCGGGGCTCCTGAAGCCGGGACTTCTCCAGACGAAGAAGCAGTTTGGTTGGTAGAGGTACTATTGTTACCTACCACGACTGACCCTCGACCCGCATAACCCCACCAGATAAGCAGGGCTGCCAAAATAATCAAAACAATAACAACAACGACCCAAGTAGTAGTTGAAGAACTTTTCATATCATTATCCATGTTATTTCTTTAATCTCGAGTTTTAATCGAGAGATTGTTTAATTTAATAATCTTTTTGCTAACCGCCGACCTTTTATATTGTTTACTCGTGTTATACACGAAACTAGCCGAAAAATTGGTGAGAATTCCTCGGCTCATTCTAGGCCTTAAATTATGAATTTTGGATTAAATTCTCAAATATCCGCTGGCGAAGATCAACAAATTCCGGAGAAAATTTAACCTCGAGATCACGCGGGCGAGCAAAAGGGATTCGGTATTCTTGAGAAAATCTATGGTCACTCAAGACGAGAACGCGATCAGCTAAAAAAATTGCCTCCTCAATATTATGAGTAACAAAGATAATTGTTTTTTGATGTGTTTGCCAAATATCTAATAGCCATTGTTGCATTTTGTCTCGAGTGTAAGCATCAAGCGCACCATAAGGTTCGTCCATTAACAAAACTTCGGGGTTGGCGGCGAGTGACCGGGCTAACGCCACTCGCTGAACTTGTCCGCCCGAGAGTTCGGCGGGATACCGATTTTCTTTGCCTTCAAGTTCGGCCAACCTAATATATTCGCCGATGTCTTTACCGCCAGCGCCAAAGTCAATGTTTTCGGCGACGGTTAGCCAGGGAAAAACGGCATAGTTTTGAAAGAGCATACCGATGTTTTTAGGAATGAAAATCTCGCCCCAAAAGGGAATGAATTTGGCCAGAGCGTGAAGAAAAGTGGTCTTGCCACTCCCCGACTGACCAACAATAGCAATAAATTCTCCCTTTTTAACCTCGAGATTAATCCCCGCCAAAACTGGTTGGCCATCGTACCGTACAGATAAATTCTTTACAGATATTTGATTCATTTCGACAAATAATTAATCCAAGGGAAAAATTTTTTTGTGCCAAGCACAAATAACTGGTCAGTAATTGCTCCAAGCGCGCCTAGCACAATTAATGCCGCGATCATTTGATCAATTCGATAAGACAAACTGGTCACTGAAATTCGGTATCCTAAACCGCTTGAAGCACCCGCTAGTTCTGAGACAAATACCATAATAAAAGCAACCGCAATTGCGGTGCGGATACCGGCAATGATGAAAGGTAATGATGCCGGAAAGATAACTTTACGAAATATCTTAATCTTTGACTTGGTCAATAGCTTTGCGCTCCATAAAAACGACCGAGAGATTTGTCGGGCACCAATGTTAGTGTTAATCCATACGGGAAAGAAAACAGCAAAGGCAATGGAAAAGATCTTAGCTCCATCTCCAATCCCAAACCATACTATAATAAGAGGGATTATGGCCACCGGCGGCAAAGGACGCAGTAATTGAATTATTGGAGCAAGCCTTCTGTCACAAAAACGACTCCGGCCAGTCAACAAACCAAAGAGTATGCCAGCAGTTGAACCAATAAACAGTCCGACCAAAAGTCGCCATAAACTATCGCCTAAATCAATAAAAATCGTGCCTGAGACTATCATCCCATAGAGAGCCCCAGCCACCTCTGTTGGTGGTGGAAACAACGAGACGCTAACAACACCGCTCCGGGAAACGAGTTCCCATAAGACAAGGAGGAAAACAACGGGTAATGTTGACCCAGTGTATTTTTTCATTACCTGTTAAATTTGAACGGAGGAGGGCGAAACATTTTTCAACGCGGTGCTGGAGACAATATCCAGAAAGTTTGGGATAACAGTCTCGGGCTTAATCTTCCCAATTTCTTTTGCCCATTGGGCCTCATTATTCATTGTCGAAACTAGTCTTTGGCTAAGGTCTAGATGTAGTGACATAAGAGGCCAGATACTGGTGAGCGTTGCAACATCTAGTTTAGTAAAGGCAGACATTATCCCGATGCTCTGATTTTTATTCTGTTTTATGAAATTTTCTGACTTACTAAGAGCAGATAAAAACTTTTCGATAGTTTGTTCGTTTTTTGCTACAAAATCTGACCGGCCAACAATAACGGCTGATTCGGAATATAAACTGGAATCGGCGAGAATAAACACATTATCTGCTCCAACTTTTTGAAGCGCGAAACTAGTATACGGTTCAAAAATAGCAATACCGTCAACATTACCGTTGGCCAAGGCCGTTGGCATATCCGGCGGAGCCATGTTAATGACCTCATATTGTGATGGCTTAATATTATATTTTTTGAAAAACTCAGCTGCGAAAAATTCTGGGCCACCACCCACAGAAGTGGCAATTTTTCTTTTGGTCGAAAAATATGTTTGCGGGTCAAAAACCGTTTGCCCTTCCTTCCTTAGAACCATCGGAAAACTGTCGTTGCTTATTTCGCCCACGATTGATAATTTTTCGCCGTTTAGAGTGGCGAGAGTAACAGGAAGCTCTCCGACAGTGATTAGATCCAAAGAGCCGCCCAGCAAGGCTGGTAGGGCAAACTTTCCGGCCGTAAATTCATTAACCTTAACGTTTAAACCCTCTTGTTTGAAGAAGCCTTCATCAATAGCGACCTTAGCCAAAGCCGCAAAAGGTTGATTAATGATTCCTAATCGAATAGTCGTAGCATCCTCGGATGGTTTGGTATTGTACCAAAAGGCAGCTCCAATAATAATTAAACCAACTATTACCATTAGGCCTTGTTTTAAAGTGGTTTTGTTCATTTTTTTATTAATTATTGATAAACAAACTAACTGTAATTAAAACAAGATAGGGAAAATATAGAAACAGTGTTGTCTTGTCGCGACAACTATGCTAGTATATGTAGGATGTTAAATAAAATACTAGCAACGATAGGATTGACGGACGAGGAAATAAAAACCTACCTCTCCCTCCTGGAAACTGGACCAATAACAGTTGGTAACCTGGCAAAGAAAACAGGCAAAGCTCGTGCCTCTCTTTATGGTTTTCTTAAAAAGTTACAAACCAGGGGGGCGATTATTCAATCTCTGAAATCTGGCGTAAAGACTTTTTCGGCCGAGCCACCGGTTAAAATTGGCTTGCTTTTTAGACAAAAAATTGAAGAGCTCCAGGATAATGAAAGATTATATAAAGACTTGCTTCCTAGTTTGGAAAGAGGATACGCACCAAAGTTGTTGGCACCTAAAATCCAAGTATTTGACGATAAAAAAAGTCTTCAAAATATCATGATGGACATTCTTTTGTACCGAGACATTGAATGCCAAACATTTTGGCCAATCAAGACAATGGTAGAGATACTCTCTCCAGATTTTTTTCGCTATTTCAACAAGAAGAGAATAAAAGAAAACATATATACTCGATCAATTTGGCCCATAAATCAAAGCGTCAGCATAAAGGATCATGCATATTTGGGTGTAGGAAAAGAGTTCAAAAGAGAAATAAGGCTTGCGCCAAAGGAGATAGATTTTTCTACCGGCTATCTGCTCTATGAAGATAAGGCATTATTTCTATCTTCACGCAAAGAAAGTTTTGGTTTTATTATTGAAAGCGCTGAGTTTACTAAGATGATGAAGAGTCAATTTGAAGCGATTTGGAAATTGTCGAAAACTTTAACAGTTAGTCCAAAAGATACCGAATCTTTTCTGAAAGAAATCAATAAGTAGTTATGGTTTATCTGCCCAAATATTTTCGCCCATCAGCGACCTAATTAAATTTTCTGTAAACTTTGCCCCATAATTCCCCTCCAGCCTAGAATTAGCTAGCATTCGACGAATAATCTCGATAGCACTCTCTGGCAAATCATCGGCGGCCAGTGGTTCGCTAAAAAGTTCTTTGGCCGTTGCCCATTTAAAAGATTCGACTTCGCTAGGGTCAATTGATATCTCTGGTTCACCGGCGCTAAAAATATATCCCGACGAAAACGCCCTGGTCCTCGCCTGCCGCCAATCCGATAAGGAGTAGCCACTGTCAAGCAAATAAGATTCAGGAACGAGCCAAACAATATTTGGATCATTGAGCTTTTTTTCTTTGGCATAACGAAAAAGTTCATCGTGAGTTCCCCGCCAAACCCTGACAATAAAAGGAGCCAACCCGTGTCGCAACTCCTCGTTAATTTCTAAGGCGGTATTAATAAGCGCCGCCGCTGGACCGTTCGAAAGTCTCTGTTGCTCCTCCAAAAATAATTCTTTAGCTACCCCGTGGGCCGAGACCGACATCTTGCCCGGGTCAAGCTTCTTTTGGGTAGACCTCTTTTGTAATAAAATTTTATCACCGCCATTAAACAAAAGTGAGGTGACAATGAGATACCGCTTACCCATTTCACGAACCTCCTGTCGGCTCAGTCGCTCGTCAGTAACATTACCCTGCTCGTCAGTCGCATAAATTTTTTCTTCCAGATGTTCGGCCGTTTCTTCGACATTTACATATGGTTCGGGATAAATAGTGATAATCTCTTTTGTCACCGGATCATAATCGATCCGACAAACAATTAGCCCGTTAGTATCAAAAATCTCAGCGCTAAGCTTTATTTGTTCGCTCGCACTAAGAGAAGATTCGACTTCCGCCATGGATCGATTTATCCTCGGGCAAGCCTCATCAACATCCAAAAACTGTGAGGCAAATTCTAGTTTATTTTTGGGAGTTTGTTCCATAAAAAGTTATTTATATTATTAAATCCATTTTTGAGTAATCAAAAAATCGCGAACTTGAGTGAAGATTTTTTCATGGCCAGAGGCGTTGGGGTGTAAGCCGTCGTCGAAATCTTCATTGGCAAGGGGCTTGAGATCTAAAAAGGGAACATTGTTTTGCCGACAGACTCCGCGCATGATCTCGCCATATTTTTTGATATTGTCATTGGCATAATAAATATCGATCCACGGTACCGGCAACGTTTTGGCCTCGTCACAATTTTTGAGATCCATAAAAATAACGTTGGGGGTAATTATCTTGGCCCGCCTGATTATCTCTTCGATATTGGCTTTAAACTTTTCGGGGGTGACCAGATAATTACCCGGCGTATGCTCATAAGCCGAGTCGTTCCCGCCAGTTTGAAAAATTAGAGCGTCAGCGTTCCTGATTTTGGCCTCACTTTCAAACCGTTCCAAAATTGTCTCTGATGTTCCGCCCGAAATGCTTTGGTTATAAATTTCGAGATAATTCTCTTCATCTCGTTTACCAATCGCCAGCCAAAGTCGATTAACCCAACCGCCTAGCTCTAGGTCCCAAGCGCCCCAGGCCGTACTATCACCGAAAATACAAATTGACGTGGGTTTTTTCATATTTATATTTTACTCGTTGTATCATAACCTAATTCTTTGGCGCGGGCGACCGATTTTTGTAAAAAGTAAATCCAGTGGTCACAATCTCCGTTTTCGTTTTTTTCTTTTATATTGGCAAGAAATTCTTCGAGCGTCACCCAGGCCAAACTAAATTTCTCGTGATCCTCAAGTTTGGTCTCGGTCAAATCAGCACTTCTTAGCACGACGAGCAAACAGGTCGAAAAGGTCACGCGATTTACATCCCGCAGGGAATTATAATAATGAGCAAAGCACTCAGCCGTTTTTTCAACATGTAAAAAATCATGGAGACCGCTCTCCTCTCTCACTTCGCGCAAAATGCCCTCAGTGAGATCTTCATCCTTATCTACGCCACCAGAGAAGAGCCTGAACCGACCATTCTCCTGTTTACCGACAGCATATTTTTGCATCTCTGGATCAAACACGATCCCCACCCCGCCATCGCGCCGTTCCTCATTTTCTCGTTTGATCCCAAACTCGGGGATAGTATTTGTCTCATCCATAGCTATTTTCTCTCAATATAAAACTTTTCTTGCAAATAATTTCAGACATATTCTATTTTTCCCAATAAGCTTTGAACTTTGAGATTTCATCAATCAACTGTTCAGTCGATTGCCCACGATAACAGACTGTCCGATCATCAATATAAACGTAGGCGATGGGTTTGTGCGGATTTTGGCCAACTTTGGTCGGGTTCTCATTATAGTAGTCCACGGGGATTCTGTGTTCTTCGCAATATTTTTGGAGCGATTCACTGCTACGGGTCGAGTAAATAATAATTCTATGGCCTTGCCCTTTAAGCTGGCGGATGGTTTCAACCACGGGCTCGTTTGGTTCTCCAAAATGATCATGGCCCTTAAAGCCGTCATATTGAGCAATTACACCATCAAAATCGAAGGCGTAAGAGTGAACCTTTTTAACTTCTTCCATATGGGCCAATTATATATAATCCACGCCCAAAGGGAAACCTAGCTCATTAGATCCTTCTTTTTGGTCTCAAATTCCTCCTTATTTATCTCACCCTTAGCATAACGCTCCTTCAGCACCTCAAGTGCTCGCGTTGTGCCCATCATGAGATGGTGGCCATAGCCATGATGGTGCCGGCCAAAAATCATCCTCACAATTGCCACAACTAAGATAATGAGGAGGATAAAGAAGAGTAGGCCAAGCAACCCACCAATGGGTCCACCCATCATCCCGTAGCCCCAACCGTAATTGTCACAATATCCATACATAAGCCGTTATTTTAATTGACCAATACAATAACCGACCTTTCCTTATGGACAGGTAATACGATTGAGAACGCCAATTGGATTTCTAGATGAAAAACTTTGCCAGGGTCTCTTTTAAGACGGTAAACATTTCCGGGTCGGATGAAAGATGGCCAGAATTGACCGAGACTAAATCCAAGTTTTTGCCATAAGCCTTTTTCAAATCAAAAGCCGAAACGGGAGGGGTACAGAGATCAAAGCGACCCTGGATAACGGTACAGGGAATATCTTTGATTTTCCCGATATTATCTAATATGTAATTTTCGGGAACGAAACATTTATTTAAAAAATAATGGGTTTCAAGAGTAGCAATCGAGATATTATTGATGTCGCCAAGCACCTCTTTCTCTAATTTAACCGGATCGTAATGGATTGAGCAAAGCGAGATTTCCCAGAGGGTCCATTCATCGGCATAAATTCTCGCCTCTTTTTCATCAGTCGATCTGATTTTATTAGCATAATACTGCATCACCATATCGCCGGTCTGACGATGTTCTACCGGAACAAGGGAGATGAACCGTTCCCACGCTTCGGGGAAAATGTATTTAGGTGGGCCGTCATTCACAAAATCAACTTCAAATTGGCGTGCTAAAAAGAGGCTCCAAACTAAAATTCTCTCGACTCGCTCGGGATGGGCAAGAGCGTAAAAGAGGGTTAGAGCCGAGCCCCACGATCCTCCCGTTATATACATTTTCTCAATACCTAGATGCTCGCGAATTTTTTCAACATCATTAATCAGATCTTGAGTAGTATTGTTTTTAGTTTCCGCGAAAGGAAGGCTTTTACCATTCCCCCGTTGGTCATGAAAAACTACTCTCTGCTTTTCAGGATTAAACAAAACTTTAATATAGTCATCGCAGCCACTACCGCCCGGGCCACCGTGAAAAACAAAAATTGGTGTGGCATTCGGATTTCCCCAATCTTCCCAATAGATTTTATGGTTATCACTCTCGACTTGGCCGCTTTTGTTAAGATGGGTGTCTGTTTTTGGCATTGATATTATTTTATAACTTTAGCTATATATCTCTGTTTCTATCTCCCCACCACAAAACCGTTTAATAAGGCTGGCTAATTCATTCGTCGCTGACTCTACCATTGTTCGGTCCAGAGGGAAAAGAGCATCAATAGCAATGATGGCGTTTTTTGTCTCCTCCGTCAATTTTGTGCGTTCGGCTTCGCGCCAATTCCAGCGTCGGCAAATTACTCCTTCATCGTCTTTATAAACCACTTCGCCCGGCACTGGCGGGTCATTCTCTGTTCCATTTAAACGAACAAAAAATTCAGTGCCGCTAGCCAGCGCCAATTGCAAGTTCCCGACGAGAGTATCAGTATCTTCGCCACCCACCGGCACAACATATTTAACCGAGATGTAATTGTAGATATCAACCAATTTATTGATATGCGGAACAGATTCTCCCTTAAGCACTCGGCGAACCAACGATTCGGCCGAACAGCGGTATTGGTGCGGGTCTGAACCAAATTTTTTATAGGCTTTGCGCCAAGCGATAAGATTAGGATGATGCCCGTGTGATTCTAACTTTTGAAAATCTATCCTCGTTTGTTTTTCGACATCCCGCAAAAGACGACTGATCTCTTCGGCCTCGCCGTGATTATCCGTCCCGCAAACTTTCACCACCCCAATAATCGGCTGATCAAAATTATCAAGTATCTCTTTTTGAATAATTAATTTCATTTAAAAACTTTGAGTTTAAATTTTGAATATAAACCTATTTTTTATTATATCGAATATTTAGCCAATTCATCATTAATAATCTGTAAGAGCTCAGGAAAGGCCGGTTGATTAAAGTGACCTCGGTCAGTAAATTTATGGAAAATGGCTTTAGGCAAGTATGGTAAAATTTCCACGCTATGAGAAAACGGTACGAGCGGGTCATCTTCAGAATGATAGAGATGGACAACATCAGCCTGTTTTTCGAGATCACCAAGTTTATCAAAAGAAAAAGCAAAATTGCCAATAGCTTCGCCCTTTAGTCCTTTTGAGCTAGTCATTGGTGAAACAATGTGTAGTTGACTAACATGCCGAGGGAAAACATTTTCTGATAAATATTTTAGAATAAAAGCGCCTCCCGCCGATTGTGCAATAATTATTGGCGCTTCATCTGAAAGGTACGGGAAAAGTTTTTCGAACCAAATCTTCCAGGCGACGTAATCACCATTTTGTTTGCACGGCATAGTCGGCGTTAGCATGTCAAAATTATCTGAGAAAGCCCACTCTACCCAATCGCGCCAGCTCTTGTGCTTATCGTAAGGGTTGTACGGTCGATTTTTAAGAAACTCATAATAATCCTCCGTCGAATTAAAAATATCCCCTCCTCGCAAAAAAATAATTTGTCGTTTGGTTGTCATAATAAGTTAAATTAATAGCTTAATTGCTTCAGGCAAAGACGGGATATATTTATCGGGGTTATTTTTTAAGTCATTGAGTAAATTTTCTTTGGTGATCCAAGCAATCTGCTCGACCTCTTCCTCCTGAATCATAAAATCTTCAGCGGGCTTGTCAACAATCACAAAAAACCATTGAGCGAAATAGCGGTAAGAAAAAGCGGAGTAGTGCTTCGGGCCTAATTCAAGTTTAACATCAGTGAGACCGAGCTCCTCTTTTAATTCTTTGTAAGCGTTGGTTTCGTAAGTCTCCCCTTCCTCTACCGTCCCCGACGCGGCTGGCCCCCATTTGCCCGGGTCATGGTCTTTGGTTAATTTTCGTTGCGCCAACAAGATCTCGCCATTTGAGTTAGTAACCCAAATCCCCGTACAGCGATAAATATCTTTTTGTGAATCAATTTCCTCCCGGGCCTTCGCCCCAATCGGATTATCGTTTTCATCAACAACTGTTATTTTGAGTTTGGACATAAAGTCAATTCTTGTTCAACAATCAGAATCTAATTTGATCCTCGAAATCTTTATAATCTTGCGTTAATTCTTCTCCTTTTACAATATCCCTCGTAGCCACAATCCCTTCGTCAGCCAGAACAAGATTTGGCTCAGTCGCATGATTAAGAAATCGAACATCATCAAAGTCTAAATACCACTTACCCTGCCACAAATATCCATAATGAGCAAAAGTGTCTTTTTCGTCTTTGGGCAAAGATTCCAATTCTTCTGGACTCAAGATGTGCTGAAATCTTGGTGAGTGTTTGTAGACAAGTTCCCCTTTAATAATATCCTCGCCACTAAACAAACCGATCCCCTCAATTAACGACTTATCTAAATAGGTTTTTTTATAAAACATTATTATCTTTTAATGAAATTGTTTGTAAACCTTTATCCTCAATCTCTTCGCGTGACCACCATTTAGCTAGATCATCAATTTTCCACTGACTGACAAAGCCAACTTTTTTCTCCACTTCTCGCCCGGTATAACTTTTTGTCTTCGGATCCCATTCTTTAAAAATAATGACGTCGCCCTCCTCCACTTCAAAATCGTTCAAGCGCAAATCATAGGTTTTGCTCCCATCTAAAATTTGCTCAAACCACCCCACCCAACATTTTTTCTCAATTTTTCGCATGGTTTTAATATTAAACTACAAAATTTTGATTATGCCTAATAGTGCCTCGAGCTTGTGGTCGGGATTTTTGAAGCGAAAAAGGTACGGTTCGAGTCGCGGATGAGTGCCCGGTTTGTCCAACTCAACCTTCTCAGCTTGGACCAATTGATCTAAATCATAAATAAGCAAAAGATCAATTCGCAAAGCATACCCACGGTCGAGCGGCGCATTTTCGTAAAACTTTTGGATAATATCCGTTCCTTCGTTGACCTGCCCCTTAATCACTTCGCAAGCGCTCGCTTGCAAATCGGCATGGTAAGGTTTAAATTCTTCGTGCGAAACGCCCTTACGCTCGGGATCATATTTATCCGTCCCCGTCTCTAAAATTATCTGGGCTAAATCATCGAGCGAGAGATTGGGATGATCGGCTGAGCTAATGGCCCGAATTGCAATTTTTTGCCCAACAAAATTATCCTCAACCACCTCATCAATCTTTCTCCCCAAACCAATATAATCCGGTTTTGAGTCGATTGTATATCCAGGTAAAGAAATGGTTAGAATTTTGGGTCCAGGCATGTTTATTTTCTAAACACTAAAGCGTAGCTGTGATTGTAACCATAACAACCATATTTATCCTCTGAGGCCACGATGATCTCGCCCTCAAAATGAAGAATTTCCGATACGGCCCTGCAAATGTCCCAAGCCAAAGTTGTGACTTCATCTCCATTTTTTAGATTAGAAACCTCAATAACAACCCGTCCACCATCTTTTAACTTATCTTTTATTTGTGAATAAACTTTTTTCATGTCTTGCAAATATTGATCGTACTCGCTTTTCTCCGTCATTTTTGTTTTAAACGGATTTTCATCCCCTTTTTGCATATACAAAGGTGATGTAATAGAAAAATCTATTGACGGTAAGTTATATTCAGAAATCTTTAAGGCATCACCAAATATTAAGTGCTCAGGGTCAGCCAAAAGAGACTTGGCATAATTTGCCCTCTTCTCATCATATTCGGTGCCATATCCGATCCGCTTCATTCTTTCGGCCACTCTCAAAGTTGTCCCATATCCAGCAAAAGGATCGAAAACAACATCCCCTTCTTTGGTAAACTCATTTAAGAAAAGTTCGACAAAATTTTCAGGGTAACGAATATCTTCGTCCCTAAATTCCTCCGGCAAATCAAGCTCTTTTTTGTTTTTTATAAGAATGAACGTTTTCATCTTTGATTTGAAAAGCCGTGTTTTTCGTGTTAATATTGCCTAATTATAGGTTATTATTGCGGGATCGTCTAATGGTAGGACACATCCCTCTGGAGGATGGTATCTTGGTTCGAGTCCAAGTCCCG
>JBAZRF010000012.1:0-23271 GCA_041663165.1 Minisyncoccota bacterium | reverse complement strand
ATATTCTTTCCTATTCTAGTCCAAGAGCTGTCATATTTAGGGAATAAGATTTTTTTGGATAAGCCAAATGCTGAAATAATAGAAGAGGTTAAATCGCTCATAAATTTCCTTGAAAGTTTTTCAAAAAGAAATGTTGGCGATATGCAAACACAAGATACGTTCACTGGTAAATATATGCGCTCGGCAATTAAAATAGTTGCTTCAAAAAATGCCCGAGAAAGAGGTGATATCAATCCACACAAGGAAAGGGTTGGGGAGTGTCTTAAAAATGGTTTTGAGAATGTTTATATGATTGGATCAGGGAGATTCTTAAATAAAATTTTTATGAACAAAGTATTGGATGCAATAAAAAGTGACCATCCAGAGGTAGAGAATGTAAAAACTTACAATTTCAAAGGTTTGATATATCAAAATAGTATTCCTAAAAAAGTTGATACTTACTTGGTGCATTTAAGAAACTCAGAAGCCGTTAGGTATATTTTAAATACGAAGGATTTAGATCCCCAAAAGGCCTGTTAATCTGGGGAGTCCCGCTCGCTCTCTTTTTCCTCTGAGCGTGGAAGTGGCTGTTTAGATGCTTTAATTTCTTTATTGACTTATCTCGGATATCCAATGCTTTCAAAAGAGATAGGAGTTAAAATATCGCATGGCTGATTAAAATAAAACTATGGACGACGAAGTTTTTGAAAAAGCCAAAGATGAAGATTTGAGTAAAGACGAAGCCGAGGAGCTTCAAAATGTTGTTGATGAGACGGGGTTAGATGTTGACGACGCTTTTGAACTTTGGCGGGAACTTTAGTCACCCTTGCTGATTACCACTTGATTGCGTTAAAAATTCGTTCAGCTTTTTCTCCTTGTTCTTTGCTGACTAGTTTTAGAAAAGAGATCTTGCCCTTGAGCGAGCCCTGTTCTTTTATTGGGTTATCAGTATTTAATACCGATAAACCTTTATTTTTTAGAACATCTAAGTATTTTAATAAATTATCAGTGCTTTTTAGGGATAGTCCTCCTTTTTCAATCAAAATACCAGTTATCTCTTTTTTGTGTCCTTTTTCAAAAAGTTTCCTCTTTGTTTTTTTAACGTCATAACCTTCCTCGTTAATAATTTTGATAATACTTTTCTCGATTATTTTGATTCGACGACTTCCGGAAAAACAGATGTCGTCAAAATATCTTGTATAGAGCAAGCCATTAGATTTTGCGATCCCCATTAATCTACAATCTAAATTCGTTAAAGCTAAACTTGCGAGAAAAGGGCTCGTCGGGGCTCCCTGTGGAAGTTTATGGTCAAGGGTCGTTAATTTGCAAAGATCTCTTGCAATTATATCGAGACCGATATCTTTGTAAATTTGTTTTACTTTTTCGAAGTGGACACTCGGGAAAAAACTTTTTATATCGAGATTCAACAAATAATCACTGCGAGAGTGGTATTTTGCATTTTCAATAATAGTTCGATTTTTTGATAAACCATAAACACAAGCGGGCAATTTTATATCAGAAAGAATTTTATCCAAGATTCCTCTCTGAATTATCTTTAAGCTTGGTTTTGGGGCATTGATTGGCCTAAACTCACCGTCCTTTTTTAATAACATGATTTGCCTGTAGAGACTTGGCGCTGTCCGTATGGTCTTATTAAAAATATTTTTATCGACGCCAAGAAGTGAGGCTAGTTGGTCTAGAGATTTTATGTTCTTCTTAATTTTTCTGTGAGTGATGATTTTTTTCATAAAGCAAAACATCGCCCCTTGTTTAAGGACGATGTCTCTGGATGATATGACTGAAGAATATCTCTAATGATGTGCAAAATTGCTTTTACCCATGGTATTAAAGATGAGACTCCAGAAAGAACCGTGAGTAAGTTTTTGAGGAAATCCCCAAGAAACTCTAACTGCTTATTGAATTCTTTCATGTTCTCGGCTCGGAAAGATCGGCGGTTTTACCGCTAACCCTCCCGAAAAATTACACGTTGATAATCATCGACCATTCTAAGCGAATTTCTTCAGCTTAAATGATAATGTACAGGTACTGTTTAATACATGCATGCTTATCGCTTAACGGTAAACATTTAACAATGTTGAACCGTGAGGCGTTTTGCATTTATGTTCTCGGTCGTTCAGGAATAGTCCCTAGTTAAAGGGAATCGTCACTTGGGACGATGGATTGGGAGGGTAAATTATCAATGTGCCCCTATATAATAACATAATTTTGGAATTTTTTCTACCGCAACATTTCTTTATTTGTTATAATTTACCTATGACCGACGAGACAACAACCCCCAACAATCCTGCCCCTACTGAACCCGCTCAACCGGAAACGGCTCAAACTGTGCCTGCTGAAAATAACCCCACTCCCCAAGTGCCTCCACCGGCCCCAGAGCCAAGCGCTCCAGCTACGACCGATACCGCACCTGTCGAAATGCCCTCTGAAGCCCCAGAAGCCCCCAAGGCCACGCCAGTGATAGAAAGTCCTATTATACCAGTAAATACAGAGGTAACCACAGGGGCAGAACCCGAAAAAACACCTGAAAATATAGTTATTTCTGAACCCCAGCCCGAAACGGCCCCCGCCGAGGGAAATGAGGCTATTCCTGCCCCTGAACCAGTCCCTGCTACCCCTATTCCTCCAGCACCAGAAACACCTAAAGCTGAGCCAGTTAAAGAAGAACCAAAAGAGGAAATTAAAGAGATAATTCCTGAGGTCGCTGTCCCTGCCACTGGTTTAGCCTTAAAACTTTTAATAAAGGCTCGCGAAGCCATCCAATTTCGTCGACGAAAGAAACTAGATCGTTTGATGACCCTATTTCTAAAAAAACCCCAAATCACCAATGATGATGTGGAGAAATTACTTCACGTTTCTGATGCGACTGCCACTCGTTATCTCTCAATTCTCGAAAAGGAAGGCAAGATAAAACAAAGCGGAAAAACTGGAGCGAGAGTGACTTATTCGCGAGTTTAAAATTATTATAGAAATTTAAAAAACACAAAATCATAAACGGCGCGATTCCTAATCGCGCCGTTGTGGTTGTTTCTCTGAGATTACGCTTTGGCTTCGGGTTGGTCTGCTAAGATCTTTTCGAGGGCCGTGAGCTTTTCGTTCGCTACCAGATACTCGGTAAGCTCGAATGCCTTGTACTTCTCGAGTCGAATCCATTGACCGCAATGAACTTTTGCAAAGAGCTCTTTCGCCGGCCCGTTGCAAAAACGCCTCATCGCTTGCTCACCGGAAACCCAAGTTCGGGTCGAGATTTCCATCTTTCCCCAGATAGAGATAATTGGCGAATAGTCTGGCTTGAGCGAGACTCCAAGATGAGTCAAAATGCTGAAGCAAATACGTATTGCCCCATCGAGAGTCGTTTCGCCTTTCTTGAGCGGGCAGACGTGCGCATGGCCAGTCGGGAACTGAACAATCTGATACCCGATGTCCTTCGGGAAAACTCCCAAGAGCGCCAGCTCGCAGAGAGGCACGTGGCCTTGCTTGGAATTTCCGGATAAGTCGATCTCCACGAATCGCTCCTTCGAATCAGAAAACAGGGGCGATGGTGTCGATACGACAAGACGAGTCAGCCAATCGTCATAGCCGGGAATCGGAATGCATTGGCCCGCCGATTCAAAGTCCCACTTCACGACGGTTTGTAATCTCTTTTCAATTTTCAACTTCGACATCTTTTCTCCTTTTCTGCTATTAGACTCTTGACCCAATGCCAAGAGCGGTTGGATAGACCAACACTTTGAAGCAGGTCTGGTTATATCTTACATTACCGATATGGATTTGTCAAGGGATAGTCTTGGGAGTCCTGCCCGCAGGGCGCGCACGGGTGGGATAGCCCCGACGGCACGTCGGGGCTGGGGCAAGCCCAATGCGGTTTGAGCCTCGGACATTTCCGCTAGGGCGGCCCGCTAAAGGATGAGCGCCGTCGTGGACGAAGCCACAAAAACTAATAGCGAAAGCGACACTACTAACTCTAAAATGAAAACGAGAAGGGGGGTTGGCTGAGCCGGTCGGTCGAGCCCTGTCGAGACGAGGCGAAGCTGGGGGGAGGATTCCTTCCTCCCCCCAAAGAGAAGCGAGCTTGGCCCGAACGGCTCATTTCCCCGGTGTTTGAGCCGTTCGGACCTGGGCGAGCTAACCTAGACACTTAGGCGCGAGTAGCCCTAGCGGAAATGTCCGAGGCGAATGCCGAGGATGGTGCCCCTTTAGCAATATGATAGAATGGACGAGGTACGATAAATGGAGTTGGGGTTAGAGTTCCGCCTGCTTCCTGTCTTAACAGGAAGCCCGCCCGAAGCCCCACCGCCCATACCGAAGCAAAAAAATTCCCCCCGCCAAACAAATGAAGAATGGGAAGCGAGCGGTGGGGCGAGGGCGGGACGCCGGAGCGATTAGCGGAGGCGTGGCGGGGCTCGTTAATCATCGGTCGAATTAGTTTCGAAAAAAGTTCGAATTTCATCGTATAAAGGGAGCCTCTTTGAGTTCCGACATTTCTGGCTCGACCTTGTCTGGCACCAAGACGATAGAGTCGAGAATCCCCTGACTCACACTTGGGACAACGCCTATCGCCACAATCTTACCCTCCTTGACGATGGCAATCTGACGATCCTCTTTGCTCGGGTCCTTATAGTCAACCAGAACTCCTCCGCCACAGACCTTAGCAATAGCACCGGCCGTGGCAAGATTAATCTCCCGAGAAACCTGCCCCCCAGGTTGGGTTGGCAGTATCTCTCCGCCATCCCCAAGATCAATCGTTGAGACTATCGTTGCGTCTTTGCAGGCACCCTCGACAACTTTCCTTGCGTCATGCCACTTGTTCCCGAGGAGATTCGGGATCACGATAGCCGCGATGATTGCAAGAATCGCAACGGCAATCATGAACTCAATGATTGTAAAACCACCGTTCTTCTTCATCCGAGCATTCCCCTTCTGGTCAATCAAGACCGTTGTCTTTCCATCAACATTTTTAGCATAAGAATCGTTGTTTGACAATATTTGGGCAAACGAAAACCGCCTCGGACAAGAGGACGGAATCCGTTTCCGTCTCGACTTTGGCGGCGTTTTCTTGATGACTCATCGGAAAATGGCTTCACCCCTCTTCCCCGTCGAGCCCCTCCGACGGATGGTAGAAGCTATTAGCCTCGATCATCAGAACTGGAACTTTCAAATCCTTCATGAGATGATCGCCAACGGCTTGCAGATCCCGCAAGAACGCGGTTACACACAGGTATGGTTTGGCTTTGCCTGACAAATCCCTAACCGCGTCATTTGTGTGGATTACGGTGAACGCATGGTCTGTCTCTGTTGTTTGTCTGAGGTATCCTTCCACCCGTTCACGAATATCCACGGCCCGGTCAAAAGGAAAACCACATATCTCTACTCTAATCACTCGAATCACCTCCTCCCAAAAGCCCCAACGGCTTTAGTTTCTACTTTTAGTTCTACGTGAAAAAGCTGGCTTCGTCAAATTTTCAGTTCTTACCACCAAGCGATGATTATTCTATTTTTAAACCCCCGTCGCAGACGGATAGGCTCTTTCGATAAGCCCTTGCCACCAAGGCGAAGCTTGTTTCGTTTAAAAACCCTTTCGCAGACCAAGTTGGCATGGTCAGAAAAATCCAGTTTTCTGAAACTGGATTTTTCTGCAACTTGGTCGAGAAGAGCACAAAATTTTCGCTGGAAAATTTTAATGCGAGGTTTTTAAACGAAATCAAGGCGAGCCTCTTTACACATCAATATTAGCGAGATGTGCGTGCGTTTGGATAAATATCTTCCTTGGTTCAACCTCACTTCCCATCAAAATATCAAAAGTTTTGTCGGCTTCTTCAACATCAGGCGCGGTGACTTGTTTTAAAATACGCGAAGCGGGATTCATCGTCGTTTCCCACAATTCCTCCGGATTCATTTCGCCCAAACCCTTATAGCGCTGTATAGAGATTTTGCCGGTTTTAGCTTTAACATTTTCTGTCTCTTCCTCAATTTCAGCTTCAACATCAGTTTCTAGTTCTGGTTCATCCACTTCTTTAACCTCAGCCGAATCTCCACCGAGGGATTTGATAATTTTTTCTTTTTCATCGTCGGTGTAGGCATAGAGAGTTTCTTTGCCCTTTTTAATTTTATACAACGGCGGTTGAGCGATATAAATATTCCCCGCGTCAATCAACGGTTTATAGTAGCGAAAGAAAAAGGTAAGAAGCAAAGTGGTAATGTGCGCTCCGTCAACATCGGCATCGGTCGCGATAATAATTTTGTGATAGCGAAGTTTACTAAGATCCATCATGTCGCCAATCCCCACCCCCATCGCGATAATCAGTGATTTAATTTCTTTGAACGCCAGCATCTTATCGAGCCGGGCCTTCTCCACATTCAAAATTTTGCCCTTAAGCGGGAGGATGGCTTGGGTGTAACGGTCACGCCCTTGTTTGCCTGAACCACCAGCTGAATCGCCCTCCACAATGAAGATTTCAGACTCCTCCGGATTGCGCGATTGGCAATCGGCCAATTTGCCCGGCAAGGTCATTCCCTCGAGCGCCCCCTTACGAATCACACTATCCTTAGCTGCCTTGGCCGCCTTGCGAGCCTTAAGGGCCAAAATTGACTTGCTGATGATGGCTTTGGCGTCGTCTGGGTGTTCTTCTAAATAAGCGTTAAAAGCCTCACCAAAGACCGTTTCGACGGCCCCGCGGGCCTCCACACTGCCTAATTTGGCCTTAGTTTGGCCCTCAAATTGCGGGTTTCGCAACTTAACCGAAACCACCGCCGTGAGCCCTTCGCGCACATCATCGCCGGTTAAGCTCCCCTCGCTCTCTTTCAAAATATTATTCTTCTTGCCATAATCATTTAAAATGCGCGTTAACGCTGTTCGGAAACCGGTTAGGTGCATCCCGCCTTCGGGCGTGATTGTGTTGTTAGTAAAACTGGTTTCTTTAGCATCGATATCGTCGACATATTGCAAGGCGACCTCAACCATCACATCGTTGGCCTCTTTTTCGACATAGAAAATTTCGCGATGGAGTGGTTTATCTTTGCGATTGTAATAGCGAACAAGCGACAAGAGTCCCCCCTCAAAGTAAAAAGTTTTGGATGGCGCCTCGAGCTCAAGTTCTTTCAAATAAAAAGCTTTATCGAGATCAATTTTGTCGGTAACTTCGCGCGCGTCAATGGCCCGAATACGCAAACCCTTAACCAAGTAAGCCTGTCCGCGCAAATGATTGACGACGCGATCCCAATCATAAACTAATTCAGAAAAAATAGTTGGATCCGGTTGCCAGGTAATAATCGTGCCATGCTGTTTGGAGCTGGCCACTTTTTTAACGCTATACTTTTTCTTGCCTTGCGCATACTCTTGCGCATATTTACCGCCATCACGATGAACCTCAGCCTTGAGCCAAGTTGAAAGCGCGTTCACCACTGAAGCGCCCACACCATGCAAACCACCGGAAATCTTGTAACCATCACCGCCAAATTTACCGCCAGCGTGCAAAACCGTTAAGACTGTTTCGAGCGTTGAGACCTTAGTTTTTTTATGAATCTCAACCGGGATACCCGTGCCATTATCAACCACCCGCACTGCATTGCCGGGGAGCAAGGCGACCTCAATTTCGTTGCAAAAGCCGTTCATCGCCTCATCGCGCGAGTTGTCAAAAATCTCCACTAGGAGGTGGTGTAGGCCGTCAGTCCCGGTCGAGCCGATATACATGCCCGGGCGCATCCGCACCGGCTCGAGACCCTCGAGCACGACGATATCGTCCGCGCTGTATTTTCGCGTTTTAGGGCTATTCATAAGGCTATTATAGCATAAAGCGCCCCAAAAAGAAACAAGCTTTTGGGGTCCGATTTTACTTGCGAACTTCGAAGCCGGTTTGACTCTCCAAGGCCTTAATTATGAGCTCCATTGGGACATTAGCCTCATCGTCAGACAGAGTTTTGGTGTAGGATTGAAAGACCAGGCGAAAAGCGAGTGATTTTCTCCCCTCTTTCGAGAATTCATCAAATAAGACCGGGCCCTCCACACAAAGTTCCCCCGCCGAGTTTTTGATTATTTCGGCCACCGCTTCAGCGCCGATACTTCCGGGCACCCAAACAGCAATGTCGCGGATAATGCGCGGATACGGCGAGACGATTTTATAACTAGCATTTTTGTTAACTAAATCAGTAAGTTTGACTGGCTCAATTTCTTTAACTTCTTTGGCAAGTTCGTCGAAACTAGTTTCTTGAACAGCCAAAATCTCATCGCCAATTGTAGAAGTTGGACTTCGATGAGCCCGAAGTCCAACTTCGAGACCATCCAGAATCTTCTCTAATTCTTCTTTAGCACTTTTGCCTTTAATTTTCTTTTTATACCCAATCCCTAATCCCAACCTTGTTTCTTCATTATTATCCACAAACACCTTCCCGATTTCGAAAACTTTTATCGCCTCATTATCAAACAAAACATAGGGCAGATTGAATTTGATTTTTTCGGTCAGCCAATCGGTCAAATTTGTCCGCAAAAACTTTTTGTCGCTCGCCAAGGGGTTCGCTAATTCCACTTCGCCCTTATCGGTAAAAGCATAGCCATAAACTTCGGTAAAACCTTCGGCCTTCAAGATAACTCTGATTTTATTCGCAACTTCAAATCTCTTTTCAGCTTCACTTGGAGGTTTCGCCTCCAGGTTGCCAGGTACTTTACCCGCTATTTTGTCATAGCCATAAATTCGCCCCACTTCTTCAACATAATTTTCTTTAGCCATTAAGTCAATTCGTTCAACTGGTGGAGTAACTTTTATTTTATTGTTACCTACTTCAACCTTAATCCCTAAACTTTCTAGAATTTTTACCGATTTTTCGGGTGCAATTTCCACACCTAGTCTTTCGGCAAATTCTTTTATTTCAAATTCAATCGGCGCGGGAATATTTTTACTTTTGTATTCATCAACCTTGAAACCTATCTTGGTTTCAGGAGTGCCACCAAGATCAATGACCATTCTGGTGAACATGTCCATTGCATAGTTATCTACTTCAGTTGAAATCTCATTTTCCCAACGTTTAGAACCATCCGTCCTGATACCTGTTTTGAAACTTGCCTTGCGCGTATTAGTGGGATGAAAATTTGCCGCCTCAAGAATAACGTTTTTCGTTTTCTCGTCAATCTCTGTTCTTTTTCCTCCCTTGATGCCGGCAATAGCAATCGGCCCATCATCATCAGCAATTACTAAGACGGTGGGATCTAGATCGACAATTCTTCCATCAAGAGTCTCCATTTGTTCCTCTTGGCGAGCATTCCTAACTTCAATATCGCCATTAACCTTATCAGCATCGAAAGCATGCAGTGGCTGACCAACATCGAGCATAATGTAATTAGAAATGTCGACAATATTACTGATCGCTCGCTGGCCGAGATTTTCTAAGCTGGTTTTGAGCCAGTCCGGTGATTCTTTTATCTTAATATTTTCCATTACCCGACCAATGTAGCGACGGCAAAGATTTTCATCTTCGATTTTAATCACGAGGTCGCGTTTTGTTTTTTCTCCGCCGATCGGCAGATTAATCTCGCCAAGGCTATCGGTTGGCTTTTTAATCGGCAAGTTAAACAGCGCCGAAATTTCTTTGGCTATACCATAATGGCACAAACAATCGTGAGCTCTGTCCGGCAAAACTTTAATATCCATCAGAAAGTCCCCCTCTTTTTCTTCAACACTTTCAACCTCAAACGAGTGAAAAATTATTTTATCAGCCAAATCACTCGCCTTGGGCAATTTTTGATCAAAGTATCGTTGTAGCCAATTATAAGAAACTAGCATATCTAAAATTGATTAATAAACCTTAAATCACCGCTATAAAAATTACGGATATCGTCAATCCCCCATTTGACCATCGCCAAACGCTCGGGCCCCATACCAAAAGCGAAACCCTGCCACTCTTCGGTATCTAGGCCAACAGACCGAAAGACGTGTGGGTAGACCAAGCCAGCACCCATAATCTCGAGCCAACCGCTATTACCGCAAACTGAACATTTGGGACTGGTTTCGCCATTGATATTGGGCGAGGCAAAACACTTTGGGCAAAGCATGTCTACTTCAAAGCCCGGCTCAACGAATGGGAAGAAAGAGGGGCGTAAACGAATTTGGACATCTTTACCAAAAATCTTTTGCAAAAAATGTTCCAAACTCCCTTTCATGTCTGCCACGCTAACTTTATGACCAACCATCAGACCTTCTATTTGATAGAATTGCGCCTCATGGCGCGCGTCGGTCGCCTCATAACGAAAAACTTTGCCGGGCACAATAATGCGCAGGGGCGGTTTATTATTTTCTAAATACCTGACTTGAACAGGTGAAGTGTGAGTGCGTAAAAGTTTTTTGGTATTTTCGGGTTTCAACCAAAAAGTATCCCACATATCGCGTGCGGGGTGATCAGCTGGCACATTTAAAGCATCGAAATTGTGATACTCGTCTTCAATTTCCGGACCCTCGGCCACCACAAAACCCAAGTCGCGAAAAGCGTCAACGACCTCATTAATGATTTGCGTTAAGGGATGGGCGTGTCCCGCTTGTTCTCGTTCAGCCATTTTTAGATTATAGCGAAAATGCGAGGGAATTCAAATAAACCAAATTTTTACCGTGTGCGAGAAATTATTGCAGCGCCTGGCAATAGGCCTTCTGAAATTGATCTGAATTGTTTTGATCAAAAATAAAAGATTCCTCGGCATTATTCCAAAGATAAGCCTTCAAGTGGCAAGATCTTGAACGGTCAATACTATTCGCCCAGTTGGCGACAAAAATAAGATCTTTACTGGGGAAAATCTGGATCTCATCACCATGCATTACACTAGCACCACTAAGAAAGATCGTTTGAGTGGTGTTATCACTATTCACGACATCAACAATTTTTATTTGGTTATCAATAAGAGCAACGAGAATCTCCTCATCAGTTGAGGCTCCGCCCGTCCCAAGCGTTACCAAGGAAAAGTTAATTCCTGATATCTTAAAGGCCTTCAGTATTTCCATTGATCGAGACCCTTCTTCAACTTGTTCATTGGGAAATCTTTTAGTAAAGAGGCTCTTGATACTTGGAAGGTACTTCTCCCAATCAGTTTTGGTCATTTCGGAAATGGCCGACGGCGGACAGGCTGCAAACTCACAATTTGGGCCCTGACGTCCAACGCTCGAGCCGTCTGGGCACACCTTAGCCTCTTGGGTGCAAGCTACTTGATTTGGTTCAGCTATCGGTTTGAATACATATTTAAATCTCCAATAAACAACACCAACAACAATAATCAATACAATGACAACGACAATAATAAAATATTTTTTCATTCTCAGATTATAGCGAAAATGAGAGGGAATTCAAATTAGCCTTTCCGAACATGAACATCTAAACCGAGGTCTTTGGCATGATCTAACAATTGTTTTCCTTCTTCGCTAAACGGCCAGGCAAAAACATTTTGGATACACGGGGTATCAGAAAATCTTTTTAATGCCTCACGGCCTAGATCTTTAGCATAACCTTTACCACGATATTCTGGCGGGACAATAATTGAGCAAAGGTAAAGAGCGTCATAATTATCGCCGATTTGCGTTTGATCAAACAATTGTCTTTCATTTATTTCGCCGGATAAAAACCTATTCATCAAAACGGAAGTGGTGGGGATAAAAATTGTCCAGCCGACAACATTCCCGTCAACATCCCTTTTATAAAGCATCGAGTTGGGATCGATCGCTTCAAGTTTATCGTGCGATTCCATCGTAATCGGTATTTGTTCCGGGTCATCAAGGGTACCAAAAAATTTTTCGGCTTCTTTTTGCGTATACTCCAAAATTTCCCGATCAATAGGAAACACTCCTTCTTTTTTCTTAACATTCTCCATAAAATATCTTATCTTTGAATTATATATTCTTTAAGTGTCTTCCGCCATTTTCGGCCCTGGCCTTTATTTAAGTTTCTAAAGTAAGGCGTCAGAGCGTGACAGTTTGGACAAAGCAAAATTAAATTCTTTTCAACATTATTATCTGAGTTACCATCGATATGATCCACCTCTAGGGGCACCCGTCCCGTAATTGGGTGTTTTTTACTCCAACCACATTTGGCACATTTTTCTTTGTACTTTCCCAGTAAGTACCTTTTAAGATGCCCCGATATATTTTTAGTTATTGTTCCTTTAACACCAGCTTCGTTACCATTTCTCCATTTTGCAATGTAAGAATGATATTGATAGTCTTTCTGGCACTGAATAGAACAAAACTTGATTTTATGTCTTTCAACTAAATTGCAAGAACAATTTTCACATTTTCTCATACGACAAAGTATACCAAAAGAAGGATATCTTTTGAGCCGGTGGCAGGATTCGAACCCGCTACATCCACTTTACAAAAGTGGCGCTCTACCAATTGAGCTACACCGGCACTACTTCGCCAAGGCTTCGCAGTGTAAACTTAACCTTATTATATAACCAAAAAATAGACTATTTTTCAATCTTTTCTTTTTGTGCTTCGTTGGCGTTGCTCTGGAGTTCAGCCATGGCGGCGTCTTTATGGTCTTTGATTTCTTTTAAGAAAAAGGAAACTTTGTCGGTTTTGTGAATCTCTTCTGGCTCGGGTGCTGAGTCAACAATTTTATTAAAGTATTTCTCGGTTCTGACAATGACATAACGGGCCGTAGCCATCGAATTTTTAATAAAGTGAATCGAGAAAAGATAAAACTTTTGAAGAGTAATTTGGCAAAAACGCACGATTTTAAAAGCGAGATAATCAATCGCGAGGTTGGTAACCGCAAATTGATTTAATTCATTATAATCAAGATTTTTGCCCCGATTAATGATAATTTGACGCCGAAAGATCGCTAGCAATGAGGCGAGCGACAAAAGCGCAATTATCGCTAAAATATAATAAACCATAAGGCGGTTTTAATTTTTGGCATCCAACCGGGCAAAACGAGCGATCTCAATACGCTCGCCAAATTTCTGGATATGATTCTTAACCAGATCGTCAATCGTCAAAGACGGATCTTTGATAAAGGATTGGGTGAGAAGTTCGGCGACATCAGCTGGGTCCATCGCCGCCACATGCATTGCCAGGTCATCAGCCAAAGCTTTAAAATCATCATTTTTAGCAACGAAGTCAGTCTCGACATGCACTTGCACCAGAGCGCCCATCTTATTATCGGAGTGAATATAGGCGCTAACGACGCCAGCGCGCAATTCGCGAGTTGATTTTTTTTCGGCAATTTCAGCCCCTTTCGTTTTAAGGAAATCGAGAGCTTTATTAATATCACCGCCAGCATCTTCAAGCGCCTTTTTACACTGCGCAATCGAGATACCAGTACGGTCGCGAAGCTCTTTGATTTGTTCAATGGTGATCATAATAAATAGTATATAGTATTTAGTATATTGTATGTAGGGAAAATTCTAAGCAACGGAGGCTTCGGCCGGCTTGGCCAGAGCAGCGGCCGCTTGATCACCTTCTTTAGTTCCCTCAAGGTAAGCGGTGGCAATTTCGCGTCCGATAAAATCAATCACCTTTCGCTGGGCATCATTGGCGACAATCGGATAAGTAATACCTTCGATGTTACAGTCTGAACTAGCCAGAGCGATAACGGGAATATTTAATTTTTTCGCTTCGGCGACAGCAATAGCTTCTTTTTTGGGATCAACGACAAAAATGGCACCGGGTAATTTGGTTAGATCGGTTAGATTGCCAAAGTAACGTTCAAGATCGGTTACCTCCTTGGCAATGACGCCACGCTCCTTTTTGGTATATTTGTTTAACTCACCCTTGGCCTCTTCGTCTTTTAGTGTAAGCAGGCGATCAATCCGACGGCGAATCTCTTTAAAATTTGTCATCGTGCCGCCAATCCAACGTTCGTTAACATAAGGTAGGCTAGCTAAGCGGGCGATGCTCGAAATAGGATCTTTGGCCTCGTTTTTTGTCCCGACGAAAATAATGGCTTTTTTATTGTAGCCTAACTCTTTAGCAAAAGCCTTGGCTGTATTTAAACTATCGGCGGTCTTCTCAAGATCAATAATCACGGTCTTATTTTTTAACCCAAACAAAAAAGCCTTGCTTGAGGGGTGGCGACTATTTCGGCCATAACCGAAATGCGCCCCCAAATCAAACATTTTTTTAACTAAATCCTCTTTAACTTGATCTTTTACGGCTTCAGCCATACAGGTAAGAGTTTACCAAAAAGAACCTTATTTAGCAAGACCCTCTTTAAGGTCGGCGAAAACTTGATCAAGATTGCCGGCGAGGATCCGCTCAATGCCGTGCCAGGACTTTTTGATGCGGTGGTCGGTAATGCGATCTTGGAGAAAATTGTAGGTGCGGATTTTTTCGGAGCGGTCAGCGGTGCCAATTTGGTTCTTGCGTTCGGCTGAATATTTGGCTGTTTCAGCTTGACGTTCCCCGTCTTCAATCTTGGCAGCCAGCATCTCCAAAGCTCTCTCCTTATTGCGTAATTGAGTTCGCTCTTTTTGGCAACGAACAACGAGGCCGGTTGGCTTATGCACGATCCGCACCGCCGTCTCCACCTTATTAACATTTTGCCCGCCAGCGCCCCCACTACGCGTAAATTCAATCTCGAGATCGCTGAGATTAATTTTGATTTCACTATATTCGCGCACCGGCAAAACCGCCACTGAAATGGTAGAAGTATGCACTCGCCCTGATTTCTCGGTCGCCGGCACCCGTTGCACACGATGCACGCCCATTTCGTATTTGAAAGAGTCGTAGGCCCCATTACCCACCACTTCAAAAGTCGCTTCTTTATAACCGCCCGAAGTTGACGGAGACTCATCCGTCAAAGCAAAGTCCCAACCCTGTGATGTAGCATATTTGGCGTAGGTTTGGGATAATTCGTAAGCAAAAAGTGAGGCCTCTTCGCCACCGGCACCAGCCCGAATTTCGATCATTACCGTTTTAGGACCAACTGAATCATCGTCTTCCGCTTTAGGTTTTAAAATTTCTTCCATCTGCGACCAAATGTCCGTTTGCTGTTTCTCTAGATCCTTAATCTCCTCCTCAGCTAATTCTTTGACTGATTCATCGCCGACTAACATTTCGCGCGCTTCATTAATTCTTTTACCAAGATCATCATAAACCCCCGCCCAGTAGGCCGTTTTGGGATTGGCTCTAAAATCAGAGATGTCCATTATCTAACTCTTAGCGCTTTTTTTCTTAGCGCTTGTCGTTTTAGTTGCCTTGGCCGCGCGGCCCTTAAACTTCTCTACCATGCCAGCCGTATCTACCACCTTCTCATTGCCGGTGAAAAAGGGGTGACAAGCGCTGCAAATTTCGACATTGATTTTTTCCACCGTTGCTCCCACCGTAAAGGAATTACCACAAGCGCAGGTGACTTTTGCATCATAATATGTAGGATGAATATCTTTCTTCATGGCGTTGAATATAACAGATTATTGTTAATCTTGCAAGACATCAATTTGTTTTTGGTATTTAGTGGCGATAGCCATTACTTCATCGCCGTAAAAAGCATTTTTGGGGTTAGACCAATTGCTGCCGGCATAATACTTGAGGGCCGCCCGCCGTTCAGCAGTATAGACTCCACCAGCCGCTCCCAGATCCCGAAGATAAAGGCCAGAGGCAGCAAAGGCGTCGCGGGGATTCCAGGGACTAGGCGGATTATTGCCCGTTAATTTGGTAACCGCGCTTTTCATCCCAATCCAGGTCGAAGGGATAAATTGAGCCGGCCCCATCGCTCCGCCATAACCGCCGCGATAGGGACAAGAAATCGGTTGAGAATTAGGATCAATTCCTAATTCCTTACAGATTTTTTCAAACGGTCCGATATCTCGATCCGGTTTCATCACGGATTGATAACATTTGGCCGGCGGATCGCCAGGCCGATTACAAGTACCAATATTCTGGCCCAAATTAGATTCCTGGGTAATAATTGCCAAAAGAAAAGCCGCTCGAACGCCGGTTTTGGTCGAAACAAATTTGGCATGATCCAAAGCTTGACCAAAAGTAATACTTTTCGCCCCACGCAAGGTATAGAGAGCACTTAGAATAGCCGATCGCTCCTTCTCCTTAGCAGCAATTACGGTTTTATAAGAATTTTCCTTAGCCTTACTGGCATTTAAAAGAACGCTTTTTTCTTTATTTAATTGTTCAATGTTTGCCTTTTCCGTTTCAATCGCCTGTTTAGCGTTGGTTTCAGCATCGCGCCGGTCTTCAAGAACAGTCTTTTGCGTTTCCGTATTCTTTTTAACCCCTCGAACCGTATCAAGAGAAGTTTGAACTTTTTCTTCGACAAAGTGAAAACGTTCAATATCAACAAATAAATTAGATACTGTCTGAGGAGATAAAACGATCTCGACAAACGTGTTGCTGTCGAGCTCCCGAGTCTGGCGTAATAATTCAGATAGAGAAATCTTTTCTTCGCTTAAGCGATCGTCAAGAACAATGATTGTTTTTTCTTTCTGGACAATGTCTCCGCCAAGACGCGAAATTTCAATCTGTTTCGCCTTAATATTAAGCTTGGCGGTGTTTATTTTGTAGGTCAAAATATCAATGTCCCGCTGAATACTCGCGGTTTCTTTTTGTTTGGATTGGAGCAGGCCCTTTTGATTAGCAATATCGGCCTCCACCACCCTTAACTCGGCATTTAACCGAGTTTCTTTTTCTTGTGCCGTTTCGGCCATGGCGATCGCCGGCAAAATAACCAGAGCCAAACCGACAAACAGTCCGAGCCACAAAAAAATTGGTCGTTTCCCCATCGGGAGTATTATAGCAAAAATAGACAATTATTTCTCCCCAACTGAAACTTCGCCTTCGTCAGAAGCTTCTTCTTGCTTGCCCTTCTTCTCTACTTCAATGGCCGAAAGATCAACCGGGGCCGCTTCTTCAATCACTTCTTCGCCCGCTTCAGTAATAGCGGCCACCACTTCTTCAACGTCAAGGACTGATTCAACCCCTGTTGGCAATTTCAAATCCTTAATCAAAATCTGATCGTCCAAAGTCGCGAGAGTTGAGATATCCACTTTAATATCGTGAGGCAGATTCTTAGGCAAGGCGCGAATTTCTAGCTCATGCAAAACCTTAACCAAGCTCCCGCCCAAATCCTTAACGGCCGGCGAAACGCCTTCGAAGATAAGTGGTACGGCCACTTCGAGCTCTTTGTCTTGGCTGACAACGTAAAAATCAACATGGATGGGAAAACCCGAACGCGGATCTGACTGGACTTCGTGAATCAAGACATCTTGCCCCTTACCGCCAAGCTCTAAAGAAATAATGGTTGACTCGCCAGCCTGGCTTAATATTTTCTTAAATTCGGGCAAATCGAGGGTAATAGAGGTATTTTTTTCTTTTTTACTACCATAAACAATAGCCGGCACCAAGCCTTCTTCGCGCAAATTCTTATTTTTTTTGCCAAAAACGGTTCGCGGTTTGGCTGTTAATTTCAACATCATAACGGGTTTACCCTGTAGAGTAAAAATCTTTAAAGATTTTACGACGCATAAGGCGTCGTACTCGACAGGGTTAAGTATACCGAAAAATTCAATAATGTAAAGCGGCCAACCTCCGTTGACCGCTTTGCCTTAGAACCAATCACAGCTAGATTCTCGTTTCGACGACCTCCGCCATTAGGTCTTTAAGCGCCCCGAAATGGCAAGGGCTATGAAAGGCCCGAACATTGGTTGCCGACGAGCCAAAATGCGCCTGGGCATTCCGGAGGTCTTCTTGGCTACGGCAAAAAACAATGAAGCGGGCCCAGGGGGTAATCGTTATGGATCCTTTCGAGTGACCTTTTCTCTTGATGTCCTGCCAGTGGGCAACGACTAGGTAGGCTTCATCAAGAGAGGTGGCGGGGATAACTCCAATCTTGATGCCAAACACCAACTCACCCAGTATTCGACTTAGGTCGTTGCGACTGAAGTCACCATGACACCAAACTTCGCAGGGCTGTTTTCCTAGCACGATACCATCCTCCAGAGTTAACAACATCCGCTCCTATTTGAGCATAGGGTTAATTACAAAGCAAACGAGACTAATGGGGATAATTTTTAGCTTAAACGAGAAAACAATTTGAGTCTTTTTTCGGTTACGGTCTTCATGGCGATCACGGCTCCTTTCAAAATTTTGTAAGGGGCAATTTCTTCAGGGTAATTTTGCAGGGCCTCTCGCAAAGCATCACGATAAGCTAAACGCAATTCAGTATTAATATGGATAACGGCGATACCAGCATCAATAGCTGAAGTAAAATCTTCGTCGGTAATACCCGACCCGCCGTGTAAAACCAGAGGGACACCGGTCGCCTCACGAATTTCTTTAATCCGAGTAATATTGAGCCGAGGATTAGGGGCATGCTTTAGCATGCCGTGTAAATTACCAACCGCTGGAGAAAAAAGATCAGCGCCCGACTCTTTTACCAACCTTGTAGCCTCGACGGTGGTGGTGATCGTCTCTTCACTAATCGCAGCCCCCTCGGGAATCTCATCGAGCATTTTTGACGACTTACCAATATAGCCAAGCTCTCCTTCAATTAAAATGTCGGGATTAACCTGGCGTGCATAGCCCACACATTTTTGAGTTTCAATAATATTTTCATCAAGAGATAGCTCACTGCGGTCAAAAACAATCAAGTCGAAACCGGCATCAATCGCTTCTTTAGCCCGATCAAAAGAATAAGTGTGGTCGGCCGACAAAAAAATCGGGTAATCAAATTCTTTTTTCAAACTAGCTACTAAAGCGGCGACCTGGGGCACTCCGACAAAATCTCGTTCGCCCTCGGAAACCCCGATAATTACCGGTATTGGCGTTCCGCCAGAGACGGACAAATCTTTAGCGGCTTGAAAAATTGCCCACAGACCCTCGGTATCGGAGACGTTAAAGTGGCCAATAGCGACTTTTTTACGATCCGCTTCTTCGATTATTTGCCTTAAAGTTTGCATGCTATAATATTAGCATAATTATAAAATAAGCACGAAACCTCTAAACTTTATGGAAAAATTTGATCTGATTAGTGTTGGCGATAATGCCACTGATGCTTTTATCCGCCTGTCCGAGGCTGAGTTAAATTGCCAAATTGATAAACCCGAATGCAAAATCTGCATGAAGTTTGCGTCAAAAATTCCCTATGAATCGGTCACCGAGGTACCGGCCGGCGGCAATAGTTCAAATGTCGCCCTGGGTACCGCCAAGCTCGGACTGGCCGTGGCTTACGTCTCAAATATCGGCGACGACGAGCACGGCGTCAAAACCTTAGCCAAACTAACCGGCGCTGGCATTGACACGACCTGGGTGAAAAAAAATGCCGGTGTCCCAACCAATTATAATTATGTCCTGTGGTACGCTGATGATCGAACAATTTTAGTTAAACATGAAAATTACGAGAACGTTTGGCCTTTCGACTCCACTCAAGGCAAACCCAACGATCCGTCTACTGATTGGCTTTATTTGTCATCAGTTAGCGATCATGATTTTTCGCTTCATCAAAAAATTGCCGAGTGGCTCATCGCCCATCCTGAAGTTAAGCTCGCTTTTAGTCCCGGCACTCTTCAACTAAAAGCTGGCACCGAAAAGCTAAAAGCTTTGTACTCTCACACTGAAATTCTTTTTTGCAATAAGCAAGAAGCCGAACATATTGCTGAGGCTAATATGAGAAGTGAGACGAGCGAGATTGTGAGAGATGCGACTTCGCGTAGCCAAGTCGTTTCTCGCACAACCGAGCAACTGGTCAAACAAATTAAATCCCTCGGTCCGAAAACTGTCGTTATTACTGACGGCGAAAACGGCGCCAGTGTTTTAGATAGCAATAATAATTTTTACCAAATCCCCGCTGTTAAAGTAAAAGCCGTTGAACGCACTGGCGCCGGCGACGCCTTTGCTTCGGCCTATCTTATAGCCACCATTGCCGGCCTACCGGCCGACAAGGCCCTTGCTTGGGGCGCCCTCAACTCCGCTTCCGTTGTCACCAAAATCGGCCCGCATGAGGGCCTCCTCACCCGCGCCCAGATTGAAGAGGAATTAAAATAAGAACTGACTACGGTATAAATAATTTAGCACAACGGATACGACCGTTTGTAGTGTACTAATTTAGACCAAATTCTTTTTTGAGCCATTTGTCATTTTCAATTGAGTCAACAGTCATATATAAAACCTCTTTGCCGATATGAAAATAGGACTTTAAAAGAATAATCACCTCTCGACACTCATAGGGGTAAACCCAGACACTGTTTTGCAGACGAATAAAACCTAAATGTTCTAGCCAATGTCTTAACTTGTCTCGAGTTTTCCTTTTAAATTCTTTTATATCAAAAATTATCACTCGATACTTTTTATCCCAACGCCAAGGTTTTTTTATTTTTAAATTTTCAAGTGCATAATCTTTAAGTTTATCTCTACCCTTACCAGTTAAACGCAGACAAATTATACCCTGTTCATTTTTACGATACTCGACCAGGCCGGCATTGATCATTTCTTTTATTGCCCGATTGACATGATATCTTTGCTCATATTTTCTCTTATGTTTTTGAGCTTTACTTAAGGCGACCAAAACTCCAGGGGCAAGCGCGACCAGAGATATTAAACCGGCCACCTCGATGATTTTAAGAATAAGACCTTTTATGTTTGTTCTTTCTACTTTCACAATATAAAAATTAGTACAAGTTATACGACCGTTAGTATTGTACTAAATAAAAATCAGGACGAAAAGGGGTTTGGAGTGCCTAATCCGAAATAAATTTAAAACGTAGAATTTTTTGACCGTTGATCTCCACTTCTTCGGTAAACATCCCGACTGGTCGCGCCCAAAGTTTAGACATTTTGTTATCGTATAACGCTTCATAAATTACTAAGTCCTCTAATGTCTCACTGTGTTTGGCTACGCCCAACACGCGATATTTTTCGCCTTTATAGTGCTCGTAAATCCCCGGCTTAATTTCCATATTAATTTTCAGCCCAAACTTCGGCCATAATTTCTTGAGCCATAGTATCAACATCTTCACGCGCTTTGTTTATATTATATTGGATTTCCCTAAGTTCTTCTTCTGGCAATTCAACTTTTTGCATTTGATCTCTTAGTTTTTGTGTTTCTTCTTTCTGTTTATCGTAATCTCTTCTTAATAAATCTCCTTCCTCTGTCGTTAAATTTCTCTTATATTTAATAATATCGTCATATTTTGGTTCAGGATTTTGCTTTAATTTATCAAGTCTCTCTGGGAAAGCCCCAACATTAAACGTATCGGTACCGATATCATCACTATAATCTATTGCAACAGAATCCACTTTTCTTCTGGCCACACCACCCATGTTTATCAGAGTGGAATCTCCATTCAAAAATTCAGGTGTTTTGTCTACTTTTTCTCCAATGAAAAGTTTGTGGTCCCAAGCAGGTGCGTCTTGGCTAAATTCTATACCCTTAGGGATGGGTGGATGTTTAAATTTTTCAACCGTCCTCTTAGAAAAAACTGACACTATATCGTAATCAGAAAATTTATTAGCAAAATCAAGCTTTTTCCAAATATTTCTTATTGTCTTGCCTTCGTTAATAAATTCTGTAACAATAAGTGCTTTCCCCCATTTGTCTTTATTTTCTTTTACATAGTCTCTAAACGAAGAGTCCCAGCTCATCCCAGAACGACCAAAAGCCAAAAAATAAGTCTGCAAATCACGACTATTAGGCGCTTTTGCTTTAAAAATTTTTCTTAAAATTAAAGTGGGAATCCTGCCCTTGGCCTCATCACTTATCAAGGTTTGGTATTCACCACTTTCAATTGCATCTTTTAATTGCCTCACCAAAGAAACTAAGCCTGGTTTCATCGCCTCCATTATTTCAGGGAAATTATACTTTCTTTTCTCTTGATTATTTACAGGGGTGGGTTGTTCTAACATGACTTTGTCTCTTTTCTCTTAATTACTTTTTTTACCACCTCAATTATATCATCGACTCCGAGACCATAATGCTCCATCAATTCGGCCGATTCGCCCGATTGGCCGAAGCGATCGGCGATGGCGACAAATTCGATGGGGACGGGATTATTTTTAGCAAGCAATTCAGCAATCGCGCTTCCCAGACCGCCAGCCATCTGGTGTTCTTCGCAAGTAACAACCGTGCCCGCCCGTTTCGTTACTTCTAAAATCGTTTTTTCATCAAGTGGCTTGATGGTGTGATTATTAACAACCGAAACTTTAATCCCCTCTTTCTCTAATTTGCGTGCGGCCAAAAGCGCGCGATGAACCATCAGGCCGCAAGCGATAATTACCGCCTGTGGATTTTCGACTTCAACCAGCACCTCGGCTTGGCCAATTTTAAATGGGGTTTCAGCGGTCGTTACCACCGGGCTTTTCTCGCGCGCCAAGCGCAGGTAACTGGGGCCCACGAGTTCCGCCAAGGCCAAAGTAGCCTTGTGGGCCTCTAGGGCATCGCAGGGTACCACCACCGTCATTTTGGGCAAAACCCGCATCAGGGCAAGGTCCTCGAGCATTTGGTGCGACCCGCCATCGGGGCCGACATTCAAGCCCGCGTGGGACCCGACAATTTTGACATTAGTATTGTTATAACAAATCGTCGTCCTAATCATCTCCCAATTACGCCCGGGCGAAAAAATCGCATATGAAGCGATGAAAGGGATTTTGCCCATCACGGCCATCCCCGACGCTACGCTCGCCAAATTTTGTTCGGCCACCCCCAATTCAAAAAATCGCTCAGGAAACTTTTTCGAAAATTCTTCCACTCTTGTAGACTCCTTCAAATCCGCGCACAACACCACGACATTTAGGTTTTTCTCGCCCGCTTCAACCAACCCTTCGCCAAACCCATCGCGAATCGCCTTCTGCTCCACGTTCAACTCATAAATTTTAGGATTTAGTTCCATCGCTTTAATTATATAACAGAAGTAGTAAAAGTAGTAATAAGTAGTAGAGTAGTAAAGTAATAAAAATTCTTATTCCCAAATGTTATCAAAAAATGACGATCGTCAGAAATTGATAACAAACTTAAAGCGGTAACAAAGCTGACGATCGTCACGGATGTTTGTTACCGCTTGTGCGACACTCAGTGTTGCACATTTATTAAAAAATCCAGAATCAGAAAACCCGCCTTCGACCGAGACGTGCCTTCTGACACAACTGGCCGTGGCGGGTTGAGTGGACAAACTCACCTGTCACGAGAATAGCGGGAATAGCCCATGCGTCCTAGGGTAAGCAACGAAACACCAAATATGGACGCCCTTAGAACGATTGACGGTAGCGGGTGCGGAATAGGGTAGGCAAGCAACAATACCAGCCCACCTCCGCCGTAGAATAACGAAAGAAGGGTCAGATACATAAGATACTTCGCACTTCCCCC
>JBAZRF010000011.1:0-26717 GCA_041663165.1 Minisyncoccota bacterium | reverse complement strand
ACGAGTTGAACTATCAATGGTATCAGCCAAGTTATTGAGACTGGTCACGTTAGCATTCATGGTATTGGTCCAGGTATTGAGATTGCTGGTGTCGGTGGTCATGGTCGAGGTTCTTTTGGAGACATCGGTTTGATCAATGACATAGGCTACCGCCGAGTTGGTATCTTTGAGGGCCTGGGTCACTAATCGAGCGGTTTGAGCTGTTTCTTCAACCAGGGCTTGAATCGTTGAACTGGCTGAAGTTCGGCTGGCCCCATGATAATCAGTTAGGTTGTGATTGTAGGCAGCCAGAGCGCGAGAATAGCTGGCTAGGGCTTTTTGACGATCAGCCTTGGCCGCATCACTTAAGGCCCAGTCATGGGTAAAGTAGGTGGAAGCATTGTAATTGTTAAATAGATTATCCAAGCCAGTCATGATATCTGGTAAATCTAAGAAGGTGGTGTCAACGGCACTAAAACCATCACTGTAGGCTTTAGTTTCAGCGTTGAGAGCTGAGGCCAGAGCGTTTTGGGCTTGGACGAGCGATAGCTTATCGGCGGGTTTTTGGAGTTTGGAGAGAGCAATTTGCGCGCTTTCCAAATTGGCCTGGGCATCTCGAGCATCAATCTGAGCAATTAGGGTCCCAGCTGAAACTTTTTGGCCGGCGGTCACTCCCAGGTAGACTAAATCACCAGAAACTTTATTGGTTATGTCTAATTGATTAGAGGCTGAAACTTGACCAGCACCAGAAATGGTTGAAATAATCGTTCCCTTATTGACCGCCGCAATAACGTAGCGAGGTTCACCGCTAGTATTGGTAAAGTAGCCGTAAATTTTGTAACCAGCAAAAATAATTATCAAAACAATTATAACACTGGCAATCTTGTGATTGCGCGCAAAACTTTTAATCCGCAACCAACTTAGCCGCGCCTTGATTCTAGACCAAATATTTGCCATGTAATAACTATTGATTATTAGTAGTTGACGCTGGTAATGGTAATGGTAATGGCGGAGGTGGCAAGAGACGAATCAATTTAGCTACAATTTCCGAAGATTCATTGGCGGTACCAATGGCAATAATGGAGTCACCAACTTTAAGATCGTTAGCCTTAATCTTGTCTCGGAAACGACCAATAATCGTATCGTCGTCGACCTTAATTACCTTTTCGAGATTGTCTGGACCAATAACCACAATGTTGGGTAAATTGATTTTAATAATTTTACCAGCGGCGCCATGGCCATTGGGCAAATCGTCAGACCAAAAGCCACGCGGACCCATCATCCCCAGCGGACCGCGACCCGGACCACCCTCAATCGCTCGAAAATAATTATCGCCCAAACGACCAGAAAATATGGCTTGGCGAAAACCGACAAACCGACCGGCTTGGAAAGTGAGCAACAAAACGACCACGACAATAATCACCCAAATAACGCTATGAAAAGTCTTTTTAGAGCAATCGAAATTTTTAAAACACATCATAATAAAATTATTATAGTCTAGCTGGGTTGATAATAAAATGATTTGAAACTAGACATCGTTTTGTTGAGGGAAAGCAAAAAAGCTAAGGCCACCGCCAAAAAAGCGATTAGACCGAGAATGGGGAGAGACTCAACCAGAGACAAAACCAGTTCTTGCCAGTAAGAGGTAACGGCTCCCCCGTCTGACCAGAGTAAGGAAAAATAATTATAAAAACTAGAACTGGCCATTAGGTTAGCCAGGTAAAGGCAAATCGCGACCAGACCGGCAGCCGACAAAATATCAGCCAAGCCGAAAGCCAAAAGATTTCGTTTAGCCAACCTCTTTTGTTCTCGCTCAAGACGAGCATAGACCAGCTTATCTAAGCCAGGAGCTAGCCCCGCGACCTCAGTCGCTCCAAATAATTTTCTTATATTTTGACTCATAATACTTTAAATTGTCCTCTATTTACTCGAATGTTGGTACGGAAATAGGGCTTATTTTGGTGCAATGGCCGTTAATTTAGACCTTAATTTAACGAGTGACCGGCGATAGGCGCTTTTGACAGTGTTCAGTGGCCGGTCAACAATCTCGGCAATTTCGTTAAAAGTTAGATCCTCTTCTAAATGCAAGGTGACAATCGTTCGTTCATTAAGAGGGATGGTTTCGAGAGCTTGTTTAAATTTCTCCTGAACCTCGGCTTGAGCAAAGACTTCATCAGGTAATAATTCTAGATCAACCACTGTATCGGCAAAAGCCTTCTCGCCACCCTCTTCATCAACGCGGTCCAAACTACTAAAGGGGATCTGCCGACGACGCCTTAGCCAGTCGATGGCCGTATTGCGAGCAATTTTAAAGAGCCAGGGTTTAAAGTTTTGGCTAGGATCGTATTTGTCCAAATTCTTCCACACCTTTACCATCACTTCTTGGGCAATATCTGAAGCGTCTGATTCATTACCCACCAAACGATAAGCAAAACGGTAAATAACTTTTAGATATTCATCGACAACCTGCTCAATTGTTAACTCATTGTCAGTCATCAGAAACATGATTCTAACACATTATTCCTAAATAGTGAAAAATGGATGAAAATTCTCGTTCAAGAAAATCTCGCGTCTGAGAATTTTTAATTACAATCCCAATTCTGGCGCAATGCCCTGCATCGCCGTGAGACCGATCTGTAAAAATTCTTCAAGCGGAATCCCCGATTTTTCACATTCCAGCACAATCTGGCGATCACATTTAGCGGCAAAACCTTTTTCTTTAAAACGCTTGCCGAGAGATTTTAATTGAACCGAAGCTAATTTTTTATCAGGCAACACCAGGGCCGCCGCAATAATAATGCCGGTTAAAGTTTCGCTCGCGGCGAGACAATATTCAACACTAGTTGAACGCTCTTTATCTTTAAGGCTCGGGATCAAATCTAGGCCGTAACCGTGCGAGGCAATTGTGTCTATTAAATAGTCGGTACCGCCGGCCCCCTTTAACAATTCACGAACCTTAACGCAATGCTCAGCGACATTATTTTTGGTCATCTCCCAATCAAGATCGTGAAGCAAACCGATAATCCCCCATTCCTCCTCATTTTCATGTAAACGCCCAGCGAGCGAGCACATAAAAACTTCCGTCTCGCGCAAATGGAGCTTAGTAATTTGATCGGGAATATATTTATCAACTAACGCCCGCGCTTGTTCATAATTTATACCTAGTTGGTCCATATTTTTAATATATATCAAAAAATTATTTTTTCAATCTCATAACAAACACTACAGCATGACCTGCTACATCATAAACCTGTTCAGGGCCCATAGAGAGTTTTTGGGGAGAAATTAGCTCATCAGCCACTTCCATAAAACTATGCTTCTCAACCGTAAAACCAAAACCCTCAAAAAACTTAATGGCCACCTCAACACTGGCAAAAACGTTTTTATCGATATCGATACCCGACATCTCCTTAACCATTCCCCTATTTATCTTGGCTTCGTCTGCCTGGTCTAAAATGCGAGCCAGAGTGATGTCAGAGGTAATCCAAGCGCCGCCAAATTTTTCAAGCAACGTCCTAACATTTTCTGCTACTATCGCCTTTTGATCAAAATTCATATAGCGGAGGAGGCCTTCGTTTATTACTGTGATCGGTTCTTCTTTAAAATGATTGGCCGCTAATAACAAAGAGTCCACATCAAGGGCATCTCCATCTTCAAGGCAAAGATTGGTTCGAGGCTTAAATATCTTTGATTCAAATAATTTTTCTAATAATTTTCTCTTGCAATCAGCCATCGATAGGATATCTACTTCGACATAAGCCAAGTCCAAATCATCATCGGTCATTTCTAATCCTCGAGGTGACAGTCCTGAGGCAATCTCTAATATCTGATTGGTTTTATTTTCTCTAATTAAGCGATTGATCAATTTATAGCGCGCTTCAAATTGCGGTGTAATATGAGACGTTTTGGTACGTTCCATATATTTGGTCTCAAGCGGATCAGTTGGTAGTGACGACTTTTCTAATTGCTCAAAAATTTCTTTAGCATATTTTATTTCTGCCAAGGCCCGGTGGTAAGCAACACCCCAAGCCGTCGGACTAATTTTTTCAAAAGAATTATTCATCTGTTTTTATTTTTCGCCATCACCACTCTTGGCTCTCCGTCACCAAAATAATTTTCTTTTTGGGATTCAATGTTAAACCCGAGCGTTTTATAGATGTGAATAGCAATCTCATTTTTAGGATGAGTAACTAAATCAATGCGCTTTTTATCTTTTAATTCTTCCATTATTAACCCCATTGCTCGCCTGGCAATCCCCCGCCCTTGAAACTTAGGGCCAACAACTAATCCGCTAATATAAACATGGTCAGAATTTTTTATTTCGTACATGACACTACCAACAATTTCACCGTTCAAAAGAATAAAATAGACGATATTATTGTTTATTTCTTGGAGCGCCTCGTTTTTATCGGTCATTGACGAGTAAATCTTTATTTCGCCAATACTTTTCTCAAGCTCGATAAATTTATCGACATCTTGAGGAATGGTTCGCTTAAGTTTGATTTCTTTCGTGCTTAATATTCTTCTTCGGAGGAGACATGTTGCGATAACGATGCCATTACCAATGACAAGCATAACGGAATAAGTTACAGTCAAAAAGTTGTATTGTTCGAGCGCCAGAATGGCCAGAATATCTATGATAGACATCGTTACCCAAAAGAAAACTGTTTCGCTCCGCGGATCTCTATAAGATTTACGGATGGTCGGGATAAAACCGACAGCATCGATGATTGTTACCATCGCCACAGAAATTATCGGGCTGTTAAATAACCACCAAGTCGCAACGGCTAACAGGGCAAAAATTAGCAAGATTGTATCACTTCGTGTAATGTCTTTCGTTCCGTATTTAAAAGATAAGACAAAAACCAAGGCAACCAATATGGTTCCCGTAATAAATGGCCAAGCGCCAAAATTTGCTCCGCCATAGATCATTGCGACAGTAGCGGTCCCTTGAGTGATAATCCAGATTAGCCAAGTATATAGATGTGGCTTCGTTTGTTTTTTAAGAATATCCCTAAAATATGGGTAATATCCCACCCCATCCAAAAGCACAGATATAAGGCCTAAAAACAGCTTAGTGCTCATAGTATTTAGTTGTCAGTATAACATGACAATTCCCAAACCCTACTCTCGAAACATGATTTGCTTTTTGGTTATATTTTGATAAAATAACACCGTTCGTTAACAATCAATAGATTCCGCGGTAGCTCAGTTGGTAGAGCGGCCCGCTGTGTCACTTAAGTTTAGCGTGGTATACTTGCATGAGTATGCCAGACAAAAGAACTTACAAAGACCGAGCTGTCTATTTGCGTCAAGCCGTATCTCTTCGTCGTAAAAAACTAAGAGAAATGGCCAGAGCGTCAAAAGGTGGCAAGTGTGCAATCTGTGGTTATTGCAAAAGCCAAAGCGCTTTAAGTTTCCATCATATCAATCCCAAGAAAAAAGATTTTGGATTATCCGTCAGAGGATTAACCAGATCTTGGGAAAAAATAAGGTTGGAAATTGATAAATGCGTTTTGCTTTGTGCTAATTGTCACATGGAAGTACACGAAGGTATTACGCAGCTTCCTAAGAAAACTTAGGAATGAAGAACGAGGTGAATTCGGGGAAGCCCTAATCTTAACAAAGATGGGTAATCCCGAGCCAAGCCCAAAATAATTTTGGGAAGGTGTAGAGACTATCCCGCAAGGGAGTAGCTCGTTAAATTTTAGCGCGCGAAGCGCCTCGCTCCTAAAATCCAAATGGATTACGGAGATGATATAGTCCACGCCTTTGGAAACAAAGGGTTAAGTGTAACGGGTTGGTCGTAGGTTCGAGTCCTACCCGCGGAGCAAGCATTGACATAGGCACCACTATGTGCTAGAATTAAAGACTGACAGGAAGGAGGTGCCCGATGCAACAAACTCTTGGCACTATCACCATGATATTGGCAATCGCCATGGTTGTTTGGGCCCTACCCAAACAGATATTGAAAAACAAACACGAGAAGAAATGCGGACTAGCTCTCTCGATGATTGTGCTCCCCTTAGGGGTGTACACCAGCAGGGCGATCTATGCATTCAGCATCGGGGCCTGGTTCATTCTTGTTCCCGACGCTCTCGGCGTTCTGTTTTCAGTAATCCTGGCCCGCCAGTACAGACATTGTCGTCAACGTTAGCCCGCCCGCGGGGCACAACGACCCAAATCGTTGTGTGAGCGAGGCGGGTTTGTTGTTTTAAGTTAATAAAAATGATAGTAATTAATCAGTCCTGAACCCTTGGAGAGGAGGTAAACCCATGGACATTCCCAAGGACAAAAACTACCCGGCTGACGCGGTGCAATGCGATGACTGTGGAGGTTTCGGGTGCGCGACCTGCAATGACAAGGGATGGCTACCCGCCGGTCATCCGAGGGGCCGGAAGTGTTATCGTTCGGGATGTGACAACCCCATTCCTCCCGGTCAAGTCGCCGTCTATTGCACCGATGAGTGCGCCCTCGATGACGCATAGTCCCCCGCCCCGCAAGGGACAGCAGATCGCACCGCTGTCAGTTGCGAGGCGGTTTGTTGTTTATGAACAAATCAGACAAGTTCTAATTCCCTCTATCCAACGGAGCCAGTATTGACATAGCCATTGCTATGTGCTAGAATAGTAGATAGAAAAGCAGAGGCTTGTCTGCCTCTTGAAATAAGGTTCTATGTGTCCAAAGTCCTCAACACAGACCCCTTATTAGATAAGGGTACGGAAGGAATCTCGTTATGCGTGCATGGGTTTTTGGGAAGAGAATCAATCCCCGGTTAGGTTGGCTATTTGCTGTTTGGCTTGCGTTTTGGGCAATAGTCATTGTGATTGTGACTTCGCCAATCACAATCCCCCTCCACTTTGGTTTGAAGGCGTCGGGAAGAAAAGGCCTGCTTTACACCATCTTCGACGATGACGAACCGTACACAACCATCGGGTTCGAAATTGAGGATGATTGAACTGCACCACCCAACAAAAGGAGAGAGCCAATGGGGAAAGCCGTTCTTTATGGAGTATTATGCGGTTTCTTTGTCTGGGGAGTCTCTGTCTCAATAGGGCTAAAGACCCACATTGGCGGAGACCTCACGGCCGCGGCGATGACTGCGGCTTCCATCGCTCAAAGCGAAGAAAGGAAGAGGCATCTTTAAGAAAAGCCCGCCCGTACGGCGACAGCGAACCCCGCTGCTAGCAGTACGTGGCGGGTTTGTTGTTTATAAATAAAATAGACAAGTTCTAACTCCCTCTACCCAACGGAGCAAAATTTTTTAACCTTATTTCACAATGGTTTTTTGACGCACCTTTGGCAGGATTCGAACCAGATGATATGATTTTGTTATGGATGTTAAATATCAATATGATGAAATGGGAAATCAATACATAGCTGGTCAAGAATCTTTTTTTAGCAAGAGAGAAGATTGGTGTCGGATTGCCATTGCCAGACATTTAAGTGAAGTGAAGAATAAAAAAATTTTAGATATCGGTTGTGGTGGTGGGGTAGATTTTAAAATTTTTGAACAAAAAGGAGCTGAAGTTTTTGGAATTGACCCATCGGAAGTAATGGTCAATGAAGCAAAAAAGAGGGTCGCCAATCCAAACAATATTCAAATTGGTGAATATGAAGATATCCCCTTTCCAGATCAGACCTTCGATATTGTTTTTGGTAGATTTTCACTTCATTATTTAAATAATTTTGATAAAGCATACAATGAGGTGCAGAGAGTTCTCATCCCCAGGGGCAAGCTTTTGTTGGTTGTTAGTCATCCAGCATTTGATTTAACTTATTTATTAAAAGAGGAACATAAAAATGACAGTCTAATTACAGTTGAACTATATGGAAACAAGACAAAAATTTCTTATCCACCGCACATACTTCGTGACTACTTTTCTCTAAAATTTTTTAAATTATTCGATTTGATCGTTCTCGATGAGTACGGTGAGGAGGAACTAGAAAAAAAGAAGGAAGATAAAGTTCCCGGTGCTTTGTTGTATTGTGCTCGAAAAAGATAAAAACAATTTCTAACTCCCTCCACCCAACAGAGCAAAGTTGACACATAAAATAATATAGTGTACAGTTAGAGTCAGAGAAAACGCCCGAAGAAGAGGCTTTTCATAACCCGAAGAAGGAGATTCTCGGATGAAAAAGTATTTGCCAATGCTCATCGGTCTGTCTGTTGGCATCATTGTCGTCGGAGGTGTGGTGGTCGGCGTGGCCATCAATGGGTCAAGGCTGGCTTCCCAATACTCAGTCTTGGACAATTGGGACAGATGGTACTCAAGCGACGAAGAGAGCGGTCAGAGTGTGATGATCGCCGAGAACGGACCAAAAGTTGCCGTCGTGGTCGTAAACGACCTATTGGGTCTCGACATTTCCATCTGGGATGACAACGATGATGGCAAGGTAGACAGAGAAATCATAAACGGCGCCACCTTCTTGCGTGGGAATGGTCCTGGCTGGAAGGAGATCGATGGCCAGTTTCGCCGTTTTATCATCAAGTGCCGCCTTCCTGAGTTCAAGCTGGACAAAGACAAAGACTGCCAAGAAGGCAGCAAAATGGCACGCGAGTTATCAACGTGACCGCCCCGGAGATGCGCCAAGTGAAAGGCCGTTTCTCCCGGGCGGCCTTTCCATTTAAGAATTTTTTTTGAACCCGTGATATAATTTTACTATGAAAATAACAGTTAAAAAATCAAATATTGAAGGCCTGGGTGTTTTTGCCGAAGAAGACATCAAGAAAGGTGAAATTATTCTTAGCATGGACGACTCTCATGTTGTTGCCGATGTAAACTCTTTAACTACGTATCAGCAGGACTATGAATGTGATTGGTTGGCCGATGGCAAGGTGATTTTGATGCAAGCACCCGAAAAGCACATTAATCATTCTTGTGATCCCAATACCTATGTAAAAACAATTGATGGTATTAGAAAGGTGGTGGCCATGAGAAATATTAAACAGGGAGAGGAGTTAACCTATGACTACGCCATTAACGGTTATTATGATTGCGATACCCCCTGCCATTGTGAAAGCAAGACCTGTCGGGGAACGATTAGCCCAAATTTCTTTAAGTTGCCACGAGACAGGCAATTAGATTACTTCCCCTATCTCGACGAGTGGTTCAAGGAAAAGTTCAAAGTGGAGTTGGAAAATGGCGGATTTTCAATAAAATAAGTTCTAACTCCCTCCACCCAACGGAGCAAAGTTGACATAAACACAATGGTATGCTATTATAGTAGCAGAGGTTTTTGTCATGATGAGATGTTCTCGTCTGACGATTTTGCAAAGAAATTGATATAACACAAGAAAGGAGGGCATAAAATGCTCCTCACTCAGAGATTTTGGGCTTGGGTAGTACTAGCGGTTAGTGCTGGTGCTTATGTCCCTCTTGCTGTTGGTGGATGGCAACATCCGGAAGAGATAAACGTTGCCTCCTACAGTCTGTGGTTTATTCTGGCCAGTATGCTCCTGTACTCCTCGCGAGCACAGGGATTTACCGGCTGGCGAATGCCTCTCGGATTTGTAGTTGGTAACGGCTCTATGCTTATGCTGGGATTTTGCCGTAGAGAGTATACTTTCAATCTGGGCTCAGCAGAGACGATGGTGCTCTATGGGCTGATTGCTACGACAAGCACTTGGGTAGCGGTTGGGCAGACGACGGGCAAGTGGAATCCACGCATCCTCTTTCTCGGAGGAGTCGCGGCCGACATCCTATCGTTTTACCCCCAGCTAAAGCAGTACCTCATGCCCCATGATGCCCCGACCAGTTGGATGATCATCGGTTGGTGTTTGTGGGTTCTGGGGGCATCGATCAACGTAGTTCTGGTTGAACAATTGTTCACCAAATTGCGGATGAAAAAAGAGGCCTACGAAAAACTCTACACCAAGCCGAAGAGACCCCTCCTTATCATTGAAGAATCCATGTTCTCACTGGAGAATGGATTATTCATGATCGTTACCGTTCTTGTGATGACTCGTTAGTTGTACCGCTCGCCAATTTGGGAAACCGTTGGAGGGCGGTTTTCTATTTACGTAAATAGATTCTAAATCCCTCTATCCAACGGGGCTCGACGAGTATAGACGAGAAAGACACTGAGGTCACCAGACCGAATGTGCAATTTTTTCTCGTTTCCACCAGCTGTAGGTGGGGGCATAGAATCGCTGGAGGATTTTTGGTATATTTGGCTTATGAAAATAATAAATTCTGAAGATATAATTGCTCGGGTTATTGCTGAATACAAAGGGGTTTATAAGGTCAAAAATGCTGACCGAACTTATTTGGCGAAGGTGACTGGCAAACGGATATTTGAGGCTACCTCAAGGGAAGATTACCCCGCTGTCGGTGATTGGGTAGAAATTATCATGGCTGATAAAGAAAATGCGGTAATTCAAAAAGTTTTACCAAGAAAGACAATGCTAAAAAGAAAAAGTAGTAATAAAAACGAATCACAGGTTATCGCGACAAATATTGATGTTGCTTTTGTTATCGAGTCAGTTGATCGAGATTTTAGCTTAAATCGATTTGAAAGGTATTTTGCTCTTGCTCGTGATGGTGGAGTTGATGTTGCGATTGTCTTAAATAAGATCGATCTAATTACCCAAGAGACATTAGAACGATTATTGGTTCAGATAAAAAATAGATTTAAAAATATTGATGCCATCCCTACGAGCACAGCGACGGACAAAGGTTTGGCTAATTTGAAGAAGCATATCGTGAAAGATAAAACCTATTGTTTTCTTGGCTCGTCTGGGGTCGGTAAATCTTCCCTCATCAACAAATTGCTCGGGAAAGGTATTTTGAGAACAGAAGATATTTCTGCTCATTCGGGCAAAGGGAAACACGTTACCACGAAGAGAGAGATGTATTTTTTGGAGAATGGCGGTATTGTGATCGATAACCCTGGGATGCGTGAGGTGGGAATGATTGATAATCTTGTCGGGATAAATGATCTCTTTGACGAGATAGCCAATCTGGCCGATGAATGCAAATATAAAGATTGTGCTCATGCCCAAGAATCTGGATGTGCCGTGCTCGTTGCCCTAAAGTCTGGCAAACTGGATAAAGAAAAATACTCTAATTATCTTAGATTAAAAAAAGAAGCTGAGTTCTATGAGCTAACGGATCTTGAGAGAAAAGGTAAGGATCGTGATTTTGGCAAGTTCGTTAAAAAAGCAAAAAAGGATCTAAGTGACTTTGGTCATAAGGATTACGGTAGATAGGGAATCGTAAAAGATTTGACACGATTTTCTTTGTGATATATCATTCAAACATGCGTTTGAATGAGTTAGCCAAGGTAATGCGGACTGTTGGCGATGAGAATCGCCTTAAGATTTTGTGTGTGATTTTCCACGAACGGAAAATCTGTGTTTCGGACATCGCCCAAGATCTTAACTTAAGCGTCGCCATTGTCTCTCATCATCTTAAAGTAATGGCCAGAGACAGATTGCTGGTTCCTCGACAAGAGGGCAAATGTACCTTCTATCACCTACCCGACAAACCTCTCGCCCTCGATCTCAAGAAATTTATCTGTAAATACAAAAATTAAAAGCTTAATCAAAAAAATATGAATAATCACAAAGTGGTCAAAGACTTTTATGCTAAGACTGTAATCAATGGTGGTTGCCAAAGTTGCTGCAGTTGCAAAAATAAAATTATAAACGAAGAAATTGCTAAAAGTATTGGTTACTCTGATGCCGAGCTAAAAACTGTCGGGGTCGCTAATCTTGGTTTAGGCTGTGGCAATCCGGTAGCTCTCGCTCAGATTAAAGAAGGCGACGTCGTTCTTGATTTGGGTTCGGGCGCTGGGTTGGACTGCCTCTTGGCGGCCCAAAAGGTTGGCAATTCTGGGCACGTGATTGGGATTGATATGACCGAAGAAATGATTGCGAGAGCGACAGAGATTGCCAAAGATCAAGGGTACAAAAATTTAGAGTTCCGCCTTGGTGATATTGAGAACTTGCCAGTCGATAGTAATTCGATTGATGTTGTTATTAGCAATTGTGTGGTTAATCTTGCTCCAGATAAAAGTAAGGTTTTTACCGAAGCCTATCGGGTACTAAATGATGGCGGTCGTATGTACCTCTCCGATATTGTCTTGCTCGAAGAGCTTACCAAAGAGCAACGTAACGATAAAGACCTTGTCGCTGGTTGCGTTGGTGGCGCTTTATTAAAAGATGACTATATAAAAGTAATTGAATCAGCTGGTTTTATCGTTAACGTCTTAGGAGAAGACAAGGAGATAAGCAAAAGACAATATGAAGGTATATCTCTCGAGAGTTTAAAGATTGAGGCTAAAAAATAACCCAAGCGGTTCGCACGTCCTCTACCAAGCAGAGCCAACAACTTTAGCTAGATTTTATCAAGTGTCTTTTTTCTGATATAATTCTCATATGAAAGACATCAAACTCCAGGCCAAGTGGCCTATCAAGGCTCCGCTAACGGAGGTGTTTAAAATAATGACTGACTTTGAAAAATGGCCTCTGTATTTCCCGAAAGTTGCGGAATCAATACAAGTTGTAAGGCGTGAGGGAAATTATTTGGAAATGGCGGCGGTCGTTAAATCGTTCGGCCAAAAATTTCCCGTAAAAATGAAATTTCAGATTCTCCCCGGCAAGGGATACATTTCGGATAATGAAAGCCCCAAGTTTGGAACTTCTGGCCATGAAGAATTATTGCTCTCTGAACGTCCAGGAGGAACCATGATCGATTACACTTATCAAGTTACCATTCATCGTCGCTTACTCCGGATAATTGCCCGGCCACTCATCGGTTGGTTTTCCATGAAATACTGGCAGAAAGCCGTCATCGATGAACTAAGAAAAAGGCTCGAGAGGTAAGGTCTGCTACTCGAGCGGGGGGGGCATAGAACGGCTGGAGAGTTTTTGGTATAGTTATTTTATGAAACTAATTCTTGCTTCAGATTTAAGTTTTTTATTAAAATACGGCTATGATTTAACCGGTATTCCAAAAGACCAAATGAAAATTGGTTATGTTACGACTGCCTCAAAAGGAGCTAGAAAATTTGGCCAAAGGGTGCAAGAAACAATAATGCCGACCATAAGAGAAAACGGTTATTCTATTGAGGAGATAGATATTAAAGATAAAAGCAAAGAAGAATTATTGAGCTTTTTTAAAGATAAAAATATTATTCACATTGAAGGTGGCAATACTTTTTATTTATTAAAAGCAATTAAAGAGACGGGCTTTGATGAGATTTTAAAAGAATTACTTAAAGAAGGTAAAATTTACATTGGTACCAGTGCGGGAGCTTATGTAATGTGTCCCTCTATCGCTGTGTCAGACTGGGATGATGAGGCGGTGGATAGATTTGGTCTATCTGATTTTACAGCCCTTAATTATGTCCCATTTGTGCTTAAGGTTCATTATAAAGACGAGGTAGAAGAACTGGTAAAGGGAAAAATGAAAACCCTAAAATATCCGTTAAGAATATTGCGAAACGGTCAAGGAATTTTAGTCGAGAACGGTGTGACTACTTTTGTAGGTGAAGGAGAAGAAGTTAAAATTAGTTAGTCTATAAATTCTTGTATGAAAAAAATAATTATATTAGGAGCTAGTGATGGGCTCGGTAAGGCAATCGCCAGTCTGTGCTTACAGGAAAAGATCGGAGTGATTAATGTAAGCAGAACGGCCTGCGACATCTCAGGTGTGGTTAATGTTGCTTGTGATTTATCAATCGAAGAAGATATAGACAAGACTGTTAGCACTATAAAAGAAAAATATAATGATTTTGACGCCATCATTAATTGTGCGGCGATTGTGGCAATGGAAAAAATAAATGAAATTACCTATTCTAAATTTGAAAGAGCGTTTAAGGTCAATGCTGTTGCGCCACTATATTTCTTGTCCCAATTATTTGATGATATTGTAAAAAACGAAGCAGACATCTTGAACGTTGGAACAACGGCAGATTTAAAAGCGGGGTTTAGTGGTCAATTAGCGTACACCTCAACTAAATACGGATTAAGGGGCGGCTCATATAATATTGGACTGGAACTAGCAAAAACAAAGAGTAGGATGATCTATGTTCATTGTGGCGGGATGAATACCAAAATGCACGAAAAAGATTATGGGCTAAAAATAACTGATCCCAAAGAATGGATGAATCCTCTCGATATCGCTAATATAATTTTGTATTTACTAAAATTGCCAAAACAAATAGAAATATCAGAAATCACTATTAATCGTAAAGGAAGGAGGCTAGAATAAAATTTTTACCCGCCCAAATAGAAAGTATTTGTCCTATTAATTACATAATTACATCATCCTCCCGTCTTTTGCGCTCAGCATTGCCGATAAGTACCTAAACGGCAAGTCTTAATTTATTTTTAATGATTAAATTGTATGATTTAGTCATTATTATTCTTATCTTATAAATTTTATTTATTTTTTAAAATTATATGAAATATGTTGATGGTTTTGTGATCATAGTGCCGGAGGAAAATTTTGTCGCTTATCGCAAAATGGCACGAGAAGGGGCTCAAGTTTGGCTTAAACACGGGGCGCTTGATTATAAGGAATGTGTGGGAGATGATCTGCTTCCCAATATGGGTGGGATGACTCCGGCGCTCACTTTCCCGAAGATGGCAAAGGCAGAAAAAAATGAAAATGTTTGGTTTTCCTTCATTGTTTATAAGTCCAAGGCGCATCGCGATCAAGTAAATAAAAAAGTTATGGCCGAGATGGATAAGAAGGCAAAAAAATATAAGGACTTGCCAATACCCTTTGACATGAGACGTTTTGCCTATGGCGGGTTTAAGGTTGTAGTAGATAATGATTCACGAGAATCGCGGTTTAAAGCCCGAAACAAAAGAGGCGGGGGTGTATAATATCAGTTATGAAATATTCACCTTGTTCCGGATGTATTTGGGATTTTTGTTGTATTTGGTAAAATAAAGTCATGAATAATCAAGTCAATGATCAAGAATGTTGCCCAAAGTTTGGTCCCGATCTCTGGGATGGAAAAACTTTTGATTGGAGTAATAAAAGATTTATCAAAGACAAAGTCTTCACTTTGTTTTACCTACCGATCAATTTTGGTTCGGTGATAACCCAGTCGGTGAAGAAAATTGAGAAATCGGGAGCAAAGATGTTGGAAGGGATGGCGCTGTCAGAGCATACTTCTAAATGGAATATGGATTTATATTTGGCAGTTGATAAGGAAATAACCGGCGCGGAAAATGTCACGTTGAGCGGTAAATTCTTAAGTAAAGTGTATGAGGGAAATTTTAAAGATACCGGAATTTGGATGAAGGATTTTGAAGGCTATGCCAAGGAGAAAAGTGTTGCGGTCGATAAAATATACCTGTGGTATACGACCTGCCCAAAGTGTGCCCAAAAATATGGCAAAAATTATGTAGTTATCGTGGCAAAAATACGGTAGTGATTACGGTAATATTTTTTATATGAATAAAAGTAGAATAACATACTCCATTCTTGGAACTTTGCTTGGAGTTTTTCTGTTTGTATACGGCGGATACGATGATAGCCCCGGGGCACAAGGGCTCGGACTCCTGATGGTTATTGTTGTTATTGTAGGGACGATAAAGAGCAAGAAGAAAAGTAACCTGCCCTAAGATATAATCCGGCACATAATGCTATATAATCTTTCTCCTAATTGTTTTTACGACAATAGATTAGGTTCCAACTCCCTCCGCCTAACGGAGCCAATGCGTTTGTGTGGTAAGCCAGTTTGTGATAAAATAAATCCATGCAAAAAATATCAACTCGCGTTTTCATCTGTGCCTCGGTCGCTTTCGGTATTGTCGGCTTGCTTATTGTTTTTACGAGTTCTGGGCCAGACCATATGGACACGCCCTGGGACGAGACGCTTGTCAGACTTTTGTTTACTTGTGTCTTTATCATTCTACCCTCATTTGCCTTGAGCATTGCCGGTAAGTACTTAAACGGCAAGTCTTAATTCTCAACAACTGAAAAATTTAATAAATAATTCATCCTTACCATGATAAAGTTTTTGGTATGGAAAAGGGTGAACCAATTAAAGAAGTAGTACTCGAAAGAACTTATGACGCCTCGCCCGAAAAAGTCTGGCAGGCTTGGACTGAACCGAAAATGTTAAAACAGTGGTGGGGCCCAAAGAATGTGATAATCCCTGAATGCGAAGTTGATCTAAGAGTCGGTGGCAATTTTTACATTGTAATGGAAGCGGGCGAGGCCATGGGCCAATACAAAGGCACCAGGTGGCCAATGATGGCCGAGTTTACTGAGATTGTCCCAAAGGCAAAGCTTTCGTATCTAGCGCAAGCCTGGACCGAAGGCGCAAAAGAAGAAACAACGATTGACCAAACGACAGAAATTACTTTAACCAAAAAACAGGGCCAAACTAAAGTAGAAGTAAAAGCCGCCGTCCACAAAATCGGACCGGGGGCCAAAATGGCCATCGAGGGGATGCAATACGGTTTTACTGAGCAACTAGAAAAATTAAATGATTTCCTAACTGCCCTCAAATAGGTATCTGGAGAGCGAGTTTCTGTTGAATTTGCTATAATCAGGGGAATTATTATTTTAAATATTTGCTAAATATATGGCAGAGTTCGAATCCCCTCTTTCCGAATCACTAAGCGACGGATCTAAACGAGCCGGGAGAGAAAAATTGGAAGAAGAGTTAGAAGTTGTCGACCTCGAATTTAAAGATGATCAGGGTGTCACCTCCTACCGAAAGATATTTAAGGGAGGAACTGTCGGCCTGTGGTCGACGACAAATATTTCTTCAGCCAGCCCAATCGAAATGGTTCGCGCCGAGATGAGGCGCCTGCGCCGAGAAAACGACTTACCCACTTTAGAGCAAAACTAAAAAATATGGCCCAAAGATATGTTTTTAATATCCTTTCTGTTAAACTCTATCTATTAATCAATTAATCTCTCGATTAACCCTCGAGGCAAGTAAAATATTTATGGGAAAAAGACACACCGGGGTAGGCAAAATGAAAACCTCGCGCTCGCCCAAAACCAAGAAGCGCTTAGCGATCAAGAAGACAATGCTCGCGGCCAAAAACAAATCCGGGCGAAAATAATTTAACAATTTTTTAATCTCTCCTTTTGTATGATAGCGGGATGAACAATCGCGTTATTCATTTTGAGATTCATGCTAGGGACCCGGTCAAAATGGCCAAGTTTTACGAGAATGTTTTTGGTTGGGAGATTAAAGAGTGGACTCCGCCCGACGGCGTTAAGCTGAAGGATGAAAATCGTTATTGGGGCATTATGACCGCACCGATGGATTCAAAAGAAATGGGCATCGACGGCAATATCTTCGGCATTTTCGAAGAAGATAAAAATGCGACGGCTATGGAATTACATTAAGGAATATAAAGTATTCCTATTTTGGGCCCTCGCTCTGGCGACCGTCAACCAAGTTTTTTCTTTGCTTGATCCACAAATTGCTCGAGTAATTGTTGACCAATATGCGACCAAACCAAACCAATACTCCCAAACTCAATTTATCCAGGGCATTCTTTTTTTATTATTTTTATCTGTCCTCGTCGCGCTTATTTCTCGCATCGCCAAAAATTTTCAGGATTATTACGTCAACGTTATTACCCAAAGAGTTTCGGCCAAATTATACGAATTTAGCGTCTCGCATTCTTTCTCCTTACCCTATGTGATGTTTGAAGACCAGCGGTCTGGTGAACTTCTGCAAAAGTTACAGAAGTCGCGCTTGGATATCCAGACGCTGATTGTCAGTTTTGTTAATACGGTTTTTCTCTCGCTTGTTGGTATTTTGTTTGTGATCATCTATGCCTTTACTGTCCACTGGCTCATTGGCCTGGTCTATTTTTTACTTATCCCGATACTCGGCGGTTTTAATCTTTATATTACCCGCCGAATTCGCACCGTGCAGCGAACAATTATTGCTCAGACCGCCGACTTGGCCGGCTCAACCACCGAGACCTTGCGCAATGTTGAGCTGGTAAAAAGTTTGGGTCTAGAAGACCAAGAAATTTTACGGCTAAATAATGTCAACGAAAAAATTCTCGATTTGGAGTTAGAGAAGATTCGGCTCGTTCGCGTTCTCTCATTTTTTCAAGGCACGTTTATCAACGCCATGAGAACGATTTTGTTGTTGCTAATTCTCATATTAATTTTCCAAGGCAATGTAACCATCGGCCAATATTTTACTTTGCTCATTTACTCTTTTTTCATTTTTACGCCACTGGCCGACTTCGGCACCGTGGCCACTCAATACCAAGAAACCAAGGCCAGCCTAGATCAGCTCGAAACTATTTTGAGTTTGCCAGCTGAGAAAAAACCCGCTAATCCGCAGGCGCTCTCGGCGCTTGAATCAATCGAATTTAAAAATGTCACTTTCAAATACGAGACGGCCGATCGGCCATCAGTCGAAAATATTAATTTAAAAATCAATCGAGGTGAAACGATCGCCTTTGTCGGCCCGTCCGGCGCGGGCAAATCTACCCTCGTTAAACTCTTGGTCGGCCTTTATAATCCAAGTGTTGGCCAACTTAAGATGAACGACATCGATATCCTCACCGTTGACCGTGCCAAACTGCGAGAGAGAATCGGCCTAGTAGCGCAAGAAACTCAACTCTTTGCCGGTACCGTTCGCGAAAATCTACTTTTCGTTAACCCCGAGGCCACCGATGAACTCTGTTTATTAGCAATTAAACAAGCCTCAGCACTAGCGATTGTCGAACGAGGCGGCAAAGGTTTAGATACTAAAATCGGCGAGGGCGGAATAAAAATATCTGGTGGCGAGCGCCAGCGATTAGCCATCGCTCGCGCTCTGTTGCGCCAGCCCGAATTAATCATTTTTGACGAGGCTACCTCCAGCCTTGACTCAATTACCGAACGAGCCATTACCGCCACGATCAAAGACATTATTATTGGCCGGCCAAATACCATTTCCGTTTTAATCGCTCACCGCCTCTCCACCATCACTCACGCCCAAAGAATTTATGTTTTAGAGAAAAGCCGAATTATCGAAACCGGCACACACGAAGAGCTTTTAAAACAAGGTGGTCTTTATTCAGCCCTCTGGCGGGAGCAGAGTTCTTCTTCCTAATTTGGACCCTGATTAATTTATATGGCCAAATAAGAGTTTCGGGGTAGGCAAAACTTGACAAGGCAAGGGCTTTATGCTATCATAGACAACAGGATGTTTGCCAGCAACTAACGGTTCCAGTTGAGACGTTTAGTTTCTGGTTGGAGTGTCATACCACTGGGGAGGAAATACCTCATGGAAGTGAGAACAAGACAATGGACTTATGAGCAGAGGCAGCAGTGCAGAAGATCTTCCCTTCCGGGAGTGGTGAAGACGACTCTGGACCTCATTTGGGAGTCCTTTGGAGATAGTGAGTTTTCTTCTGCAGACTTCCGAGACGAACTCGGTGGTCACAGGGATAACACGAGCGGAGTAAAGCTGACACCGCTCCAAACTCTCGTCTACAACGGATTTCTCGAGAAAATCGGGGACAGAACGTTTCGGCTGACCGAGACCCAAGTTCTCTGCCGGAGATGAGCCTGTGTCCCCTATCTCGCCACCACCTCGCCAAGAGCACCCCGCTCCGGCGAGGTGTTTCTTTTTATGGGGTGGTTAACCAAATATATTTGTGTTAGGATGAGCCCATTATGAAAAAATCTACTATTGGGGTCCTCGTTATCGTTATTATCATCATTATTATTGGTGTTTATTACTTTACCAGCCATTCGTCTAACCTCTCTCCGGCCACACCCGGGCAAGCCACCACGACGGCCGAGACTGCTTCGTCGTCCGACCAAGCTGTCGCGCCGGTAGACAAAACCAAAACCGTTATCGGCCAATCGGTTGAGAAGCGCGATATTACCGCCTATCATTATGGCAATGGTTCGGCCGAACTTTTATTTATTGGTGGCGTCCATGGCGGTTATGAGTGGAACACGACGCTGGTCGCTTATAAATTGATGGATTATCTCAAAGCCAACCCCGACGCTATTCCGCAAAATGTTAAGATCACCGTGATCCCGGTTTTAAACCCGGACGGTCTTAATAAAGTGGTGGGAACGACCGGACAATTTACGGCCGGCGATGTTTCTGCCTCGGAAGAAACGGTAATCGATGGTCGCTTCAACGCTAATAACGTCGACCTTAATCGCAACTTCGATTGCCACTGGCAGCCAACCGGCACTTGGCAAAAAATGACCGTGAGCGGTGGCAGCCAAGCCTTCTCCGAACCGGAGAGTCAGGCGCTAAAAAATTATGCTGAAACTAATAAGCCGGTGGCAGTAGTGGTGTGGTATAGCGCCGCTGGTGGCGTTTTTGCCTCGCAATGTGATAACGGTATTTTGCCGGGAACCAAGGAACTAATGAGTTCTTACTCGGCCGCTTCTGGCTACAAAGCCTATGACAGTTTCGACTTCTATCAAACAACCGGCGATTTGGCTGATTGGCTGGCTAAGCAAAATATCCCGGCGATTAATGTTATCCTCTCTGCTCACAACGATACCGAGTGGACCAAAAACCTGGCCGGCATCCAAGCCCTGCTCACTCATTACGCTAAATAAACAATGGGTTTATTATTAACAAAGCGCAACGCGGTGTTGACAGTAGTCGTGATCGCGCTCTTTGCCAGCTTGTTAATTTTTTCCGGCTTATTCAAAAAAGCGCCGCTACCTCCCCCGCCACCGGTCGTCAGCGATAACTCCAAACCACAATATGCGATCATCGGTCGGTCAGTCGAAGGACGCAAGATTGAGACCTTTACTTATGGCCAGGGCGATCGGCGTTTAATTTTTGCCGGTGGGATACATGGCGGTTATGAGTGGAACTCCGTTCTCTTGGCCTATACATTTATGGATTACCTGTCGGCAAATCCCGACCTCATTCCTAAAAATATGGCCATTACGATAATCCCCTCGGCCAACCCCGATGGAGTGTATCGGGTGACAGGCAAAGACGGGCGATTTACAATAACAGACATTTCAACTAATGAACAAACGCTGGAGGCGGGACGATTTAACGCTGACAAAGTCGATCTTAACCGTAATTTTGGCTGTAAGTGGCAATCCAAGAGTACTTGGCGAAACGCGATCGTGAACGCAGGCTCGAAAGCTTTCTCTGAACCAGAAACAGTGGCGATTCGAGATTTTGTCCTCAGGTTAAAACAAAAACCGCTCGGCGTTATCTTTTGGCACAGCCAGGCCGGAGAAGTTGACGCGTCGGAGTGCGAGTCTGGAATTTTACCGACGACCCTAGACATCATGAACGCCTACGCCGAGGCAGCTGGTTATAAGCCGGTAAAGTCCTTTGATAATTATAGTATCACCGGCGACGCCGAAGGCTGGCTCGCTTCAATCGCGGTGCCGGCCATAACGGTTGAGTTAAGTACTCACCGGGATATTGAGTGGGAAAAAAATCTGGCCGGCGTTAAGGCCTTGTTAACCTATTTCGACAAGGAGACGAGGAGATAGTAAATAATACCTATTGACTCCAAAGCCGATACCTATTACACTAAAGGGGCAAAAGTTTCTATTTGAAGAGTGTCGATTCATATATATCTATTTGTATATTATTAACTTTAAGCAATCAATCAAATGACTGGTAAAATTGCAAGGCTCGTTAAGGACAAAGGGTTCGGTTTTATTACGGTTGAAGGCAGGGAGAAAGACCTGTTCTTCCATAGCAATTCTCTCGTTGGAGTAACCTTTGATGAACTTCGCGACGGCGATAACGGTGATATGGTTAGTTTTGACGTTCAGGACTCCCCTAAGGGTGAAAACGCCGTAAACGTAAAACGCGCCTAGTAGCAAAATTGGAATTTCCGAACAAAAATCCCCGTTAGCGGTGCTGGCAGGGATTTTTGTTTTGAGGTCCATGGTCTCTTCGCAATCGGGTATTTTACACCTTCCGATTATTTGTTATGATTAGGTCGTGGCAGTAAAGACGGGCAAAACTAAGAGAGTAGTTAAAAAACGGACGGCCAAAAAGTCAGTTAAGAGAAAGCCCGTGGCGAAAAAAAGAAGGCCAACAGCCTTATCTCGGCCAGAAAAAAATCCGATCATTTCACCAAGACCAGACCACGACTGGGAAGCTTGGCAGACCTTTAACCCCGGAGTCATCTTGTTGGATGACCGAGTTCATTTTCTCTATCGAGCACTCGGGTCAGACGGTGTCTCACGTCTCGGCTATGCTGTTTCTGACGATGGTTTTAACATCAGCAAACGATTATCTTATCCGGTTTACGAACACCAAGAAAACAAAAAACAGGCTGAGCACATCTTTCGCATTTTTTCTTATTTTTCTGGCGGGAGTTGGGGTGGCGCCGAGGATCCGCGGCTCGTTCAAGTTGAAGGCGAAGACATTATATATTTGACCTATACCGCCTGCGATAATGGTTTACGCGTCGGCCTCTCTGCCATTAAAGTTGCCGATTTTTTAAATAAAAAATGGCACTGGAAAGAACCCGTCTTAATTTCATCCCCCCAAGAAGTTAATAAAAACTGGGTAATTTTTCCAGAAAAAATAAATGGCCGATACGCTATTCTCCACAGCCTAAAACCGACGGTCCAAATTGAATACCTAGACAATCTTAACTTTGATAATGATGATTATATTAAGAGTTCTGATTATACCCATCTCGGCTGTTACGGAACCAAACCAAGAAAAAATGGTTGGGATAAGTGGGTCCGAGGCGCCGGCGCCCCGCCTTTGAAAACCCGCGCCGGTTGGCTACTTTTTTATCATGCGATGGACAATGATTGGGGCAAGTACAAAGTCGGCGCCCTCTTGCTCGATTTAAAAGATCCAACCAAAATCTTAGCCCGGGCAAAAGAACCGATTTTGGAACCAGACAAAGATTACGAAAATAACGGCTTTAAATCAGGAATTGTTTTTGTGTCCGGAGCGGTGATCAAAGATGAGAAACTTTTGGTTTATTATGGCTGTTCCGACAGCTATGTCGGTGTTGCTTACGCCAATCTAGAAGAATTCTTGACCGCTCTTGAAAAAGACACTGAGCCAAAACTTAAATTAAAGAGATTGGGTAAAAAATAAAATGTTAATCGAACGATCTGATCATAATCCGGTCTTAAAACCGAAAACAATCCACTCATGGGAAGCCGAGGCCACGTTTAATGGCTGCCCGATTAAAAAAGACAAAAAAATTTACTTAGTTTACCGCGCCTTATCTTTATCTCATTATCACACCAAAGCTGAGACTAAATTAATGGTCTCCGACATCGGCTTGGCCGAAAGTACTGACGGCATTGAATTTCATAACCGTAAACGCTTTATCGCCTCTGAAGAATCGTGGGAGCGTTTCGGCTGCGAAGATCCGCGGATAACCAAGCTTGATGGCAAGTATTATATTTTTTATACCGCCCTTTCGGCTTTTCCCTTTCGAGCTGACGGTATTAAGGTGGGAGTGGCAATTAGTCGGGACCTAAAGACTATCCAGGCCAAGCATCCGGTCACCCCTTTCAATGCCAAAGGCATGGCCCTTTTCCCCGAAAAAATAAACGGGAAGATTTGGGCCCTTTTGACCGTTAATACCGACCGGCCTCCAGCCAAAATTTGTTTGGCTAAATTTGATCGAGAAGAAGAGATTTGGGATGAATTGCGGTGGCAAAAATGGTACCAGAGTTTTCCCAAACACTCTTTACCCCTAGAACGCCGGCCTGAAGACCAGGTCGAAGTTGGCGCCCCGCCGCTAAAGACTCCGCATGGCTGGCTTTTACTCTATGCTTATATCCAGAATTATTTTTCGCCTAAACCGCTTTTCAGCGTTGAGGCGGTCCTTCTTGACCTAAATAATCCTCTCAAAATTGTCGCTCGAACTAAATCACCGCTTCTTACCCCCGAGGAGTCTTATGAAAGAATCGGTTTGGTGCCCAACGTTGTTTTTCCGTCTGGAGCAATTATCGAAAATAACTTGATTTATCTCTATTATGGAGCCGCCGACACGACCTGTTGTCTCGTGAAAATAGACAAAGAAGCGCTGCTCACAAAGCTTTTAAAAAGTGGCAAGTCAATCAAGGCCAAGCGGGACAAAGGAAATCCGATCATTGCACCGCAAAAAGATAATCCCTGGGAGGCAAAAGCAACTTTTAATCCAGCGGCAATTTATTTGGCCGGAAAAGTTCATCTTCTCTATCGTGCCCAGGCAGATGACAATACTTCGGTTTTTGGTTACGCCACGAGCGCCAATGGGCTCAAAATCGATTACCGGGCATCAACGCCGGCTTATGTCCCAAGAGAACCATTTGAACAAAAGCGGGTGCCTGGCGGCAATTCTGGTTGCGAGGATCCGCGACTAACCCAGATTAATGATAAAATCTACATGCTTTATACCGCCTTCGATGGCCAAAATTTGCCACGGGTGGCTTTGACTTGGATTTTGACTGAAGATTTTATTAATCAACAATGGGTTTGGTCCAAACCGATATTGATTTCGCCGCCCGACATCGACGACAAGGATGCTTGCCTCTTCCCCGAAAAAATCAATGGCAAATATTTTATTATTCACCGTAGCGGTGACGATATCGATTCGGCTTTTGTTTCGACCCTAGATTTTAATAATAAAACTTGGCTTGAGGAATATCGCTGGATTGCCCCGCGCGCCGGCCATTGGGATAGTCGAAAAGTCGGGATTGCCGCTCCCCCGATTAAAACAAAAAAGGGTTGGGTTCTTTTCTACCACGGGGTCTCTGATGTCGACAGTTTTTATCGAGTCGGCGCCGTCTTGCTCGACCTCGCCGATCCAACCAAGGTCGTTGCCCGATCTGACGAACCGATTTTTGAACCAGAAGAGGACTACGAAAAAGTTGGACTCATTCCTAATGTGGTCTTCCCCTGCGGGGCCGTTCTCTTAGGTAACAAATTTTATCTTTATTACGGCGGAGCCGATCAGGTCGTCGGGGTTGTCACGATTGATCGAGACAAATTATTGCAAAATCTTGAAGCTTGTAAATACTAAATAAAAAATATGGAGAAAAAAAATAAAACCGTTTTAAAGCCTTGGGGTAAAGAGATTATCATCGAAAAAAGGAGTGATCATTGGATCAAAAAATTAGTGGTGCGCCAGGATGCCGAATTGAGCCTGCAAAGTCATCAAGATCGAACAGAAATTTGGATTGTACTCTCAGGCAAAATAAAAGTCATAAAGGGTTCAAAACAGCAAACGCTTAAGGAGGGTGATTTTATTAAAATAGATAAAAAAGAGAAACACCGCATTATCGGGCTTCAAGACTCAGTTGTCTTAGAGACAGCGCTTGGCCGAGTCCGGCAAAATGATATTACCCGTTTTAAAGATGATTATGGGCGAGTCGACTAGGCCAACAAAAAAGAAAAAAACGGTTGTTGCTGTTAGTGGCGGATTTGATCCAGTGCATGTTGGTCACATCAGGATGTTTGAGCAGGCAAAAGGATTGGGTGACGAATTAGTTGTTATTTTGAATAATGACAATTGGCTTCAATATAAAAAGGGTTTTGTTTTTATGCCTGAGAAGGAACGCCGGGAATTGCTCCACGCCATTAAATGGGTCGACCGAGTTGTTTTAACTCGCCACCAGAAAAATACCAGGGATATCAGTGTTTGCGATGCTTTGCGAGAAGTTAGGCCACAAATCTTTGCCAATGGTGGCGATCGAAAACCAGGGGGCGATCCGGTGCCAGAAGTAATAACTTGCGAGAAACTGGGTATCCAGATGGTCTACAATGTGGGCCGAGGAGGCAAAATCCAGTCTAGTTCTTGGCTGACAAATAAAGGCCGAAAAGAAAAGAAGAAAATAACTAAAATATAAAAATAATGAAACCATTAAACCAAATCTCGATAAAAGATCTTAGCCAGGTAAAAATGATTGTCTTTGATGTTGACGGTATACTTGTCCAGCGGGGTACCAAGATAAAGCAGGTAGGAAATACGACCACCTTGCAAACAAAAATAATTAACAAAAAACAAATAGAACAAATAAAAGAACTCCATGAATTGGGCTTTTTGATAAATATCAGTTCGGGCCGAGGACTTTATATGCTTCAAGAGATGTTTAGAGAAATTTTATCGTTCGTTAGCCTTACCTACGAGAACGGTAGCGCTACCTGGTATCAGGGAAAAATCCATCAACACGTTAATAGCTTCGAACGCACAAAAGATATTTTCCCAAAATTGAAGCGAGTAACAAGTGCAAATAAAAACGTTAAGGGATTCGAGCCTAAAGAGTTCATTATCACCATCCACTGCACAAAGAAAATCAAAGAAATCGAAGCGGTCGTCGCCCAAGAAAAAGATTTGATCACGGTTTGGAACGGAGAGGCCTACGACATTTTAATTAAAAAAGATCAAACCAAAGCGACAGGGCTAAAGCAAGCCATGAAAATCTTTAAACTTAAAAAAGAAAATGTGTTGGCGGTTGGTGATAACTATAATGATCAAGAATTACTAGAGGCAAGTGGCATCCCGATATCAGCGGACAAGAGTCGAGTTAAGGGAAAATTCTATCTCCCTCTTGAAGGCAAATTTCTGCCGGCCGATGCCGTGATGCAAAAGATCTTACTGTTAAAAAAGACGAGTTAATAGTTTTTAGTTTGACTGGGGATAACCTGGTTGACGGCTTACTGGGCCGAGTGTAGTATACCTATACCTATGGTATAGGTATTATTAATCGTCTTTAAACTCAAGATAAATTATGGTTACCACCGTTAAGAGTAACGAGTCTTCCCAGCGAGCGAAAGCGCTTATTAGTTTTAAGAAGGCACATAGTCATTTGGGTAATATATCA
>JBAZRF010000010.1:0-27186 GCA_041663165.1 Minisyncoccota bacterium | reverse complement strand
CTGAGAATTTGTCGGGAAGAAGAGTAGACATAACAAAGCTCCGCTACAGCAAAATAGCGCCAAGCATTTGACCAATTTGTTGGTCGGTAAAATTGGCATGAGAACAGGTTAATTATATCAGAAAAAAAACATCCTAGCTCGTCTGTTTACTGGCAAGATGGGGATAAATTTGCTATAAATATAAAACCGCGATGGAGGGTTCGCATAGTGGTCTAGTGCGCCACCTTGGAAAGGTGGTAAGGGGGAAACCCCTTCAAGAGTTCAAATCTCTTACCCTCCGCAGACTATTTACTCCCTCACCAGAAAACCGCTCAATTTATCGAGATTAAATTATCTTAATGAGTTAATTGGCGTAATTTAGCCACCCGCTCTTCGATTGGTGGGTGAGTCATAAATAATTTGGCCACGCCCTTGGTCGCGCGCGCGCCAAAAGGATTTGCGATGTAGAGATGGGCGGTAGCGTTACTGGCTTTTTTCATCGGCTCGGCGTAAGCGCCAATTTTTTCAAGAGCGCTAGCTAAACCTTCAGGGTAACGGGTCAGGAGCGCCCCATCGGTATCAGCCAAAAACTCTCGCTGACGCGAAATCGCTAATTGGATCAAGGTCGCAATGATCGGTGATAACACGATAAAAACCACACCGACAATGGCCAAAATTCCACCCGCCTTGTTGTCATCATTGTTGCCGCCAAAAATAAATCGAGAACGAATAAACATGTCCGACAAAATAGCAATTAAACCAACCAGGACAACGACGGCGGACTGCAAGAGAATATCACGATTGCCAACATGTGACAGTTCGTGAGCAATGACACCCTCCAGTTCGTTTTTATTAAGCATCCCGAGCAAGCCGGTGGTCACCGCGACGACGGCATGTTTCTTGTCGCGACCAGTGGCAAAAGCGTTCGGCGCCGAGTCGCTAACGATGTAAATTTTAGGCATTGGTAAACCGGCGGTAATTGAGAGATTTTCGACAAGGTGATAAAGCTCCATGTTCGAATCATGGTCAGCCAATTTCGCCCCGGCAATGGACAAGACGATTTTGTCGCTCCACCAATAACTCGCAAAATTCACGGCCAAGCTAAAAGCAATCGCAAGATAAAGAATCGCTTGATTGTTATAGTAAAAACTAATTAACCAGCCCAACGCCACCACTATCGCCAAAAATATGGCCATCAAAAGCCAGGTTTGTCGTGTATTTGAAGCTTGTTGAGTGTAAAGCGTTGCCATTTTGAAAGTTTAAACGTTTTAATTAAAAAGTAAATTAGCTGGCGCCGCCGCCTCCGCCGCCGCCACCACCACCGGCTCCACCTCCTCCTCCAGCGCCTCCGCCACCGCCAGAGCTTGAAAAGGCCGAAGCGAAACCAGAAGAAAAAGATGAGGAAAAAGCCGAGGCCGAAAAACCGCTGCTACCAATGGCGGAACTGGTAAAGGTCGCTCCGCCGACAGCCGGCACGTACCAATTGGGCGCTGACATATTTAAGCTATCAAAATTTTTGGCCCATTTTTTCTCGACACCAAAAATCATGGCGTAAGGTAAATATCTTTCAAATAAATCGGGAGTGAGATTCTGTAGGCGATACTTCTCCGCCTTCTCCAAATACATCTTAAAACCAAGCCAATTCTCTCGATCAATATAACCTTGAGACGACAAGCGAGGACTTAAACGAATCCAAACAACAAGACTGGTAAAACAGGCGATAAAAACGAGAAGGACCCAAAGAATTGAACTCCCCGTCAGATTAAGATAGCCACCAAAAAAGAAAAAGATAAAAATCGCGACCAAAAGCCCGGTGCGATAATAATCCCAGTATTTTTTGTTAACCAAACCAACTTCGTAGTCACCGGTGTCACGGTCGGCTTCTTCATAAAGAAGTTTTTGGATTTTCTTTATCCGCTCATAAAGAGCCTTGGCTTTTTCTTGTTTAAAACGGTTTTGGCCGGTAGAAAAACGACCACTACTGTCTAACAGAGCGATTAAAAATTTTCGTTCGAAGTCATGCAGATCGGGATCATCAAAATAATCTTTTTGTCGAGTGATTAAGTAATCTTTGTTCCCCCTTTCAACAATTTTCATGACAAAAATTCCAAACGGCGCGGCAATGATTAAAAAGAAAAGAACGCCAAAACCCTGCCCGGGATGATAAGAACTAACGAAACCAAAAACAAAAAAGATGGCCACCATGGAAAGCAAAACCACACTAATTATATTACTAAGAAGCAACCAGGTACTCTTTTCTTCTGAAATTTTGACGTAACCGCGCACCGCTAAGTCAACGACCGTGGCCGGTAAGGTCTGCTTTGATATTTTTTCTTTAACAATCAACTCGGCCATGGCCGGCGGCAGATTTTTGGGTGGTTCATATTGAGGGACAATTGTGCCGCGACCCTTATGAAAACGCTCGGTAAAATACCACCAAACAAAAGCAAAAATAAAGGTCAAAATAATTATTAAAAGGGAAGTAAAGTAAGCCCAATATAACCAAAACCAGTCCCACCAAAAGGCTCTCTGCTCAATCAAACCCTTGGGCCAGCCAGCGGCAATGGTGACATCGCCCCCCGGGCCAATTGGCTCCGACACCTCAAATTGATAGTGGCCACCCGCTTGCCTGACAACGTAGGGCGGGATATCAATTGACTGTTGTGGCGCTTGAGGTGACCCATTTTGCCAATATAGATGGGATTGTAGATTTTGCGGCTGATAATTATTTGCCGGCAAAATAACATTGGCCGTTGCTAAAATAACCGGGACCGAATAATCGGTGAACAAGTTCCAATAAACCTCATCGTGATCTTTATAAAAACCAAGACCGCCATGAACTTTATATTTAATAGTCCAGACATGAGTTGTGTCTTTCAGATTGTAATACCACTCAATGTTGACGTTCCCGCTTTCTCGATAATACGTGTAACAGCCCCAACTACCCGGACTTGTTTTGTCCAGGCGCCGCGAACTATATTTTAAAAGTTGGCCAGTAGATTCATCAACGACCTGAATGTCAGTAATGGCACTGATTTTATTGAGTGTGATTGAGCGCCAACCTTGATGGTACTCGCCATGATAATTATAAGTTTGCCGTTCAGCAACATCGAAAGTTGAGTCCTTATTGACTCGAATCTGAACCTCAATGTGATCGTATTGGTAAGAACGAGCCCCTTGCGCCACCGCCAAAACCGGCAGGAGAAAAATCGCGCCGATAACAAAAAATATTAGCCCTGTTCTTTTAATCATTTTTTACTTAAGAATCCCCTGCTCACGCAAAGTTTTATCAACCAGTTCGATTTCCTCCCAAATACCTTCAATCATATCAACCTTTTTGGCTTCAGCCAGGGTCGCCCACTTATATTCAATGGCATCTTCGTCTAATTTTACCTTGCCAGATTCATATTTGGCGTAATAACTCAAAACTAAGACGGGAATATTATCTGGGCGAATAAAAGTGAGATCCATTAGGTATTGCGGTTTGCTAATCTCCACATTAACTTCCTCCTTAACTTCACGACGCAGAGTTTTTTCCAGCGCCCCGTACCACTGGCCGGCCGGCGTGGTTGGTGTGTCATTAATGTAATCATCAACTTCCAAGCCCCCACCCGGGACCGTCCATTTGCCAGGGAAAGCCTTTTTGGTAAGGGCCCGCTTGGTCACTAAATACTGACCTTTGTCATTATAAATGATAGCGGTGATGGCAATGCGATGTAATTCGCGATCTTTTATTTCCATCTTGTTTATTCTTAAAGCTATAACCTACCAACTAAAAGCTAACCTTCACTGGTTCTTTAGCGGCACTACCTTCCTCAAGCTGAAAGAATTCTTGTTTGGTGAAATGGAAAACACCAGCGATGAGGTTGGAAGGGAAAGTTTCGACTTTAATATTTAAGTCGCGGACATTGCCGTTGTAAAACCGACGAGCGGCTTGAATCTTGTTTTCAGTATCGGCTAATTCGGTTTGCAAGCTGGTAAAACTCTCCACCGCCCGCAATTGGGGATAAGCTTCGGCGACAGCAAACACACTCTTAAGCGCGTCAGTAAGAACATTTTCAGCCTTCCCTTTCTCGACCGGACCTTGCGCTGATAAAGCCTTAGCGCGGGCTTCGGTTACCTTTTCGAACACCCCTGATTCGTGAGCGGCGTAACCCTTAACGGCAGCGACCAAATTGGGAATTAGGTCGTAACGACGCTTAAGTTGAACATCGATATCGGCCCACGCCTCTTTGGTTTGATTAGCCAAACGAACTAAACCGTTGTAGCCAAAAATTAGATACAAGACGATGACGACAACGACACTTAATAGAATCCACATCATATTTTTTATTTAAATAATTAAGTTTATAATTTTTGCTCCCTACATACTAATCCTTACGCACTACCCCTTATTGTAGCATAAAAATAGCAAATAAACTAGAATGAAAACATGCGTATTTTCGTGAAAACACGACCGGGCGCCGGCGGGGACAGGGTGGAGAAAGTTGATGATGCCCATTATATTGTTTGGGTTAAAGAACCGCCCCAAAAAGGCCAGGCCAACAAGGGCGTGATCCGCGTTTTAGCCAAGTACTTCGATAAGCCCAAATCCTTAATTGCGATCAAATCCGGCCACACTTCTTCAGCCAAAGTGGTGGAAATTCTTTAAAAATTTTAACCGAAAAATCCCGCGCCGTATTGCACGCGAGACCTCTCGGTCCAGCACACCAGCGCGGGATACTTACACGTGGCCAATCACCAGCCGTCGTCCAACCGAAGCTCTTCCTTCGTGCCCAGCTTCACTCGGTACGATGGAGGTTCTTGGCCCCCGAGGTTATTACTGTAGACGATGAGGGCCCGCTGTTCTCCATTAACCATCTTGATCATTGGGACGAGTTCAGGGCTTGTCGATATTGGTATGATCGCCTGATACCTGAACGTCCGAGCCCGCCGCTGCTTTGTAAAAACGCAGACCCTACCTAGCGTTGCGGGATCTTTGCCTCCAATCGATTCGATCGGATGCCAGCCAAAGACCTTGTCGACGCCCTTCGCCGTCGATTGAGTCGTCGTTGATTTAGCCGGAAAAACGGTCACGAAGATTACCAACATAACGATCAGCCCCGCGACAAAACAGAATAGCGGATTCTCTTTCACAAGCTGCACGAACTTTCTTCTTGACAACATGCGGACATTCTCCTCTCTCTCTGGTAACCAGCCCAAAACCCTCAAAGAAGAGGCAGATACCTCTTCTTAACTCTCCAACTGCCATTATACACCCAAACGACTAGTTTGTCAATACGGGCAAAATGTCTAGTAATCCATTCCCAGACCCCCGCCCATACCGGCACCACCACGCAGCGGTTCGTCTTTTTTGGGTTCGTCGGTTACCGCCACTTCGGTCGTCAGGAGAATCGCCGCCGCGCCAGCGGCTCGTTCGAGACCGGTGCGCGTCACTTTGACCGGGTCAACAATACCGGCCCGAATCATGTCCTCGACCATTTTGTCAGCCCGCGCGTCATAGCCTTCAAAAGTTTTGCTATTTTTAATTTTATCAATAATCACTGCGGCATCATCTTTGCCGGCATTAATAACGATCTGTCGCAAAGGGGATTCAAGAGCTTTCAAAAGAATCTTAACTCCAGTTTCAAATTCTTGAGCCATGTCGGCACTGGTATTTTTAACACCCTTTTTTGCTACCGCTTCACCGGCTTTAATAAGGGCCACGCCACCACCCGGCACAATGCCCTCGTCCACGGCTGCTTTAGTTGCGGCGACCGCATCATCAATCTTCAGTTTTTTATATTTCATCTCCGCTTCGGTTGTCGCCCCCACCTTAATCACGGCCACCCCACCAGTCAGTTTGCCGAGACGTTCACGTAATTGTTCCTTATCGTAGCTAGAGCTGGATTTCTCAATTTGTTTTTTGAGCTGAGCGATCCGTGAGTCAATCTCCGGCTTCTTGCCTTTACCGCCAACAATTGTCGTCGCATCTTTGGTCGCAATCACCCGTCGAGCGCGACCTAACATTTCGACTTCAATATTTTCAAGCTTCAAACCAATCGCTTCAGTAATAACCTTGCCCCCGGTGAGAACGGCGATATCGCTTAAGGTCTCATTTTTGCGATCACCATAACCCGGAGTTTTAATCGCTAAGGTGTTAAAGGTTCCGCGGATTTTGTTAACGATCAAAGTTGCTAGGGCTTCGCCATCAATATCGTCGGCAATAATCACCAGATCTTTTTTCCCGGCACCGGCCAACTTTTCTAACAAGGCAAGATTTCTTTTATCGAAGAGATCTTCTTATCAGTCAAAAGAATAAATGGATCAGCATAAGCCGCTTCCATTCGTTCGCCGTCGGTGATCATATAGGGCGACGAGTAGCCCTTGTCAAATTGCATCCCTTCAACAAATTCAGATTCAACGGCAAATTGCTGCGACTCTTCCACCGTCACTACGCCGTCTTTACCCACTTTCTCAATCGCGGTTGCAATAATTGCCCCAATCTCTCCATCTTCGGCCGCAATCGTGGCCACTTGGATAATTTCTTCCTTGGTTTTGATCGGTTTAGCCATCGCTTTAAGTGCCTTGGTAACATCAAGACAGGCCGCCTCAATTCCCGCGCGCAAACCCATCGGGGAGACGCCAAGCGAAGTCTTCTTGAGTCCTTCTTCAATAATCGCTTGAGCCAAAACTACTGCCGTAGTTGTACCGTCACCGGCGATATCATTAGTTTTACTGGCAACATCTTTGATCATCTCGGCGCCCAAATTTTCTACTTTGTCGGGCAAAGTAATTTCTTTAGCAATTGAGACACCGTCGTTCGTGATCGTCGGCGCGCCGTAACCCTTATCGTAAACAACATTGCGCCCCTTCGGTCCCAAAGTAATCTTCACCGCCCCGGCCACTTGATCAATGCCGCGTTTAAGCGCTCGGCGCGCCTCATCTCCTAAAATTATTTGTTTAGCCATAAGTTAATCAATTATTGCTAGTATATTCGACTCGCTAACAATTAGATATTTTTGGGCGTCAATTTCTACTTCGTCCGGGCCGTATTTTGAAAAAATAATGCGATCGCCCCTTTTGACCTTAAGCGGGAGAATTTGGCCATTATCTAATCTTTGCCCTTCGCCCACGGCTACCACCACCCCCGTTTCGGGTCGTTCTTTATCAATCGTGTCGGGAATAATAATACCGCCCTTGGTCTTATTCTGACCGGACTCTTTTTCGGTCCTAACCAGCACCTTGTCGCCAAGTGGTCGAATATTCAAGGTCTTTTTTATTTCCTTTTTGTCTTTTTTATTTGGCATAAAACCTAAAATTAAATAGGGTTGATAATACGGCATTATAGGGCGAAGAGACCTGATAAGCAAGGGGTGTTTGTCATCATACGATGATCACTCCATTGCGTGGGTTGCTTTTTTCAGCGATTTTGTTATACTAGCTCCAATGTTGACACTCGGTACTGTTTTGCCTTACGTCCAAATTATTTTATCCGTCCTGCTGGTCGGATCGATTTTGTTGCAACAAAGTGAGGGGAGTCTCGGCTCGGCCTTTGGTGGCGGGCAATCCAGCGCCTCAACTTGGCACACTAAGCGCGGCCTTGAAAAACAACTTTTTATCGCCACAATCGTTTTGGCCATTCTCTTTGTCCTTTCGGCCGTTGCCGCCCTCTTTGTCCGTTAAAATTGCTAATTTTTACAATTCTCTCCATTTAAATTAACGTGAAAAACAAATTCTTAGCCGAGCTCGCTTTTGGTTTCGAAACTTTTGGCCGACGCACAAAAATTGCCGTTGCCATTTTGATTGGAATTTTTATAATCAGCAGTTTTATTACCCTGGAACATTTGAATCAAAAATTAATGGTTGATCGGCCAACCTCTGGCGGTCAATTAACCGAGGGGGTTCTCGGTTCCCCTCGTTTTATCAACCCCCTACTTGCCACCTCTGATGCCGATCGAGACCTAGTAACCTTAACCTATTCGGGACTTCTTCGCCTGCGAGCCGATAACACTTACGAGCCGGATTTAGCTAAGAGTTATGAAATCTCCCCTGATGGACTTGTCTACACTTTTAAATTGAAGCCTAATCTTCGGTGGTCAGATGGCGAACCGTTAAACGCCGATGATATAATTTTTACCATTAATAGCACCCAAGACCAAGCTATTAAAAGTTCCAAACGAGCAAATTGGAACGGTGTTTTGGTAAAAAAGATCGATGATCAAACTGTTCAGTTTATTTTAAAGAAACCGTTCTTTTCTTTTCTTGATAATGCCACGCTTGGTATCTTGCCTAAGCATCTTTGGAGTAAAGTTAAACCTGAGCAATTTAGCCTCTCGAATCTCAATATTAATCCTGTCGGCTCGGGACCTTATATCGTAAAAAATATTTCTAAAGATTCGACGGGTATACCAGTTAGTTATCAATTGACCCCCTTCAAAAAATTTGCCCTGGGTGAACCAAAAATCAGCAGTCTAACTATCCGTTTTTATGGCGATGAAAAAACCCTAGCAACAGACTACGACCAGGGGGCTATCGGTAGCGCCAGCGCCATAAGCTCCACCGAAGCAAAAAAGTTAGAGGCCGAAGGCCGAAGAGTCCTTAAGTCCAGCCTACCCAGAACTTTTGCTGTTTTTTTAAACCAAAGTCGAAACCCGGTTTTAGTAAACAAGGAGGTGCGTGAGGCTCTTGACGAAGCGGCCCCTCGCCAAGAGATTGTCAATCAAATTTTAAACGGCTATGGTCAAACCCTAAATGGCGTTTTGCCCGAAAACCTTAATAGCGGAGCTAAACTTTCTTATAATCTAGAGACGGCTCGTGAAATATTATTTAAAGCGGGCTGGTCAACTACGACCAGCGGTGTTTTGGAAAAACGACCAATTGTTAAAACTACCAAAAAGGGAGGCAAAACCGTAACCTCGTCAAGTGGCGGACCAGTTCAAACCTTAAGTTTTTCTCTCTCTACTTCCAATGTTCCCGAACTGAAAGCGGTAGCCACAATGATTGCTAGCAATTGGACAAAACTTGGAGCTCATGTCAATTTAGAATTTTTCGAACCAAGCAATCTTAATCAGGATCTTATCCGTCCGCGCAAGTATGAGACTTTACTGTTTGGCGAAGTTACCGGCCGAGATTCTGATTTATACCCATTTTGGCATTCCTCACAACGATTAGATCCGGGACTTAATGTCGCCATGTATACTAATGCTAAGGTTGATAAGCTATTAGAAGAAATTCGGGCCGCCGTTGACGGCTCTAATGTAAACTCTCCACAACTAGCTGAGAAATATCGTTCAATCGCCCAAGAGATAAGCAATGATCATCCAGCAATATTTCTTTATTCGCCATATTTTCTTTATGTTGTGCCCAATGATCTCAAGGGAATCAAAATCCCAACCATTACTAACTCCTCTGATCGTTTTGCCCGTATCCACGAGTGGTATTTCAAAACTGATCGGGTTTGGAAAATTTTTACTTATTTTTAAAATCTATGGCAATCAGACGAATTAGAGTTGACGAAAATGGCAATGTTCAAACTTTTGTCGGTCAGCCGATGGTCAAACAAAAATTTACCCCGGGCGAGAGAAACAAGCCCGGCCTGCCGACCGGGCGACCTGCCTCTGTTCGGCCAGCTAAAGCAAATTCTCGTCCTCGCCAAAATCGCAAATATTTTTCAGCGGGAAACCGAAACGAAAACGAGAACGGCGAAACTAAACCGCCAGAACGAATTCCCGATTTGGTTCCCGGCAATATCCGTATTATCCCGCTGGGCGGAGTTGAGGAGGTAGGTAAAAACATGACCGCTGTCGAGTTTGGCAATGACATTTTAGTCATCGATGCTGGATTTTTGCTGCCTGGCGAAGACGTCCCGGGTGTTGACTATGTTATCCCCGACACAACTTATCTCGAGGAAAGAAAATCAAAAATTCGCGCCGTCCTCATCACCCATGGCCACCTCGACCATATTGGCGGGATCCCTTATCTCATGGATAAAATTGGTAATCCACCAATCTACACTTCGCTCTTGACAGCCGTGATGATAAAAAAGCGTCAAGAAGAGTTCCCCCATGTTCCTAAACTAAATATCCAAGTGGTTGAGTCAAAAGATAAAATAAAGTTTGGCGGGCTTTTGGTGCGCTTTTTTGACACGACCCACACCATTCCCGACTCTATCGGCATTATTATTGAAACTCCCTATGGCAATATTATTGTTACTGGCGACATCAAACTTGAGCATGAGAACGGCCAGGTTAAAGAGATCGAAAATGCTGTTTATACCAAAATCGGCAAAGAGAAAAATCTGGTCTTAATCGCCGAGTCTACTAATGTGGAGAAACCTGGCTTTTCTTTTTCCGAGAAAGAAGTCCAACAAAATCTGAAAAATATTATCGAGAAAGTTCCCGGTCGGGTTATTATTGGCACCTTCGCTTCGCTTTTTGAACGCGTTATTTCGATTATTGAGGCCTGCGAAGTGCTGGGTAAAAAAGTCGCCGTCGAGGGCCGAGCAATGAAAACTAATATTGAGATTGCCAAGGAACTTGGCTACCTAAAGGTAGACAAGCACACCTTCATTAGTTCAGAAGAATTAGATGAGTACCCCGATAATAAAATTGTCATTTTAGCGACCGGCGCCCAAGGCGACGAGTACGCGGCCCTGATGCGCATTTCCCAACGTGAGCATCGCACCGTAAAACTAAAGAAAGGGGACACGATTCTACTCTCATCCTCGGTTATCCCCGGCAATGAAAAAGCGGTGCAAAAATTAAAAGACAATCTCACTCGCCAAGGCGCAAAAATCATTCATTACGGCATTGCCGATGTGCACTCCTCGGGCCACGCCTATCAGGGCGAACTCGAATGGATCCAAAAAATGATTAAACCGCAATTCTTCATTCCCGCCCACGGTAATCATTATATGTTACGCGTTCATGCAGACTTGGCTGAGCGACTAGGGACGCCCGAGAAAAATATTGCCGTTCCCGACAACGGCTCAATCATTGAGATTCAAGACCAAGGCAAAAAAATTGTCACCCTTAAACCAAAGGCTTCCTCGCGCCTGGTGATGGTTGACGGTCTTGGTACCGGCAATGTGCAAGAAGTGGTCATTCGCGACCGCCAGATGCTCTCGCAAGACGGCATGTTTGTGCTGATTACCATCATCGACATGTCGACCGGCAAAGTCCGCAAATCACCCGATATTATTTCGCGCGGATTTGTTTATCTGAAAGAATCACAAGATTTGCTGCGCTATGTTCGCATTCTGACCAAGAAAACAATTGAGGACTCCACCGCCAAGATGCACCCAATCAATATGGATTATGTCAAAAACACTGTTCGCGAAGAACTCGGCAAATATCTATTCCAAAAAACTCATAAACGCCCGATTATTCTGCCTGTTTTGATTGAGGTATAATAGGGAAGTCATGAACAGTAAAAAACTGCGAATTTATACTTATGTTGGAGCGGTTTTTATGGCCGCCTATTCATCGATCCCGGCTTATGTAAACTCGTCATTTCTAACAAAATTCTTGAGCGAGCAGGGGATTGGCTGGCTTTACGCGATCACTTCTTTTATCACGATTATCTTGATGCTCGTCATGCCGAGATTGATCCGACGTTTTGGTAATAAAAATATTCTTATCTGGTCCGTCGGTCTGGGCATCATCTCAATCATCCCACTCGCCTTCCCTACTCCGAAAGTTATCCACACCTTGACAGCTTTCGGTTTTTATCTTGTTTTTATGTATCTAATCCGTTACGCTTTAGACGTTTATCTCGAGAATATTTCTGAGGACAAGGGCACCGGATTTATCCGTGGCGTTTACGCCACCGCTTATAATTTTGCCTGGCTCGTCTCCCCGCTTTTGGCGGCTTACCTTGTTAGTCAAGGGAGTTTCAACTTAGTTTTTGGTATCGCCGGCCTCGCGCTCATTCCCCTATTGTTGATCACGTTTTTCAAACTTAGCGAGCATCAAGAAATTAAGACCGACAACTCAACAGTTAGACAAGAGCTAAAATATCTCTGGACCGACAAAACACAAACGGCCGCGAATATCCGGGATGTCCTGGTTATTGATTTTTTGCTTAATTTTTTCTATGCAGTGATGGTTGTTTATATGCCCATTTATCTCCATAACCATATCGGCCTATCTTGGACCGAAATTGGTTTGGCCTTTACGGTGATGCTTTTACCGTTTGTGTTGTTCGAGTTGCCTCTTGGCAAGATTGCTGATAAATGGTTCGGCGAAAAAGAAATCATGATCGGCGGGATAATTATTATTGCCATTACGACCAGCGCAACCGTTTGGCTCAATCTGCCAAACTGGATTCTGTGGGCAATAATTCTTTTCCTCACTCGGACCGGCGCAGCCACGATCGAAATTATGAAGGAAACTTATTTGTTTAAAAAAATTGATGGGGTTGATACTGGTATTATTTCCCTATCACGTATCAACGTCCCCTTCTCTTACCTGGTCGGTCCAGTCTTTGTTTCGCTCGTTTTAATGATTCTTGATTTTAAATATATTTTTCTCCTCCTAGGCCTCATCATGCTCATCAATCTCAAGTACGCTTGGGGCTTGAAGGATACAAAATAGGAAAGTCCGACGCGCGGATGGCCACGGCCGGACTTTCGTAAAGGACTTCAGAGAAGTACCCTATTACCCTTGCTTGCGGAGAAGCGCGCACCGCCGAAGTATCCTTTTTCGGCTGGGGTAGAAGTCGACTTTCAGGCAAGAGCTACTACCCGTAACTATCGCGTTGTCCCACTCATCAGGAATGGGCGACAGGTTTGGCCCCTCGACAGGTACCAATCGGCAATTGGCCTTGAAGTTACGACCCTCACCGCTCACCTCCTCCACCGATCTTATCCGCCAGAGACCACTGCTTACGCGGAGAAACAACCCCACGGCAATATTTCTGGCATTGGGCTCTTTGACCAACACGGGTTTTTCCATCGAGTATCTCCTCCTCGTTCATTCCGTTATTATTTCTAACATATTTTTTCTCTCTTAACAACCTAGATTAGAAAGCGGCAGTTACAAGAACTGCCGCCGGTTGAGTTACTCCGAAATTCGCCAAGGATAAAGGTGAAGCGCCGCCACGATCCGCTCTTTGAATGTCGGGGCAAGCAGGGTAAAAAAGTCATAGCGTTCGGGCATCTCCAGTGGGATAATAATGAAATCCGACCCCAGCGGAGAGAGAGGACTAAGAAGTAATCTCCCCTCTTCGGCCTCGCAGGCAATTTGAAACAAAGCATCTCGCCTAATCTCGTCTCCTGTCTGCGTAAGCCTCGCTTCATCGCGCACCCAATCTCCATGGCGTTTTAGTTCTACCTCTAGCGCTCTGGCGGATATCAATGGGCTTACATCTCCTTTCGTTGGTTCGGATCTCTTAAGCAGAATCTCGTCTTCCCAATCAAGAAGAATGACCTGCCCAGTATTCTCCAACGGTTTAGCCAGCGACTTAATCATCGCTCTATAAACCTCCTCAATCTCTGGTTCAATTCGGCCAGAATTGAGATAGGAGCGATTGAAGGTAAGCCACCAACTAACTTGTAGCCCGGCTTGGCCAAACATCGCGAGAACAGACGGCAGCTCCTTAGAAAAAAGTTGCCGCTCTCTCTTGGTTGGTTCGAATCGTCCGCCGGCCGCTTGCCATCTTGGCTCGAGATCTTTCGAAATGCACCATTGGGTTAAGATCGTTACCTCTCGACCATTTAAGGCGCAGTCGTTGAGATAATTATCCACCCAATCGCTTACTCTTTGGTTATTCGGTCTGACCTGCGAAACCTGCTCGCGCAGATTTTTCATTAACTTAATAACACTCGGTAATCTCATTCTCTTCCTCCTCTGGACTAGAGACAATCTCTTCCGCCATTGCCAACACCATCGCCTGGTCCAATTTAGCCAACGGTTTAAGTTCGACCTTTTCACTTGTCTTTTTCGGTAACTCATACCGGCACCACCGAAGGGATTTGAACCCTCAACCACTTGGCCCACAACCAAGCGCTCTACCAATTGAGCTACGGTGGCGATAACGGGCGGGGAAATTTCTCTCCCCGCGCGAGCCTGGCAACCAAGATTAGTGATCTCCTTGGCCGCCGAAAGAACGATGCCAACTCTTGGGCATGGCACTCCCCTCCTTTCTAATACGCAAAAATCCCCAACCAAAAACACAAAAACCTCTCGCGAGAAGAGGTCCTTTTGGACTGGGGACAATTGGCTCAATTCACGCCAAGTACCACCTTCTCGTTACGAGAGGTTCGCGGTATGGCTATGCAATTGAGCTAACTTACTCTGCATATTATTTTCATTATAATACCCTCAAATTTATTGTCAAGTTTTTACTTCATCATACTCCGCAAAGCGCAAAATTCACATTTAGGATCGTCACAAGTTTGGTCCCAGAATTTTAGATTGAGCACTTCGTCAGCCATTTTTTTGATCAGGTCAATCAACTCGGCCACTTCCCCGTCGGTGACGGTGAAAGCTTCTTTTTTATAATTGCCTTTTTCGTCGGGCTCAACAAAATCAACATCGGCGCTTACCATCTTGTATTTTCGATCATCAAAATTATCCATTAATAATTTGTAGAAAATAATTTGCCGCTTGATACCCCCCTCCGAATCTTTAGTCGAACCCTCAATATAGCCGCGAGTTTTGGGTTTGCCGGTTTTATAATCCACAACGTTAACTTCTAATTCATCATTTAAAATTTCGAGTTTATCAAGTTTGCCGGTTAATCTGATTTCGGGCGCCCCTTCGACTCCGCTTGAGGCAGGTAAAATTATTCCCCTAATATTAAGCTCGGTCAGGACGTGCGTCCGCCATCTCCCTTGCCAAAAATCGTAATAACCAGCGAGCGCTTTCTCTCCCCTCTCGAGATAATCGGCAAAGTTTCGCTCGGGCATTGGCTGGCGATTTAAATAATCGCGGAATTTAGTTATGAGATAATTTTTGTTAGGATCCTCGTCTCCCTTGAAAGCGCTAAAGAAGTCTTGCAGGGCGCCGTGCACCGCCGTGCCAAACATTAAGTGCGGTTGCTCGGCCTTGGGCAAACGTAGGAGATTGGTATAAAAATAATTCCATGGACATTTAAGATAATTATTTAAATGGGTCACGGCTAGCCCACGTTCTAAAAACAACGCTCGAACAAATTCTTGATCTTTAATTGACCAGCTTCGTGCCTGTTTCGGAGCAAATAAAATTTCTTTGTGATTGGCTAAATCTTCTTCATATTTAGAACTATCCATTTTCTCGACCAATTCCGAATTTATTTCGCCGATAAATTGTGCCGGTAAAAGTTCGCGCTTGTTTTTATCTTCACGTGAGTAAGTAATCGTTACCGTCTGGCGAGCCCGGGTTAAAGCGACATAAAATAGGCGTCGCTCGTCATCGTTGCCTTCGGCTGTCTGCCACGGCAATTTAATTAAGTCACGCCGTTTTTTATTACCCCAATGGCCATCGTAAGCATAAACTATATAAACATGGTCAAATTCGAGTCCTTTGGACTTATGGGCCGTCATTAACCTCACCCTTTTGGTCACTACCGTTTCGGCTCCTTTTTTGATCAAAACATTATGCTGCTCAAGCAAATCAAGATAATTAATAAAATCGGCCAATTTGCCGGCTTTGTGTCGCTCAATAATTCCCTTGGCCTCGTCGAAAAGACCATTTAATTTATCTATTTTTTCGACCGTCTCTGGTTTGACAAGCAGATGGACCAAAAAGCCGCTGGCGCGGACAATTTCTTCAAAACATTCCGCCAACCCTTCATTTTTAGCCAACTTAGCAAAGTGTAAATATTTTTGTAGCCAATCTTTAAAAACTAGGCTCATTTGGGTTAGGTCCAAGATTGACTGGCGAGTTTTAGAAGCTTCTTGAATTAGTTTATAGATATCCAGCGGGTCAAAACCCAAGAAATCAAGGTGAAGGGTCTCAACAAATAATTGATCATCTCCCACCTTGTCAACGGCGCGAAAAATAGTAATTAATTTGCGAATATCATTATCGCCTAAAATATCTTGGTCTGATTCGATTGCCACTGGCACGCCCGTTCGTTCAAGCGCTTTGGCAATGGCAAACACGTCGCGATTATCACGGTAAAAAACGGCGATTTGTTCAGGCGTGGTACCCGCTTTAATTTTAGCTTTAATATCTTCAGCTAAAAAATATTCCTCGGTTTCTTGCTTGGCAAATTCATAAACCTTTATTTTATGCTCGTTGTGCCCGGCCCGCGCTTTAAGTTTTTTATCCCCTGAGATCAGCGAATCGGCCGCGTCCAAGATTTTTTGGCTTGAGCGATAATTTTCTTCTAGCACAATAAACTTAGCCTGCGGATATTTCTTTTTAAAATACAAAAAGTTCTCCAACGACGCGCCCTGAAAGCGAAAGATCGCCTGCTTATCATCGCCAACCACAAACAAGTTCGGGTTATCAAAATAATTAGCCAAGAGTTCAAGCACTTTATTTTGGGCGTTATTAGTGTCTTGGTGTTCATCAACCAAGATATATTGGTATTGCTCTTGAAGTTTAAGCAGAAGTTCAGAATCGTGCTCAAGGGCCAGGGCGACCTCCATAATCATGTCTTGATAATCATAAGACTTTTGCTCACGCAATTTAACTTGATACTGTTCGTAAATTTGACCGAGTTCCTCATTTTTCTTCAGCCGCTTTAGCTCATCGGCATACTTGGATTTCATTTGGCCGGCGTATTTGCCTTTCTCGTTATAAAGATCGGGTGTCTGGTCAAACTCTTTCAAGCTCTCTTTGATGTCCTTCTGAAAACTATCTGGAGGAACTCCTTCTCTCTTTAATTCATTGATTGAAGATAAAATCGAGCGAAGGTAATAAAATGGATCATTAAAAGTTGTTAGCTCTTTTAGCTTATTCGACAATAAAATTTCTTCGATGATTTTAATCTGTTCAACCTCGGTAATATTAGTTGCCCCAATGATATTGGGAAAGCTCTCGGGCTCATTCTTAATAACATCGTTGCAAAAACCGTGGAAGGTATTTATTTCGATCGCGTAGGCCGGCGTGCCGATAATCTCCGAGAGACGCCGCCGCATTGACAGCACGCCCGATTCGGTAAAGGTAATAGCCAAAATGTTCTCCGGCTTGATATCGGTCTTTAATAAAATATTAGCAATCCGCAAAGCGAGGATCTGGGTTTTGCCCGTCCCCGGCCCAGCGGCGACCATCACCGGACCCTCAATCGTGTCAACCGCCTCTTTTTGGGCTTTATTTAGACGTTTATAAGCTTGCTCGAACTCTTTCGTGACCATTACCAGAGATTATAACATGATGGCCAACAAAATCTTCTTTTGACTTAAAACCCATTGGGGCATAGAATTGTCTCAGAGCATCACGTGGGAAAGGAGCAGGATAATGGGTCGCCACCGTCACAGACATGAAAGAAAAACAGCTCATCCGGTTTGGACGTGGGAAATGCCCTCTTGGATGGGACCAGTGGGATCAGTCGTGCTGATCCTCGCCGCGCTAGTGTTAGCCTTCTGGCTATCTTGGCGGGGATAGCCATTCAATTGTCACAACAGGCGCCGGAGTTTTCTCCGACGCCTAAGTTTTTTACGACTTTAATTTCGCTAATAACTGAATCAGAATGTTTAATTGCTGTCGCAAAGAATTAATTTTTGCTTGATTGGGATTAACGGCGGTTGGCGATTTGGTAAAGACTTGTTTCAATTTGGTCCGAGTTAACGGCCCGGCAATACCGGTTACCGGCTTAATGGCATACTGCTTTTGAAAGTTCTTAACCGACTGGATGGTAGCCTGATCATAACGTCCAGTCATCTTCAGGCCAGCGCCCGCCGTTGGCAAACGAGTAAGGAGCTGCTGAAGAATTTTGACTTGATTACTGGTTGAGCCAATTACGAACGGCCCAGTCAATTTTTTAGCCAAAGCGACATCACTGGAACTAATAATAGTTGTGACGACCGTCGTAGCCGTAGAAGCGGGAGCGGGATTGCCGCCACCGCCACCTCCCCCACCGCCGCCATAGACGACTGGAGCCGGCGATGAAGTTCCCGTCGTCGTGGCAGTGGTTGTCGAAATCGCTGGTGGATTAATTGGCGGGGTAACCGGCGGGAGAATAATCGGCGGATAATCGTTCGGATCATAATTATAACTAAAAGTCGCCGACGACGAAATGGGCGTGCGCGGAGCGGCCGTAGTTCGAACATCAGCGCCACCTGGTAGCCAAGCGGCCGGCGGATAAATGGGCTGACCAGGTAAGAGTTTAGCCAACAATTCGGCGTAGAGAGCGTTAATATTTGGCCCGCCCTCATTGTGGCTGACAAAACTTCTAATATCCCAGTAGCGATGCATTACCGGATAATTATCAAGACAAGTTTTATAGGCACCCGTTGTTGAGTCTTGGCAAATAACCGACGGGTAAATGACTCGGCTGCCAAACGAATAATATGGCTGGTTAGGAATCCCGGCCGTTACGCCAAAAATAGCGAAACCGGGTAATAGTCCGTCCTTTTGGCTCAGATAAGCGAGGGCATCAGCCCACAGTGGTTCGGTTGGATAGCGAGAACCAAGACCAGAGACCCAAACCATCCCTTCAGGGTTACCACCCAAAATGTAGTCCGCGGCCAAACTCATCGCATTGAGGTATTTTTGTTTTTCTGAAGAATCAACACTGTTTGTCATGAATTTGTGAAAGACCGCATCGAGAGCATAGATTTGCGCAATATTTTCCATACTCCAACTAGGTGGGTTAATGCCGCGTAGACTTCGATGGGCATGCTGCTCAATCAACTTATTGGATAGAATATTACCGATTGACTGATCAGTTTTACTCTCCATAAACGGAGCCATCCACTTAGATCCATCTCTTTTGGGATCATTAATGTAGCCAGCAACCATGCCAATAGAAAGGGTCGAAGAAGTTGCTCCCGGAGAAATAAAGATATGGTCATCATCAGTGAAAATCGGAATATTATCATGGCCATAACTCTTGGGATAAGAAGTCAAATCAATCTCAACCGTTTTCAGATAATTGGCGTCACCGGTTAGGAGTGATAATTGGCTGGCAGGATAGACAAGATTATTGCCGCTACCAGGACCAATGCCGTGACTAGTCGCATAATTGAAAGCTCTAATTGCCGCCGTCCCAAGTTCGGCCGACTTGGCGGCAGTGAAGGGTTTGATTAAGCGAGCCGCTTGAGCAAAGAGGCCAGCAATTCGCGCCGTATGCCCGGCATCCACCGAGTAAGTCCAAAATGGTGTATTATCGACATCGGCAAAGCAAGAGACGCACGGGTGAGCGGAAGATTCAACCCCCTGTCTAACTCCACCATCCGCTTCCTGTAATTGCTGCCAACCGCGCAATTCATAGAGCGCTTCGTCGAGGAGATCAGGAACACCGTTGCCACTTTCGGGAATATTTAATTGCCCATCAGTAAAGGATTGTGGGTTTAGCTCATAAGCCTCAAGTAAATCAAGAGCATAGCGCCAATGAGTTATTTGCTGGTCAAAGTCACCGGCGTCATGGTGACCACCACTAAGTGGTCGAGTGGTTGTTTTGGGCGTGTTCGGACTAAAGAAGGCGTCGGCACCATAACCAGAAGTTGCTTTTTCGGCATTGTAAACGGTTGGATGATCAGCCGGCCGTGGCGGGAAATCAGACCAAGGTAAAGCAATTACCCGGCCCCAACGATTGTAATACATCCCGCGCATAATGGTATAAAAAGATTTGAAGACGCCGGTATAACTAACTTGAGTTGGCCAAGAGACGCCGACGCCAGGGATACGAACCCGGTAAACAACCGCCTCGGCCGGCGGGACAGAGGCCAGATTTATTTGCTTGACCGCTGTTCCAGCATCACTGTCGAGAGCGGAACGCAAACTTAAGGGCAAATTATCAACAATAGTCATCCTGGTTTGTGCCGAATTGCCCGAATCTCTAATTACCGAGGCGGTGCCAGGAAAGTCGTCAAGACTTAAACCGCCACCATCACCCAACCAGTAAGAAATGTAGGCATAACGTTCAGTAGCTACTGGCGAATAGCCAACCTGGTTTAATTGAATAACCGGAGTTTCAGTATAGAGATCACTAAAAGGGATCCGGCTAGTAAAACCATACGGACCAGTGACAGTTAGAACTTCGGTGGAGCCAACGGGTTCGGACAAGGTGAGAAATAGCCGATGCTCAACATTGACATAATTGTTATTTGCACTGCCGTCACCATGGCCAAGGGGAACAGATCGACGCGAGACGCTCTTAACCGTAATCGGCGTGCCATCGGCCCGGGTAATTGTCCAGGGGCCAGCCTGCCACTTAGCGCCATAATAGCCGGACATTGATTCTCCCCAATTAGAAGTGTTCATGTAAACAGCCGGATTATAAATTTGCAATAATAAAACCTTAGGAGCAAGTAAATGAACTTCGCGCAGGGGTGAGTTGATTATGGCGAGCGGACCACCAACCGTTTTGGTCGGCAAGACGCCCGAAGAAATTAATTGGCCCTTACTATCGATCGCCCTAATTTCGAAGAAAGCATCTAGGCCGGCGCCAATGTTATGAGCAATATAGCCTGTCATTTCGCTACTTAACGTTGTTAGCAAAAAACTTTTGGGACTTCTCGCTCTGGTTGGCTCTGGCAAAAGCCAGATTTGGTAGCTGGCGGCTCCAGTAACTGGGTGCCAACGAAAAACAACCGTGTCAGAGGTAGCGCCAACCAAAATCGGTTGAACATCACTGGCGGGTGATAGCTGGGTAGTCGGCAAAACAGGTACAGGCAAAGTCGGCATATTTAGAACCAGGGTCGAGGCAGGATTTTCTGACGAATTAGCCAGCGGTGGCGTGGTTTGGCCATACTTGACCGCCCTAATATTATCAATCTGAGTTGTCACCCCGTTTTTAGGAGCAAAGAAGTACAAATTCTCTAAAGCGGAGAGGTAGCAAGTGCTGTTTTTTAGTAAATAGACCGGTAAATTGACTTGGCGATAATCACCGACACTGGCCGAAACAAAATCATTCATACTTACCGTTGTGCCGACATTACCATAACAACGAAAAGTAAAATTATTAGGGGTACTCCAGTCGCTCGACTTCACCAACATTTGGATCTCGTCATAATTGGAGAGATCGGCCCGGCTCAACGGATTTCCGCCAGCAGTAAAGTTAATGGCAATATTGTGATAGCTGTCGAAGGTACCCTTCAAGCAATTACCGCTAGGACAGCCAGCGCTAATTACTTCACCGTTAGTTGTAATCAAACCATCATTAGGACCATCGCCGTTCCAGATATTAAGACTATAAAAAACTGACGACTGGGTATAAGGCAAAGAGCTAGTACTAAAAGTCGGAGCAAGGGCCGTCTTGGGCACGGTCGTCGTTGCTAGTGTCGTTGGGGTAGTCGTGGTGGCAGGAGTTGGCGGATTAGCAATTGGGCTAGTTGGCGAAGTGGTCGCGACCGGATTGGCGGGAGGAGTAATGACCGGCTCGGCCACGTCTACCGCCCTAACTACCTTTATCCCATCAACAAAAACATAATATCCCTTAAGTGAACCATTGGTACTTGGCGGAGCAAAATTTATTGCCTCAATTTTTTTGAGATCACTGGTATTAGAACTTGCCCCCTTCAAAGCCGAGACCGGGATACTAAACAGCTGATAGCTGGTACCCAAATCGACTTGGTAAGTATTACTTGTACTGGGCCAGCCATAGACCGAGACCACCAATTTTTTGCCAACCTGACTGGACTTGGCATAAAATTGTAAACTATCATAACCGGTCAGATCTTTTCGCCAAGAAGCCATGCCATTGAGAAAAATCGCCGGCGCATGATAGCCGTCATTATAGCCGGCAAAACAAGTTGGGTGATTATAGCAATCAGTTGTCGTTGCACTCCCGCCAGTGTGAAAATTAGTTGGCGCGAGCGCTCCAGCCAAACTACCATCCCAAATCGCCAGTTCTTCTATTGCAGAACCTGAACCGACAACTTGAGCCAAATTTTGTCTTTTCAGTAAAGCAATTCTTCTCTCTAGATTTTTTATAAGGAGAACAATTTTACTGATCGTTGACGACATCGGCGAGACAGCAAAGACGGGCTCCGTCCTCAAGCCAATACTAAAAACCAAAAAGGGACAGAGGAACAAAACAACCAAAACCAAGGCAAAAATCTTTTTGTCCATATTGCCTTAATTATAGCCAATCGTAAAAAAGTAGTCTAGCTTTGGCCCTACAGAGATCGACAAGAATTATAGTAGATTTTGCCGAAGAAAGTCGTTTTTCTACAGCATTGACTTGAGCTAGTTTTGCAGACATAAGAACGCCCATATTTGCTGCTACAATAGGAATTACTACAGGTCGGAGCCACCGTGCAGGTTTGACTAGTTGCTGGTTTGCCAGCATCTAACCCACAATTATTGCTATCGGCAACAGTACGCGTTTGAGTGCCGGTCGTGCAGACAGTTGGAGTCCAGGCGCCGGTCGTCCAGTTGGGAGTGCAAGCGGGCGGTGGTGTGGTTGCACAAACTTGAGTAGTCGTTGTTGCCGGCTTGTTCACTACGGTACCGCAATTATTACTGTCGGTAACTATACGTGTTTGATTACCACCAGCACAAGGAGATGGTGTCCAAGTGCTGATGATCCAGTTTTCAATACAGGTGGGCGGCAAGGTGACAGTCCCCTGATATTCATAGGCACCAATATCCGTTACTCCGACAATTGCCCGGTTAAGCAAATCGTTTCCGGTGCCAAGTGATGTCCCGGCATTAACGGCGGGCGAGGCCGACGACAAATCGAAGTTACCTGGCGCACCAACAAATTTTGGATCAGCATTAAGCGAATGGGTATCAAGACCGCTTGTCGTCTTCCAATTGGTGAAATTAATTAAACTGAGCGCGCCTGGATTCCAATTAACGTTGCTTGTCCAAATAAAGCTGTTACTTCCCGCCGGATAATAAACGTTGAAATCAATCGTATTACCCGCCCCGTTTAGGTTGGCCAAAATAGTTGAGTTTGTCTGAACAATATTGTTTTGAATTTTATTTTTGGAGTTAATACCATAGCCAGGCTGAGCCATCGCTAAGATGCCGTACTGGCGAGTGTTATAGACCGTGTTATTGAAGATTTCTGCTCCCGAATAATTGACCAGCTGAACACCCTGGTCTTCATTGTAGATTAGATTTCGATAAGCCACATTACCTAATCTTTCGGTATTATTAGAACCGGTCCCATCGCCGTCAAAGCGGATTCCACCATTACCACATTTAGCTGCCCCACAGACATACAAGCTAGGATCAGTAATAACTGCCTGATCATGAACAGTATTGTAGCGGACAACATTACTCCCGGTTGGAACAATAATGTCGATGCCAAAAGAATCGTCTTTCCTCTGGCTATTACTGTAAACTTTGTTCCCCTCGACCAGTGCGCCAGTGGTGTAAGCGAGGTAGATTCCCTGTCGGTTATTATTATATATTTCGCTCTGGCTAATGGTTAAGTTATTAGTGGCTAAACCGCCGATACCCACACCCCCGTTATTTTTAACAACCAAGTTCTGTAACTTAATCCCTTGGCCATAGAGCATATAGATACTGCCCTCTTCACTTATTTTACTGTTAGTAAAAGCGAGATTCACAAAGGTCAGATAATTTTTACTATCTAAGCGTAGAGTACTAGTTAAGGTTCCGTTACCGTTAAACTCCGGCAAATTGCCGTCGCCATAAGCATCAAAAATGATAGGCTGACCACTTGAGCCTGAGCTACTCGGAGTTAGCGTTTCATTCCATACCCCCCCTTTTTTAAACAAGATCTGGTCGCCAGCATTAAAAGCGGTGACATTGACTTTGGCCACCGTCTTCCATGGTTTATCAATACTGGTACCAGTGTTGATATCATTACCCGCCTGGTTATCGACGTAGTAAGTGGCACCAGAACCTAAACTGCCGACACTGGCGATTTGACAGCCGGAACAACCCGAACGAAGATTGGAACCGATCGACATTGTTAAAAAGACAACAGCGACAACCATCAACAGAATAGCGCCGCCTAATTTTATGTATTCTTTAGGTTCTTTTGACATAGGCATTAAAATAATGATAAATTATTAATATTAAATTCCGCTCTAATTATACACTAATCAAAAAACCATGCTACATCAACAAATCAAAGATGAAGCCAAGAAAGCTCTTCTTGCCAAAGAAACCGAGCGTTTGAGCGCCCTGCGTAACATCTCCGCCGCTTTTACTAGCGAAGTGATGGCCAAAGGCCACAAGCCCGATGAATTAATTGACGATGACGGCGCTATCACCGTTCTTAAACGCTTGGCCAAACAGCGTAAAGAATCAATCGAACAATTCACTGTCGGCAATCGCCCAGAGAAGGCCGAAGAAGAGAAGCGTGAGCTCGCCATTGTCGAGAGCTTTCTCCCCGCTCAAATGTCGCGTGACGAAATCTTAAAAATCGCCGAAGCCAAAAAAGCCGAGCTTGGCATCACCGACAAAACTAAATTCGGCCAACTAATGGGCGCCGTCACTAAAGAAACTAAAGGCGCCGCCGACGGCAATCTTGTTAAGGAAGTGGTAGAGGGATTATTTTCTTAATTTCTTCTTCCCTGTCAAAACATAATAATAATTTTTTTCTTGGATTGGCCCGAGTTCTTTCTTGAATTGAATAATCCCCGGCTCTTGGGCCCCAGTCCCCAAGGTAAAAAAATCTTTACCGGTAAAAAATTTGGCGCGTTCGTGATGAAGGAAACGACTGAGACCTTTGAAACGATAATCAACTTTTAAATGCAGGCCAAGCCAATTCCCGGATAAATGGTCTGCGCCCCAAGCGAAACCGACCAATTTGTCTTTTACCACTACGTAAACCTGTTTTACTTTATATCTCTTCAAATTGTCCAAACAGAAAAAGAAAAATTCCTCGGCGCCCCTGAAGTTATCATTTTTTCTGGCCTTTTGTTTTTTCCAGCGATAATAGAATTCTTTGATTTTATCCTTTGGAAAAGAATGTTTTATCTTATATTGATAACTTTTATGAAATTGCCCAATCCGCCTTTTTAGGTCAGCCGCCGGATTCAATAAGGTCTCGGTCTTATAAAAAAACTCGCTCCCAATTGGCCTCTGAATTATTATTTCGACTCCCTTTTTCTTAATTTTCTTAATATCTTCCTCGCTGGTAAAAGTAATTTCGGTCTCTTGCCAATTGATTATTTTCCCCGGTAAAAAAACCGCCGGGAATTCGTGGTGATAATAAAGATCTTGAGTTGTAAGAACCAGCTCACCGTTGCGTTCCAAAATATGGCCCGAAAAATCCAAAAAGATTTCCGAGGAATAAAAAGAAAAAGGTAATGAATCAAGAGAAACCGGGGATCGTCGGGAATTGAATTTCCTGATAATTTCCATAATTTCAATCATAGCTCAAATAATTTATTAAACAACACAAAAGCCGTTGTCGCCAGGAACGACGACAACGACTGCTTGCAAACCAACAAACCGCGATCAACAGAGAACTTCTTTGAAAGTGCGCCAATCCTCTTGGCCATGAGAGAACGGGTGCCGAGCCAGATTGTGAGGTGGGATCCAGCGAAGCAACGACCCGCTCTTGCGAGGTTGGCTCGAGATGAAACGAAAACAGTCGCCAACCACCGCGAGAGCACAATTATCCTCGATCGTCACCCCGACCCCGTAGCTCCGCTTCACCACTTTCTCAAAGCTCAGACGACGCCAGCCCTCAGAATCGTGGTGCGGACAGCAGCCGTAAGGGAGTAGGCCCAACCCCTTGACCCTGATCGGTTTCCAGCTCTTGGGGTTGGCAAACTTCCGCGAATCGGAGAGTCCCCAGTCAAACCAGCACATTGCCCCAGCCGAGAGACCGCACATCACCTTGCCTTGTTCATAGGCAGTGATAAGCAGACGGTCAACCCTGCGCCGACGCCAAGCATTCATCATCTTGAGAGTGTTGCCACCACCCACATAGATGATATCTGCCCAGTTGATCTTATTCTCGATCTGCCTGTCTGATAACCTCTCGGCCAAAATCCGCAGATGATCGAATTCGCAACCGAGACGTGCAGAGTACACGTTGTACATGCCGTGGCAATACAACATATCATCACCGCTTGCCGTTGGAACAAACAAGACCCGTGGTGGATGATGAAGACTCCGCTCATCTGCGAGGCGAACAATCTCTTGATCGATCACGAGTGTCGTCGGCGGTTGGCAAGGTACAAAAATTTGCCCGCCGCCGATTGCCACAATCTTTTTCTCAAACACGTTCCAATCCTCCATCGAGACCACGAGGTCCCAGGTTGTCAAAACTTCACTAGGGGGAAGAATACTTTCACAATCACTCCTCTACCATTATACACCTGTTTAGGCTTATTGTCAACGGGTCCGTAATATCCCAATAGCTTGAAAACAGTCAAGCGAGGCCTCGTTCAGTTAAACAACCTCGCGGAGCTACGGCCAGCATGGTTTTCGCCGTTGTGAAAGTTTTGAGCGTAACGAGAAACTACGGCGAAATGGCCGTCGCGGAGCGTAAGAAAACCATTCGCGGGAATGGTTTTCTGTGTTGTTTAACTGAACGCAGGCCGAGCGCCTAATACTTCCCGAAAACTTTTTTGGGGTCTTCGCGAGCAATGATGATTTTGGCAATATTTTTAAGAATAGGAAAAGAATCAGCCTTTTTGCCGAGGCGATCAAGGAGTGGGACAAGCGAAGCCAACCCTTCGCTTTTTTTGTTGGTTGAACCGGTTTGGCCAAGTTCAATCCCCGCTTGATGGTTAAGCGAATTGTTATCGAAACTGGTAGAAACAAAATCGGCTAAAGTTGGCACCGCTAAAAACGTTTCTTTCTTCCCGCCCAAGATTTTTATTAAACGTAGAATTTCCTCGGTTGATTGGGCAAATAGCAGACCGCGTTCGTTAATTGTCCAACCCAAACCTTCGGCAATGCCTAGGCCAAGAGCATAAATATTTTTAAGCACGCCCGACCAAACCACTCCCTTAATATCACGCGACGGTAGAGCCAGGATATTGGTGCCACGAAAAAGTTCAATGATTTTTTCGATCGAGGCTGGCGTTTTAGAAGCGACCAAACAAGCACCAAAACGGCCAATTTTAATTTCTTCAGCGATCATCGCTCCACCCACGACCGCCCAATTAACACCAAGTGGTAATAGTTTACCAGCTAACTCAAACGGTAATTTGCCGGTCTGGCTATCAAATCCTTTTGATAAGAAAACCAG
>JBAZRF010000009.1:0-33631 GCA_041663165.1 Minisyncoccota bacterium | reverse complement strand
TCAGTTTGGAAAACTGATATTTTACCGCTAAACTAATCCCGCGACAACAGAATATTAGCAAATATCCCTCCTTGAAGCAAAAGCTGTAAATTTGACATTTGAACCAAAATCCTTTTTGATAATGGGCAGATGATCCTATTCACCCCAACGAAGGGAGGTGGTCAACGGTGAGGAAAAGATTGGGTGAAAGACCGCCACCGGCCACGCCAATTACGAGAGCGACGCGACAGGTGGTGAGGGTGGCTTTCTGCCCCCTACAAGTTAAGATCCGTTACGACGAAGACGGTGTGACGTCTGTCCTTTCACTGCCCACTTATCCGGTACGACCAGGCGAGATGATAATCCGCTATCTAGGCCCGGGACAAGGTAGAGGCTGGCGAGTCACTGCAACCGAAAAACTTGCTCTGTTTCTCGACAGGGCACGTGAAGTGGTCAAGGTCGTAAGGGAGGACAAACCATGAAAAACAGCCCAAGCAAAAGCCGGCCAACACGGACGAGGGAATTTCCTCAGAGTTGGCCGGCTTCCACTATTTCAATAATTTTAGTGTCTAATCTTCCAAATCAAGAGTAAGATCACGGCCATGGCGGCAACATTGGCCCAAGTGAGCCAGTCACCAAGACGAAAAGTGTCTAACAAAATAATAAGAAGGCCAAGGGCGTAAAGGCGTAAAAACCACGGGTCTAAACTGCGGTGGCCCGAGCGCATCTTCCACCATTGCCAGATCCAAGAAACAGTAATAATGACGAAACCGTAATGCATTATTGCGCCGGGGCGTTAGCTGGTAAATTGCCCTTCAGTTGTTTAATCCGGTCCTGTAATTTTCTCATTGCCTCCAATTGAGTTTGGAGCTGTTGTTGCTGCTCGGGCGTTAAATTAGCCGGCAAACTGGTCGGTGCAGGTAGGGTACTAGTCGAAAGATTGGCGACCGCCTGACTGTTTAAACCATTAAGTGCTTGGCCAACAAAAAGCCCCATCAAAAGCGAGGCCAGAACAGACATAAAGAAGACCAGCATGACAATTATAAATACCCAACCGATCAAGCCGATAACTAGGTACCAGGTGCCTTGTTTCTTAGCCGGATCGACGGTAACGGAACCTTTAACTTGCTTAAGATTTTCATAAAGCAAATACATCCAGATAAAGGCCAAAGGAACAACTAAAATGTTAACCACCGCGGTCAAAATAATGATCAGGGTCGCAGCCGATGCCGAACCAAAGCCAATAAAAGCTCCGACAATTAAAGAGACAATGGCCATCAAAATAAAATAAATGACCATGACAGCAATCGCAATCACAAGAGACCGGCCAAGTACGGGCCAAAAATAATCTTTGACATACTCACGACTTTTGACCACTGCGCTCATCCCCTTTTCCTCTTCGGCCACAACAATAATTTTGGCAAACATCAACCAAGTGGCTAAGATAATGCCGGGGATAACGAAAAGGAGAATGCTGCCACCGATTATAAATCCCGTCAAAATAGAAACCCAAATAAGGGAGATCAATTTGCTCCAGCCCAAACCATAGGCCTCTTTGATGGTCACGATTCGCGAACGATCGCGCAAAACAATAATGAGTCCCGCCGATCCCCAAATAAGGCCAATGGCCGCAATGATGCCAATGATGAAGGCTAACGGTAAAATAAAACCATTCTCGGTTGTCGTCAGGAGCTGATTAACCATCATTAGCAAAAATGGTAAGATCATGAGTCCGACAACGAGCGTAAATTTTTCTCGATAGATCGCCCAAGTATTTTTGAAGAGATCGCCGAGACCAATTAATTTAGTCATACTTTTTACTTGCCCCGCCATAGCGGGATAACTTAATAATAATTATTAACAGTTTTATTATAGCATAAACAAAAAGACTGATATAATGGTTGGCATATGGCAAACATTATTAGTGGAACTCAAGGCCTTAGCACTTTGCCCGCCGAGGCTTGGGGTACAATAGTCGCCAGCATTGCTGGCATGACCACTTTATTAATCATCCTCATTGCTTGGACCTTGGTGTGGAAGGGTTTGGCAATGTGGCGAGCCGCCAGGAGTGGCGCTAAGATTTGGTTCGTAGTCTTGCTCTTGGTTAATACTTTGGGCATTTTAGATATCATCTACTACTTCTACGCTTCTAAAAAGAAGTGGGGCAAAAAATAATTATTTAATTTTTTAAACAAAAAACGCCCGTCGATAAACTCAGGGCGTTTTTTGTTGTAAATATTTTCGCCGCCGCCGTTCGGAAAATTTTTCGATCGCATAACGCAAGGCGGTGCGAGGGAGGCGTGAACCGAATTTATTTAAGAAATTTATTAAAACTTTCTGATCACGCTTCCCGACCTCTCGCAACATCCAACCAACAGCTTTGTGCATTAAGTCGTGTGAATCTTTTTGTTTGATTAAGAGAAATTCGGCCAACTCCAAAATTTCTTTAAATTGATTATTTTTGATAAAAGCAAAAGTGGCCAGCACCGCCACCCGCCGCGACCAAATATTTTTAGATTTGGCTAATTTCAACAAAACGGATTCGACAAGCTCACCGCGAGATTTTTTAACTTCTTTTTTGTTGGGATAATAACTAAACAGATAATCCCCTACAATACTAGGCGCGCTTAAATCGACATGATCCCAATTGTTGATTCGTGAAATGTTTTTAATGTAAAACAAAAAAATCTTTCGCGAATCAACCCTGCGAAGCCCCGGCGAAGTAGGGTATTTTCTATTGTTAACTAATTTATAAAGTTCAACTAAAATCAGCAGCGCGACCGATCTATCTTCATGCCACTTGCTTTGCAAAAGTTTTTGGATGTGAGCCAAAGCAGTGCGAAGTCGCATCTGGCTACGCGAGAAACGACTTCTCACTGCTGGGCTTCTTGCAACGAGGCCATCTATAAATTTTTTTACAATTTTTCTTTGTTCCGGCATCACCACCCCCAAAAATTTATCACCCTCACCGTACTCTCCCTTTCCCGTTTTAAAAAACCAGGCCAAATCTTTGGCTTTATTTTTGTCGGCAACCTGACGCAAATCGTGTTTAATTTTAGTAACCAGGCTCTGTTTCACAACTTTACCTTACCAGCTAAAAACCTCCTCCTCAAGAGCCCCGATAACGATGAAACAAGAAGAAGCCGGGAGTTAGGCTTCTTTCGGTACATCCACCCAACCGCCAGAGTAATCGGTATTAAAGATTTCGCGGCCATCAAGTAAAATTATTTCGCGTCCCTTGAAACGATTTAAGTCCCCGGCCCATTTATTTTGGTATTCCCAAACTTTGCCGCCTTCCTCTTTTTTAAATTCGGCCGGTCCGCGCACGGGCAAATCATCGGGCGCCTTCATTAAAGCGGCGCGCAAAAAATCATAAACTTCTTTTTTGTCTAACTCACGATCAGTGATCTCGCCATAATAAACCATCAGCCAAACGGCTTGATCATTTTTAAAAATTACCTCTCGCCCGCCATATGGTTCACCACCAAAAAAATTATCGTGAAACCGCCACGCCCCATCCACGCTCACGTAAGCAATAGTCGTCGAGCCATCCGATTCCTTAATCCATTTTCGTTCAACGCTCTCCCCTGCTCCGTAACCGGCCTTATTTGATTCAGCTAAAAATTTTTTTAATTCTTCAAGCATAAAGATATTTTGACTAAAAAATTTCGCGAGCTAATAACTGATTTGTTTAAGTCCTTCGTTCGTCGCCATTCTCGCTAGATTAGAAAAGAGATTAGGATCAATTAAATAAACGATCGCAAACGAGCCAATGATAATTATAACCGATAGCCATTTTGTATAAGGACCATAGGTTTTGGCAAATAAAATTATCGAAAGAACAGCTAAAATTGCCGGGCCGACAACCGAGATGTCGCCAAGGGGCACATCGTAACCTTTGACCATCATATTACTTCTACCAAGAAAAGAGGCCAGATCAAATTTAGCATGGAAAGCGAGAACGATCGTTTCGATAATCCCGATAACGACCAAGAAACGAGAGGCCCATTTGGTCGTTTCGCCTTCGGTTCGATAGGCTTCGTAAAAAAGAGCTGGCAACAAAGAGACCATTAAAACAAGAGACGAGTGCCAATATAAGCCAGCGAGACCGCCAAGGATCGCGACCACTGTTAGTAGCAAGCAAATCTTTGTCGCATTTTGATAGGGTTCAGCCATTGAGTTAATTTTAACTCATAATTACTCCGACTCGTAATAGTTCTGTGGATAAGCATTTGTTCACTTTTAAAATAGCGCGAGCCCGGCATGTCTACGACATTCCGGGCTGCAAATAAAAATGGAGTGTGCCCATTAATCTGCGGGATTACCACCGTCCGGATGATCCGAGGGTGGCGAAGGTGGCTTGGCCAATTCGGGCAACTTGGCCGTCATCTGATTAACCGCCTCCTTCATTAGTTCGGAACAGACCGCATGCACGGCTTCGGGGTCTGCCTCGATCACCCGGGCAATCGTACCCGCCCGATTAGCGAACTCCTCTGGCCCAGTTAGGCCGAAGTGTTCTATGGCATATCGCCGCGCCAGTCCGCGCAAGATAAGAGCGACGATCTCGGGAGTTAGTTTCGTGTCTGCCATTTCTAGTTATCACCTCCTCCCTCTTGGGACGTTTTGCCAACCGGAATCCGGCCAGCGACAATTACCGCTTCCAGTTAATCATGACGGAGTCACCACTGTCAAAAAGTATTTTGTAGCTCTGATGCTTGACAAAGTTTATCATCTGTTCTAGTAATAAAAGCAGAGCGTTCATGTCGAACGCATAACGGTGAATACCGGAAGGAGCGTAAACCATGTTTTTCAGCACCATTCACAAACGGATCATGGACCTAACGGCCGAACAGGTCGCGGCCATGATGCCCACAGCCAAGGTCGCCGAGGGCGACAAGGTCTTCGGCCCGATCGACGAGTACCTGCAACGGTTCTGGGTAATTCTGAACGAGATGATCAGCGAGTACAACCTGAGTGCCAAGCTCCGCCGGGAAGCAGAGGAAGGCGGTGCGGCGGCGGACAGGGCCGTTCTGGGTGAGCACAACCGGCAGGACAAGCTCCTCGACGGGTTGACCGAACTGTTTTGGGCCGAGGCCCTGGGCCAATACCCCGAAGCGTTCGACTGGAAGGGGGGCGTCTCCCTGTACGAGAACTGGCAACTCGTCGGCATAGCGCCGAAGAAAAAGGAATGCCCATTCTGCATGACGGAAGGTCGCCACGGCGTCATCCTCGTCACCGGAATGAGCCCCTTCGGCGGCCTCAGCAGCGGCTTCTTCGATGCCCTTCGGACCCCGGGTGCATAAGCAATACCGTTTCGCAACCATGCGCTTAGCGCACAGCCGCCTCCCCCGAGGCGGCTGAACTTTTTATAAGATTAAAGTTAACCCCAAAGACTCCCAGGCCTTCGTGGAGAAATATCTAAAGTAAACTTTAAATAACAATCATTTTGTGTTAGCATAATTTTGAAACAAATTACGGAGTGTAGTGTAACGGTAACATCCACGATTCGGGTTCGTGGGACTCAGGGTTCGAATCCCTGCACTCCGACAAGCGAAGCTTTTGGCGGAGTGAGCAAGCCAACTGCTTGGCTTGCGTTAGGGATTCGAACAGCGGAGCGATGTTTTTGTACCAACAAAAACTAGTGAGCTGGTGCCCAGACAAACCCGAGCGACGGCGAGGGTTTAGTCGCGGGAGAATCCCCTGCCACTTTACAGCGCGGGCTGTAGTATACCGGTAGTACATGCCCATGGGGTGGGTATAGACCGAGTTCGATTCTCGGCAGCCCGACAAGAGAAAAACAAAAAGGCAAAGGGCCGCACAATGTGCGACCCAATAGCTTAGAGATTTGTACCGTTTCACTCGGCAACGACCAGGGAGGCAGGTTTACCTGGCCGGACAACAGCAAACGCACGTTTACCGGTCAGAGTAATCCCCTCTCCGTTCTCGTTGTGGAGACGGCCACAGATGGAACAGGGAGCACCCTCGGCCTCACCTTTCGGCCCGGAGGCCGAAATCCGGTTCTCGGTGTCAACCGACCCGAGACATTCTGGCTCACAACAAATCACCTTCACGACAGGTCCTCCTCAAGATTAGTGTTGTTGTCCCAATCCTTCTGCCTTCAAATTAAATTAAAGAGAGTAAAAAGTCAATTTTGTCGGGCTGCCGAGAATACTCACGGCTCATCGCTTCACTCTTGTGCTTTCAAAACCCTCGGTTTGAATAATTCCGCCACGGGGAAACAGATGTTTCCCCGACCCCCTCCCGTTCGAATCTCGCGACAAATAGAAAAAACGAGGAATTCCTCGTTTTTTCTATTTGTCGGGGTGCCGAGATTCGAACTCGGATTAAATCCTCCCAAAGGACTCGTGCTAGCCGTTGCACTACACCCCGATTATTTCTAACGAGTACACCCCGTTATTGTTAAATTATCCTACCATCTTACCATGACAATCGGCAAATTTTTGACCGCTCCCGCACGGGCAAAATTCGCGATCATAAAAATTTTTATCAATCACCCCGTAAATGGTGCGTGCTTTACCATTAAGCTTCGCCCAGCGCCAGTCGCCATAAGACCAATGCCAAAATTCGTTATAACAACCAGTGAAGCCGGCTTGCCTCATGGCATTAAAAAATATCTCTCGATTTCTTTTTAAATGCGCCGGCAACTTAGGACAAAGCGGTTCGGCATTTTCCTGATAAGTTAATGCCTTCGACCGCAACGGAATGCGCCGGCCTTTTTTATCAATCAACCGCAAATCAATTGCCCCGCCAGTCATGTGACCCGAGGCTTCAGGACCATCCCAATCAGCCACATATTTATTAACCTCTTCCAACACCCGCTTTTTATTCCATTTAGGGTTCAAGCGCGCGAACCGTTCGATAAAGCCATAGTAGATGCGCACCTGTTCAAATTTTGGCCGCCAAGCATCACGAACGGTAAAGTTCCAGCCCCTCGGCAAATGCTTTTGCGCTTTAGCCAACATCTTGGCCAGACTTTCGCGCACGTAAGCGGCTTTTTCAATTTTCAACCGCCCCTCACCAATGGCGATTTTTACCCCGGGACAATATTTTTTTATATCTACCAGCTTTTCGCTGTTGTCGGTAATTTTAATTGCTTTTGTTGGCATAAAATTCTTAATTAATTCCATTTTAAAAATTGGGACTATTTAGTTTTTTCTAACTCGAGAATCCCTGAAGTAACTTTTTCCAATAAAACCGGATCAAACTCATATTTCTGCCAACCGTTCCTTAGGGCTTGTCTCTTGAAAGGATTGAGAATTTCTTTGGTGATAGCCATTAAGGAAAACATCCATTTCATTCGAGTGGGAGTTTCTTGATACTCGGTAAGCAACTTGTTTTTAACATGGTCAATCAAATTAATAAGTAATTCGACGACCAAGTCCACTGCTCCTGATTGCCAAAGAAGTTGGTTAATCTTTTCTTTCGCCTGAGCGTTTAACTCCTTATCCCCAAGAGACTGGTACAAAAACTCTTTATCTTCTGGAGATAATTTATCGGCGTAAAGCGCCACTAAATAAGCTAAGTCTACCTTTCCCTCTTTTATGTCCGAATGAGACTCCCCCTTCATCCCTTTACTCAAGCCGCTTTCTTCCTCAACCACCAGATAATCACCGAGATCATTCCTAATCATTTGAATAATTCCGTAATACATCCCAACCAGTGGAGAAATTTTATTTATTTGTTCAGCGTTTAAGATTTGTTCTTCTTTATTACCGGCGGTGGCGGAAAGTAGACCAATCGCCTCATAAAATCCACCACAGATTCCATAAATTCTTTTAACATAGAGATTTAATATCTCTTCAAAATTCTTTTTCTTGAGTAAATCCTTTTTTTCGTCACTGTCGAAGGTTAGAGCGATATCAAAAACCTGACCTTCGTACATGGTATGATTATAATCATTCATTATCTCAGCCATTTTTAGGCCCAGTTCCGGTTTTTCTCTAGTAATAGTTAACAGATATTTGAGAGTCAGTAAGTGCCCGACGATGCCGGTGTAGACAGCATCCCGTCGAGAAAACTTCTGCCAAACGGTCGGTTCTTTTTGACGCATTTTTGAATTATCAAAAACATCATCGAGCGCATAGGTATTCGTCCAATTATAGAGCTCCAATATCGCCCCGACTTCAGCCGGAAAATCTGGTGATTTAATAAATCGCTGTTCTAAAGTTAAATGGTGGGTAACGAGATCATAAAGTTCAAAAAATAATTCCGGTCTTGTCTTCTTTGTCCCAGAGTGGCGGCCCTCGACAAATTTAAAAGGGGGTAAAATTGAATGAGTAAGGCAAGCTAATATCTTTTCAGAATTTTCTTGCCACTCCTCGACGACGGTGGCCAAAGCCTGGTTTATTGATTGTAAGGAAATTTTGCCCCTCAAATATTCTGACACCTCTCTTTCAACTTCACAGACCGCAAGAGAATCTTTGTCTGTTTCAAATTTTAAACCTTTGAGCTTATCTAAAAATTCTTTGATTTGGCTATCTGTCTTCTCTTTATTAAAGAGATCCCCTTCTAGATTATTTCTACTAAAAATTTCCCGAGCGACAGCGTCTACTTTATAGTTTATTAAACCAGATCGCGAATAGATCGAGCGATAATAATTATCTAAATATTCAATAATTTTATTTTCAAACTGTTCTTCATTTTCGGCCAGAATAATTGTGGCGTGGACAAATTTAGGGTGGTTTCGGCAAATCTTTGCCACTTCCCTATTAGTGGTCAAAATAGCGTTGATACTGAAACTCACCATCCATTGCACCGCATAATAGTCGAGGTGCTCCAGATCTTCGACCAACATAATCACCGGCTTGGCATGACCGATGGCATAACCACATTCCCAAGTACTGTCAGTTCCGGTCGGAGCACCGTCTCTCGTCAGATACTTTTTCATGTAAACGAGCAGAGCGTCGGCATGATTGATCTCATTTAAATCATAACAGGCAATACCAATCGGGATGAATCGATGGTCTACCGGATTATCAAGTTCCCCGGGTTGGAACACCCTGACTTTCCGATTGAAATATCTAGCGTATTTAGGATTAAAAAAAGTACGCCAAAGACTGATACCACTGGCTAAGTATAATCGATACTTAAATTTATCGGATTTAATTTTTTTGTCTGTCTCATGAAGTTCGTTCGTTAAAGGGCTCTTGCCAACCAAATGGACAACCTCTTCGTGAGAGATAAGGTAGGTTTTTCCTAGTTTGTTTGCCTTAATTAGACCCTTTTTGATATGGTTAAAGACCGTAATACGGCTCACTTTAAGCAATCTTGCCACCTCAGATGTTGTAAAATAAAGCCTGTCCTCTATTTTCTCCATATTCTACATCTTAACATGTGTTAATGTTAATTTGCAATACTTAACATAAGTTAATCTAACTTTTAGAAAATATCCTCCAGGTGATCGATTTTGAGGAGTTGACCTTGGGAGTTGAGGTAAACAGCGATCGAATCGACTTGCCAGTCGGTTTCATCGTCGATTTTCTTTTCAAGCAGATAGGTATTGATGGCGCGAGATAATCTCTTGATTTTCCACGGGTGGATATTATCTTCGGGCTCGTAAAAGTCGAAACTAGAGGTTGGACCTCGGGCTCCTCGAGGTCCAACCTCGGAAAGGGAACGGGTCACAGTTTTAACCTCAACAAAATAAAGCTCGCTCCCCTTCTTGGCCACAATATCCAATTCGCCCCAAGGTTTACGATAATTTCGATCAAGGATATAAAAGCCTTTGGCCTTTAAGTATTTGACCGCCTCATCCTCCCCTTTTTGGCCAATGATCTGCTTTTCGGTCTTATTTTTCGGTAATTGTGCCACGTGTAACTACTCCAAAGTGTTTCTTAAGAAACACTTTTGATTAAGGCCACCAAAACGAAACTTTTAAAGACTGTTTTATAGGTTATAACCTTATTTAGAGCCATTTTTATCTGATTTTGAGAGATTTCTATGAGAAATTCTTTAGAATGAAAAGACGTCTTTTATCCCCACTGACCACAGGTTTATCCACAGTTTCGGACATAATGCTTAAATTATGTCCGGCCTTCGAAGCCTTGGCGAAGAAGGGTGATCGAACAAAATTACTAGTGCGGGTAGGGAGAATCGGACTCCCGTCTCATCCTTGGCAAGGACGTGTTCTACCACTAAACCATACCCGCAATTTTTTTATTCTAACAAAATTCTCCAACTTTTCAAACACGGGGGACTCGCCCGCGACTAATCCTTCGCCGTCGCTCAGGATTGTCTGGGCACCAGCTTGCTAGTTTTTGTTGGTACAAAAACATCGCTCCGCTGTTCGAGTCTCCCACGAAAGACAAACAGTTGTCTTTCTCGTGCCCACAAAATAACGCTAATTTAGCGTTATTTTGTGGGCACGGGGAGACTCGAACTCCCAAGGATCACTCCATACGCTTCTGAAGCGTACGCGTATACCAATTCCGCCACGTGCCCGTTGTTCTTCAATTCTATCTTAACTTTGCCAAATGTTCAAAAAATAGCTAGAATTTAAAGACCTTCACTGCCCCTGTGGTGAAATGGATATCACGACAGTCTTCGGAACTGTCGTTGGGGGTTCGAATCCTCCCGGGGGCACAGAAAAAAATATTATGACCGACTCCGTCAAGGTACAATTGAGCGTTCCACGTGAAATCCTGGATATTACCGAAACCTTGCAAAATAAGGGTTTTTTGGCCTACCTCGTTGGTGGTTGTGTACGAGATAGTTTGATTGGCCGACAACCTAAAGATTGGGACATTACGACCAATGCCACGCCCGAGCAAATCCAACCGCTTTTTACCAAAACTGTTTATGAAAATCTTTTTGGTACCGTCACGATAGTGAATGAGGAAGTGGAGGACAAAACTTTACGCAATATAGAAGTTACCCCTTTTCGCACTGAAGCCAATTATTCAGATCGTCGGCATCCGGACAAAATAAAATTTAGCGACAAACTTGAAGATGATTTATCACGCCGCGATTTTACTATCAATGCTTTGGCCTATAACCCTGCTCAGAGCGAATTAATTGACCTATACGGCGGGATAAGGGACATAAAGGACAAACTCATCAAAACAGTAGGGGAGGCCGATCTGCGCCTCTCTGAAGACGCCCTACGCATGCTTAGGGCCATCAGGTTGGCCTGCGAGCTAGATTTCACGTGTAACAAGGAGGTTTTAGATAGCATTTATCGTAACTCTGGCCTATTAAAGGAGATTTCGATCGAACGAATTAGGGATGAGTTCGTAAAAATGATTGATTCGCCGAAGCCAATGGAAGGTCTTATTTTAAGCCATCAAACAGGAATTTTGCAATATATTGTGCCTGAATTGGAGAAAGGAATCGGCATGGAACAGAAGGGTGAGCATGTTTATGATATTTGGGAACATACCCTGCGGGCCATTCAGCACGCCGCTGATAAAAATTACCCGTTGCACGTGAAACTGGCTGCCCTGTTCCACGATATCGGCAAAACCAAAACCCGTCGGGTCGCTCCAGAGGGCAAAGGAAGTAAAGAATACACCTTTTATGGTCACGAAGTAGTGGGGGAGAGAATGACCGTGCAAATTATGTCTCGGCTTAAATTCTCCAATAAAGAGACTGAGTTGGTACAAAAAATGGTGCGAAACCATATGTTTTTTGCCGATCCAGAGAAAATTACCCTGTCGGCCGTTCGGCGAGTTATTGTAAACGTTGGCCCAGAGCATGTTTGGGATCTAATGAATTTGCGTATTTGTGACCGTATCGGCATGGGCCGGCCCAAAGAAGAGCCCTATCGTTTGCGAAAGTACGAGTCCATGATCGAGGAGGCCTTACGCGCCCCAACTTCGGTTGGCATGCTTAAGATCGACGGGAAACGGGTAATGGAGGTTACACGCGAAACACCAGGCCCCAAGATTGGCCATATTTTAAATGCTTTATTAGAGGAAGCCCTGGAAAATCCTGACATAAATAATGAGGAGTTTCTCGTGAAACGAGCAGGGGAACTGGCCAAATTATCCGAAATTGAACTTAAAAAATTAGCTGACAAAGGAAAAGATAAAAAAGAGGAGGTAGAACAAGAAGAGCTTAAAAAGATTAGGAACAAGTATCGGGTCAAATAAAGCTGGCGTATAAACGATTGAACCACCCGGCGCGAGGGCGCTCGGGTGGTTCTATATGAGAAGCGGCAGGACTAATTATCGAGCCGCGGATGTTCCAGATTCTGACGGTTCTGGCGGACCTTGACAGATCTCCCAGAGGAGCCACTGTCATCCACATAGAGCAAAACTGTACATTGCGCAGGATCTACCCTTTCTTCTCGTCAATACACAGAACTTCTCCTGTCATGACTCAAGTACACCACACGCTACGAGCTCTTACTCTAAGTTATCCTTGCCCTTTTTATTACTTTAGACAATGTCCTTAAGAGGACAGTCCAGTTTGGGCTCAGACATGATGAGGAACAAATCAAATGTCTGATAGAATTATAATCCCATCAGAAAAGTTGTCCAATAGCTTGTCCCTTATAAACTGTGGATAACCCACGAGCGAAGTGAGTGGAGCAATGGTCGCATGACCATAACGAGTTATCCACAGTTAAAAAATTATTTTGAACTATGAAATTTTTTATGAATGTCGCGCAATTGCCGATCGGTAACGTGAGTATAAATTTGTGTTGTTGAAACGCTTGAGTGGCCAAGCATCATTTGCACCGAACGAATATCGGCACCGTTTTGCAAGAGATCGGTCGCAAAAGAATGGCGCAAAGTATGGGGCGTCACCTTCTTAGTAATGCCCGCCTTGATGGCACATTTTTTGATAATTCGCTCGACACTGCGAGGAGTTAAGCGCTGGTCATTTTCGCCCACCTTATTAATCTCAGAAAGACTGGAAAAAAGAGCCTCGTTCATATCTCCGCGCTTGGCTAAGTAAGTCTTAATAGCGTTTCGCGCCGAATCAGACAAGAAAACCAGGCGCACTTTTTCGCCCTTACCCCTGATCGAAAACTCATCTCGATCTAAATTAATTGTATCGCGATCAAGCGAGCATAGTTCAGAGACGCGCAGGCCAGTGGAGAAAAATAGCTCGAGAATGGCCCGGTCACGCAAAATTTTGACCTCAGCATTTTTTCGTTCTTTGTCGCTCTTGCTACCGTCAATTTTTTCCCTACTTGGCATCTCAATTAACCGCTTAAGTTCTTGGTCGGTAATCAAATCAAGATCACGCCCAGGTGTCTTAGCTAATTCAATTTTCTCAGGAGCAAGAGAGGAAATAGAGCGCTTCGCCAAGTATTTCAAAAACACCCTCAAAGCGATTAGGTGATAATTCTGCGTATTCTTTTTCAAAGTGTCGGCATTTGCGCCGGCTCGAGAAGTCGTTTTTTGCGTAGCTAAATGCGACTTCGCCGAGCCAGTATTTTTGGCGCTTTGCCTATTTAACCACAATCGATACTGCCTCACCGCGTCATCAGTAACATCATTAGGATTTTTAACCTCCGCTTGTTTAAAAAATCTCGTTAGATAGCGATCATAATTCTCCACCGTCTTAAGCGATCGCCCCTTTTCAATTTCGAGGTACTCGAGAAATTCTTGTTTCAGTCTATTTAAGTCGGCCATGCTTATTTATCATCTTTAATTATAGCAAATTGCGACGATATTTTGCGACATTACAATGACGAAAGGGCCAGAACCCATATCTTGACAAGCCTTATGATTTGTGCTAGGGATGTGAGCGGTGAATAACTCAACCAAGTGGTTGAGAGGTGATCTTTTCCAACCGAAGAGAAAGAACAAGGAAGCGACGCTAAGGAGGTGATAACCTATGTCGCAAGAATTTGATCTCTACCAACTCAGAAGGAGAAGGGACAGTGGAATGTGCTACCTACCACCAGGCAAGTGGGAAACTAAGATTTCCCGTATGCCAACGGGACAGATCTTGATTTCTGTCAGCCTGATATTGGTGGCACTCGCGCTTGGGATCAACTGGAGCTGGGTCGAGGGTTTCTCATTTGAGACGCCAGCGGCCCTGATCGAGGGAAGTCCTGAGCACGAAGCGAAGTCGGAGGAATATTTCCGGATAAAGAAAGATCTGCAGATGGGAGTCGAGAAGGGAACAATGTCCGTCAAGGACATGATTCTGACCGTCAGAAAAGGTAATGCTCTCGCTTTAGAAATCGGTTTTGGCTATGTTGATGGTAAAGAAATACACAAACTAGCCAAGGCGAAATTCATCGAGCGGTGGCAACCCAAAAACGGTGAGATCCTAGACCGAATCACCCGTATGCAAATGGCCGGAATTGAGTACGAAGAACAAGTTCGTGAAGCCGTCAACGAAGACAGCCAAAAGGGCACAATCGCCCAGCAGTATGGCGATGACTGTTTTCGAGTCGCCTTGTGGTGGCTAGCGGGCACGTGCTTCAAATGGTACTGGATTATGACAGTACCAATCTTCCTGATTGTATTGCTGGATTTGAGATATGCCGGCAAGAAGGTCAGCGAAGAACTCATTCTCCGTCCGCTGGTGTTTCTCAAGGCCTGCAGTTTGGGGCCGATCGGATTTTTCCTCATGGACGACGCGCCCGGAAGAGCGTGCCGTTACAACAAGTTTCGTAAAACCTTTTTGGCTACCAAGCCTTACGGTTACGAGCTTAGCGAGGAGGAGAATCAGGCGTTGCTACGTCAAGCCGAGCAACCGGTTCTGGCCTTCGAAGAAGCGCTTGGAGTGTTTACCACTTCCGGCCAACTACTTCGCCAGCCAGCAATGGTTTGTTGCATGGTTTGGCTGATGAGCCTGAACATCAGTGGGATGAAGTCCACCATCGTTCCCAACCCACAAGTGACAGTCTGTGCTGAATCAATCGCGACACCCCAACTGACTATCCCTCACACCATGAAGGAGGGGTCGGCAGGGAAATCGCGAGACAAGGCACAAACAGACAGAAATGTTCTGGTCGTTACGGGAGTCGAAGAGGCCCCGGTGATGACCGAAAGAGAAGTAGAGTTTCAATCGATCGCGCAACCGGTTCAGCAATGCCGCTGGAACCCGGATCAGCCGCGCGGTCCCCCCGAATCGCTAGTTTGGAGGCAGTACACATGCGCAACGACGCTGTGTTCTTCCGGGCTGGCAACGAGCGTTAAGGAAGGATGATGCGATGAAGAAGTTACTCGCGGTTGTTGTTGCGATATGTGTGCTGGCCACGGCTAGCGCACTGGCAGGAGAAGAGCCGGAGAAGGGCCTCCCCTCGATCGACCTTGGCTCGGCCAAGCTCAAGATCGGGGGCCTCGCCCAGGCCTACGGAATGTCGGTCGACCAGGAAAGCGATTTCCAATTAACCAACCTGCGACTCTGCGCGGACGTCAAGTCCAAATCGGAGAAGTGGGGAGGGTTACTCATTCTGAACTTTGCCAAGTTTCAGGAAGAGACCGACGGAAATTGGCTAATGATCGCCGACGCCTGGTATGAAGTGGGAGATCAACTCAAACTTCATGCCGGTCGAATGTCTGCCGCGGGTGGTTACACCACTCCGATTGCCGCCATCAACGAGACCGTAGGCTACCCCACCAGCGATCCAACCGGATCGTTCATCTGGGGCGTGCAAGTGGAAAAGTTGTGGGGCGACAAGGAGAGTGGAACTCTCCTTCTGGCTGACATCGGTGGTTTGTCGTCGGCAACCGCCTTCGATGATCCGCAAAACTGGGAAGGGTTAGAGGCGTCGCTTCGCCTACAGAAGAACCTTGGTAAGGGAAATTGGTTCGCCGGGACAGCGCAATGGTCGGAAGATTACTTGCGTCTGGCTCTCGATAGCCAGTTCCACCTCGCCGAGAACTTCTACTTGAGGGGAGCTCTGTACTGGGCCCAGAACAGTGGGCACGAGAGCAACCTCGTCGGCGGATATGTCATGGCCGTTTGGGAACCGATCAACCGGTTCGAAATCCATGGCATGATTGACGCTTGGGACCTCCAGGCCAAGACTTGGGAAGAAACCGAGGTCAATTTCGACCGGGAAAGTGGCGCGATAAGTGTTGACCAGGTCAAGCTCTCCAGCTCGACCGAAAACAACATCGCGGTCACCCTCGGTGGCCGAGTCTTCCTGACTAAGGATCGCAACCTGACCTTGACCGGTGACGTGGTAATACCCGTCACCGACGAGGACAAGGACGCCGACCCCAAGGTCGAAGCGAGGATCAGCTATAAGTTCTAGTCCGATCCCGTTCTTTCTCCCGAGGTAGTACGAAGGGCACCTGCGCTAGCCAAACTAGTAGTAAGGGCCCTTTTCTTTTTCCCCTTGCAAAAAATTTGATGGTGTGCTAGAATGATAACACCATGATTTCCAAAAAAAAGAAAGAGACAATTATTAAAAAGACGGCTAAGCACGACAAGGATACCGGCTCAGCAGACGTACAAGTCGCTCTTTTAACCGAGCGCATTGAGGAGTTAGCCAATCATTTGAAAAAAAATCCCAAGGATTACCACTCGCGCCGTGGTTTACTTAAGCTGGTTGCCGATCGCCGTAGCCATCAGCGCTATTTGGAGGCTAAAAAGCATAAGGCTGAGCTCAAAGTGGCTATTTAACCCTCTTTTTCTTTTCTCTTTATTTTGTCATCATGGTATTATTAACCCCATGGAGTATAGCGAAAACTCCACAGGGTAAACCTAGGTCGTTTAATTATTATTTTTATAAATTCACCCTATTGAGTAATGGCGTTTTAACACCATAAAATCTTTTCAAGATTTTTACTCAACTGGGTAAAATTATTTTTTATGAGTATCAAACATAAGAATCAGCGTGTCGGAATTTTTATCGATACACAAAACCTTTATCACAGCGCTAAAAATCTTTATAGCGGAGCCAGAGTTAATTTTGGCCAAGTACTGAAAGATGCCTTAGCTGGCCGAGAATTAATTCGCGCCCTCGCTTATATGGTCACGACCGAAGCCGGGGACGAAAAGAATTTTATCGAAGCGCTTGGTAAAATCGGCATTGAGGTTAAAACCAAAGATTTGCAGATTTTCGTTGACGGCTCCAAGAAAGCCGACTGGGATGTTGGTTTGGCCGTCGATGCCATTAAAGCCGCGCCCAAACTCGATACCGTTATTATCGGTTCAGGTGATGGCGATTTTGTACCGCTGGTTGAGTATCTTAAGGAAAATATGGGTGCCCAAGTCGAAGTTGTAGCCTTCGGCAAAAGTTCTTCGGCCAAGCTCAAAGAAGCGGCTGATGACTTCTTAGACCTCTGCGACAATCCACGCAAATACCTAATTGCCACTGGCAACCATGTCGGCCCTCGGCCGAATAATCGGGTGCCAAAAGTAACACTCTAGACATTAAGTTGACGAGCTTGTCTAAAGTGGTTTAATTGGAGAGGGTTGAAAAACCGAGGAGGTGCTCTCAATGAATAGTGGATGGTTGGTGCCAGGGGCGATCGGCGGTTTGTTTATTGCATGGCTTCTTTTGCGCTTTTTTCGGGGGCGCAGAGAGCAAAGGCACCGGGAAAATCTCCGCCGACGGCTGTATCCCCGTCCTCCTACCAGAGATACCGATAGGGGATGCGGAGAATAGGCGCTTCAGTGGTCTTGCCCCGCTCGTCCGTCTTAGACGGACGAGCGGGGATTCGCTTTTTGTCTTTTTTGTGCTAAAGTTTGGCTATTAACAGCTTAAGTCGAGTAGTTGCTGGATAGGTAGATTTGAAACGGATTTAATCCGCCTTCAGGTCTAAAATTCAGTAATTACTCCCAATTAGTAAATGCAAAAAAAAGAATATTCGCTCGAAGTGGGTGGTCGAACTTTAACGGCCATGTTTACCGATCTGGCCGATCAGGCCACCGGTTCAGTAATTATTAAGTATGGCGAAACCGTGGTTTTAGCCACGGCCGTTCTCTCGCCAAAAACTAAGGAGGACAGTGACTACTTTCCCCTCACTGTCGAGTATGAGGAACGATATTATGCGGCCGGCAAAATCGGCGGAGGACGTTTTCAAAAACGCGAAGGTAAGCCATCCGAAGAAGCCGTACTCTCCGGCCGAATAATCGACCGAACGATCAGACCACTCTTCGATAGTGCCATTCGCAATGAAATCCAGGTAATTATCACAGTGTTGTCGCTTGATGAGGATAACGATCCGGATGTCCCAGCCATTATTGGCGCTTCTTTAGCTCTTGCCACTTCGCCCATCCCATGGAACGGTCCAGTTTCGGCTGTTCGCTTGGGCGAAACGGCCGCGATTGAAGGTCTAATTGTTAATCCCTCTTATAAGGAGCGTGGGGATGGCGTCTTTGATTTATTAGTTTGCGGCGATGGCGAGAAAATTAATATGATTGAGGCTGAAGGCGGAGAAATCCCTGAGCAAAAGGTTAAAGACGCTTTTCGACAAGCGGTCGGAGAAATTGCCAAAATTCAAGCCTGGCAAAAAAATATTATCACCGAGCTTAAGCCGGTTAAGGTTGATTTGAATCTGCCAACTGTTCCGGCCGAAGCAGACCCGCTTTTTGCCGAAAATATTGAGCCCAATATCGAAGCCATCTTGTTTGAGGGTGCTGGCAAAAAATCAGCTGACAGCCTAAAAGAAGACTGGCTAAAACTACGCGAGGAAAAAATGCCCGAGACTAATCTCGGCGCATGGTTAAACTTTTTCGAGGATAAAATCGACGCGATTGTCCACCAAGAGGCAATTGAGAAAAAACGCCGAACCGATGGACGAGCACTTGATGAAGTTCGGTCCTTGTCGGCACAGGTTGGTGGTTTCTCAAGTGTGGTCCATGGCGCCGGACTCTTTTACCGCGGAGCAACTCATGTTTTAACCACACTGACTCTGAGCGGGCCCAAGAGCGCCCAATTGATTGAAGGGATGGAAGGGGAGCGAACTCAATATTTTATGCACCATTATAATTTCCCACCTTTCTCGGTTGGCGAAACTGGCCGCGTCGGCAATCCATCACGACGTTCAATTGGACATGGTGCGCTCGCCGAAAAATCTTTGCGCGGGGTTATCCCGAGCCGAGAAATTTTTCCTTATACCATTAGATTGGTTTCAGAAGTCTTTGCCTCCAACGGCTCAAGTTCGCAAGCTTCGGTCTGCGCGAGTACTTTGGCCCTGATGGATGGCGGGGTACCGATTAAAAATCCGGTGGCTGGCATTTCGGTTGGTCTAATGTACCGGGATGACCAAAATTATGAACTTATCACCGACATCCAAGGGGTTGAGGATCATTACGGCGACATGGACTTCAAGGTCGCCGGCACCAAGGAGGGGATTACCGGCATCCAGCTAGACATTAAAATGGGTGGCATACCAGTCGCGATTCTGGATCAAGCCATTGATCGCGCCAGAGTGGCTCGCGAACAAATTTTAGCTAAAATGGCCGAGGTAATATCCGCTCCCCGTGCCGAAATTAACCCAGCGGCGCCGAAGATTATTAAAATTACTATCCCGGTTGAAAAGATCGGTTCAGTGATTGGACCCGGCGGCAAAATGATCCAAAAGATCTCGGCTGAGACTGACTCAGAAATTGAGATCGAAGATGACGGCTCGGTTTACATTACCGGTCAGATTGAAGGAGCCAATAAAGCCAAACAAATTATTGAGGACATGTGCCACGAGTATAAGGCAGGGGAACGCTTCGAAGGCGAAGTTGTTCGTTTAATGGACTTCGGCGCTTTCGTCCAAATTGCCAAAGACACCGATGGGCTAGTGCACGTCTCAGAAGTCGCACCATTTAGAATTGACAAAATAAGCGACGCGGTAAAGATTGGGGATCGCGTACCGGTCGTGATTAAAGAGATTGATGAAAAAAATCGAATCAATCTGTCGATTAAGCAAGCTGACCCTGACTGGGCAAAAAATAAAGGCTTAACCCCATCGACAAACAACGGGAGTAGTTTTACGCCGAGAAATAATCCACCAAGAAATGGGTTTTCACCTAGAAACTAAAACAATAATTGGTTATAATGACGAGCAATGGTTGATGTTGTAAAACAAGCAACGTCTGATTCTGATAATTCTGCAAAAATTTCTACGCCGACCGACGCAGTGGTTGTTACTGATGGGGCAAAGGACCCGGCCGCAACGCCGCCAGCCGGCCCAACCGAAACAGAATCACCCAAAATAATCGCCAGTGAAAGCCGCGAAGAAAAACTCCGTCGGGCTAAAATTGCGATGGAGGGCTTAGACCGAACGATCAGACGAGAAGCCGATGAAAAAGAAGAAGAAGCCAGCGAAGAAAAACAGCAATTAAATAAATTGCTTCTGTCACTTGATCATGAGAAAGAATTAATGGAGTTAACCTGGGTTAATCTTGACGACAAGCGGGCCAGTTTAAAAAAAGTCCTCGAACCAATTCTTGAGCGCGAAGATAAACTAGAAGCTGAAGAAACTGGCCTAGAAAGCCAAGAGGAGGTAACCGTCGCTCCCCAGGCGAGGCGAGAGCTTGAGCAAAAACGCTGGCAAATCCAAGAATCGCGCAAAAAAACTGAGGAGGAAAAATGGATTGTTGAAGAAAAAGTTCAAAAGATTGACGATCAGATTGAGGAGGTTAAACAAAAATATCAAAAGCTTCTGGCTCAAGAAGAAGAGGTTCGTCAAAAAATTCAAACAATTGATGAACAAATGCTTTTGCAGCAGGAGGTTTTACGCCAGCAGCATGAACTAGACGAACAAAAACGCCGACAAGAGACACTCAAACAAATTGAGGAACAAAAGAGGATAGAGGAAACAGAGAAAAGAAACTTAGTCGAAATTAAAAAGGCCGAAGAGTCCCGCCGAGAAGCTGAAGAAGAACGAAAACAAGTCGAGCTTCGAAAACAAACTGAGGACCAAGAAAAAACACTAGAAAAAGAACGATTAGAAAAACTGCGTCTAGCCGAAGAAGAACGGCAGCGACAAGAAACAACTCGGCGCCAGGAAGCCCAACAAGAAAGAGAGCGAGACTTAAAACGCCGAATTGCCGAGGCGATCGAGGGAAATCAAGCCAAAACCCCCGTCGAAAAAGAGCCCTCGTCTTTGCCCATCCCGCCACCGCCAACAGAAATGGTTCCAACGCCAAGTGTTCCCCCCGACTCCAGTTCGACCAACGAACCAAAATCAGAGATTGATTATGCCGAAGAAAAGGCGGCAGAATTGCGTCGAGCCTTAGAACTCGAGCGGGTCAAACGAGAAAATGAGGAAGCAGACGCCGATAGAAAAAGACAAATCGAAGTTCAAAACCGTTCAGTCATCAGCGAAATAAAAGAATCATCGAGCGAACTTGAGCCCTTACGAACATTAAAGGGTGACCTCGAAGCCGCCCTTAGAGACAACCAGATCACCCCCGACGATTTGGCCCGGGTCAATAAAAAAATATTCCCCTGGGCTAAATAGTAATTATGGCAACTTTTTCGAACAGCGATAGCGACAAGAGACTCCGCGCTCGGTTAGCTTTAACGGCCGAGGATGATGTTGCCAACTGGAAGGAGAAAGAGGAATACCTCGAAAAACGCAAAATTGAGGCCGCTAAAGCCATGGCTTCAGATGAGCAAAAAAAAGCCCAAGAAGAAAAAGAAAAAAAGCAACTCCATACAGAAGAGGCCCAAAAGAAATTGGCCGAGCTAGAAACGATCAGGCGGGCCGAAGAAGAACTAAAAAATAAGGATCTCTCGGCCAAGCAACGGGAAAAAGATTTAGCCCAAGAAAAACTTCGCCAAGAAAAAATTAAGGAAATTCTTGGATCACAAAAAGAAATCGAGGGGATAAAAAGAGCCCCCCAAAGTCGGCTATCTTCGATCCACACCCTAACCGATGACTTGGGTGAGGCGATTAGAGAAAAAGGATTTACCGCGGCAAAACTAGCGGGAGCTAATAGTCGGCGGGAATTGCGCGAGGAAGAAAAAACCGTTTCTTGGAAAAAAACTCTTATTTTAACCCTGAGTCTCATTTTATTTTTTGGTGGATTAACGGCCATTGTTTGGTCTCTCTGGCAAAGAACTGAAGATAGTCGCATCCCGGCCAAACTAGTTCATGACCCGATTATTTTTGCCGATGAGCACTTGGCCATCGATTTGAAGGACAAATCTCCGGAGCAATTAATTCAAGAAATAAAGGCCGCTGGTGCCAAAAACGAGGCCTCCGCCATCGCCCCGCGCGAAAAAATCAAAGATATTTATTTTATTTATCAAGAATCGCGAAATACTAATGAGGGCCTAACGGTTGAGCAAAAAATTGCTAGCCCCATAGTTTTTGCTTCTAGTACCGATCTTAATATTACCAACGACCTCCTTCGTTTTCTGGAAACAGATTTTATGCTGGGAATTTATAGCGGACCACAAGCCGAACCGTTTTACATTTTTAAAACTAGCGCTTATAAAAATTCGGCCGATGCCCTTCTGCATAATGAAAACGCTATCGTGAGCCAGTTATTAATACCTTTTGTTGATACCGACACAGAAACAAAAATTAAACTTACACCCTTTCAGGATAAAATGATTAAGAATCGTGATGTTCGAATTGTCATTAACCAGGACAACAAAACTTTGGCCGTTTATAGTTGGCTAGACAAAAATACGATCGCGGTTACCGAAAGCGAATTTACCTTAGAAAAAGTTTTGAACTCATTTTTGACCCCCAAACCTGTTGTCAAATAAGACTTTTTTACTTATTGACCAAAACCTCCTCGTCTGTTAGGATGAGCGCATTATGGCAAATGAAGGAGCCCCAAACCTAGATAGTGAGACGAGGAATTATGTCGACCTCCTCGAAAAAAAGCTACAAGAAATTGAGGCGGCAATTGTGAACGATTCTGACGTTTCCGAACCGACAGTTTCGGACGATGCAGCAGAAAGCTCTGAAGAAAGAGCTGAGCAAGACAGCCTTATCGATAACCATCGCCGAGAAAGATTTGAAATAATTCGAGCAATAAAATGGCTTAAAGAAAAAGGCAATGTCTGTTATGTTTGTGGAGGACCAATTGAAAAACAGAGACGAGAGGTCTATCTACCAGCCATGACTTGTCTCGCCCACCTCCGCGAAGAAATTCCGGAAATAATTTCTGAGTAGAAATCAAGAATAAAAATGCGCTATAATTAATTCACCCTGTTTAGTAATAGACCAATTTTTGCCGATTGGTATGTTATACTTTGTGTAATAGATCGAATTATTATAAGCAGGATTAGGTTTTACTTAACAGGGTAAATGGTTGCTAAAATAAACTCTGCCCAGATTGTCGGTCTCAAGACCGATATTGTTGATGTTGAGGTAGATATCAATCGGGGACTCCAATCTTTTAATATCGTCGGCCTACCCGATAAGGCGGTGGCCGAAGCGAAGGATCGCATCAACTCAGCCATCAAAAATTCGGGCTTCAAAGCCCCGCAAAAGGGCAATAAAAAAGTCATCGTTTCATTGGCACCAGCCAATCTACGCAAGGAGGGTTCGACTTTTGATCTAGCGATCGCTCTCGGCTATCTCCTCGCGGCCGGTGAAATTAAATTCGATCCGAAGCAGAAATTATTTATCGGCGAGCTGGCTCTTGATGGCTCCTTGCGGTCAATCGCCGGCGCTCTATTGATCGCCCAAAAAGCCAAAGAAAAAGGTTTTGCCGAAATTTATCTGCCCGCTGATAACGCAACCGAAGCGGCGCTCATTCGCGATATCACTATTTACCCCTGCCAAACGCTCAAACAAATCACTAATCACTTATCACCCAAAATCGAAGAGGGCGATGATGGCGACCGTTATTCAATCAGAACCAGAACAATTTCGCCAGCCCCCGAAACTAAAATTGAAATTAAGGACGAGTCCGCCGGCTGGCGAAATGCTTCAGATTTTGCCGAGATCCGTGGTCAACAAACCGCCAAAAGGGGATTGGAGATCGCGGCCGCCGGCGGTCACAATGTGGCCATGTATGGCCCGCCCGGCACCGGTAAAACCATGTTGGCGCGCGCCTTCACTGCTATTATGCCCCCACTCAGCATTGACGAAATTATCGAGGTCACCGGTATTCACTCGGCCTCGGGCGTGTTGAGCGAAGAGCTTATCACTCATCCACCATTTCGCTCACCTCATCATACCTCCTCTTACGTTTCACTCGTTGGTGGTGGGGCTTGGCCCAAGCCTGGTGAAATTACCATGGCCCACCGCGGAGTGTTATTCCTCGACGAATTCCCCGAGTTTGATAAAAAAGTAATCGAGTCCTTGCGTCAGCCACTCGAAGACAAAGTGATTAGTGTTGCTCGCGCTCGCTCGTCAATCAATTTCCCAGCCAGTTTCATCCTCGTGGCGGCGCTTAACCCTTGCCCGTGCGGTTTCAAAGGTTCGCGCGTCAAAGAATGTACCTGCACCCAGTCGCAAATTCAAAAATATAGCCGTAAAGTTTCGGGGCCAATTATCGACCGTATCGACATCTGGCTCGATGTCCCACAAATCAATCACGAAGATTTGTCGGGCAACAAACCAAGCGGGGAGCCATCGCAAAAAATTCGTGAACGCGTATTAGCGGCTCGCGCGCATCAAACAAAACGCTTTTATGATATTAAAAATATAAACAATAATGGCGAAATGGGCGTGAAAGAAATTAAAAAATACGCCCCGCTTACCGACTCTTCATCAAAACTTCTTAATGATTCCGCCAAGCGCCTCAATCTCTCCGCCCGCGCCTATCACCGCGTGATCAAACTCGCCCGCACCATTGCTGACTTAGCCAACTCACCAAATATTAAGGATGAGCATTTGCTCGAAGCGCTCCAATACAGACCGAAGAATATTTTTGAATGATGGTTCATGATAGTTTATAGTTAAAAATATGGAAGGGTCACCACAAAACCAAGACTGGCTTCGCTACAATATTGAGCCCTTGCCCTTCAGAGGGGTTAATCAAGCAGCTGAGATAAAATTAACTTGGACGGACTTTGACCAAGACGAGAGTGGACAAAATGTTTTTCTCTACCGCGGACTAGATAACGTTGACCGCCAAGGAGTCGTTGGTTTTGCCGGCAAACCGACGACGATACCAAACAAAGAAGATGCCACCAAATTGACAGCTGAAGAGAAACTGGGTTTGGCCAAAGATGCCACCAATTTTTTTGGCGGAGGGGAGGGCCGTGTTTTACATACAACACGCAATAAAAATATCGCCAAGGGGATAGCGCAAAAAGGAGTGCTGGTAACTTACAAAATTCCTAAAAAGTGGCTGGTGGAAGAAAACAATCGGCCAGTTATGGGAAATGTCGGAGAAGCCGAATTAGATTTTGTTGATGGTCTACCTGAAGAATTCGTCGACAACATAGAGCAGTTCGGACCAGACATTGAGACTATTCATGTGGCCAAACTAGCCCCTAATCCAGAAATTAATGACGTTTTCGAGTTGTCAGATATTCCACCTCCAACAGAAAAAGACGAAAAAGGTTTTATATAAAAAGTCGCCCGTGGTCGAGGCTCAACCTCGACCAATCAAGCGAGGTTGTCCCGCTTAAAAAGCCTCTCGCAGACCAAATTAGCATGGTCTCCGAGCAAGAAATGTGCAACACAATATGCAACACTCGGTGTTGCACATTTCGCGAGGAGTAATTTGGTCGAGAGGAGCAAAAAATTTTCGCTGGAAAATTTTAAGGCGAGGTTTTTAAGCGGAAGCAACCGAGCGCCTAAAATGGATTCGTCGCCCCGCGGACTTCGAAGTGGAGATGGGAGCCAGTTGAACGCCCCGTGTTTCCGGAAGCCCCAATGGTATCTCCCTTGCCGACTTTCGCCCCTGAACCAACAGTCAAACTACTTAAGTGGGCATAGAGAGTCTGTGTCCCGTTGGAATGTGAGATAATCACATAGCTACCATAGCCACCGTTCCAGCCGCTAGCTCTGGCTAAAATCACTTGCCCGGATGCCGCGGCATAAACCGGAGTGCCAACAGAACAGGCCAAATCGATAGCATTGTGTCCATGAATACCTTGAGAGCGGCGACCGCCAGTAATAGGCCTCATAAAGTAGCCAGCATAACTTGGACCAGTATACTTGCCCGGCAATTTTTGCCCTGGTTTAGTTGAAGAAACAATCGTACTTTCCTCTCCGTTAGGGATGATAATTGTATCACCGGCGATTAAGCCCTTAGCTGGATCAAGGTCGTTGTAGGCAACAATTTCTTCAAAGTTCCCGCCATATTTCTTAGCCAAGCCTTTGATCGTATCACCCTTCTTAGCGGTTAATTGAACACCAGTAATCGGCAAAATGACCAAATTATCGCCCGGCTTGAGAATTGCACCCTTTTTAAGATCATTGGCCCAACGAATAGTGTTGGCCGAGACATTGTACATTTTGGCAATCATTTCAATGGAGTCTCCCGGATGAACAGTATAAACGCTAATCAAATCAGACGGAACCTGATCATCTTTTAGATCGGCCGCGGTACCAAGAGGACCAACTTCTGGCAAAACGGCACTTCCCTCGGTAATCGTTGTTTCCATCTCTGAGCGGGAAGAGGTGGTCGACAAAACACTGGCCACCGATTCTAGCAGGTCGATATTTTGCGAATTGGTCTCAGTTACTTCATTTTCCTCCTTAACGACAATCGCATTAACCTTATTGATGGAGGGACTAAAAAAGCCCAAAAGTGACGACAAAATGCCCCCTTCGGCCGTTTGCGCAAACAATATTAGAGACAAAAAAAGCGGAATGACCCAGATCTTCTTCACCCCGGCATTTTAGCTCAAAAAGAGCCTATTTTCAATTTAGTTATCCCCTCGACTAACCCGGGGCTAGCCCCTTAGCCGCTTAAGAATGTCCTCCTCAATTTCGTTAAGATCTTGACCAAAGCGCAGGCGCGAGAGCTCTTTAAGCCCATCGCGAACAACAGCCGAACCGCCGGTGGGCCAAGTAATTTTCATATTAAAGGGTTTAGAGGGTTCACCATTAACCAAGATTTTGGCAAAAGCGTTTAAGTTCTCAATGCTGATCAAGTCCTTTTCGTTAAAAACTGGCCCAAAATGCTTGACTAAGGTCTCGGCATCAGACGGACCAACGCGGAAGGAGACCATATTGCCCACGTTGCCGAAAACCGCCTCGCGGATATTATCTTTGAGCTGAGCAATAAATTGGTGAGCGACGACCAGGTTGAGCCGGTATTTGCGCGCCTCGGAGAGAATAGTGGCAATCGAATCGGTCGTGTAATTTTGAAATTCGTCGATGTACAAGTAGAAATCGCGCCGGGCACGTTCGTCGGCAATATCCACTCGTGATAGCGCCGCTTTTAAGATTTTACCAACAATGACCATGCCCAAAAGAGAGGAGGAGAGGTCGCCAACTTTACCCTTAGAGAGATTAACCAAAATGATCTTGCCCTCATCCATCGCCCGGCGAAAATCGAAAGCGGATTTGGCTTGACCAATGATCGGCCGAAGATAGGAGTTCGAAATAAAATTATCAAATTTCGACGAAACATAGGGCGCAAAATTGCCCAGACTTTGGTCGCCCGAGGTCTTGGTCACTTCCTTGGTCCAAAAATCAATAACTTGCGGGTTAGTTGAACGAGCCAGTTTACGTTTGCGAAATTCCTCGTCGGTAAAGACGCGCGGAATTTCCATTAAGGTGGCCGGCTCATTAACCATGTCGTCCATCAAGAGATACAAAGCACTGCGCATATAGCGCTCGAACATCGGTCCAAGGGCTTGTTTGTCAAAAAGCTGATTAAAAATTGAGATGAGTTCGTTGACAATAAAGGTTTTTTCTTCGGGTTTATTGGGATCATACTCCAACATATTGAGGCCGAGTGGTCGCTGTCGATCGCCTGGATCAAAAATGATAATGTCATCGATCCGGTCTTTGGGCACATAGGCCAAAATCTTTTCAATTGTCTCGCCATGCGGATCAATCACACAGATACCCTTATTCTCCACCATGTCTTGCATAGCTAAATTTTGGATTAAAACTGATTTACCAGTACCAGTCTGACCGATAATATATAGGTGGCGCCGGCGATCTTCGTCGGTAATGCGCACCTCCTTGGTTGTCCCGCGAAAAACGCTATCGCCAAGCTTTAGCCCCTCCTTAGGCACCACCTCTGGCGGTGGCGCTTCTTTTGAACGAAGCCAAGAAACATTGGGTACATCAGAAGTGTGGGTTGGCAAATGAAAGATGCTCGCCAACTCTTCGGTGTTTAAAATCATCATTTGCGCTTTGTTGAAATCGCGGAAAACATAATCAAAGATCAGTGGGCGAATCTTTTTCGGTTTAATAATTTTGAAGCCATTTCTAATTGGCGAGGCCAGTTTAGCAAAAGCGCTTGAGAGAGCGACAAACATATCCTCGGCTCGATTGGGATCAATCGCCGAAGTGACCAGCCGCACGTTAACTTCAAAAAGAGGCTTGGCTAATTTCAAACCAACGGCCTTAACCATTTCCTCGTCAATTTTAGGAGGCAACCCGGCGTCGGCCTCTTTAGGCTTTGGCTTACCATTCCACTCACGTTCAAAATCCTTCAAGCCGATTCGATCAATACTTGAAACTTCAGAGAATTTAACCCCCCGCTTAAGCTTTTCAGCCGCCCAAACCAAAGTCTTTTTGGTTTTCTCGGGCGCCGGCCGAAGGACCAATTGAATCGAGACCCCCTCGTCACGTTCGTTGATCCGTGACAGAGTACTCAAAATCGGAGCAAAAATATCGACTTGCACTTCCTGGTAAGTGCCGATTGGCAAAAAATATTCTTTGTCTAGAGAGAGATACCCGGCGACGGCCGTACCTTGCGGTTGAAAGATGGTGTAGTCAGAGACTTCTTCCACTTTAGCATCCAGAAAAAAGCCCTGAATTTCACGTTTGGCAAAATCGGCCACCGAGCGGGGAACTGACAAAAAAAAGCCAATCTCTTCACCAACATTCTTAACGGACAACTCGAAAACAAATGGCTGTTTAAGGGCCGAGAGCGAATTAAAAAGCTGTTCGGTTAAGTTTATTTCCTTGAGAAAATCAACTTTTTCTTGATCATTCGCGCGCGGAATTTTGATCGACAAAATTTTAAGATTTAGGCTATCCCATTTACGATGCCGACGCCAATACCAATAAACTAAGCCGGCGAGGGCCAGCGCCACCAGGATTATTACCAAGGTCAAAACTAAATTGGGAATCATTATCAAATTATTTAACTAAACCGCGCGCTTTAAGCTCATCATAAAGCTTGTCCACGAGAGCATCGTGAAAAGCGTCAACCACAAACGGTTCTTGCCCAGCCACTTCATCAATTACTGGCGTAATACCCTTGGACTGTATTTCGCCGATCAAATTGTTAATTATCTCCGTTGTTTGCGGGTCAAGATAATCGAGGTAACTTCCATTCGACGGAACAGTTTGGCCAGCCGAAATCGCCGTTTGATTTGCCACGGCTGTTGTTTGAGCAGTGTTAGTTTGAGGAGCCGTTGAAGGAACAGCTTTATCCAAAAACATTTCTTTAACCGATTGACGGACCAATTCCTTCTCCTCCACAATCCCGCCCTCCTTCTCTAATTGATCGCGCTTGGCCTCGATCATTTTTTGCAATTCCGCAATCTCAACTTCAAGATTATTCATATATCGCTAATTATATTATGATATAGTTTGCTCGTCTATCATTTAACAACCAGATGTCTTATCTCGACCAATTAAATCCGCCGCAAAAGGAGGCTGTTTTACACCAAACGGGACCGTTATTGGTGATTGCCGGGGCGGGGGCGGGCAAGACCCGGACCATTGCTTACCGCATTTTGCATTTAATCGAAACGGGGATTAAGCCGGAGAATATTTTGGCTATTACTTTTACCAATAAAGCAGCGCGAGAAATGAGGGAACGGGTGGAAAAGTTATTAAAAGAGAAAGAAGAACTTAGAGGCGAGGCCTCTAAGTTCGAGACGAGGCCTCTAAGTTCGCGTGGATATTCGTCAGGACCAATGCTAACAACCTTCCACTCCTTTGGCGTTTATGTTTTACGCCATCGGGGCGACCGAATTGGTTTAGCTCATCACTTTTCAATTCTTGACCGCGATGATTCAGTGGCAAAAATTAAAGAAGCGATGCGCTCGATGGGAATTGATGAAAAAAGATTTGAGCCCCGTAAAATTTTAAACATTATCTCTCGCCAGAAAGGGGACAATATTGGCTTGGCCGAATTTCAAGCTGGTGGGGCCAATTCGCCGGCCAGCGGTTTTGTGGGCAAGGTGGTTAGTCAAATTTGGACCAAATATGAGGAACTGCTAAAAACCAATAAATCGCTCGATTTTGATGATCTTTTGCTTAAAACCGTTGAACTTTTTAAGAAAAATCCCGATATTTTGGCCGACTTTCAAGATCGTTTCAAATATATTCATGTTGATGAATATCAGGACACCAATGTGGTGCAGTACGAATTAACAAACTTACTCGCCCAAAAATATAAAAATATCTGCGTGGTCGGCGATATGGATCAATCAATTTATGGTTGGCGCGGAGCCGATTTTACCAACCTCTTGCATTTCGAAAAAGATTATCCCGGCGCCAAGATTATTTTGCTTGAAGAAAATTATCGCTCAACCCAAACGATTCTCACCGCCGCCAATCAGGTAATTGAGAAAAATAAACAGCGCCATGAGAAAAAATTATTTACTAAAAATAAAGCCGGCGCCAAAATCGGTTTATATACCGGCCTCGGCGAGGGAGATGAGGCTAATTTCATTGCTCAAAAAGCCAAAGAATTAATTGGGGAAGGTAAAAATCCCAACGAGATTGCTGTGTTATATCGCGCCAATTTTCAATCCCGGGTGCTTGAAGAAGCCTGCTTACAGGCCAGTGTACCTTATCAAGTGCTTGGTACCCGCTTTTTCGAACGTAAGGAAATTAAGGATATTGTCGCTTTTATCCGCGCCGCCCTTAACCCTGATGATTGGGAAAGTATGAAGCGCGTTATTAATATTCCACCGCGCGGAATTGGCAAAACAACTCTAATGAAACTGGCCGCCGGGCAATTTGCCGATTTGCCCGCCACCATGCGACAAAAAATTTCGCAATTTAAAAAGATTTTGAGCGAGATCGCCGATTGCGCCCAAATTAGCCAGCCTTCTGATTTAATAAAATTTATCATCAAAAAGACGGGGTTAGAAGAAGATTTAAAAAAGAGCGGGGAGGAAGGGGAGGAAAGACTGGAAAATATTAAAGAATTGGTGAATGTCGCCGCCAAGTACGACCACCTGCCGCCGGAGGAGGCCGTCGAGGCGATGATGACCGAGATCTCGCTGGCCACCGACCAAGACGAGCTCGATCAGCCTAAAATCGGCGTTAAATTAATGACCGTCCATGCCGCCAAGGGGCTTGAATTTGATTATGTCTTCATTACCGGCCTTGAACAGGACTTATTCCCACATGCTGGCATATCTGACGAAAAACGGGACGGGGAGGAAGAAAGACGCTTATTTTACGTCGCTGTTACCCGCGCCCGGCACAAACTTTATCTCTCTTACGCCCAAACCCGCCAAGTCTTTGGCCAACGGCGAGTTAATATGCCGTCTGAATTCATCTTCGACATTGACGAAAACCTCCTCGAAACTGAATCCGGTCTGTGGACGATTGTTTAAATTTAGGCATAATTGAAGGATGGTAAAAGCAAAAAAGTCATTGGGGCAAAATTGGTTGAAGTCGGAGAGTGCAATCAAGGAGATAATTAAGGCGGCAGATTTAAAAGAAGGGGAGGAGGTTTTGGAGATTGGACCCGGTCGGGGAGTGTTGACCAAAGCACTAATTGCGGCCGGCGTTAAAGTTTTAGCGATCGAGAAAGATGATGAATTGATCGACGATCTGCTTGAGAAATTTGCCGGCGAAATTAACGATAAAAAATTATTCGTTGCTCATGGCGACATCTTAACGATCAACGCCTCCAAACTTTTCATTAAAGATAATTATAAACTGGTGGCCAATATCCCTTATTACATTACCGGCCAAGTGATCCGAAAATTTTTGAGCGAAGAAGAACGACAGCCAAGTCAAATGGTATTGATGGTGCAAAAAGAAGTGGCGAAAAGAATTACGGGCAAAAAAGAAAGTTTGTTGTCGATTTCAGTCAAAGTTTATGGCGAACCAAAATATATTAAAACGGTGCCAGCCGGCGCCTTCGATCCAAAACCAAATGTTGATTCGGCGATTTTGCTGATCGCCAATATTTCCCGGAAATTTTTTGCTGGTAATCCACTGGTCGCGGGCGATAATCTCTCCGAAAAGAAATTTTTTGGTATGCTAAAAAAAGGTTTTAGCCAAAAACGCAAGCTGCTAAGGGGTAATTTAGAGATAGGCGAAGAAATTTTGCAAGTCTGCAACATCCCCGTCAAAGCCCGTGCCGAAAATCTGACAATTGAAAATTGGAAGTGCTTGATTGAAAAAATTTAGATTTTTATTTAGGCCTGTTGCGTGGTGTGATCAGCGTTGATCCGTACGTGCCAGTGAGAACCGGTCCCGCCAGTATTACGATAGTTTTCGTCAAGATAGTCATCGCCATTAGGCATAATATAATGAGTTCCAGTATTATCGCTATAACGTTGTGAGGCATTGCTCTCGATGTAATTATCCAAGCCGGGATCTTTATTGAGATCAAAAACTGGTTTACCGGTACCGTGCGCGCCCGGCGCTACGGGATTTCCCTCCTGGCGAGCGCCGCTGGTAATCATGACATTGCAATCCGGACCGCAATCTTCCGCCAAATCCTCGACTCCCGCAATCGCATTATTGGGTAATTTACTGACTGGTGACAAAGTGGGCGAAAGGTCAGGGGCCACCGACACACCATTAGCTTCTAAGTCTGCCCTAGTCTCGGCCTCAGTCTTACCCCCTTCGGCTGGCGTTTCGCTACCCGGCCCGGTCGGTCTTTGATTGTTGTTGTTATTATTGTTGTTGTCATTCGAGTTGTTCGAATCATCTTGATAACCGGGCCTACTATCCGACTGCCGATTGGCACCGCTAGTCGGCCCATCGGCCGCCGGAGTACTTGGCAGGTTGGAGTGAGATTGATGGGCGGGATCAGAAGTTCCAACAATCGTAATCATCGGGAAATCGCCAAGATGAATACAATCATCGCCAATCCTTTTGATGCACGGAACCTTAACCGAAACGTTACCTAGAAGCCAAACGCCAGCATCTTTTATCTTCCGAAAATCATAGAGAATACTGACGCCGGGTTGGTAAATAATTGGCGATGGCCCGGCGGCCGGCAAATGATAGATCAAATAATTATGACTGCAATTGCAATTGATAACCAAGATCGAAAAGCCGCCAAACGGCGTTTGACCAATTGTCGCTTCGGTCTGGCGGGGAGAAAAACCAAAAATGGCAATGATTAAGAAAGAGAGGGTAATAATTTTCATTAAAAACTTCATGACTTAAGAAATTTAGCGAATTTGGCAATTAAAAATAAGCTCATTGCTCACTCCATTGCTATTTTTCACAGATAGGGAGATCGGAACGATAACAGAGGGGGCCGCCTCCGGCGGCAATTGATTAAAACCGCTCGCATCCAGTTCCTCGACAGAAAAAGAAAAGGAAAAGGTTAATGTTTTTCCATCAAGAGAAGGGATATTACTGAAAGTTTTATACTTAGTTTCGATGTCATTGCCCGTTTTGGTAAAGCCCTCGCCATAAATGGTTACCCGGCCACCATTTCCAACAATTGTCGGCTGCAAAGAAGCGAGCTTAAGAGTAACCGATGATGTCACCGGGCGAATCGCCGAGGT
>JBAZRF010000008.1:28622-43281 GCA_041663165.1 Minisyncoccota bacterium | reverse complement strand
GACCCTGCTCGGACAAGGATTTCCCATGATTTTTTCGGAGAAAATGAGAGAACTTTTTGCGCGAGGTGGAGGTTCGAGCCAATCTTTTTCATAAAAATTTTTTTAGCCTCAAAATTTTCGCCCGAAGCGATAATTCCGGCTTGTTTGCTATCTAAAATGAGAAGTCGCATCGGTTCGAGCCGATGATTGCCTGTCTGCTCAAAATCCTTTAATTTCTCTGCCAGCTCAATTTTCTGATTGAGGATTTTTTGTTTTTTCTCGGCATATTCCACCTTAGGGATAAGTCCGTCTAAGTGAGTATCGAGTAACTTATCCAACCGCACGTCTAAATCCTCAATCTCTCGTCTTAGATTTTGAGCAAAGGCTAAACCGTTTTGGGCATCTTGCTCGCGCTCCGCCTCTATCTTCGCGAGCATCTCGTCGGCCCAAAGCGGGGGCAAAGAAACTTTTTGCAGGACATCATTAACTTGCTCGGCCAAAACTTCTTCACGCACATAGCCTTGATGACACAAACCCCGCTTCTTGGTACAGCGATAATATTGATGTCCTTTTTGGATCTCCGAAGTGATGGCGCATCCACACTCGGCGCAGGTCAAAAAACCGCGAAAAGTTGCCACCGTCTTACTCGGTTTTTTGGGCCGAGACTTATCCACCATCACTTCGGCGCATTTATCAAAAAGTTTTTTTGCAATCATCGGCTCGTGTTTACCTTGATGCATCTCACCGTTGTAACGGAACACGCCATAATAAAATGGATTAGACAGCGTGTGTTGAATAAGTGAAATCGATAAGACTTTGCCACTTTTGCCAAACAAGCCAATAGAGATAGCAGTATTTTGTATATCTTTCATTGAATAGGCGCCGGTGGCGTATAATTCAAAAATTTTTCGGACGAGGCGAAAACGTTCTTTATCTTTAATAATTGTGTGAGTCAGAATATCGTTGGCATAACCAAGAGGTGCCCAGCCGGGCCATTCGCCTCGTCTCAATTTTTGACGCAATCCGCGCTTCGTATTTTCGGAAAGATTATCCACAAAATACTTCGATTGCCCGAAGGCGATAGAGAGCATGAATTTGCCTTGGGGTGTGGCTTCAAACCAAAAAGTTGGGAATTTTAGCGCGGTGATATGTTCCGAATCAATGAAGAAGATAATTCGTCCGCCATCCACACTATTTCTCGCCAAGCGGTCAGGATGCCACGCTAAAATTCCTTCCGCTTCGCCACGCTCCATACGGTCGAGCATTTGATTGAAGATTGGACGACCGGGACATTTCGCTGTTTGCGATTCGCGAAATGTCTCGACGACAATCAATTGCTCGCGTCGGGCAAATTCATTCAATTCAAATTCTTGCGACTCAAGCGAAAGAACTTGGCGATCGTCCTCGTCGGTAGATTTGCGAATGTAGAGAAAAAATTTTTTCATAAAGATTGGCTCACAAAACTTCGTTTTGACTATTTGTAAAATAGAGAACCTCCATCTCGCGCAAAAAGTTCTCTCATTTTCTCCGAAAAAATCATGGGAAATCCTTGTCCGAGCAGGGTCTTTTGCTTCTTCCACCACCACCTCTCGCGCGTTGCGCGAGCCGATTTTTGGGCTTCATACTGACTGGCTCCCCCTCCCACGGTCGAACCCGAAAAAGCGACACCATAGATGGCGATCTCCAGAGGGCTGTTTCCAGGCTCAGCGCGAAAGTGCTGGGCCTGCTCTATTATTTTCTATTTTTTATTTCGTCGGAGATTTTGGCAATGAAATCAGGCAAAGACATCTTTTCACTCTTGCCACCCTTGTCCTCCGTAGCCTTGGCGGAGGAGGAACGAGCTTCGACCGTGACCATTTTTTCATCAACTTCTTTTTCACCCAACACAATCAGATAGGGGAGTTTTTGCATTTTTGCATTGCGGATTTTTTTACCGAGGGTTTCGTTACTTTCGTCTAGCTCCACCCTAATCCCATTTTCTTTAAGCGAAGCGAGAATCTCTTGTGCATAAGCCATTTGTTTTTCGCTAATCGGCAAAATTTTCACCTGCACTGGCGCGAGCCAAGTGGGGAAGGCGCCGGCATATTTTTCTACAAGAAAAGCAATAGTTCTCTCCAAACAGCCGATCGAAGAACGATGGATAACGATGGGTCTTTCCTCTTGGCCTTCTTTATTTGTAAAGGTTAAATCAAAACGCTCGGGCATTACAAAATCATATTGAACGGTAAAAGCCGTTTCTTCACTGCCTGATATTTTTTTCATTTGGATGTCGATTTTGGGTCCATAAAAAGCTGCTTCATTCGTCGCTTCAAAGAACGGGGCTTTGACTTCGGTCAAAACTTCCCGCAATATGCTCTCGGCATAATCCCAAGCGTTATCGTCTTTGTAATATTTGCTTGTATCGGAACGATCACCTAGGGATAGGCGATAACGGTAGTCAACTCCCTTAACCAAACCTAGTTTTTCGTTGACGAAATCTATTAAATCAAGAACCTCTTTGATGACTTGTTTGGCTTGGTCTTTGGCGGCAATAATGTGAGCATCGGCCAAACAGAACATTCTAACGCGGGTCAATCCCGATAATTCGCCACTTTTTTCATAACGATACTGATGAGCGATTTCACCGATGCGATAGGGTAACTCGCGATAACTGTGAGGCTCCGATTTGTAGAACATGAAGTGATGGGGACAAGTCATGGGCTTCAAAATCAGTTCTTCTTCGTCTACTTTCATAATCGGATACATTGTATCTTTGTAATATGGATAATGTCCGGATTTCTTGTAAAGATCAACCTTGGCCAAATCCGGTGTGACAACATGATGATAGCTTCGCTTGATTTCTTCATCGATAGTGAATCTCTCCAACTCTCTTTTGATGGTGGCACCCTTGGGCCCGAATATGGGCAATCCTTTGCCCACGAGATCAGAAAATACAAAGAGCCCTAATTCTTTACCTAGTTTGCGATGGTCTCTTCTTTCAGCTTCAGCCTGTTGCTCAAGATAATCATCCAATTCTTTTTTATTTGCAAAGGCTATGCCATAAATGCGGGTGAGCATTTTATTTTTTTCATCGCCCTTCCAATAGGCGCCGGCGACGCGGGTGAGACGAAAGGCGTCACGAGCGACCTCGTTAGTACTAGCAACATGTGGCCCGGCGCAAAGATCAACTAGATCATGGGAGCGGTAAATAGAAATTTTTTCACCAGCCCTATCTAATTCCTCAATCAGTTCTAATTTGTACGGTTCATTAGCAAAAATTTGTCGCGCTTCATCGGCGCTAATTTCTTCACGAATGAAGGCAATATTTTGGCTCACAAGGGATCGTATGTCTTTCTCTAATTCCAGCAAGTCATTTTCAGGTGGAATCGTTTGCCCAAAATCAAAATCATAGTAAAAGCCATTTTCAATGGTTGGGCCAATACCCAATTTGGCCTCGGGATATTTGGCTTTAACGGCAATCGCCAATAAATGAGCCAGCGAATGTCTAATCTTATCTAAATTATTTTCCATAATATTTTTTGTTAATTAGGCTTGATAAAACGAAACGCCCCGGCAAAAACACAAATCTTTGTGTTTTTGCCGGGGCGATGAATTTATTTAAATTCACGCGGTTCCACCCGACTTTGTTCTCATTTATGATTAGATTAGGCCTTTGGCGCGAAATTATTCACCGGCGATCGGTAGCCGCCGCAATCTCTAAGTGATTTAATAATAAATTTTATGGCTTAGATTGTCAAATTTTAATTTTCTTGACATGTAATAGTTATGGGTATATACTCAATACTAGGTCGTTATTATTAACTCCTAACCATAATTATTATGCCGAGATTAGATGGAACTGGCCCTCAAGGCCAAGGCCCAAGAACTGGTCGAGGGATGGGTAATTGCTCGTCTTGTCCAAGATTCGCCAATTGCCCCAATCTCTCTAAGGAAGAGCGAAAGAAGCTCTTATTGGAAGAGAAGGAAGCAATTGAGCAAGAATTGGTCAATTTGGATAAGTAGTCATCCAACAGATAGAATAGCCCTTTGTGGGTGATTTTATCTGTGAGATAATAAACAATAAAACACTATGCCAAGGCCAAGATTGTGTCGCCGAATAAACTTTAGCCCGAATGTCAGGTATTTTAAGCCCCAGGGTATTCCCCTGAGGGAACTTGATGAGGTTGAGTTGACTTTAGAAGAGTTAGAAGCTCTGCGGTTGAAAAATGTAGAAGGCTTGGAGCAGACCGAGGCTTCTAAGAAAATGAAAACTTCGCAAAGTACCTTTCAACGGATTTTAGCTTCAGCCTACAAAAAGATCACCGAGGCTTTGGTTGAAGGGAAGGCAATAAAAATAAACGAATAAGAATCCTTATAATTCTTTTACCGCCTCAATCACAATGCTCGGTTCGCCCCGCCTTCGCTGAAGCTACGGACGGGCAAGCGTTGCGGTGGTTGTTGAGTTGTCTAAAGCTCTTTGACTGCCTCAATAACAATTGACGGTTCCCCATTTCGGTGGCTGATTTTCCCTCGCAGAGCGACCACTTTGTCGGGAACGAGGAGGTCGCGATATTTTTCGTAGGTATCGGAAAAGGCCACACACTCAATACTATCAGTAAAATCAAACATCTTAATAAAAGCCATTCGTTTATTATTTTTAGTGATAATTTCGCGGACGGTATCGATAACGCCACCGGCGACAGCCGGGAAACCCTCTTTTTGTTCACGTTGGTGGATAATGGTATTTTCGGGTTTATTAAATTTTTCACGATACGGTTCAAGCGGATGACCGGAGACATAGAGACCAAGCAATTCTTTTTCCCAAGCGAGTTTAGTCTTAGGATCGATCGGTTCAGTCTCTTTTAATTTTAAGGCGGGCGGAGCCGATTCAGCGGGTAATAAACCAAAGAGCGAGGTTTGGTTAGCATTACTGCCCAACTCCTGTCGATTAAAGGCGAGGGCCTCATCAACATTGCCCAACACTTGCCCTCGCTCGATGCCTAAACTGTCAAAGGCGCCGGCTTTAGCGAGCGCCTCGAGCGATTTTTTGTTCATATTTTTGTGTTTAACCCGGGTGAGGAAATCGGCAAAATCTTTATAGAGGCCATTTTGTTTTCTTTCCTCGACAATGAAGTTAGCAATTTCTTGGCCTAAATTTTTGATGGTAACCAAACCAAATCTAATTTTATCAACCCCATCAGTATTTTTTTTAGATAAAAGTTCGGCGGCGGGAGTTAAACCGATGGCACCAAGCCCCTTAATCACTGTGAAGTCCTCAAAACTTTCGTTAACATCGGGAGATAAGACTGGTAAACTCATTCGTCGACACTCGGTAATTATTTCGGCGATTTTTTCGGTGTCACCAGCCTCGGCTGAGAGAACGGCCGTCATGTACTCCGACGGGTAATTAGCTTTTAGATAACTCGTCTGGTAAGCGACGCGACCATAACTCGCGGCATGGGCCTTATTGAAACCGTAAGCAGCAAAAGGTTCAATGAGTGACCAAAGTTCTTGCGCTTTTTTTTCTGACAAACCATTCTTAACCAAACCTTCCATTAATTTGCCTTTTTGCGCCTCCATCTCTTTGGGAATTTTTTTACCCATGGCCTTACGCAATTTGTCGGCTTCAGTCCACGAGTAACCGGCCAAGTGAATGGCCGTGAGCATGACATCGTCCTGATAAACGAGCACACCAAAAGAGTGGTGGAGAATGGGTTTAAGTCGTGGATCGAGGAACTTAATTAAATGGGGATTATGTTTGCGTTTAATATATTCGGGGATCATTTCCATCGGTCCTGGTCGATACAAGGCAACCATGGCGTTAATATCAAAAATGGTTGTTGGTCGAAGCTCCTTGAGCCAGCGCGTCATCCCAGCGCCGTTAAGTTGAAAGAGGCCAATGGTCTCACCCTTAGCTAACATCGCAAAAGTTTTTTGATCATCGAGCGGGATATTATTGATATCAATAATTACCCCATGAACTTTTCTGATAATTTTAATGGCGTCTTCGAGGATCGAGAGATTACGAATGCCGAGAAAATCGTATTTTAAAAGCCCGGCATCCTCAACCGCGTGCATTTCATATTGGGTAATTGTTTTGCCGCCCTTCGGGTCGAATTGAATTGGAGTAAAATCGGTAATGTCAGTTGGAGAAATAACGACACCGGCCGCATGAACAGAAATGTGTCTGGCACAACCCTCAATTTTCTTGGCCAGGTCAATGACCTTTTTAGTGTCAGCATCCTTTTTATAAAGCTCATCAAGTTCGGGTACCATCTCGATAGCGCGATCAATGGTCATTGGAAAACCTTGTGACCCCATCGGGATCAATTTGGCAATTTGATCACCAAGCACATAAGGATAACCCAGCGCTCGAGCCACATCGCGAACAGCGCCGCGGGCGAGCATTGAACCAAAAGTACCGATTTGAGCGACATTATTCTCGCCATATTTATGTCGAGCATAAATTATAATTTCATCTCGCCGTTTATCGGCAAAGTCCATATCAATATCGGGCGGGGACGGACGGTCGGCATTTAAGAACCGTTCGAAGGGAAGTTCGTAATAAAGTGGGTCGACATTAGTAATGCCAATGATATAAGAAATAAGTGAGCCGGCCGCTGACCCTCTGGTATTAGTAAAAATGCCGGTTTCGTGGGCGTGATTGATAAGATCAGAGACGACGAGAAAATAAGGCGAGTAACCCTTCTTGCTGATTACTTCGAATTCATAATCAACTCTTTTTCTCGCCTCGGTCGCTCGGTCGGGATTTTGCTCAATGTATTTAGTAAAACCAACCTCGGCCATTTTCTTAAGCTCTTGATTATAATCAGAGTCGGCGGGGATTGGATAATTGGGAAATGTCCATTTGCCAAGCTCAAGCGTTACGTTACAGCGCCCGGCAATTTTTAATGAATTCTCAATGGCTTCGGGGACATGGGCGAAATTTTTGGCCATTTCTTCGGCGGATAAAAAAGAAAAGTCTTCCTCGGTATTAGTGACCCCCTTAAGATCTGACATATCATTACCGGTTTGAATCGCAAGTAGGGTGTGATGAGCTTCGGCGTCTTCTTTATTTAAGTAGTGAGTGTCTTGAGTTGCGACGAGCGGAATCTTTAATTTTTTAGCCAAGGCAATTAATTTAGCCGTTGTCTCTGGCAGCCCCTCAATTTTTGGATGGTGCATGATCTCGATATAATAATTCTCAGTGCCAAAAATATCTTGATACTCTTTAATAATTGCTTCGGCCTTGTCGGGTTCGTAAACCAGTGCCCGTGAGAGTTCACCACCGGGGCAGCCTGACAAACAAATTAAACCCTCGTGGTGTTCACGTAGCAATTCTTTGTCCGCTCGTGGTTTATAGTAATAACCCTCGAGGTTAGCCTTGGTTACTATTTTTATCAAGTTATGATAACCAGTGAGATCTTTGGCCAGAAGGGTGAGGTGGTAGCGACGAGCGTCAATGTGTGGTTCTTTATTAAAGCGACTACGGGTCGCGACATAGATTTCGCAACCCAAGATTGGTTTAATATCTTCGGCTAAACATTTTTTATAAAATTCAATGGCTCCATACATGCTGCCGTGATCGGTAATAGCGACGGCGGGCATGCCGAATTCTTTGGCTTTTTTGACTAATTTAGGAATTTTAATCAACCCGTCAAGCAGGCTATAATGGGTGTGATTATGGAGGTGAACAAAGGACATAGGGTGATTATACCAAAAAATCCGAAATATCTAATCGGGATTGATGAGGCCGGGCGGGGAGCCTTGGCCGGGCCGGTGGCGGTGGGGCTAGTGGGATGGCAGATCAAGAATTGGCCGAAGATTAAAAAATTTTTAAAAGATTATCCGGTCGGTAAGGATTCAAAGAAGTTAACACCCAAACAGCGCGACTTTTGGTTTGCCAAAATTGAAGAGTTGAGTGTGAGCCACTTAGTGGCTCACACGGTGGCGCTGGTGAGTAATAAAATAATAGATAAGAGGGGAATAAATTGGGCGATAAGAAAGGGGATTGAAAAATGCTTGTGCGAAGTCGGCCAGTGCGAAGTCCGACTTCGGGCTCACTTGAAGTCGGACTTCGCACTGGCGCGTGCTCAGTCGCTAGTGTTGCTTGACGGTGGCCTAGAAGCGCCGGATAACTGGCCCAATCAACAAACAATAATCAAGGGCGACGAAAAAGAATTGATAATTAGTCTAGCTTCGATTGTGGCCAAGGTTACGAGAGATCGAGAAATGGTCAAACTTGGTAAAAAATATCCTAAACACCACTTCCACCAACACAAAGGTTACGGCACCAAACTCCATTACCAAAAAATCACCGAATTTGGGGTCCTAATAATCCACCGCACGACCTACTTGCCAAAATAATTTTTTGTGGTATGCTTAGCCTTAGACGGACAGGAAACAGGGAACAAGCCCGGAAGGATAAGGTATGAAGGAACACAGCCCAAGTAATGCCAACATCGAAAGTCCCGTAGCCCTTCTCGCAAGAATGAAAAACTCAGGTTCTCAGGAGGAACGCCTGGAGATTTGGGGACTGCTTGTTGAGAGAAAGGATCTTGGCCTCAGCCATCTTAAGTGGGCGATGATCCACGCGCCCGACGAGGATGTCAGGGTTGATGCCGAGAGGCGATTTAACAAGACTAATCGTCAGGATACAAGAAGGACGGCTAGGGTAATCGAAGCCATGGTAGTTCACTCAAAACCTGGCGACTGATTGCTCGCTCGTTGATTGCGTAGTACCTGTCTCTGTCTGGAAAGAGGGTGAGGAGCGCGAACTCGAGTGCGCTTCCACCCTCTTCCTTGATTATAAAGAGCAAATAAGCTATTATTTAAATTATATGGTAGTAAGAATGCGTAGCACCCGGGCTCATACCGGGAATAGGCGGTCTCACCATGCGTTAGACAAAACCACTTTAGGCGCTTGCGCTAAATGTAGCGCGCCCAAAGCGGGCCACCAAGTCTGTCCCAATTGCGGTACTTATCGTGGACGGGAAGTGGTCAATGTTATAGCGAAGGTAGAGAAAAAAGCCGCGGCGAAGAAAAAGCGCGCTGCCGCTAAAAGCTAATAAGTTTTAAACAATTTAGATTTTTGAAAAAATATGGCTAATCGTCATTTGTGTCGAAGCTTGGCAATGCAAATCCTCTTTGAATTAGATTTTCATGAGGGTGTTAAATCAGCCACCCTGATTGACGAAACGATTAAGCGTATTGCTCTTGAGTTCGGTCCTGGGATCGAAGATTTGTCGTTTACTGAAGAAATTGTCCATGGTGTTATTGCTCATGAGGACAAGATCGACTTAATTATTGGCAAAGCGGCGCCCGATTGGCCGCTTGAGCAAATTGCCGCTGTTGATCGTAACGTTTTACGCCTTGGTTTATATGAATTAATTTTTGGTGATCGGGCCGACGTACCAGCCAAAGTGGCCATTAACGAAGCGATTGAATTGGCCAAAACTTTTGGTGGCGAATCAAGCGGGCGCTTTGTTAATGGCGTGCTCGGGACCGTTTACAAAGAGCTGGGCGAGCCGGGCAAAGATGAAACTTCGGCTAAGAAGAAAAAAATTGTCGATATTCCCTACGACCAAATGCCGGTTGAGAAATTAGGCGGAGCTGTGGTCTACTCGCGCGATGCCAATGGCGATATTTATCTAGCGATGGTGCATGATGTTTTTGGCCGCTGGACCTTATCAAAAGGCCATATTGAAGAGGATGAGGATGTTAAAGCCGGGACTATCCGTGAGATTAAAGAAGAGATGGGTGTGGATATCGAACTTAGTGAAGAATTAGGGATGAACGAATATATCGCTTCTGATCCCGAGAAGGGTAAAACGCGTCGGCAAGTCAGTTATTTTTTGGCCGAAACAGAAGGTAAGCCAGATTTGGTGCTAGAGAAAAAGGGCGGGCTCGATGGCGTGCAGTGGTTCCCGCTCGCCGAAGTGCCCGAACTGCACATGTATGACGACATGGTACCGATTATTACCAAAGCGATCAAAATTTTACTGAAACGCTAATCTGACCCTAGCCTTATGAAAGATTTTGAACAAAAAATCGGCTATCAATTTAAAAATCAAGATTTGCTCAGGCAGGCTTTTCTTCACCGGTCATATTTGAATGAGCATAAAGATACCGAATTGGAGCACAACGAACGGCTCGAATTTCTGGGCGATGCTGTTTTGGAATTGGTGGTGACAGATTGGCTATATCGAAATTATCCCGATAAACCGGAGGGAGAACTCACGGCTTATCGCGCCGCTTTGGTTAACGCCAATACTTGCGGAGCGCTGGCGCTTGAGTGGGGGATGAACGAATTATTGATGTTATCAAAAGGCGAGGCGAAAGATACCGGTCGGGCTCGGCAAATTATTTTAGCCAACGCCTTTGAAGCTTTTGTTGGTGCGATTTATCTTGATGGCGGATATGAGTCGGCCAAAAATTTTATTACTAAAACTGTTTTCCCAAAAGCTGACGAGGTAATCAAAAAAAATCTGGTTGAGGATTACAAAAGCGCTTTTCAAAAGAAAGCTCAAGAAACGGAGGGGATCACTCCAACCTATAAGGTGTTGTCTGAAGCTGGGCCTGATCATGACAAAAAATTTACCGTTGGCCTCTATCTTGCTGACGCCAAAATCGCCGAAGGCTCCGGCCATGCCAAACAAGAGGCTGAACAATCCGCCGCCCGGGCGGGACTCGAAACTAAAGGCTGGCAATAAAACGAAAATGTGCAACAAAATGTGCAACACCGAGTGTTGCACAAATTCTTTGTCTTTTATAAAATATAAAGGATGAGGGATGTTGAAATATCTGAAGGTGAGCTTTATCACGTCTTTAATCGTGGGACAGAAAAGAGGAAAATATTCTTAAGTAAGAAAGATTACGAAAGATTTTTAGTGAACTTAGTTTTATTTAATACAGAGGATCTTACCGTTGCCAATATCTCTCGTTATGATCTTGAGGGCTCTTTTGAAAGTATGCCAGAGAAAGCTCTTGTTAAAATTCATGCTTTTGTCCTTTTACCAAATCATTTTCATTTTATTTTAGAACCTTTAGTAAAGGATGGTATTTCTCGTTTAATGCACCGTCTTGAGATGGGGTATTCTAAATATTTTAACAAATTTTATTCTCGATCAGGCAACTTGTTTCAAGGAGCTTATAAAATTGTTCATGTTGGGAATGATGCGTATTTCAATTATCTTCCCTTATATATTCATTTAAATCCATTGGACTTGTTGTCAGCAGAGGTTAACTGGAAAGAAAAGGGCATAAGGAATAAAAAAGAGGCACTTCGTTTTCTAAGAGAATATCAATGGTCAAGTTTGCCCGCCTACCTAAATATTAGGGGTTATCCGTTTGTTGAAAAAGATTTATTTAGCCAAATTTATGAAAAATCAAAGGATTGGGAGAGGGAACTAACAGGCTGGCTACCTGAAGAGGGGACAGAAGAAATGTGCAACACTGAGTGTTGCACAAATGTAGTTTAAAAAATAAAAAGCAAAAGCCGCCGGCGGGGAAACGGCAGCTTCGCTGTTTCTTCGCGCGGCGGCAATCAACGCTTCTGAAGTTTCTTGATGACGCGGGCATTGTGTTCCTCGACCATTTTGCTAAGGGGCATCAGCCGGCTCTTCCCGAGGTCGATCAGTTGCACATATCGGTTACTGCGGGGCTCAAATCGGCAAACAGCCCTAACCGCCCAACCGACTCGCTCGTAGAAGCGAAACGTCTGGCCGATAGTTACCCGATCAAGCACGGGCGAAACCATAAGATATTGATGCCCGTTCGTGAGTCCAGGACGATCGGAGATCTCTACCCTCCTGGTCTCACTGTTGATGGCAATGATCACCTCATTACCCACGGCTGCTCTTAGGAGGACCCGAGCTTCTCTCCAACTTCTCACCGAGCTTACGCTGGAAGTGAAGTTTTGCCCCCAGTGGCCATCCCAATCGGTCACTGGCTGGGTCAGCCGATAGATGACAATTGGCGAAGCGCAGAGATAGACTTGGTCAACCGGATGCCACTGGCAAGGTCCGCCCTTGATTGACCACTCCATCTTCAGTTGAACCTTGCCCCCGTCTACTGTCACCACTTTACCGCCACCGTTGGCGCAGACTGCATCTTTTCCTATTAGTATGCCCCTAGTCTCACTTTCTCCCATGGCAGTTCTCCTCACGTCGATGTCCAAAGATTTTCGTTCGCGTCGATATCTGCCCTTTATCTAAGCACCAATTTATCAATGGGTCAAAAAGTCGAAGAGGATAGCGAAAAGACAAATTATACGATAAAATATTACTAATGACCCTCAAGAAACTGGAGTTGTCGGGGTTTAAGAGTTTCGGGCGGAAGGAAACGCTCTTTTTTGACGCGCCGGTGGTGGCTATTGTCGGGCCCAACGGTTCGGGCAAATCGAATGTGGCTGAAGCTTTTAAATGGGTTTTGGGCGAACAGTCACTTAAATCTTTGCGGGGCAAGCGGGGCGAAGACCTGATTTTTAATGGCTCATCATCACTTGGGCGTCTTTCTCGCGCTTCTGTTTCTGTTACCTTTGATAACACCAACCGGAAATTTCAAACAATTGATTTTGATGAGGTGGTAATTTCACGCGAGGTTTTTCGCGACGGAACCAACGAATACAAGATCAACGGTTCGGTGGTGCGCTTACGCGATATTATTGAACTCCTGGCGAGCATCTCGCTTGGTGCCTCGGGTCACCATATCATCAGCCAGGGCGAAGCCGATCGGATTTTGAATGCTAATCCGGTGGAGCGTCGAGCGATGATCGAAGATGCCCTGGGTTTAAAAATTTATCAATGGAAGCTCTCCGAGAGCGAAAAAAAATTAGGGAAGACTGAAGATAATATCAAACAAGTTGAGTCAATTCGTCGAGAAATTGCGCCTCATCTCAAATTTTTAAAAAAACAAGTTGAGAAGATTGAAAAAGTGCGCGAACTAAAAATTGAATTGCAAAATTTATATGGCGATTATCTTAAACGCGAAGAATTATATTTGGCGAAGACGAAAGAAAAATTGACTAACGAAATCACCAGTCCTAAATCGGAGCTTGAACGAGTAATGCGACAATTACAAGAGAGAGAACAAAAACAACAAGCTGGTGGTCATCAAGCGGAGATTATTGAAGAAGAAAACCAATTAAGAGAGTTAGAAACGAAGATTCGCACTTTGCGTCTACAAAAAGATGAACTAGCTCGAGCTCTCGGGCGACTAGAAGGTTTACTTGAAGTAAGAGAAAAGGAGACTAAACGTGTGGCGCCCGGAATAAAAATCCCCCTGGCTGAAGCGGAGTCGTGGATTACTGATCTAGATAATAAATTCAACGAGATTGAACAGTCAACTGATCTCGAAGAAGTAAAAAATACGATTAGGAATTTGCGCGCACATCTGCACGATTTTTTAAAAAATTACGAAGCCAAAGAAGAGGCTGGTCGCGAACCGCAAGCCGAATTCGCCGGGATCAAAAACGAACACGAGAAGCTCCAAGCACAAGTTGAGGGCTTAGATCAAGAAGAGGCAGAGTGGCAGAGCGAAGTGACTGATCGCAAAGAGAAAATTGTTCAGTTGCGCCAAACAGCGCAGAATGCCGAGCATGATTTTTATGAATTACGAGCAAAGAGAAGCGAACTCGAACTTCAAGTCAGAACTCTGCTGGCCAAACAAGAGACATTAAATATCGAAGAAGAAAATTTTAAACGCGAACTAGGCGAAGCGGGGATTTTGGTCGGACGTGAGGTGCTAAATTATTCAGACTTACTGATTAGTTGGGAGCAAATTAAAGATGAAGAACGGGGAGGGCAAGAGGATCGTCGGCGTAAGATTGAACGGATTAAAATCCGACTTGAAGATATGGGAGTTGAGAGCGGGGAGGTTTTGCGCGAACATGATGAGGTGGTAGAGCGCGATGCCTTCTTGGCGAAGGAGCTCGAAGATTTGGCCAAGAGTAAAGAAAGTTTGCTTGCAATTATGGCCGAACTTCGGGCCAAAATTGACGGCGAGTTTAATACCGGCATTGTTAAAATTAATTCGGAATTTCAAAAATTCTTTGCCTTACTTTTTGGTGGAGGTAATGCTAATTTGGAGTTACTCAAGCCTACTAAGAAGCGGGACGATTTGGGTTTAAGTTTGGGGGATGAAGAGATGGGAGAGTCCTCCTTCGCTCTCGCTACGGAGGACGACTCCGGGCTAAAGCCCGGAGTCGAGATTAATGTTAGCCTCCCTCGTAAAAAAATTAAAGGACTCGCGATGCTCTCGGGCGGGGAGCGGGCGCTGACTTCGATTGCTTTACTTTTCGCGATGTCGCAAGTAAATCCGCCACCATTTTTGATTCTTGACGAAACCGATGCCGCGCTTGATGAAGCTAATTCGAGGAAATATGCCGACATGATTGAGAATCTCTCCAAATATTCTCAACTCATTCTTATCACTCACAATCGCGAAACGATGTCCCGCGCGAGTATTCTCTATGGCGTAACGATGGTCTCTGATTCGGTATCGCGGCTGATCTCGATTAAGTTTGACGAAGCCACCCAGTACGCCAAATAGGCGATATTGACATTATCTTTATTTGGGTGTATAATGAAGAGCAGAAATGAATATCGGGCGGCGTGCGCCTTTGTAACAAGAGATTCGAGAATAATGGCCAAAAGGCCGGAGGCTAGGTAATTGAGTAAGATTCAGAAACGGTTTATCGTTG
>JBAZRF010000008.1:0-28612 GCA_041663165.1 Minisyncoccota bacterium | reverse complement strand
AACAGTAACAAGGCGCCATTACCGGTTGCTGTATATACGGTGACAAACAAGGACATGGGCTGGTGGCCAGTTCTTGAGGAAAAGGCCGGGGCGGAGATTGATCCCATTACGAACGACCGATTCCTCGTTGCATCGGCGGATCTATTGGGTGGTCGTCCCACACTGATTACGGTGAACTATACGCGGACTTATGTGCCGATGATTAGATCTGCCGGGAACCGGAAGTTTGTCTTTGTTCAGTGTTCCTCCCTAGGTGATCAGGGTGATCCTGTTTACCGGGCCAAACTGGTTCGCTCCGTCGATCTCTACAAGGCAAAAGTTCCCGAGGATCTCTGGAAGAAGTAATGGGCCCCACGCGGGCGCAAGCAAGGCAGTCAGGCCTCGTGCGTGCGCTAGCGCGGGGCCTGACTGTTTTCTAAAATTTTTAAACTATTGAAAAATCAATCAATCTTTTTTCTTCGTCGGCGGAGAGTACCCGGACTTTAACGGTGTCGCCAAGGCGGTAGGTGGCGTGAGAACGTTTGCCGGTAACGACCATCTTTTTTTCATCAAAAATATAATAGTCTTTCGGAAGATTGCTAAAGTGAACAAGGCCACGGGCGCCAGTTGAGAGCTCTTCAATAAATAAACCAAAATTGGCCATCCAAGCAATAATGCCGTCATAAACCTTATCCTTACGTTCTTCAAGGTAACGGCATTGAGCGAGCTTAATTGAATCGCGCTCGGCGATGGTAGCAAATTGTTCGCGTTCGCTTGAGTGAGCGCAAAGATTATCGAGATCTTGCAAAAGTTCTACGGGCACGGGTTTTTTCTTTAGATAATAGTCAAACAAACGATGGACGAGCAAATCAGGGTAACGACGAATTGGCGAGGTAAAGTGCGTGTAATATTTGAAGGCGAGACCGAAGTGGCCGATATTTTTAGTTGAGTAAGTGGCTCGACTCATTGAGCGTACAGCGGCATCATTGATCACATCTTCGTCGGGCGAACCAGCGAGCGTTTTAAGAAAATTATTGAGGGCAAGGGGAGTGATCTTCTGTTTTTGTCCTTCTTCCATTTTTATTTTATGGCCGAAAAGTTTTACAAAGGCGAAAAAATCTTGGAGTTTCTCTGGGTCGGGTCGATCGTGAATACGGTAAACGAATTGGCCGGCAGGTCCTGAGCGAGAGCGAAGGATAATCTTCGTTACCTGCTCGGCCACTTGTTTGTTAGCGAGCAACATAAAATCTTCCACCAATTTGTGACTTTCTAAGCGCTCGGCCTTAATAATCGAAATTGGTTTACCGTCGGCATCAACCTCGTAATGATACTCATCCTCTTCAAAAGCGAGGGCGCCGGCTTTAATTTTCTTTTTATCTAGTTTGTGGGCGAGGGTTTTAAGAAGGGTGAGTTCTTTGGCAAACTGATTATTCTTTCCCTCGCTTTGCTCGGGATCTCGGCCGTCATTTGCAATGATGGCCTCGACCTCTTCGTAAGTAAACCGTCGATTTGAATTAATTACTGTCCGACCGAACCACTGACTCAAAATATTCGCTTCACTATCCATGGTAAAAATCGCCGAGAAAGCCAGCCGATCTACTCCCTGTTTAAGACTGCACAAGTCGTCGGAGAGAGCATGAGGCAACATCGGCAAAACGCGATCGATTAAATAAATCGAGGTTGCCCGGGTCTGGGCCTCGGCGTCAAGGGCGGTACCTGGTCGAACATAAAAGGAAACATCGGCGATGTGCACACCAATCTCATACTGCCTATTTGGTAATTCACGAAGCGAGAGGGCGTCATCAAAGTCGCGCGCTCGCACCGGGTCAATCGTAAAAGTGGTGACTTGGCGAAAATCGCGTCTTTGTCCTCCTTTGACCTCAGCCTCAATACTGGCTTGGCCGGTTTGAGCGATTTGCTCGGCTTCGTGCTCTGCCTCGGGCGGGAAGGGTATTTCGAGCGTTTCGCTATCGACAAAAATCTTTTCTTTTTTGGGTGGCTCTATCTTTTTGGCTTTAGCCATAAGGGGAGTATAACATTTTGTTGACGTTTGACCATTATTTTGTTAGTATTCTGTCTGCATGTTAATGATTAGATTACAACGCGTTGGCCGCAAAAATGACCCATCTTTTCGGGTCGTTGTTGTTGATTCTCGCGAGGCGGCGAAAAGCGGTAAGGCGATTGAGATTCTCGGTTCTCACGATGCTCGCGGTGATCGTACCGAACTTAAGGCTGAACGCATTAATTATTGGCTCTCGGTTGGAGCGAAGGCTTCAAATACCGTTAGCAATCTTTTAATCAAGAAGGGGATTAAAGAAGGTAAGGCGGTTGATGTTTCTTCCAAAAAATTAGGCAAGAAGGCGAGCGCGGCGGTAGCCGCGGCTAAGGCCAATGAGGAAAAGGCTGCTGCCGCTGCTGCTAAAGCTATGGTAGACGAGAAGGAGGCCGAAGCCAAGAAAGTTGTCGAAGAAGCTGTCGTTGAACCCGTTATCGAAGAGACAGAAGAAGAAGTTTCGACTGAGCCCATTGCTGAATAGACAAAAATTTTTAATTACCGTATCATTAAAGAAAGTTAGTCAGGTCGAAAGATTATCAGCACCAAAAGATTACTGCAATGAATCAAGATCAGCAATTTCTCGATTTCGTTGTTAGAGCGCTTGTTGACAAACCAGAGGCCGTGAAAATCGACCGCAAGGTAGACGAAATGGGTGTTTTAATGACTCTCGAAGTTGATCCGGCTGACATGGGCAAGATCATTGGTCGCCAAGGCAATACTGCCAAAGCGATCCGCACCTTGCTTCGCGTTGTTGGCATGAAGATGAATGCTCGCGTTAATTTGAAGATCAACGAGCCCGAAGGTGGGATGCGCCCAGCCTCGGTTGTTCCCGGGAGCGCCGCCCGTTCGGTTGATGCCGCGATGGACGATCTCAAAGATCTCTAGAATTTACAACAACAAAAAACTGTGCTATTGTCGAAATAGCACAGTTTTTTGTTTGGATTAATTATTAATTAATCATTACCGTTAATAAATTAGATTATGAAAAAATACCCCTTTTTGCTTCTCCTTGCTCTCCTAATTGTTTCACCGCTCGCTGGTCGTGGAGCAACTTTGGACCAACTCCAGGCCCAATTAACCAAATTGAAGGCGCAAATTGCGATTTTGCAAAATCGGCCAACAGCCGATTGCCCTTTCGATCAGAACCTGTCTCTCGGCAATGGTGATGGCGATGGCTTGAGCTCGGACGTCGTTTTGGTTCAGAAGTTTTTGCGGGCGAGCGGTTACCTTGATATCGCTGGGCCCACCGGTTATTTTGGCCGGTTAACAATGGGGGCTCTCAAACACTGGCAGCGTGACAATAATTTGTCAGCCAGCGGTATTTTTGGCGCCAGTGAGCGATTGGCCTTGTGTGGTCAAATTATAAATAAATAGTGATAATCTTTCATCTTATTTCGATCTTTCCCGAGAGTTTTGTGTCGTACCTAAACAGTTCGATGCTTTGGCGCGCTCAAAAAGAAAAAAAGATCAAAGTTCATTTTTACAATCCGCGCGATTATTCACTTGATAAGCACAAAAAAGTGGATGGCCGGCCCTACGGCGGCGGGCCAGGGATGGTAATGCAAGTTGAGCCGGTTATTCGCGCGATTTCGGCGGCTCAGAAAAATATTGCTAAACTTTCTCGTTCTTCACTTAAAGCTAAAAACTATCCGTCAGCTGGCGGACTAAAACTTCTTGTTCTCATTACCACTCCGGCCGGTAAAATTTTTGATAATAAATTAGCCGAAAGCTACTCAAAAAAATACGAACACATCATTATCGTCTGTGGGCACTACGAGGGGATTGATGCTCGAGTGAAAAAGATTCTGAAAGCGGACTTGGCTCGCCGGAGCGGTGCGGAGGTGGCAGAAATTTCTATTGGCCCCTATGTTCTAACCGGCGGGGAATTGCCGGCCCTGGTGATGATCGACTCAATTGCCCGTCAAATCCCGGGCGTGCTTGGCAACGATGTTTCGCTTGAAGAAAAACGGGTCTCCAGTTCGGAGACTTACACTCGTCCTGAAATTTTCAAAGCCAAAGACTCTACGGGCAAGCTAAAATCCTACTCAGTGCCGAAAGTTCTTCTCTCTGGCCACCATGCCAAGATTGATAAGTGGAAGCTAAAGGTTAAAGTCTCAAAATAGCCTTATTTTAGGACTTATCCTCATACGAGGACTGCTCCATTCGCTACGCTCATGGGTTGTCCACATTTTATCCCCCTTGACACGAAAAGGATTTGACATTTGGTTTGGCTTGAGATATGATTAAGGTCAGTCAGCTGGATTGAGTTTTTGACGTGACTCTAGCAAGAAATACTTCTTTTTAACCGGTTCCCCGGGGTCTTCTCGGGCGTTCTTGGGACTTTGGTTCTAGGATTTAACCTTATTAATCCGGTGCAATTTTTGGGAGCTTTATTTTTATAAATTTCGTCTAACCCCTTTGGTAATGAAGAAAAAATATTTCTCGCGCTACAAAAAGCCCTTGGCTTCGATGCCTGATCTGGTAGAAGTACAGAACAAATCATACGAGTGGCTGATTAAAGAAGGATTAAAAGAATTGTTTAAAGAGTATTCGCCGATCAACGATTACTCGGCCAAAAAGTTTGCCTTGGAGTTCGTTGGCTTTCAACTTGATGAGCCGAAACACGACGAGTATTATGCGCGTGATAATAACCTGTCCTATGATGCACCACTGCGCGTGCGAGTTAAGTTAACGAACAAATCGCTTAATCAAGAAAAGGAACAAGAAATTTTCCTCGCCGATTTTCCCCTGATGACCAATCATGGGACTTTTGTGATCAACGGCATCGAACGCGTGATTGTACCCCAACTCGCTCGCTCGTTCGGAGTTTTCTTCACGGCCAACGAATTGAAGGGGCGAAAATTTTTCGGCGCGAAAATTATTCCGGCGCGCGGTGCCTGGATTGAGTTTGAAACAGAGATCGATGATGTGATTTATGTTCGCATTGATCGCAAGCGCAAATTCCCGGTTACTTCGCTGTTACGTGTTTTTGCCGATCGCGAAGGCAAAGAGTTAAACGACGAACAATTGATCAAAGTTTTTGCCGATCGCAAGGTAGACATTTCTTATATCCAAAAAGCGCTTACTAAGGACCATGCCAAAACGGCCATTGAATCGTTTGTTGAAATTTACAAGCGTTTGCGCGACAGCGACTTGGCCACACCGGCTAATTCTCGGGAATTCGTTCGCGGTCTTTTTGATCGTGAGAAATACGACTTGTCTTCGGTCGGTCGGATGCGTTTTAACCAACGCTTTGATAAAAAATTGTCTGAGGAAGAGAAAGAAAATCGCATCCTGTCCTTTGACGATATGGTTACTATTGTGGCCAATGTTATTACTCTCAACACAAGTAAAAATGCGAAAGAAGATGACATTGACCACTTGGGGTTCAGAAGGGTTCGCTGTGTCGGCGAAATGCTTCAGGCCAAACTTAAGGTGGGCATGATGCAGATGAAGCGTAATATTCAGGATCGCATGTCGACCGTCGATGCCGTTACTCTCTTACCGGTTCAGATTATTTCACCGCGCCCGCTTCAAGCTCGCCTTAAGGAATTTTTCTCGACCAATCAATTGTCTCAATTTATGAGTCAAGAAAATTTGTTAGCCGAACTCGAACATTTGCGCACCTTATCGGCGCTTGGTCCGGGCGGTCTCACTCGTGAGCGCGCCGGTCTTGAAGTCCGCGACGTGCACTCTTCGCATTATGGCAAGGTTTGCCCCATTCATACTCCCGAAGGGCCAAACATTGGTTTAATTTTGCACCTGGCCTCTTATGCCCGTGTCAACGAATTCGGTATTATTGAAGCGCCCTATCGCAAGGTAGAGAAAGGTAAAATTACCGATGAGGTTGTTTATTTAAACGCGCTCGAAGAAGAGCGACACGTGGTTGCTCACGCCAGCGTGTCTTATGACGACAGCGGCAAATTACTCGATGACTTTATTGAGGCCCGGCGTAACGCTAATCCTGGCTTAGTAAAACGTGAGGAGGTCGAATATATTGATGTTGCACCTAACCAAGCCTATTCAATCGCGACCTCAATGATTCCCTTCTTAGAGCATGATGATGCCAACCGCGCCCTTATGGGTTCAAACATGCAGAAACAGGCTGTGCCTTGTATCTGTCCAGAGGCGGCTCTGGTCGCAACTGGAGCTGAAGATAAGGCCGCTCATGATTCAGGCCGCCTGGTTTTAGCTGAGAGCGCCGGTACGATTACTAAAGTTGACGGGCAGCATATCGTTATAAAGAAAGAAGATGGCAAGAGCGATTATTATGTTCTCGCTAATTTTAAAATGACTAATGATTACACCTGTTTTCATCATCGACCGGTTATCAATGTCGGTGACACAGTGAAAAAAGGGGACCTCTTGGCGGACTCGTCTTCAACCGTTAATGGTCAATTGGCGCTTGGTCAAAATGTTTTTGTGGCCTTCATGCCCTGGGGCGGGGCCAACTATGAAGATGCGATCATTTTGTCTGAACGCTTGGTAAAGAATAGCAAATTTACCTCAATTTATATTGAAGAATTTGAGACTAATGTTCGTGACACCAAACTGGGGCCTGAAATTACGACTCACGATATCCCTAATGTCGGCGAAGCTAAATTAAGAAATCTTGACGAAGACGGCATTGTCCGTTTGGGCGCTGAAGTTGAGCAAAACGATATTTTAGTCGGCAAAATTACTCCAAAGGGCGAAACCGAATTAACGCCTGAAGAACGATTGCTTCGAGCGATCTTTGGCGAAAAAGCACGCGATGTTAAAGATAGCTCTTTGCGCATGCCTCATGGCCGCAAGGGACGAGTAATTGGCATTAAGGTTTTCTCGCGCGAACAGGGTGATAAGTTGGAGTCGGGCATTATCAAAAAAGTCAAAGTTCAAGTTGCTCAATTGCGCAATGTTCAAGCTGGCGACAAATTGGCCGGTCGTCACGGTAACAAGGGTGTTATCTCTAAGATCTTACCAGAGGAGGACATGCCGTTTATGGCTGATGGCACGCCCATAGACGTGATTTTAACTCCGCTTGGCGTACCTTCTCGTATGAACCTGGGACAAATTTTCGAAATGCACTTAGGCCTTGCGGCTAATACTTTGGGCTATCAAGCCATTACCCCGGTTTTTGCCGGAGTGACGGAAGAAGAAATTAAAGGCGAATTGAAAGCCTCTGGTTTTTCTGAGGATGGAAAGGTCAAACTTCTTGACGGTCAAACCGGCGAAGCTTTTGGCCAAAAGGTGGCCATTGGTTATATGTATATGCTGAAATTGGCGCACATGGTTGAAGATAAAATCCACATGCGTTCAATTGGTCCTTACTCACTTATTACTCAGCAGCCGCTTGGTGGGCGCTCGCAAGGGGGCGGACAACGCTTTGGCGAAATGGAAGTCTGGGCCCTTGAGGGCTACGGCGCGGCCCATGTCTTGCGCGAAATGCTAACCATTAAGTCTGATGATATTGTCGGCCGATCTTCGACCTTCGACTCAATTGTTAAGGGTGAGCCAATCAAGCAGCCTAATATACCCGCTTCGTTTAATGTCATGCTCAACGAGCTCAAAGGTCTGGCGATGGATATTGAATTAAAAAAACTTGATTAACCGCTAATAAAAATCAAAACGATGAAAAACAACATAAAAAGTACCGATCACCACGAAACCGAAATTCCCGATGAATTGATTGAGGATGTCGGTCCGATCAAGCGACCGGGCCGGGTGGAGAAAATAGTTGATTTTAATGCGGTGTCGATTCGGCTCGCCTCGCCCGATCGTATTTTGGACTGGTCCTATGGCGAAGTAACCAAACCAGAGACAATTAATTATCGCTCCGGACGCTCTGAGCGCGGCGGTTTGTTTGACGAACGGATTTTTGGCCCAGAGAAAGACTATGAATGTTATTGTGGCAAATATAAGCGTATCCGCTATAAAGATATTATTTGCGAAAAATGCGGCGTTGAGGTAACCCGCTCGATTGTTCGTCGTGAACGAATGGGTCACATCGAACTAGCCAGTCCGGTAGCGCATATTTGGTTTGTACGTGGCGTGCCGTCGCGCATCGGTTTAGTCTTGGGACTTTCGGTGGCCGAAGTCGAAAAGGTCATTTACTTTGCCGGCTATATAATTACTAAAGTTAACGAAGAGGAAAAGGCTCGGATTCTACGCGAGCTCGATGGAGAATATAAACAAAAAATTAAATTAATTAAAGACGAAGTTGAACGAGAAAAGTTGAAACTCTCTTTTCAGGAAACCAAACGCCAAGTCGACAGTATTTCTCCTTGGAAGGTGATTGATGAAATTACCTATCATCGCTGGTCGCTCAAATATGGGCCGGTTTTCGAAGCTGGTTTGGGCGCCGAAGCAATCCATTCTATTTTTAAGGGGATTGACCTAGGTAAACTACGAGAAGAATTGGGTGCTCAATTTGAAAAAAGCAGTTCGCTTGAAAAGCCCAAAGTCCTCAAACGCTACAACTTAGTTAAGTCTCTTGAGCGCTCAGGGGTTCGTCCGGAGTGGATGTTTTTGAAAGTTATTCCGGTTATCCCCCCCGCCTTGCGCCCGATGGTCGCCTTAGATGGTGGCCGTCACGCCACTTCTGATGTCAATGATCTTTATCGCCGGGTGATCAATCGCAATAATCGTCTAAAAAAATTAATTGAACTCAATGCTCCCGAAGTTATTTTGCGTAACGAAAAGCGTATTTTGCAAGAAGCGGTTGATGCGCTCTTAGACAACGCTATGCGCCAAGGTGGGGGCGATGGAGCCATGAACCAAGCTGGCCGTCGGCCGCTTAAGTCTCTGGCTGATAACTTAAAAGGCAAGCAGGGTCGTTTTCGCCAGAATCTTTTAGGTAAGCGCGTTGACTATTCTGGTCGATCGGTAATTGTGGTCGGACCAGAATTAGCCCTAGATGAATGCGGTTTGCCAAAACAAATGGCGCTAGAACTTTTTCGCCCATTCGTTATCTCGCAAATCTTAAAAGACGAATTGGCCTACAATATTCGTGGCGCCGGCCGTCTCATTGATGAGGGAGTGCCAGAGGTCTGGGCAATTTTAGAAGGAGTCATTGAAAATAAATACGTCTTGTTGAATCGGGCGCCAACCCTGCATCGTTTGGGCATTCAAGCTTTCAAGCCTCTTTTAATTGAAGGTAACGCTATTCGCCTTCATCCTTTAACCTGTGCCGCTTTCAATGCCGACTTCGACGGCGATCAGATGGCGGTACATGTTCCGCTCTCTGTCATTGCGCAAAAAGAGGCGCGTGAAATTATTGCGGCTAACCGTAATATCTTGAAGCCTGGCTCTGGCGATCCGGTCATTAACATGCGCCTTGATGTGGTTTTGGGTAGTTATTGGGTGACCAAACTTGTCGCTGGTTCCAAAGGAGAGGGAAAAAGTTTTACCTCGCCCCACGATGCAATCTTGGCCTACGATTTTGGTGAGCTAGATTTGCGTGCTCAAATTAAAGTTATGGCGACCAACAAGGAACGCTATCGAGAGTTTGCTGGTCAAATTTTTGAAACCTCGGCTGGGCGTCTGCTCTTCAACAATAATTTGCCATCTGATTACCCTTTCTACAACAAGGAGGTAACTGGTAAATCGATGGCTAAATTAGTGGAGAGCATAATCGCACGTTATGGCGTTGAGGAGTCAGCTCTTATCCTGGATAAAATTAAGAATTTTGGTTTTAAATATTCAACGAAATCAGGTATTACTTGGGGGATGGATGATGTTTCTGTCCCTGTCGAAAAAGTCGGGATTATTGCTGAAGCCAAACAAGAAGTCGAAAAAATTGAAAATAATTATAACGATGGTTTCCTGTCAGATAACGAACGCTACCGTCTAGTGATTGAAACCTGGAATAATGCTAAAAATAAAGTTGAAAAAGTTGTCCCCGGATCTCTCGCCAAAGAAGGCTCAGTTTCTTACATGATTGATTCTAATGCCCGCGGTTCTATTAGCCAGGTTGTCCAGATGGCGGGCATGAAAGGTCTAATTATCAATACCGCTGGTCGTTTAGTCGATTTCCCGATTATCCCGTGTTACAAAGAAGGTTTATCACCTCTCGAGTACTTCATTACTACTCACGGCTCAAGAAAAACTCTAGCCGACACTGCGCTTAACACCGCCAAGGCTGGTTATTTGACTCGCAAACTAGTTGATGTCTCGCAAGACATTATTATTACCGAAGAAGATTGCGGTGATCGCGAGGGCAAGTTAGTTACCAAGAGTCTGATTGCTTCTCTTGATTCTGGCATTGGCAATCTAATTAAGGGTCGAGTTTTGGCTAAAGATGTCGTTAATAAAGATGGAACAATTCTCTTTAAGCGGGGGCATCTCTTATCTAAGGCTGATGCCGCCCAAATTGAAGCTGAAAACATCAGCGAGGCCTCAATTCGCTCGCCTTTGGCCTGTAAATTGTCCAAAGGTCTTTGCCAAAAGTGCTATGGCCTCGATATGGGGCGTAATCACTTGGTGGAGATTGGCCAGCCGGTTGGCATTGTCGCTGCCCAGGCCATTGGTGAACCTGGTACCCAGCTAACCATGCGAACAAAACACTCTGGTGGTATCGGTACTGGTGGCGTTGATATCGTGGGAGGTTTACCTCGAGTTGAAGAAATTTTCGAAAGACGCACGCCTAAAAATCCAGCTCTGATTTCGCCGGTTGACGGTACCGTAACGGAGGTACGCAATGCGGGGAAAGAATACATTATCAATGTTTTGGTTGATCCCGAGCATCGCAAAAAGTCCGGCGACAGTAGTTTGGAATTTAGCGTGCCGTTTATCCGCACGGTACTGGTTAAGAAGGGTGCTAATATTAAGAAGGGCGATCTCTTAACCGATGGTCCGGCCGAGTTGCCGATTCTCTTTAAAATGGCAGGAAAGGATGCCACTGAAAACTATGTGATCAAAGAAATTAACGCCATCTACGAGCTTCAGGGTGTTAATATCGCCCGAAAACACATAGAGTTGATCGTTCGACAAATGTTTTCTCGTCGCCGAATTAAGGATCCTGGCGATACCAAATTTGTGACCGGCGAAATCGTGGAACTTTTTGAGTTGGTTGAGGAAAATGAATTGGCTAAAACAGCGGGGCAACAGGAAGCGATTGCCGAAATTACTTTACTTGGTATTTCTGAAGTGGCACTCTCGACCTCTAGTTTCTTATCAGCTGTCTCCTTCCAACACACGACCAAAGTTCTAATTGATACGGCCATCAAGGGCTCGCTCGACAAGCTCAAGGGCTTAAAGGAAAATGTGATTATTGGTCGGCTCATTCCGGCTGGTACTGGTCTAATTCCCGATTATGGCAAAGAATTGGAGGAAGAGATGGTCACCGATGAGGGAATCGTTATCTCTCCCCAGGAAAATTAAAAAGATGATACAATAAGCTAAATGGCGTCTTCGGTTGAACAAATCAAGGCGAAACTTTCTATTGTCGACGTGGTCGGTTCTTACTTGAAGCTCGAAAAAGCAGGGATCAATTATCGGGGACGCTGTCCCTTTCATAACGAAAAAACCCCGTCATTTTTCGTCTCACCGACGCGGGGCTCTTATCATTGTTTCGGTTGTAATAAGGGCGGGGACATCATCAGCTTTGTGCAAGAAATTGAAGGACTCGATTTTATCGAAGCCCTGCGGGTCTTGGCCGAGCGAGCCGGCGTCGAGCTTGAGCCTTTGCGTCGAGGAGAAGGCCTGGCCAATAATCGTCTATACAGTTTACTCGAAGAGGCGACTAAGTTTTACTCGCAACAATTGGATCAAAACAAAGAGGCGCGTGATTATCTTATTAAAAGAGGTTTGACCGAACAAAGCATCAAAGATTTTCGTTTGGGTTTTGTGCCGGAGGCTTGGCGTGGGGTCTATGACCATTTGGTTCGCTCGGGCTATCACGAGGATGAAATGATCAAGGTTGGTCTAGTGATCTCAAATACCAATACTGGGCCCAAGGCGGGGCGCGGTTACGACCGTTTTCGCTCGCGCTTGATGTTCCCGATTTCCAGTCCCAATGGCAAAGTAGTTGGATTCTCAGGGCGAATTTTCGGGGTCGAGACTGAAACAATGGCTAAATACATTAATACGCCACAGACGGAGCTCTATAATAAATCAAAGATTTTATATGGTTATGATCGGGCCAAGCAAGCGATACGGCAAAATGACGAGTGCATTTTTGTTGAAGGGCAAATGGATCTCATTATGTCTCATCAAGCTGGCGCCACTAATACGGTTGCGGTATCTGGCACCGCTCTAACGGAGGAACACATCCAATTGGTTAAGCGTTTAACCGACAATATTATTTTAGCTTATGATTATGATTTAGCCGGGCTCAAGGCCTCTTTACGGGCAATTAATTTAATTAGGCAGGAAGAAATTAACGTTAAAATTGCTAAATTGCCAAGCGGTGAAGATCCGGCCGAGGTAATCAAAGCTGATCCAGCAGGTTGGGCCAAAGTCATTATCGGCGCAAAGCACTATATCGATTTTATGATTGATACCTTGCAGGAGGAGGGGAAGACTGGTTTGGAGCTTAATTTGGGAATTAATAATTATGTTTTGCCCTATGTTAAGGCCCTTAACAAAAAAATGGAGCAGGCTCATTTTGTCGCTAAATTATCAAGTTTGCTTCATATCAGCGAAGAGGCCATTTGGTCGGATCTGCAAAAAATAAATAATGATGAAGCACTAGCACCGGCCGTAATTGCTCCCGAAGTGATCAGTCGCCAGAAGCTGATCGAGGAGAAAATTTTAGGGCTTTATTTCTTACTCTTCGACAAGAGCGAAGCAGAAAAGGCCAATACTAGATTAATTGAATTATGGAGCCAAGAGGTCTTTGAATCTAAAATTAAAAGGGCAGAATCAGAGAGGGGGCGTTTGGCATTAACGGCCGAGCTCTGGTATGATCCAGAGAAGGATCTTACGGCTGAATTAGAGGATCTGGCCAATAATTGGCGGGAAGAACAGCTTAAGGCCGAGTTACGGCAAACCTTTGCCGATGTCCAATTATCCGAGAAAAATAAAGATGAGGCCAAACTAGACGCTAGTTTGAAAAAATGTCAAGAATTATCAATTGCGATTAATAAATTAAAAAAATAATTATGGCCAAAAAACAAGTCAAGAAGGCTAAGAAAAAAGTGAAGAAAAGCCGACCTCTCGGCCGGCGAGTAAAAACAAAGTCTAAACTCAAGCTCAAAACCAAGGCTAAGTCTAAAAAGGCAGCCTTGCCAAGGTTAGGTAAGAAAAAGTTGGCCAAGAAAAATCGATTGGTTAAAAGGCCTAAAAAATCGGTTCCTAAAAAGCCCGCCAAATCTGTGGCGGTCATTAATAAGAAAGAATTGGCGGCCATCAAAAAAAATGGTCAAAGTCTTGAGGAAAAGACTAATCAGAAAGTTGAAGCTCTAGTTGTTAAGGGCCGAGGTCGCGGATTTATTACCTACTCTGAAATTCTTAAAGAATTTCCCAATATTGAGAACGATATTCTTTGGCTAGATCAGCTCTACACTCGACTCGAGGAAGTGGGAATTGATATTTTGGAGGAGGGCAGTTTGCTCGACGCTGATATTAAAATTGATGAGAAGATAAAAGTTGAACGTGGTGACGTCTCTCTTGACTCAGTCCAAATGTATTTGCGCGAGATTGGGAAATATAAACTTTTAACCGGGTCAGAAGAAAAGGAATTGGCCAAGCGAATTTTAGCCGGCGATGACGATGCCAAAAAAGACTTAGCTAATGCCAACCTGCGCTTAGTGGTCTCGATTGCCAAAAAATATATTGGCCGGAGCCAGGACTTGTCTTTGCTCGATTTGATTCAGGAGGGGAATATTGGCCTCTTTAAAGCGGTCGAGAAATTTGATTGGCGCAAGGGCTATAAGTTTTCGACCTATGCGACTTGGTGGATCAGGCAAGCAGTGACTCGCGCTTTAGCTGACCAGTCGCGCACCATTCGCATCCCCGTGCACATGGTCGAGACCATTGCCAAGTACAAACAGGTTTATCGTCGCTTATCGCAAGATCTGGGCCGTGATCCACTCCCGCAAGAAATTGCCACCGAAATGGGCGTCGAAGTCGAGAAAATTCACACCATCGAAAAAATCGACCAAAGTACCGCTTCGCTTGATAAACCAACCGACGATGATGATGAAAAATCAACTCTGGGAGAATTTATTGCTGATGATAAAATTGCTTCGCCCGACCAAGATTCTTCCCGCCGAATTTTGCGTGACCAGATTGATGAAATTATGGGTGACTTAACGCCGAAGGAGCAAAGAATTTTAGAAATGCGTCACGGTTTGAAAGACGGCGTAATGCGCACCCTTGAAGAAGTGGGCAAAGAGTTTGGGGTGACGCGCGAACGTATCCGCCAAATTGAGGCTAAAGCTCACGAAAAGATTCGCCAACACGAAAAAGCGAAAAAATTGATGGGCTATTAATTATCTCTTGGCAATAGGTTATTTCTGTGCTTAAATTGTGACGGAAGGGGAAATGTTTTCCCTGCTGTTCTGCCTAGTCGACATTTGGAGGAGGTTCCGCCATGAGTGTTAACAAGCTGCGATTCCTGTTTATCCTGTTTGCTATACCGTTCGTTATTTATCTCGAGCATTCTCGTTCTCGGCCAATCCCGGCCAAGGACTGGCCCGAGATGGTCTTCCTGGGCAATGTTCGCCTGATGGGAGACAAAGTCGTTGAACTGTACCCGGATGATGAACTGGTTAGCCCGGGGGTCCTAACGGCGATTGAAAGCCAATTCGGGGTTGCCTACCTCGGTTTCGAGCACCTTTGCTCAGTGTCGGTCAAGTATGGTGAAAAAGCGGTGCTCGAAATTGTGACTGAGCCCGCAATACCCTACTGTGATCTCGACACCGCGCAATCAATACTCGATCTCCTTAAAGACTTCAACTGGGAGGAGAGATACCACGAGATGGTCAGGGAAACCGTATCCGAAGTACTCCCTGAAGGAGAAATCGAGAAGTTCAATAACCGAAACGACCTGGTTCTTCAAGGGGAGTTTGAACAACGTCTTCGGCCAATACTTCAGGCGAAGATCGAGGAATCGGGATTGCCCATAACTGTCAAGTGTGGGCCGGCGTTTGATTTCACGCCTGACTGTTCGGTGACTAGGGAGGGTCATTCGTGTTATTGGCTGCTCAATCCTGAGCGGCGAAAACGATGATCGGAAGACGCAAAAGGCGGACCCCGCGAGGTCCGCCTTCAGCCTTTTTAATAATTTTTTATTGAGCCGTGGTGCTGGCTGAGGCAGGGGAATCTGAAGTTTTGCCCAGTAGCAAATCAAAAGCGGCAGCTAAGCGATCGGCCGGTATTCCGCCGAAGACCGGAATATTTTGATTCGGAGTTACTAACACGAAGAATGGGGTACCTTGAGCGCCAAGAGCAAGGGCCTCATCAACGCTTTTTTGGATTTTATCGGCATATTTCTTTGAGGCCACGCAAGCGTCAAAGGTCTTGGTATCAATACCAAGGGCTTTTGCTGTCTCACCCAGTTTGGCTAAATCGAGGCCATTATTAGACGGGGTGATTTCGAAAATCTTATCAACAAATTGCCAGTATTTCTCTAGGCCTCCGGTTTCGTTAACACATTCAGCGGCCAGGGATTCTGTCCGACTCTTTGAGTGAAGAGAGTCAAGGGGGAAGTCACGATAAATAATCGCCACGGTTCCCTCTGGTACGTACCGGCCCTCAAGGGTTTTAAGTTGGGTGTGAAAATATTTGCAAGCCGGACACTCAAGGTCGGTATAAACGACTAATTTTATCGGGGCGTTAGCCGAGCCTCGGATCTTGTCTGTGGCGTCAACCGAGCGGAACTTGGCCATGTCAATATTTTCGGCGGGCGGTAAAATTTGGCTGAGTTCAGCGGGGACGGTCGATGAGGCCGTTTGATTGCTGGCCGGTTTTCCTGGGTTTTGACTTTGGTAATAAAAGGCTCCAATGATGATCAAAATACAGACAATAATAGCAATTGGGACAGCTAAGGAGGATCGATTCTCGTTCATAATTTAATAGATTACCTTATAATACCTTCCCAATCTACCTGACTTCAGCTCCGGGGTCAATGTGGGAATCGGGGATAAGCAGAATGGGTCCCGTTGTCTCGATCGAAGCCGCTAAGAGCATCCCTTGGCTCTCTAAGCCCATTAATTGGCGGGGCTCCAAATTTGCCACGATAACGACCTCCTTGCCAACCAGAATCTCTGGTTCGTAAGCTTTGCCAATTCCCGCAATGATCTGCCGTTTTTCGTTGCCCAAACTAACCTCCAGCTTAAGAAGTTTTTCCGAACCCCCGACTCTCTCAGCCGATAAAATTTCAGCGACTCTCAACTCGGCTTTTTTAAAATCATCGTAAGTAATCATATTTCTTTTTGTTTAATTTTAATTCGACCTTGTCGTAATGTTTCTATTTTACCATTTTTAATTTTAATCAAGGTCGATGGCTGACCGGCCAACTTTCTGCCGACGCTGACGATAAAGTCAAGGTTAGGAAAATATTTTTTGGCTTCGGCAATCGTTTCAGCCGGTGGCGAACCCAAAGGATTGGCCGACGGGGCAACCAAAGGTCCGGTTTGTTTGATCAAGTTTTGTAAAAATTTACTTTTAGGCAAACGAATAGCCAAAGTTTTTGTTTCGCGATGCAAATAATTTAATCTTTTGTTAGGGCAGTCTAATACAACACTTACTGGTCCCGGCCAAATAGTTTTTAAAAAATTTTTGATTTTTCGGTCAAGTTTGATGTTCAATTTCGGCAAATCGTCGAGCGAGGAGATAAGTATAATAAAAGGATTTTTTTCTTTCCTCGCCTTAAGTTCATAAATTCGCTTCACAGCCTTTCTGTCTAGCGCTTGTCCCACCAAACCGTATAGGGTGTCCGTTGGTAAAATGCCCACGCCTCCGGCCTCTAAAATTTGAGTGGTTTGTTTAATTGTTTGGTTAGCCATAATTATTTATTCGATTAAAACATAATTCATGTTAAAATAATAGTCATATGTTTAGCGATCATTTTGACGTAACCCTTGGCGCCTTTAATCAGGAGTATTTTGATGGCTTGCCTAATGCCGATAGTATTGTAGCGCCGACCTTTGACAACGAAGATTTTTATCATACTGTTTATGTCGATGGTCGGCCGATTGGTGTGGCGGGCGTTGTTCCCTCTAAAGTCTTGCCCGATACCGGCTTTACGCAAATTGTTTTGGCGCCGGACTGGCGCGGGCTTGGCTTGATTGGCCCGATTTATGACAAATTAGCCGACTGGCATGATCTCCACACTCTATACGCAACCATAAATATCAATAATAAAATTTCCCAACACGCTCACCAAAAGCTTGGTTTCAAGTTTTTGTCGGACAAGAAAATTGCCGATTTGCGGGAGCGCGAGCTGATTGATAAGGACGAAACCCGAATGGTTAAGGAAGTAATTTAGTGTTTCCAAAGCGGTAAAAAAATGTTAGTATAACGAAGCCCTGATTGGGCCTATAGTCTAGTGGTACGACGCGGCATTCGCATTGCCGAAGCGGGGGTTCGACTCCCCCTAGGTCCACAAAAACAAGGAGCTAAGTGGCACCCCGCTCCTTGATGTGTTATTAAGGACCCATAGCTCAGTTGGTTAGAGCGTTCGATTCACATTCGAAAGGTCAGAGGTTCAAATCCTCTTGGGTCCACCTTATTTAAAAATACTCGCATAGATATCAAGCAGAACCAGCAACAGGCTGATCGTTAACGGTCCCAAAATAAAACCGATTGGGCCAAAAAAACTCAATCCGCCCAAAACGGATAAGAGAATGAGCAGAGGGTGAAGGCCGGCTCCTTTGCCGACAAAACGCGGGCCAAGAAAATTATCAATCAGACCAACCGCCAAAATTCCCCAGGCCAAAAGGCCAATCATATTAATAACTTGACCGGTAAGGTAAAGGTAAATGATAGCTGGGATTAAGACGATTGTTGTGCCAACGCCGGGAACAAGAGCGCCGATGGCGGCCAATGTTCCCCACATAATTGGATTAGGAACACCAAAAATTAAGAGGCCGACCGAGCAAGAAATGCCCTGTAGAGTGGCTACCAGCAAACTGCCTTTAATCACTGAATTAATTGACTGGGTGATTTTTTGGGCAATGGCTTCGTCGTCATCTTTGGCCAGGGGACTAAAAGAAACAATTTTTTTCTTGAGTTTGTCGCCGTCTTTTAGCAAAAAGAAAAAGGCAATTAAAAAAACAAAAAGATTGACAAATATTCTAACTAAGTTAGAAAAAATTATGCCCAGGTTTTGAACGAGGAAGCTTAGAACGTTTTTTACATACTGGTCGGCATTGATCGAAAGATTGTTAAAGAGGGGGGAAATACTCGTCAATTTTTGACTCAAACTTGGCCAGAGATCGCTTAGGGTTTGGCTACCAAGATCGTTAGTGACGGAGATATAAAGACCCTGAGCTTCTTGGAAAATTTGGAAAACTAAAAAGGCGATCGGGATGAGGATGAAGATAATTAAAATTATAATGGTGAGAAGAGCGGCCAGCCAGGTTTGTCCCCCAGCTCGCTTAAGAATTTGTTTATAGAGCGGTTGAAAAACGATGGCGAAAACCAGAGCCAAAATTAAAGAATAAAGAAAAGGACGAAGAACTAAAAAAGACAAAATAAGGGACAGTCCCAACAGAATCAAAAGAAAATATAAACGTGGTTTCTCGCTGGCCATAGGCTAATAATAGCAAAAAAATAACCGGATAGTAAGGGCTATTGTTTTAGGTTCGCGGATTAGTCTTGGCCCACTCAATCAGTCGGCCGGCTCGGAGCTCCATCTTGTCAGCCCGACGGAGGAGGCGGAGATTAGCCTTGGGGAAGAGGTCGGTGTGTGGTGCGTCTTCAATCGCGTTTATTAAATCTATTAAATCTTCCTCGTTTGTTATCCAGTTATCTCTCCAACGACGCAAATCAAACGGCCGGGTCGAATGTCGACGCAACGTTTTTTTACCCTGCTTATTTTCAAAATATTCGTGAAAATAGGAAAGAGCCAACTCGCGCAAGGTCTTGTAAACCGGATCACGGAATCGAAGGGTGGCGTGATTGGTTTTACTAATCGCGCCCCAATAACCGTTTCGTTTATATAGGGCGAGAACATGATCCTCGTCGTTTTTGTTCGCCTTAAGGTCAAAAACGAGGGGCGGTTCTCCATGCAACCACAACGCCAATGCGGCCAAGAGTGCTCCCTCAAAGCAATGAGCCTTTTTATCTCTTAAAACGCGCCGGGGCGACATATAAGTTTCGCCCTTTTTCTCGCCGTTACGAGGGATTGAATCAAGAAAGTTTTGGATTTTAATTGGGGTGGTTAATTTTTTTAAAATCGCCAACTCTTTTTTATCTAGACCGAACATAATTCCATTCTAGCAAAAAATAGGTTAGGATATAAGACATTATGAAAAAGCAGAAATCGGGTGGCTACGAACTTTTAGTCAAACGCTCAAACGCCGGTCTGGGTCTCTTTGCCGGCGAGGATATTCCCAAAGGAATTTGCTTGCTCGAATATGTCGGTCGAACAATTTCAGAGAAAGAGGAATATACCAGCCGAAGTAAATATCTCTTCGGTGTTAATTCAAAAAAAACCATTGATGGCCAGGCGCGTTCTAATACTGCTCGTTATATTAATCATTCGTGTCGGCCGAATGCCGAGATCGAAATTAAGAACGGGCGAGTGTGGGTAATGTCTAAAAGAAATATTAAATCGGGCGAAGAGATCAATTATGATTATGGCAGAGAGTATTGGAATGTTCATATTAAGCCTAACGGTTGTCGCTGTTTAAAATGCAAAACAAAATAACCCCTCGTTCGCCGTAGCGGACTCGGGATCATCTTGTTTCTAGGCTTTGAAATTTTTTACGACAGGTGTTTCGAAACGAGCTTGGTCATCTCGAACATGTTGACAACCGCCTTGCCACCGAAGACTTTTTTCAAAGCTTCATCAGCATTGATGTTGCGCTTGTTTTTAGGATCCTGAAGATCGTTCTTCTTAATGTAGACCCATAATTTCTTAACGACCTCCGAACGGGGCATTGGTCCTTTGCCGATGACAGCCGCGAGTTCGTCGCTCACGGTCATTGGCTTCATAAACGCTGAATTGGTTTTTGGTGCCATATTTTTATTAATTACTAATATGTCTAGATTATAGCAAACTCAGTCTAAATTAGCCATAGACCTGTCAAGATCTTGTCCTAATAGCCGATTATTCGATAAAAGTTAGCGCTTTGCCCGCTTTGCCGGCGCGGCCGGTACGGCCAATACGGTGGATATAATCCTCGTAGGTGGCGGGGAGCTCATAATTGATCACATGGCTCACGTTGGGGATATCGAGCCCACGAGCGGCCACGTCGGTAGCAACTAAGATTTGGCTGCGATTTTCTTTAAATTGTGATAGGGCGCGCTGACGCTGGGTATGGTTTTTGTTGCCATGGATAGACTCGGCTTTAAGGCCACGGTTGGTTAGGAGCTTTGATAATTTCTCTACGCCAAATTTGGTTCGACCGAAAATGAGGACTTTGTTAAATTCAGGCTGAATTAAGAGATTGTGGAGCAGGTCGAATTTGAGCGCGTTTTTAACATAAACCACATCCTGGTCCACCCCGCACGCTGTGTCGCCGGTTTTAACGGAAATACTGATTGGGTCTTTCAAAAATTCGCTAATGATGCGTTTGATGTCTTGGGACAGGGTCGCTGAGAAGAAGAGAGTGTGGCGATTCTTAGACATGGCGTTCATTAAAAAGCGCATGTCGTTGATGAAGCCCATGTCGAGCATCCGGTCGGCCTCATCTAGTACAACACTTTCGAAACCGCTTAGTTGTAGGCAACCGCGTTCGATTAAATCTTTGATCCGGCCCGGTGTGCCAATGACGAAATTATGGTTGCGGCGCAAATCATTGATCTGGCGAAAAATCGGCATACCCCCCACAGTGCAAACTGAGAAGACTGAGAGGCTGGTCGCGAATTTAATTAGCTCCTGATTAATCTGCAGGGCAAGTTCACGAGTAGGCGCAACAATTAAAACTTTTTGGGTTTTATCTAAAACCACCTTATTTAAGAGGGGGATGATAAAGGCAGCCGTTTTGCCGGTACCCGTATTGGCAATACCAACTAAATCGCGGCCCTCTAAAACATGGAGGATTGACTCGTCTTGAATCGGAGTTAACTCCGAATAACCGGCGGTTAAAATATTTTTTTTCAAGCGCTCATCAATCGCTAAGTTGGCAAAAGAGTTCACCGCCACATAGGGTTTAACTTCGACTAGGGGAGCGGCCTTATTAATAAACTTCGAGACATCGCTAAAAACGCTGGAACCAAAGCGCTTTTTGGGCGCGCTTTTAACAAAACGAGAATGACTGCCACCGCTATAGCGCTGGCCAAATTTCTTTTTAAACATAATATTGTTTGGAATCTCTTAAGTTTCCAAACAACACCTGGAGACAAGAGATATACCTGACTCCCTAAGTATATTACAACTGCCTAATTTTGTCAAGTCATTGTGGTTCGGGCCAAAGTGCCCTACAATTAAGTCATATTTGGTATTTAGCCAAAAAGTGGCTCGATTACTCGTTTAATTTAACATTATTATGCCTACCAATTTAAAGATTATTAGCGCTATTATCATTGTTGTTGTTTTGGTCCTACTGGGCTGGTGGTACTTTGGGATGAGGGGTGTGGCAACAGCGCCGATTGTGGCGACGAGTACCGAGGCGACCACGACGCCAATTGAATTGCCGATTAATCCAGCACCAGATATTAATTCCTCGACCGACAGCTCGGATACGGCGATCGATCAGGACCTGTCAGCGATTGATGCCCAATTAAAAAATCTTGGCACAGACTCAACCAGCGTTGATCAAAGTTTGAAGGACCAAGTCGAAGCGCCAATTAATTAAAACACCATGAAAATAAAATCACTCACTATCGTTATTAGTTTGCTTCTCGCCTTCGTTCTCTCGGCCGCCTCGGTTTCGGCTCAAACAGCAACTTCTGGTCCTGAGGCCAAGGTTGCTACGGCGGCCGTTACTCGTCTCATCGAGCGGGGAGACAAGGCCCTGGCTAATCGCATTGACGCGCTTAATCAATTAAATGCGCGTATCCAAGAAATGAAGTTGGTAACCGAGGCCAACAAGGCTTCGATTTCAGCGCAAATCCAAACCCAGATTACCGGCCTCAATGCTCTCAAGCAAAAAATTAATGCCGATACCGACCCGGTGGTGCTTAAGGAGGATGTTAAGTCGATTACCGGCGGCTTTCGCATTTTTGCTCTCGTCATCCCGCAGGGCCGAATTATTGCTGTCGCTGATCGCCTCAATACCATTGCTGGCGATCTAACCGCAGTGATGGCCAAATTGCAAACTCGGCTTAATGTCGCACAAGCGGCCGGTAAAGATATCACCAGCATAACTGTCCTAATGACCGACCTAAACGCCAAGATTACCGATGCCCGAACCCAAGCCGAAGCGGCGGTGGCTCGCAGTGTTAATCTCACGCCCGACAACGGCGACAAAACGATTATGGCGAGTAATAAAGAGGCTCTCACCAAGTCCCGCGATGATATCAAGGTTGGCCATCAAGACCTCGTTACCGCTCGCCAAGATGTTACCAAAATTCTGAAAGCCCTCAAGGCTTTCAAATTACCCACAGCCAGCTCAACTCCAGCTAATTAGCCCCAAAATCGATGGCTTAAACGATGGACAAAAATGTGCGCCACTTAGTGGCGCACATTTTTGTACCTTTACTTCGTATACACTGTCAACTATCAAAAACTAAGGCTTAGGAATATAGGTAAAGTGAGTTAAAGGTCGGTGTTTATTAGACAATTAACTAGCTTTAAGACTATGAAAAAGCTTACTTTGTCCCTGATGGTTGCCTCTGTTGTTCTTGTGGGCCTTCTGGCCCCCGTTAGCTTGCCGGTTGCTCAAGCTCAAACCTTGACGCGGGCGGATGTTCAGCGATTGGCGCCGTCAATTGTTGCTTTGCTAAATGGTCTTCAGTCGGCACTCTCGAAACAGCAACGCTTAGTCAACTCGCAGAATGTTGAACTTCGAGGTATCGCCGGTCAGTTGGCGGTGGTTAACTCCTCGCTCGGCGCTCTCTCGCGAAATCAAAATCTAACCGAGAGCCAGCGTCAGGCCCAACTCGACTCAATTGGTCAGATTGTGTCCAATGTTGCCCGGCGAGTGACGGAGATCCAGAACCAGCGAATAATCTTCAATGCTACGGCTGGGGGGATTGTCCAAACCTTGAGTGGTATAATCGCTACGATCTCGCAAGAGATGGCCTAGTTGTCGTTGTCCGATTATCCATCGCTCAAAAACAAAACAGAAAACTCCATTGACTCGGAGTTTTCTGTTGACCTAGTTCATTTGGGGGCCTTACTTATTCGACAACCTGCCAAATTTCGCGATGCCCGGTTAAGAACATGTCATGATAGCCGGCCATTTCTTTCTCCAACTCAGCGCTCATTTTGGGGCTTTTTTTGTTTTTGCTGGCGCGATATTTTTCCATTTCTTTTTCCCACTCCGCCAAGCTGTCGATTTCGCTTTCCATGATGACCGTATTGTAATCGCCAACCATGTCGGTGAGCACTCGGGTTTTGGTCGGATCGCCCATCTCTATTTCCTTATTCATTTTCTTGAACAACTCGGCCAACCTTGAGGCCTGCCCGGGCCTGGCCGTAAACACCTCCCTAATGATATATTTTGTCATAATTTAATGTTTTTATCGCTATTAAGCTTGCGAACCACAAATCCCGACCTTTCTTGTGTTAATCCTATACGACAAAACCAGCTCAAACGGCTCAACGACCACCAGCGTTGAGCCGTTCTCTTGCCAATAACATTCTTAAATACATGCAACGGTCGTATGCAACTGGTCGAGGTTGGACCCCGACCTAATGTTTGTTAAAATTTCTTAAAGCGGGAGGGACGATATCGGCGTTGAGTTGCCAAGTTTTAATCGCCGGCACGGGGTGGAGGAGCATAACGACATTAAGCGTTAGGTTATCGCGGATCTCGTAAAGAGTAAAAAGCTCAAGGAAAATTACCAAGAGTAATGTGTGCCAAACGCGCAATTTGCTGGCCAGGTAAAAGCCGAAACTCATCATCAAGATATCGGAGACCGAGTTGATAACGCTATCGCCGGTATAATCAAGCGCCGAGGTAATCGCCCGGTAGCGCTCGATAATGAAAGGGGAGTTCTCGGCCATTTCCCAAACACACTCGATCAAAATAGCCAAGACGATCCGCATTCTTACCGGCAAACGGCGAGCAACGAGCCAGAGCAGAAAATAAAAGACAACACCGTGGGCAATGTGTGAGAAACTGTACCAATCGATTAGATGTTGAGAATTGCCTGAACCGTAAGCGTTACCATACCACAAAGCGATATAACCACACTGGCAAATGGGGATACGCCCCATCAGGAGCTCGACAAGGGCCGTTGCTGAAATCAACAGCACGGCCACTAAGAGATACAAGCGCCAGGGTTTGGCGAAAAATTTTTTCACCCTTAAATTATACTATAAAATTATTTCAATTTCTTAACTTTTAGTCGGAGCGAATTACTTACCACTGAGACGCTTGAGCCAGCCATGGCTAGTCCGGCAAAAACGGGGTTTAGGATAATGCCCCAAACCGGATAAAGAAGTCCGGCAGCGATCGGGATACCAACAATATTATAAATAAATGCCCAAAAGAGATTTTGTTTAATCGTGCGCATGGTGGCCCGAGACAAGTCAAAGGCTTGAGATAATTTGTTGATGTCGCCCCTCAAGAGAGTAATCCCGGCCGATTCAATGGCCACGTCGGTCCCGGTGGCCATCGCCACGCCAACATCAGCTTGGGCCAAGGCTGGAGCGTCGTTGATCCCGTCGCCAACCATCGCCACTTTTCGACCCTGACTCTGTAGCTCTTTAATTTTACGGGCTTTATCTTGGGGTAGAACCTCGGCGATCACCTCATCAAGGCCAGCGAGATTGGCGATATAATGAGCCGCGGCTTGGTTATCGCCGGTCAGCATAATGGTCTTGATCTTTTTTTTATGCAACCTCGTGATCGCTTCTTTCGCCTCTGATTTTAGCGTGTCGCTAATCGCGATATAGCCGATTATTTTATCGTCTGACTTTACCACCACGACCGTTTTACCTTCGTTTTGCAAGCTCTTAATTATTTCGTTTTGTTCTTGATTTGGTTTATTGACCGAAACAATAATTCCATCAATCTCGGCTTTGACGCCCGCTCCCTCGAGGGCCAGGAAGTTCTTGGTTGCTAAAAAATCGATACTATCTTTTTGCGCTCGCTCAACAATTGCTCTCGCCAAAGGATGCTCGGACGATTTCTCAACGCTACCGGCCAATTTTAGGATCGCTTCTTTATCAAGTTTATTGTCGGCGACGATAATGTCTGTTACTTCTGGCTCGCCTTTGGTGATTGTTCCCGTTTTATCAAAAACGACCGTATCGATCAGGCTTAATTTTTCTAGGCTCTCAGCATTTTTTATTAAAATGCCGTATTCCGCGCCTTTACCAACACCGACAATAATGGCGGTTGGCGTCGCTAGTCCCAAGGCGCAGGGGCAAGCGATAACCAAAATACCGACAAACGATAAAATGCCAAAAGACAAAGCCGCCGAAAAGCCAATAAAACTTGTGCCTATCAAAAGCCAAACTAGCAGAGTAATAAGCGAAATAGCCAAAACCACCGGGACAAAAACAGCCGAGACCCGATCAGCCAAATCTTGAATTGGCGCTTTAGATCCCTGGGCTTCCTCAACCATCTTGATGATTTGCGCGAGCATGGTATCGGCGCCGATTCTTGTGGCCTCAAATTTGAAAGAGCCCTGTTTATTGATGGTCGCACCGACGACCAAATCACCAGCCGTTTTATCTGTTGGGATTGATTCGCCGGTGATCATCGACTCATCGATAGACGATTGGCCCGAAATAATCTTGCCATCAACCGGAATCTTAGCCCCCGGCTTAACAATTATTACGTCGCCGATTTTGACCTCGCTAATCGACACCTCTAGCTCCTGGCCGTCACGTTCTATCAATGCGGTTTTAGCTTGCAGTCCGAGCAATTTCTCAATTGCTTCGCCGGTTTTTAATTTTGATCGAGCTTCTAAATATTTGCCAAGAGTCACGAAACCGATCACGACAATCGTAACGTCAAAATAGGTTGCGTCCGGCGCATTCAGTAAAATTTTGATTGACGGAAAAATGGTAATAATTAAACTATATAAAAAGGCGACAATTGTACCCAGGCCGATCAGGGTGTCCATATTGGCAACTCGATAGCGAGCAAAACGCCAGACCCCTTTTAAAAAGGGCTGGCCAATCCAAAAAATAACGATTGTCGCCAAAATCAAGAAGGTTATATTTAATTGGCCCATCGACAAAGGAATTTGGGGTACCGGCAAAACCAAACCGATAATGCTCCACATCATTACGGCGAAAACAATTATTGCCAGCGGCAAAACAAATTGGACTTTTCTTTTTTGCGAGGCTAGCTCTTTCAATTTATTTTCTTTTGACTGGCCAATACCAGTGTGGGCCGAGTGATCCATATTATCCATTCCCTTGTGCTCGGCGTGGCCACTCTTATCAATTAGAGAATAGCCAAGTGGTTCAATCGCCTTATTCATGTCGGCCAAGGCGACTTTGTCCATGTCATGCTCCACCCGCGCCTCTTCGGTGGCAAAATTAACATCCGCTTTCTCGACTCCGGGCAATTTGGTTAGTTTGTCGGTAATAATCGAAGCACAACTCGCGCAATGCATCCCTTTGATTTGATAAACGTGTTTCATCTTAAATAACATGGATGATCCCGCGCGGTACGCCCATGGCGCAGGTAATTTGATAATCACCGGTTTGAGTCGGCGTAAAATTCATCACAATAGTTTTTCCGGCCTGTAAATATATTGCTTGGTTATAAAGATCGCGGATCATAATTGTGCTCATGCAACCTTGGCCATTATCGCGAACGTCAACCTGAAAGCTGATTGGTTGGCCCCTTTTAACAGTAAAGGTATTGGGTTGGATATCATTTGCTAAAGTATAAACGGTTTTGACCACTTGCGCTGGGCCGGATTGGTTACTGATGTTTTGCTCATTGGCTGAGGTCGGAGGAGTTGTTGAGTTAGCAAAACCATCAGCTGATGTCGGTACGGTACCAGTTACCGCCAAACTTGACCATTTACTCCAATTGATGAAATTGAATTGGACATTAAGATTATAAAACACAAAAAACAAAACCAAAATGCCGGCGATGCGTAAAAAGCGATCAGCTCGTGTTTCGTTTTGTAGCAACTTGGCGCTTGACCAGCCGATCGCCATTAGGGGTATCGCTGTGCCCAAAGCGAAAGCGCCCAACATTATCGCGCCACGCCACGGGTTGCCGGACAAAATCGCTAAGCTCTCAACCATTAAGGTAAAACCGCAAGGTAAGAGAAAAGTTAAGAAACCAAAAACAAAAGGCATGGTGCGCTCTTGCCGGTTGGGGCCAGAGGCGATTTTGCGAGTTAAACTTTTAGGTAGAGCGATTTTGAAACGTTGCAAGGATTTAACGCCGAACATCTGCAAAGCCAAAACGGTCATCAAAATCGAGATAATAACGAGCAGAGCTGAGTTAAAAGCGGGAGATAATTGTAATTTTTGTCCAACCAAGCCGAGGGCTAATCCAAGCAAAACGTAAGACAGGAGGCGGCCAAGATTAAACATTAAACTTGGTTCCCAATTGGCCCGGCGAGCCAGTCTTTTGCTGTCTTGCTCTTGCCATTGTTTGGATAGCGAGAGTAATAAGCCACCGACTAAGGCGGCGCAACTGGATAAGCCGGCGATAATACCAAAAACCAAAAAAACTGGCCAAGCGGCCGAAGCGGTAATGTTAACAAAACTAGAAAGGCCGAATCGCTCTAATAAAATAAAGACAATAATTATTGTTAAGGCCGGAAGCCAGGCCGAAGATTCGATTTCCTGATCAGACTGCTGGCCGGTTTTGTTGCTTCTACTTTGGGCTGGGGATTGTTCAGAAAAAACATAACCGCTCGTCGAGAAAAAATCAGTTAATTCTTTGGCGCTTGGTCGATTGTTGCGATAATCAAAAACGACTTCGCCGCGGGGGAGTGAGGCATCAGCAAACTCGACACTAGGAAACTCCAAAACTTTCTTCTCAATAACCAACTCGCAAGAGGCGCAATGCATCCCTTTGATATAATAAACTTGCCGCTTAAGCTCTTTGGTCATGGGATTACTTGTTAGATAATTTGGCTACCTTGATAATTTCCTTAACCATGTCTTCTTTCTTGTTTTTGTTTGTTGAGGAGACTGCCCGGAGAAAACAACTATTCAAATGATTTTCCATTAGAGTTTGATGGGCCGATTTCAACAGGCCGATAACGGCCAGGTTTTGTTGCATGATGTTGATACAATAATGACCATCCTCGACCATCTTGATAATATTACCCAAATGACTATGTGCCTTCTTAAAACTAATAAGCGCTTTCGCTCGCTGGGAAGACTCGTTACTCTTAACGGTGGTAACCATAATTTATCTTGAGTTTAAAGACGATTAATAATACCTA
>JBAZRF010000007.1:0-48433 GCA_041663165.1 Minisyncoccota bacterium | reverse complement strand
TGTTCATCGATAATTGCGAAACCTAGTTTTCTAAATTTAACTTGTTTTTGAATTAGGGCGTGAGTACCAACCAAAATTGGTATTTCGCCGTTAGCGACCCATTTAAGCAGGGTCGTTTTAGAGATGTGGGTTGAATCGTGAGGATTAATTTTGGACGGGAATTTTTTACACTCTTTGCCAGTAATCAAGCCAACCGACACATTCATGTGCTCGAAATATTTGATAAATGATTCGAAATGTTGGCGGGCCAAAATTTCGGTTGGGGCCATATAGGACACTTCAAGTCCGGCTTTAACCATGGCAAAAGTGGTCGCGGCGGCCACCATCGTCTTACCCGAACCCACATCGCCCTCAAGCAAACGCACCATCGGCTTGTCGCCGGCGAAATCGGAGAGAATTTGATCAATTGCTCTTGTTTGGGCGTCAGTCGGCCTGAAGGGAAAGCGGTCGAGAAATTCTTTTAGATCCTTTCGGCTAACCCTCGTTTTAAAACTGGGATTACTTTGGTAAATCTTTTTATCGCGCAAGCGGGCGAGCTGGATGAAAAAAACTTCTTCAAAAGCAAACCTTTTGCGAGCTGAGACTGAATCCTCAATTTTTTTCGGCAAGTGAATCCAAACGAGAGCTGTTTTGAGACAGGGGAGATTGTATCTCTTCAAGATCTCTTCTGGTATTGGATCGACCAATTTCTCGTGTTCGCCCTCGCTGATCAATTTTTTAATATGATAATAAAACCAGCCTGAAGTAATGCCACGAGTTTCTGGATAGATGGGAATTAAATAATCTTCTTCTTTATTATTTTCGGAGGGAATGCCTCTGTCGTAAAATAGTGTTGCTTTACCGTTAATATCTTTCAAACTTGCCTTCTCAATTATCTCGGGATTAGTTAGATAAATTCCATTTTTACCACCGGCTACCTTACCGCGAAAAGCGGCAAGTGTTCCTTCACTTATTTTTTTAGCCATGTAGGCCTGATGAAACCAGACAGCTTTGATTTTGTGGCCGGTCTCATCTTCAATTGTAACTTCACCCATCGGCATTTTACTGCGCCAGCCTTTTTTAGTTTTAGCTGATAATACTCGGCCGTAAATAGTGGCCTCATCACCAGCCACTAAGTCAGCGATATTTTTTTGCGTGCCCGGTTCGTCGTAGCGCGAAGGGAAATAGCGCAAGAGTTTTTCTATACTATCCACACCTAACTTCTCCAACGCTTTTTGCTGGATTAAATTTGGTCGAAAAGATTTGTCGTACCAAGGCATTATTTATAGGGAGCTTGTGGAACTACTATTTCACTTCTACCCACTGACTCTTGGCCATGCCACCGCAAATAGTTTTGTTAAAATCTAAGGTTGCTCCTTCAGCCGGTTTGTCGCCGTTCGAGTAGGCCCAAGAAATCATTTCCGCTTCAGTTCCGATCATGGAGTGACACCCGCCGACTTTGGCGGTCGTTGGGCAGGCGTTGGTTGAAATTATCGCGCCATCATTACTACAAACCATTTTAATTCTGTCAGGAGTAAAAGCTGCGCCGAGATAATCCATACATTGGCTGTCGGCCTTGATATAGCAACTGCCACGAACAATTCCTGCTGGGGTCGGCGCGACTGAAGATTTGCTTCCGCCAAGCTCATCGCTAATGGCGAGATTTGAAGGATTCCCGGTGATCGGACCTGGAGTCAATGGTGGCTCAACTCCGGGGTGTTTTGTCCAGTAAATAAAGATCCCAATAATAATTATGATCACAATAACAATGCCCAAATAAATAGCTTTTTTATTCATATTTTGACTAATAGTTAATAATGCTAGAATGATAGCATAGCTTTAAGTCATTAAAAATATGTCAAAAAACGTCAAAATTGGACTCGGGATCGTTGTGCTGATCATTATCATTTTTGCCCTCAGTAAGCTTTTGGGTGGTTCAGCTGGCTCAAGTTCTTCAACTGGCCCGACTTCTATTGGCCAGATTACTGATCCACAAAACAAAGCGATTTTAGCACGCTATTTAGCCGGCAAAGACAAAAAATCCTTGCCCGAAACCTCGATTGATAAATTAGATCAAGCTTGGCAAGAGGGCACGATTAAACTCGAGGACTACGTCATTCTTCAATTGCGGGCGGTTTATGGCGATAATAAATTACCGGCAGCTTATCAGGGCGAAGCCAATCGCGAAAAAGATCAGGCCTATCTTTTTGCTTTGATTGCTGAAAATTGGGATTCTTTTTCTAAGCCAACCCAAGAAGTGCTTAAACCTTTTATGTTGCCACCAGATAACCCCGAGAGTTATTTTTCTCCTAATAATTCAACCGAGCAGACGCAAAAACTCTGGCAAAAGATTCTTGGTATTAAAGTGGCCAAAGCGGCCGGAGAAACCTATAAACGTCTAACCCCGATGGATCGAATTACTGTCTCATACTTGGCCTCGAAAGAAGCCACCCTCAAACCGCGAGCTGAATGGGCGGCGCAAGCGGTGCGTGATTCTGTCCCTAAATATAAAAGTCTCTTTTCTCTAAATCATCAATCGATTTTCATCTACTTTGTCAGCCCAAGTGTCATGGCGGATTATGGTTCAGCTAGCCCCAATTTGCCGGGCGGCGAAGAGGGGTGTGTGGTCAACATTCGTGACAATTTAAACGAAAAAGTTACCAAAACAACGGTGGCTCACGAGCTCTTTCATTGTTTCCAATTTAAATTAGGGCTGAAATATATCAAGCCGGAGATGAAATGGCTAATGGAAGCGACCGCTACGTGGTCGGAGGATTTTATTTACCACAGCTATAATACCGAACATGAATATGACGATGATTATTTTGGCAACACCAACGACAATATTTTTTCGTTGAAGGGTAATCATGAGTATTCTCTCTACCTCCTGTTTTATCACTTTTATCAAAAAACGGGCTTTTTGCCCTCGGCGGTAATCGAAACGCTAGTTTTGAGTCGAACTTCTGATACGAGCCAGGTCTTAAACACTCGGCCAAACTTTAACTACGACTTTAAGAATTTTGCCATTTGGAATTGGAATCAGGATATCGCTAAGTACTATGTTGATGATCCTAAATTTCCCGACGAAGCGATTCCCAACACTTTTTCCATGGATTCGCGGGATGTTAACAAAATTGGGGAAGATAGTAATAAGATGGAGCTGAACAAGGGTGGGATTCTTTATACCCTCTATTCTTTTCCCAATAAGGATATCAAACAAATTGTTTTTAAGCCGAAAGATTTTGTCGGCGAGGGCAATAGTCGCAAGGGCTTACAGGCGCTTTATAAAATCGGCGACCATTGGTACCAGGAAGATTGGTCAGGAATGGAAGAAAAAACTTTCTGTCGCAAGATCGATGAGGAGAATGTCGAACTGGTGGTAATCGTTGCTTCAAACTCGGATTTGAAAAATAAAACCAATGGTGTTCTCAAGGTTAAAACTAATAAAAAATGTGGTCCTGGCTGGCGGGGGACAATTACGGTTGATTGGGAACAAAAAAATTCTAACTCTTTGGCTCTAGAATCCAGAACAATTACCGGCAATTATTTTGAAAAAGGTCATTATACCCTGCACGAAACTCTCGAATACGATCCCGTTGATGATAATTTAAATCTTGTTAATCAGGAATACTCAGCTCGTTTTGAATCAGGGCAAGGTGTCCATGGTGGCAATAAGGAATGTGGTTTGTTGTGGCAACAAAGTTCCCATGCTTTAGCTGGTTCGGGCTTTGATGATTTTAGCAAACTCGAAGATCCTGAATTGCGGATGAATGGCGATAATGATGCCGGCGGAGAAGAGAATCATAAGTTCCAAGGTAGATACGACTTGTCATTTAATATTTTTTCCTTGCCAGGTAAGGGCGATTATAAATTTAAAGGCCAAGACGTTGGCAAGCAATTTAATTTGCCCTGTAGTTTGGTTGGTATTCCTGAACCAAGTGGTCTTGAACAGAGTGTTGACCAGACGGCGACTAATCGTTTTGCCTACGAACCTAATTCAGTAACAATTGAGGTTAAACCAAAAGACCGGGTGATTGTTGGTCAAGATAAATTCGAAATTCACGATAATGTTTTTGGTACCGTTCGCTGGCGCTTTCAAAAGGCAGATTAGAAACTATGAACAAAATCTGGCGTATTTTGCCTGGGAGATAGAAATATGGTAAAGTCTATTCGTTAGAGTGATAAATGGAGAGGTGGCTGAGTGGTCGAAAGCGCCTCACTGCTAACGAGGTAGGGGTCTTAAAGCCCCTCGCGGGTTCGAATCCCGCCCTCTCCGCTCGTGCAAAAATCGTCCCCATGGGACGGTTTTTGTTAACAACTAGAAAATATTTTTATGTTATAATTAAAAATATGATTACCCCACAATTACTTAGTTATATTAAGATTCAATTACAAAAAAACATAACCGTCGAAGAGATTAAAAAAACTCTCTTGGCTAGCGGTTGGCAACTAACCGATGTCGACGAAGCTTTTCTCCAGGCTGGAGCAGTCTCGGCCCCTGTTCCTGGGTCAATTCCCTCGATGCCGAATAAAACCTTTTCTTCGCCATTAATGGTCGAAAGGCTTACCGAAGAATCGCCCAAAGGGGTTAGTCGTAAGCTGTTAGTCGCCCTAATATTGGCCATACTGATCTTTTTATTAGGGGTCGGCGGAGCCTTTGCCTATTTTCGCTACTTTGCCTCGCCAGTCTTAACTCCTGATCTCGTTCTGCAAAAGATGGCAGCAAATTTACCAAATATCAAATCTTTTGAATATACGGGAGAAATAAAGGCCGAAGCTGACGCCAGTAAATATTCTAACGCTTCAACCACTATGGCTCCTTCAGCTTTGGCCATATTGAACAAAAAAAATGATCTCAGTATCAAATTCAGTGGGGTTTCTGATTTTCAAGATGTGTCTAAGCCCAAAGGTTCTTTGTCTCTAACTCTCTCAACTAACTCATTTGCCTCTGGCACAGTGACTACTCTTGGTTTTGAAATAAGGACAATTGATCAAATTATCTATGCCAAGCTTACCGAAGCTCCAAATTTCGGCTTCATTACTCTCGATCCGCTGAAAAACCAATGGGTGAAAATTGATTTGGCCGAGGTTAAACAGCAATTGCAATCGAAAATCGGAAATCTAAGCAGCTCAACTACGATAGCAGTTAGCACCGCAAACAAAACGAATTTGACCGAAGATCAAATAAACCAAATTAAACAGGCTATCTGGCAAAGCAAAATTGTTAAAGTTATTGCCCAATTGCCTGACGAACAAATTAACGGAGCTAATACTTATCACTATCAAATAGCCCTTGATCGAGAGGAGATTAAAAAATTGATTTTGACCATTACTCCGATTGTTCAAAGCCGAGCGCCAAGTGCCGACGAATTAAAACAATTTGACCAAGCTCTCGCCTCGACTGAATTTCCCAACGGTGAAATCTGGGTCGGCCAGACCGACTTTTATCCGTACAAATTATTGTTAACCCCAAAGGTTAAAAGCGCCGATGGTTCAACCGAAGTCGGTCAAGCCAGCATTATCTTGATGTTTAATAATTTTAATCAACCAGCAGCGGTTGATATTCCTTCGCCAGTCAAAACTGTTCAAGAAATAATGTCCGAGTTTCTTAAATCGTCGACCCCCTCGGTAAAGTAAAAAAGGCGGTCTAATCAGCTTATGTCTAAAAAAATTATTGTTGGATTAATAATTATTATCATCGTCTTAGCGGCGGTTGTCTTCACCGTCCGTTTTTTCTCGGGCGAAGATAATTGGGTTTGTAATCAGAAGGGGGAGTGGGTTAAACACGGGAATCCAAGCCTCCCTAAGCCAGCGGTAAGTTGCGTCTCAAAGGTTGGCCTACCGAATCCCGCTTCGGTTCATTGCGAGGAGGTGGGCGGGACGCTCACAATTAAAAAAGATGCCGAAGGGGGAGAAGTCGGTTTTTGTACCTTGCCTGACCAATCGGTCTGCGAAGAATGGGCCTTGTTGCGTAATGAGTGCGCCGATAATTCAGAATACTTTCTCCATCTTAATATTAAATCGGGCGACAAAATTGCGAGTCCACTCAAAATTACCGGCGAGTCCGGTGGCGGTTGGTTTTTTGAAGGTTCTTTTCCGATTACTTTAGTTGATTGGGATGGTAAAATTATTGCCACTGGTTTGGCCGAAGCGAAGGGGGATTGGATGACGACAAACTTTGTGCCGTTTGAAGCCGAACTAACCTTTACCAAACCGGCTAATCCGACCAATCAGGATTACGCGAGCAGGGGCGCGCTTATTTTTCAAAAAGACAACCCCTCCGATTTTCCGGCCAATGACAAAGCTTACGAGTTGCCGATAAGTTTTTAAAATTGAAACGATTGGCACGGCCAGTTCGTACCATCCAGCATGGAAGATGATTTAAGAGCTTTGGGAGAGGAGGAGATTGAGAAACGGCTAAAGAGTTTGCCGGGCTGGGCTTTTGCTGAAGATAAGATTCGCAAGGAGTTTAAGTTTAGCGCTTTTAAAAAGGGAATTGAATTGGTTGATAAGTTAGCGCCATTTTGCGACAAAATAGACCATCACCCCGACATTCACATTTATTATAAAAAAATTGTGTTCGAACTTCAGCGCTTCAGCGCTGGTGGCAAAGTAACGCCACGAGATTTTGTAGTTGCCCAGGAGATTGAAAGACTCTATAATCTAGCCAATGGCTAAACGTGCGCTCTCAAGACTTGTTTGGCTCGCTATTGTGGCCTTGAGCTTGGCTCCGGTTTTGGTTTGGCTACTAATTCAACCGCTTTCGACTCGTTTCGATGGGGCTTTTCGGATTTTTACTAGTTTTGGTCAGCTTGTTTCTCTCGTTGGCTTTGTTTTGATGGCCACTGTCATTATTTTGGCGGCCCGTTTACGCCTCGTCGAACGAGGAATGCGCGGACTCAATCATGTTTTTATCAACCACCATCGCCTTGGTGTCATCGCTTTTATCCTGCTTTTAGCCCATCCAATTTTTTTGGCTTTTAGTTATCTAACTTTTTCAACTAACGCCGCGGCTCTCTTTTTAGTTCCATCCTTGACGGCTTGGCCACAAGCTTTAGGCACACTAGCCCTGCTTTTAATGGTTGTTCTTTTGGGTATAACTTTTTATTTATCCTGGCGCTATGAGGCCTGGAAATTTTCCCATCGTTTTTTGGCGTTGGCTTTTCTAATTGCTTTTTTCCACGTCGCTTTTATTTCAAGTGATGTCTCGCGCAGCCTGGCTCTGCGATTTTATCTTTTATCGTTAGGCGCGCTAGCCCTGATTGCTTATGGCTATCGTTTACTGGTTGAGTTCGGCCATTGGGGCAAATATTATTATGTGGTTACCGGCGTGAGGGAGGTAGCGACCAAAATTTGGGAAATTAGTTTAATGCCACTAGCCCAACCGCTGGCCTACCAGGCCGGCCAATTTGCCTTTTTTGATTTTACCGATCCGGTCTTCTCGGGCGAGAATCACCCTTTTTCTTTCGTGTCTTTACCGGGGGAGGCCGAAGTGAAAATCGCCACCAAAGCGCTCGGTGATTACACCGAAAAGTTGGCCGGGCTTAAAGTAGGCACAACCGTTCGCCTCGAGGGCCCCTATGGCGCTTTTGGTGAATCGCCGGCCGGTCAAGCCGAAATTTGGGTGGCTGGCGGAATCGGGATCACGCCCTTTGTCGGTTTGGCGAAGAGTTTGCTTGGGGACTCCCAGCGTAAAGCCGAGTTATTTTATTCTGTCAGAAACGAGGGCGAGGCGGCCTATCTGGACGACTTGGCGACTTTAGCCAAAAACGCGCCGAATTTTAAATTTATTCCGTATTTTAGCGACAAAAGCGGTCTTCTCACCGCCAATCAAATAGAAGCGGTAAGTGGTCCGTTGGCTGATCGGTGTTTCTATCTTTGCGGCCCAGCGCCGATGATGCGCTCACTTAAAGAGCAATTGTTGGTCAAGGGTGTGTCAGCAAGTAAAATTAAGACAGAACAATTTAAGCTGGATTAATCAGACTTAATTGTTTGTTAATCTTTCTCTTGTAGAGTCTTAAGATATAAGTTATGAGAAATTATGTTTCAATTTCCTTGTTTGTTTTTTGGGCCATGGTGGTGGCGATAATGACCGCTGGCTTGGTTTTTTATGACCGAGACAAAACCCCTCCTCTCCTGGCTGTCTCATCATCAGATATTGCCTCGACCTCTTCTTCAATCGTTTCAAAACCGGTGGCCAAGGTCGTCATCTCTCCTTCGCCTAAGCCTAAACCGGCTTCGCCTAAGCCAGCGGCGACTTTTGCTCCCGCCCCGCCAGTTCCGGTCGTTACCCCTCCCGTCACAAACCCGCCTCCGACGGGTGGCGGTGTCACCTTAACTCTGGCCGAGGTGGCCAAACATAATAATCGCAATGATTGTTGGCTGGTTATTGGTGGCAATGTCTATAGCGTCGCCTCTTATCTCTCTGCTCACCCCGGAGGAGTTAGTATTGTTCTTCCTTATTGTGGCCAGCCGGATGCTTCTCAAGCTTTTGCTACGCGGGGCGGAACCGGAGCGCATTCACCGTCGGCCCAAGCCATGCTGGCTAATTATTTGATCGGACCATTAAATCAAACGGTCTCGGCCGGCCAGGTCACTGCCCCTCAAACTAACCAGCCGGCTCCGCCGGCTTTTTCTGGTGACGACGACGAGGGTGATGATTGAAAAAATCTCGTGCTATAATTGACCCTGTTGAGTAATGGTGATTTATCACCATAAAATCTTGAAGAGATTTTACTCTACAGGGTAAACTTAGTATGACCCAAAAAGAAGCCTTAGAAATTTTAAAGATGGGACATAACGCCTTCTTGACTGGCGCGGCTGGGAGCGGGAAGACTTATGTGTTAAACGAATATATCAACTGGCTCAAAGAGCGAGGTGTCGATGTTGGTGTGACCGCTTCGACGGGGATTGCTGCCACGCACCTTGGCGGGCAAACTATTCACGCTTGGTCGGGTCTCGGCGTGCGCGACAAACTCTCGGCCTATGATCTCGAAGATTTAGAAAGCAAATCTTATTTATGGAAACGCTTGGATCGCGCTAAAGTTTTGGTGATTGACGAGGTCTCGATGTTGCACCATTATCGCTTGGATTTAATCGAGCAAGTTTTGCGGGCGTTTAAGCGAAGTGAGGAGAGTTTTGGCGGCTTACAGGTAATTTTGTGTGGAGACTTTTTTCAACTCCCGCCAGTTTCTCGGGCTGGTGAGCGGGCTTCACGTTTTGCTTATGAGGCTAAGGCGTGGTCAGGGCTTAATTTAAAAATCTGTTATCTCGAAGAACAACATCGTCAGCAAGATGGTAAATATCTCTCGATCTTGAACGCGATCCGTGATAACGAGATGAATGAGGATTTGGGTGAACATCTCCAATCACGCTTAAATAAAAAAATCAGCAGTATCGAACCGACAAAATTATATTCACATAATGCCGATGTGGATGAGGAAAATGAACGCGAGCTCGCTAAATTGCCGGGCGAGGCCTGCGAGTATTATATGAACGACAAAGGCAAAGAGCGGATTGTCGAGACGCTTAAGAAAGGCTGTCTCGCGCCCGAAGTTTTGCGCTTAAAAAAAGGGGCGCGGGTGATGTTTGTCAAAAATAATTATGAAGCCGGCTTCGCTAATGGTACGCTGGGGATTGTCTCGAGCTGTGATTCGCAAAATATTATCGTGCGCACCGCCAAGGGTAAATTGATTACGGTGGCGCCAACCAGTTGGCGAATCGAAGAGGAGGGCAAGGTTAAGGCCGAGATCACTCAATATCCGCTTCGTTTGGCCTGGGCGATTACCGTGCATAAGAGTCAGGGCTTGTCGCTTGACGCTGCCGAAATTGATTTGTCGCGCTCGTTTGAACGGGGGATGGGTTATGTCGCCCTGTCTCGCGTGCGTTCGCTTGATGGCTTGTCGCTTAAAGGGCTCAATGCCATGGCCTTGCAAGTTGATCCCGATGTGTTGCATCGTGATGGCGAGTTTCGTCGGCAATCGCAACGGCACACCGCCGAAATGTGCGCGCTCGACAAGTCGGATTGCGAAGCGAAGCAAAAAAGATTTTTACAAAAAATCGGGGCGATTGATTCAGACGGTTTAAAAAAGGTCAATAAAAATAAAAAAATAACGACAATGGATAAAACAAAATTATTGCTAGACGAGGGTAAGAGTTTGCACGAGATGATGAAGGAGCGCAATTTAACGGCCGATACTATTCTTGATCATCTCGAGAAAATTAAGGCTCAAGATCCGAGTACTCCGCTCCAATATCTCGGTCAAGATATGATTGTTAATCGCTCTAAAAAAATTCGCGAGGCATTAAAGAAGGGGGGAATGACCGCCGGCAAGTACCTGCTTGGCCCGGCTAAAAATATCCTAGGTCCGAGCTTTTCGTATGAAGAAATAAGGTTGGTGAGGCTACTTATGAGTTAGCCCTACTTTTAGGGTTATTTGAGTACTATTGACATACTTGTGAAGTGGGTGTATAATTGAGAATAGAGAGAATAGGGAAAAGCCCGTTTGTGTGGCTTTTCGTAAATTGATGAGGAGGCTTCGGCCATGGATATTATTGTGAGGTTATTCCTCGGCTGCGTTGTCCTTGGTGTGTTGCTGTGCTACGGAATGTTATGGAAGGTAACCAAGATGCTCGGCAATGGGATTTTGATTGCCCTAGCGACAACGGTGGCATACCTGTGGGGTTACAAGACCCCCGAGGAGTGCCCATTTGTTCGTGGGATGCTTATTATCCACTTTTCCATGCCCACCGAGGATAAGGAGGCTCTCGGTTTCTAACCGCCGTAAAGGAATTGACGATACCGTCGGTTCCAATCCGGCGGCTTCGTTTTGTTTATTTTTTATACTTTAAACCTATCTTTGTTATAATTATTTTGTATGGGTATTGCTTTTGCATTTCTCGCACTGGTCGCTTGGGGAGTGGGCGATTTTTTGATTCAGAAGAGCACTCGGCGATTTGGCAATTGGCAATCGTTATTTTTTATCACGGCGCTTGGTACAATTGTGCTCTTTCCCTTTATTGCTAAAGATTTGCCGGCGGTGTGGGCGAATTCAAAAGAATTGATTCTCCTCACTGTTACCAGCTTTATTATTTTCCTCGCGGCCCTCTTTGATTTTCAAGCATTAAGAGTGGGCAAGCTATCGGTGGTTGAGCCAATCTTTGCCTTAGAGGTGCCGATCGCCGCGCTCTTGGCCAGTTTTATTCTGCGTGAGCATTTAACTTTTTACCAAATTAGCCTGATCGTCCTCGTCATACTAGGAATTTTCTTGGTTTCTAATCGTTCGCTTGATTTCTTCAAAAAATTTCGTTGGGAGCGGGGAGTACAATTTGCTCTCTTGGCGACGGTGGGGATGGGCCTGACAAATTTTTTTATTGGAGTCTCTTCGCGCGCCACGGATCCATTAATGATCAATTGGTTTTTAAGTTTATTTATTTTTGTCGCCTGCCTGATCTTTCTAACTATTTCTGGCCAGTGGAGAAAAATGTTTGGCTACTGGCAAACCGAAAAGCGTTTAATTCTCTCGGTGGGAATTATTGATAACACGGCCTGGATTGCCTACGCCTACAGCGTGCTTTATTTACCGATTGCCATTGCGGTTTCAATTAGTGAAAGTTATATCGCCCTGGCCGCCCTGCTTGGCATTTTCTTAAATCGCGAAAAACTCAAAAAGCACCAATATCTTGGACTTGTTATTACGGTTATTGCGGTTATTGTTCTTGCCCGAATTACGGAGATGTAAGACTACCTTTTTGGGCCCCATCAGTAATTCTCACGTCCCTTTCTTCTTTAAAAGCGCCCAATGAAACTTCTCCGTCAGCTCTCGGCCGATCATGTAAGAAAATAACGACGCGACCAACTTCAGGGACTTTTATCTGCCAAAGGACAAGATCTTTTCTGACGTCGATCGGCTTAACATTCGCTATCTCTTCAGAGATTAAATAAAAACGCAGCCTGTCCATTTCTTGTTCAGACAGTTCTTGCTCTGGGCTTATTTCGAAAATGTCCGACTCGATACGCCACCGATATTGGCCGGAGGCGAACGAGCATTGGGCTATCTCATTAATTCTTGTTCGGTCGGGGACAAGTATCTCATCAATTCGGCCGTCGATGTCATATGACACCAACCATTTTTTTGTTAAACCTTGAATCACTGCCATTTGTGGGCTGAATTTAGCTTTTTCTTCTACCATTACCCCAATCATCAACTTATGAAGTTTCCGTTCGAATTTGGTGCTTACTTTTTTACCCTCAACTATCTTATGTCGACAGATTTCGATAATAGAGTCGCCGACTCGGGGCTCTTCATTATTAATTTTTTCAATCGGTACCATCACTGATCCCTGGGGAAATTCGTCAGAGAGAATGGTTGGCAGATGATTATAAAGTCCTCTGGGAGTAATGACAGGGCCACGAACGTAAGATCCGATCCCAAGATATTCCCCGCGCTCTTCTGGTTTTTCTCCGGTATCTCGTCGGCTAACGCCTAAACCTTTGACCATCACATCGCCGGTTTTTTCCATTTTACCCAAACCGGCCTCTTCTATCATTGACAAAGATGAACTCGTTAATCCTTGGATGCTTAGTCTGGCCCTGTCGGTCTCTTCTTTTAAGAACTCTTGCCAATCTTTATCGTCAACTTCTCTCGTTGAGACTAGGGGATCAAAATCGGCTACTTCCCTTATTAACTCGTGGACGTCTTGGTATCTCTTGCCACTTTTTTCATCGTAATAGTCTGATGGCTCGGAGGCATGATGAAGATATGTATCAAAAAGGTATCGGCCGTATCTATCGGCCAAGTTTTTTATTTGTTCAAACGGTAATTGATCTCTTATCCCCGGCGGAGCATCATAACCGCAATTTGGACAGCCTTTTGAACAACCAAAAGTTAATTGGAAGGCCAAAAGATTTATAAAAATCAATCTTAACTCTTCTTCCGAATATCTTTTCTCCAACCCCAACGGTAATTCCCAATCAACACTTTCGCGGGCAAAACGTTCATGGACAATGTCGTCAATTAATGTTTGTTTCTCGCGCTTATACCATTTTTCCCAATAACTAATATGGGCCAGGAGCGAATCATCTTGCAGGGCTTTGCGCAGATATTCTTCGAGTTGGCCGCTTTGATCAAGAGTATCTAAATACTCAGCCAATTTACCGGGCGCTAGGGCCAGAATTTCTTCACGGGTTAAAAATTCTTTTTTTGTTGGGCCTTCTTCCATTTTGGTTATTTTAACAAACTTACCCGTGGGCGACCACTAGGCCGTAAACATTGCGGCAACCGGAACGGGCGAGAAGTTGGTGTATCTCGCTGATAGTGGCGCCAGTGGTGGAGACGTCGTCAACAATCACAAAAATAGTCTTATTTTGCGAGATTGGATATCGCACAACAAAGGCATCTTTGAGATTTTTAAGGCGGGCTTCGCGATTTTTGATCGAAACTTGGGTTGGAGTATCTTTAATTTTTTTGATGATGTCGGTACGGACTTCAAATTGGTCGGGGTTGAGGCGGGCAATTTGCCGAGCTAGTTCTTCGGCTTGGTTGTAGCCACGGGAGCGGTAGCGAGCGGGGGAAAGGGGGGCGGGGATTAAAATTATTTTGGCTTGGGGCTGGTGCGAAGTCGGACTTAGTTGCACAAAGTACGACTTCTCACACAGCTCTTCAATTAAAGTTTCGTACATTGGTCGAGCCAAAGTTTCGGCCAATTCTAAACTTCGTTTATACTTCAATCGCCAAATCACCTGCTTCATGACTGGTGTCCCATACTCAAAAACTGAGAAGATTTTATCTTCAGTCGGGCTATAACTGCGCGGTAGCCGGTCGAGGCAGGCCGGGCACAGCCAGGTGCCATTTTTATCGCAACCAAGGCACTTTCTGGGAAACAGAAAATCGAGGGAAACTTGCCAAAATCTACCGAGGGTGGACTTGAGCGGGTAAATGTGGATAAACTGCTTGAAAAAGTTAGGGTAGTAATTTCTCACTATGCTATAATGATAACAAATTAAGCGAAAATTGCGCATGGGATTTTTTGATGAGTTGAAAAAGATTGTTAAAGGAGGCTTGAGTCACAAACAGCAAAGTGTGGTGGCGGTTGATTTTGGCATCTCGTCAGTTAAACTTGTCCAATTACGAAAAGAGAGGGGCAAGGCCATTCTCGAAACCTATGGCGAATTGGCCTGTGGGCCTTATAATAATCTATCGGTGGGCCAGGCCACGAATCTATCGGCGGAAAAAATGGTTGAGTTGCTGAAAGACTTGTTTAAAGAAGCCAATGTTACCACTTCGGTGGCGATTTTCTCTATACCTTTGCGGAGTAGTTTGATTATTTCGGCCGAAGTTCCCGAAATGGCTCAAAACAATTTAGCCGAAGTGATCCCGATTGAGGCCCGAAAATATGTTCCGGTTCCGATTTCTGAAGTAATGCTTGATTGGTGGGTTATCCCGCATAGTTCGGCCGATCGAGCGGCCGAAGCCGAGCAGGCTGAGGAAGCCGCGCTAACTCCCAAGGGGGGAGCGATGCCAACGGATCGCGGCCGTAAAATCGAAGTTCTTATCGCCTCAATTCATAAAGATACCATTCATCAGTATCAAGAACTGGCCAAACAGTTGAAACTCGAGATTGATTCTTTTGAAATCGAGACTTTTAGCTCTATTCGCTCAGTCATTCCTAATGATTTGGCGGCGACCGCGATTCTAGACATGGGAGCGGGAACCTCAAAGATTGCCATTGTTGATTACGGCATCGTTCGTTTATCGCACACGATAGATAAAGGTTCTCAAGATATTACAATGGCGATTTCTAAGTCTCTTAATATTCCTTTTGCTAAAGCCGAAGAAATAAAACGCAAGCTCGGTTTAGTTGGCGATATCGAAAAGGGCGATTTAGTCGAGATGGTTAGCCCGATCGTAGAATATATTTTTGCGGAAGCGAACAAGGTTATGTTAAAATATCAAAAGGAACATCAACGTTCAATTGACAAAATTGTTTTGATTGGCGGTGGAGCCATGCTCAAGGGGGTTATCGCTTCGGCCAAAGCCGTTGTCGGAGTTCCCCTGGTGGTTGGGCTGCCTTTCGACAAGGTCGAAGCCCCTGCCTTTTTAAATAGTGTATTAAAAGAAGCGGGTCCAGAGTTTGCCGTGGCCATTGGTCTGGCTCTACGCAAGCTTGAGGATCTCTAGGTCGAAGTCTAAATTAGTTATTTTATGGATAGCAAAATATCAACATCATTTATTCCCAAGAGCTCCATTAATCCCGGAGGTTTGCGCTCTCGGCGCGAACCCATCAGTATTGTTGTTTTAGTTTCGCTTCTTATTTTAGCGGTTTCAATTATTTATTTTGCCGGTGTTTATACTTATCGTTACCTGGTCTATAACGAAGTCAATGCTCCTTGCCAAGATATTGGCGGTGGCAATAAAAAGTGTGGCTTGAAGGAGTCCCTCGATTTGGCGGTTCGTGATTTGCAATTAGCCAAGCTGGCTGACCTCAAGCGCTTAGATACCAAACTTAAGAACGGAGCGGCCGTTTTAAACAACCACACCACCCTAAAGCCATTCTTTGATCTTCTTGGACAATTGACGGTCCAAAACATCCAGTACAAAAAGCTTCAGTTCAGCAAAGGGAACAAATTTGACTTAGAGGGGGTAACTAAGAGTTACGAAGATATTGCTTATCAGCAAAAAGTTTTTACCGATCCTAACAAAGGTCAAAAATATATTTCCAGTTTTGCTTTTTCTGGTTTTGATCTTGATACCAAAGGGAACGTAAATTTCAAATTGACCCTTACGGTCGATCCTAAATTATTATCTTATCGAGAAAATAGCCAATAACAATATGTCAAAACTAATTTTTTCTATTTTTTGTCTTGTTGTTTCGGTGGTCCTTGTTTTCTCAGCCGGGAGCGCAATCTTAAATGGCGGGAGTGATTCCCCCTGGTCTTTTCTCCTGGGAGAAAATAATAAGGGGTTAAATGAACTTTTGGCCGAACGAGCCAGTCTCAATCAGGCCTTAGCCAATGCTGATCGCATTAAAAATAAAATTGTTGATTTGCAGAAAATCGAAAGCAGTATTAGCGCGGATGATTTGGATAAATTAAACAAATTTATTCCCAGCCATGTTGACAACGTTAACTTGATAATCGATGTTAATAATATTGCCGCTAAACAGGGCGTGATTATTAAAAACGTTCAGGTCCGTTCAACCCCAGACTCATCGACATCGGGCGCCCCGGTAGAAACTCTTTCCAATCAAAAAGGCATTTTGCCCACCTACATGACCTTCTCTGTTTCCGGTAATTACCAAGTATTGACATCTTTCCTTGATGATTTGGCCAATAGTTTGCGCGTGGTTGATCCATCTTCCCTTTCTTTTGCGGTCGACGAGAAAGGGCTTAACCAATACAACTTTGAAATTAAAACCTACTGGGTAAAATAGTTCAATAAATTCACTATAAATAATTATGGGTAAATCTAAAATCATTACTTATGTCGTCGTGGCGGTACTCGTTTTGGTCGGTATCTATTGGGTTTATGGATTAATCAACAAAGCTCCCGAAACAGCAACCGGGGTGGTGGCGGTCCCTAATAGTGGCGGTGTCGTGGCGAATGATCAAACTAGTCAATTTGTCAGCGTTCTAAATGAAATCGACAACATTGATCTTCAGGATCGTTCGATTTTCAGCAATAAAATTTTTACATCGCTCAAAGACTTCGGTAAGCCGATAGAGGATCGGGCGATCGGACGAGCCAATCCCTTTGCTCCTTTTGCTGGCGGTTCAGGCACCATCGCTAATCCTGCTGGTGGCAATGCCGGGACGGGGAGTTCAACAGACCAGGGTGGTAGCGGTAATCAATTGTAGATTACTCCCTTGGTAACTAACCAAAGCTATGGATAACGATTACAGCATTCCCATTAAAAATCTTGGGGATATTAAGGTTCCTTTTGAGGTTCTTAAATATGTCCCAGTTGAGGTCGCTCGAACTTACGAGTTTATTCCTTTTGCTTTAATCGACGGCGTGTTGGAGGTTGGGATGGTTGATCCCGATAACTCTGAGGCGCGGGATGCTTTGCAGTTTATCGGCAGCCGAACGGGGATTCCTTTTAAAATCTATTTAATTTCCAAAAAAGATTTTGATATTGTCGCCAAAAGTTACGAGGGTTTTTCTGGCGAAACCGGAGTAGTGGTCGGTGACATTCAAAGTGAAATTAGGGCGGCTGAAGAGTCGGTCGCCGAATTTAAATCAGCCAATCGAGGTGAACAGCCGCCCTCGGCCAATATTGTCGAAGAGGCACCAATTACTAAAATTGTTTCAGTTATCATCCAAAACGCGCTTTCGGGCGGAGCTTCCGACATCCATATCGAACCAACCGCTAATAATATCAAAGTTCGTTTCCGGGTTGACGGTATCCTTTTTACCAGTTTAACACCGCCAAGTTCTGTTCTTGAGGCAATGGTGGCTCGCATCAAAATTCTTTGTAATTTAAAACTTGACGAGAAACGCAAGCCTCAAGATGGTCGTTTTTCTTATATGTTTGAGGGTCGTAAAGCGGACTTTCGTGTTTCCACTTTTCCGACCTACTGGGGAGAAAAGATCGTTATGCATATTCTTGACCCAACCAAGCGCAGTGTTAATTTAAACACCGTTGGTCTCTCGGCCTAGCAACAAATTCAGGTCAAGGAGGCTTTAGGCAAACCTTACGGGCTGATCTTATTAACAGGACCCACCGGTTCGGGGAAGACAACAACTCTTTACGCGATGCTTAATTATCTCGATCGCGAAAAATACAACGTTGTCAGCTTGGAAGATCCAATCGAATATGACATTCCCGGCGTATCGCAGTCCCAGGTTCGACCCGAGATCGACTATACCTTTGCTAGCGGTTTGCGCAGTATCTTGCGTCAAGATCCAGATATTGTCATGGTTGGGGAAATGCGCGATCGCGAAACCGCCAAACTCGCCGTCCAAGCGGCCTTGACCGGACACCTCGTTCTCTCTACTTTGCACACCAATAACTCCATTGGCGTTATTCCGCGTCTGATCGATATGGGAATTGAACCCTATCTTATCCCTCCCACCTTAGTCTTGGCTGTCGCTCAGCGTCTAGTGCCGGTGCTCTGCGAAGATTTCAAAAAGCCAATTCCGGTCGAAGATAGCATCAAATTAATGGTGGAAAAACAATTTGCCGATCTGCCCGAAGAATATCGCAACCGTATCCCCGAGCTCAAAACGCTTTATAGCACTGAACGAACTCCGTCCTGCCCCTCAGGGACCAAGGGTCGAATAGCGGTTTTTGAATTTTTGCCAATGGATAAGGAGTTAGAGCGCCTTATTTTGAAAAATCCCGGTGAAAATGAAATTTATAAATATGCCCGGAGTCGAGGCTATATTTCCATGAAAGAGGATGCCATGGTAAAATCATTTGAGGGGGTTATCCCTTTTGAAGAAGTAAACAAACTATAATATAATTAATAATATGGAGACAGATAAAAAATATTCAATTCTTATTGTTGACGACGACAAGTTCCTGATCGATATGTACAGCATAAAGTTTACCGAGAAGGGTTTTAGTGTTGAGACGGCGGCGAGTGGTCCCGAAGCTTTACAAAAAGTCGATGGCGGTTTGGTTCCCGATATTTTCTTAGTTGATATTGTTATGCCGACGATGGATGGTTTTGAACTGATTCAGCACCTGATCCAGCGCCAAAAAGAGAAACGCAGCGCTATCATTGTCTTGTCTAATCTTGGGCAAAAGGAAGATGTGGAGAAAGGCCTAGCGCTTGGGGCCGATGGCTACATTGTTAAAGCTAGTGCCACGCCCACCGAGGTCGTCGAGAAAGTTGTCGAAATAGTATCGCATAAAAGCTAATAAATTTAATTAGATGAAAGATTTTCGTCAGGAAATAGAAGATTTAATTCTCATTGTGGCCAAAGAGGGAGCTTCGGATTTGCATTTGACCGTTGGCCGGCATCCGACCATTCGCGTCTCGGGCGACCTGATCCCCATTGTCAAAAAACCCGTTTTAACCCCCGAAGATACTCTGGGCATAACCATGGAGATCTTAAACGATGAAAACAAGAAAATTTTTCTCGAACAGCGCGAAGTCGATTTTTCTTATAATCCAACCGGCGATGTTCGTTTTCGAGGTAATGCCTTTTTTCAGCGCGGTCTAGTTGGAGTCGCTCTTCGTCTCATCCCAATGAAAATTCGCACAATCAAAGAGCTGGGCTTGCCCGAACGTCTGCTTGATTTCGTTAACAAAAAGCAGGGCTTCTTTTTGGTCGTTGGTCCCGTCGGGGTCGGCAAATCTACCACCCTGGCCTCATTGATTGATCACGTTAATCATCAACGGGCCGAGCATATTATTACTATCGAGGATCCAGTTGAATATATTTTTACCGGCGATCGATCAATTATTGATCAGCGTGAAGTCCGTTTTGATACCCGTAATTTTTATACCGCTCTGCGCTCAATGTTTCGCCAGGATGTCAATGTGGCAATGGTGGGCGAAATGCGCAATCCCGAAACTATCAGCATGGCGGTAACGGCGGCCGAGACTGGCCACTTGGTGTTGTCAACTCTTCACACCAATAGCGCTTCGCAGACCATCGACCGTATTATCGACTCTTTCCCGGGCAACCAGCAGCATCAAATCCGAATCCAATTAGCCGGCTCGTTGATTGGTATTTTCTCGCAACGTCTAATCCCTCGTGTTTCGGGCGGTCAGATGCCGGCTTACGAACTCTTGGTTAATAACGATGCTGTTTCTAACCTAATCCGTGAGGGTCGAACAGCCGAAATTGATGTCCTCATCGAAACGGGGACGCAAGAAGGCATGGTTGATCTTAACCGTTCCCTGGCTGAGTTGGTGCGCAATGGCGAGATTACCGCTGATAGCGCTTTTCGCTTCTCCTTGAATCCCGATAGTCTCACTAAGCTTATTTAACTTTTTAAGAAATTATATGCTTTTCATTTATAAGACAGTTGATAAGAGCGGAGCCGAGCAGGCTGGGAGTATCGAAGCGCCCAACGTTGATCTGGCCATTAGTTCACTTCAACGCCGAGGCCTAATTATTGTCTCGATTAAACCAGAGGAAATAGACAATAAGAATTTCTTAATGTTCAAAATTCCTTTTCTTAAGCCGGTTAAGGCTAAAGAAATCGTAATGTTATCACGCCAGATTGCCACCTTGTTTGAAGCCAAGGTTTCGGTCCTCTCCACTTTTCGTCTGTTGGCGAGCGAGGTAGATAATCCTTATTTGCGCAACGCTCTCGTTGAGGTAACCGATGATATTAAAGGCGGCATTCCCATCTCGGCGGCTATGGCCAAACACAATAAAATCTTTTCCGACTTCTACGTTAACATGGTGCGGGCCGGCGAGGAGTCGGGTAAGTTATCTGAAGCCTTTACCTATTTGGCTGATTATATGGATCGTAATTATGCCCTCTCGTCGCGAGCTCGAAATGCCCTCATTTACCCGGCCTTTGTCATTGTCTCCTTTATTGTGGTGATGGTTTTGATGGTGGTTTTCGTTATTCCGCGCCTATCGCAGATTCTTCTTGAGACTGGCCAGCAATTACCTATTTATACCAGAATTGTTATTGGCTTTAGTGACTTCGTTGCCACTTTCGCTATCCCCATTGTTGTCTTAATCGGACTTCTTTTTGCCTATCTGTCTCGTTATATTACCACTGCCAAGGGCCGTATTGCTTGGTCGCGCTTAAAAATTTCTATTCCATACGTTGGCTCGCTCTATCGCAAACTTTATTTGGCTCGTATCTCGGACAATATGAATACGATGCTCTCCTCAGGCATCTCAATGGTTCGCGCGCTTGAAATTACCGGTGAGGTCGTTGGTAATGAAATTTATCGCCAGATTTTAGTCGAGGCCGCTGAAGCTATTAAGTCGGGAAGTTCAATTTCTGACATTTTCTCTCGCTATGAAGAAATACCGGGCGTGATGGTACAAATGATCAAAGTTGGCGAAGAATCAGGTCGATTAGGCTTTGTGCTTGATAAATTATCCCGCTTTTATGAGCGCGAGGTTAATAATGAGGTCGATACCTTAGTGGGGTTAATTGAACCGGCAATGATTGTTGTGCTTGGTATTGGCGTGGGTATTCTCCTGACCTCGGTTTTGGTTCCGATTTACAATATGGCAGAAAATTTGTAGCCTTTTGGGCCAGCCTTGCCTTAAAGTGGTTAAATAGTGTAAAATAAGGGTAATAAATAAGTCGAAAAATATTATAAATTTAGTAATTAATAGCTTTTAATATAATTATGAAGAAAGGTTTACAAAAAGGTTTTACTTTAATTGAACTCCTAGTTGTTATCGCCATCATTGGTATCTTGGCCGGGATTGTGTTAACAAGTTTAGGAACAGCGAGGAATAAAGCTCAAGACGCAAAAATTGAAGGTCAAATGTCAAGCATCAGGGCTGCAGCCGAGGTCGCCTATAGTGGTTCTTCTTATGGTAACGCGACTGGTGCTAACGACTGCGCTGGTTTGACTTCAAATAGTGCTCTGACAAATCTAATGGCGACTACTAATTGGATAAATAGTACTGCTCCGGTTTGTACATCCAACGCTAGTGCTGGGGGTGCCATTACCGGCTGGGCAATGTCGCATACTCTGGCTTCTGATTCCACTAAGTTTTGGTGTGTCGATAGCTATGGAGCATCAAAACAGACAGCCGCCGCCGTGACCAGTGGGAAACAGTGTGATGGCACAACTGCTTTGTAGACTTGTTTTCTCGTAACAAATAAAATGGGCGAGGTCAAACCTCGCCCATTTTATTTGTTGTCATAGAAAATAAAGATGTTACTATATCAATAGTTATAAAAAGTTCATAAAATTATAAGAAAAAACAATCATGTTTAAATTTACAAAAAACAATCAAGGCTTCACCCTGATAGAGCTCTTGGTCGTTATTGCCATAATTGGCATTTTGGCGGGGATTATCTTGGTGTCGTTGAATTCAGGTAGGGTAAGCGCCAAAGACTCCGTGGCTACCGCAGTTTTATCCAACCTAAGGTCTCAAGCGGAAGTTATTTCTACTGACAGTGGCTATGGAGAAGCGGGGAGTGGCACAGCCCTACCGGACGGAACTTACGAGGGTGATCTTTCTGGTATTTGTGTCGATCAGCAAACCAAGAACATGCTCACTAACGCCGCTCAAAATTCTAATAAAGCGATGACTTGTGTTATTGGTGTCGGCGGTGCTAGTTGGATTGCTTATGGCCAATTAGCTAGCCAAACAGTCGGAAATTATTGTTCCGATAGTAGTGGTTTTAGTGGGACGATTCCCAGTGATCCTGTTGCCATTGATCCCGGAGTTAATGTTAGTTGTAGATAGTTCATTTTCTCACCATAAAGATCTTGTGAGGTCTATTCTAACTCTTGTGTCTTAATTACTGGTGGCAATAATAATCCGTGGTACCCGTATCGGCGCAAGCATTAGCTCCGCTATCTATGATTCCGACAAAATCTCGTCCGTCAATGCAGTATGACTTGTTTCTGTCGCTTGGTAATTCGGCAACCATGCACCAATTTGTTTCGTCTACTAGGGCGCAAGTGACATAGCCGTTATTGTATAAGTTCGTATCCCCGGCATTTTTCTTTATGTCCAAAACTAGCTGGCCAGCGTTTCGACAACTCTCGTTCGTTGTTGGGCATAAGTTCTCATCGGTAAACATGCCACAATGCGCTCCGGCCCAGCCTGAACCAAGGGGCATATTTATTGGTTGTCCTCCTTCAAGCAAAAAATGCATTGCAATTATGCCCTTAAGGTTTTTCATTTCCTGCATAATTGCCGCATCTCTAGCTTTATTTCTCGCTGTTCCTAAACTTGTTAACACAATCCCGGCCAAGATACCAATGATGGCGATAACAACTAGGAGTTCAATTAAAGTAAAACCTTTTGAGAAGTTAAAAACACGCCTTTTTTCCATGTATAAATTGTAACATCTTTCGCCTCGTTCTTTGTTGACGATAACAGTGGATAAAGTCTTGCGCCAAAATTGTAATTTTGTGTTATCCTTAAAGTGTAATAAACTTAAGGCAATATGAACAAAAAGGCCATTATCTTTTCGATTGCCGTTAGCCTGCTGGTGATTTTGGCGCTATTTGTTTTACCTTCACTGCCCAAACAAGCTAATGCTGACACAACACCGGCCGTTAATGGCCTATATGGTTTTGCTTGGAGCTCGAATATCGGTTGGATTAGTTTTAACCACACCGATATTCCTGGTTCTACCAATAATTATGCTGTCAATCTGGAGCCTAACGGTGATTTATCTGGCTATGCTTGGAGTCCAAGCATCGGTTGGATAAAATTTGACCCAGGTTTAAATGGTCCTCCAGGAGCTTCCAATCGGCACGGAGCTAAAATTGAGGGAACGACTTTAACCGGTTGGGCTAGAGCCTGTTCGGTTGTCGACCCGGCAAAAAACACTAATTGTGATTTTGGTCCTGGTAGTAGTGATTCTAATCTTCGCAACAATTCCAGCCTCGGCGGTTGGGATGGTTGGATTGAAATGACTGACATTAATTACGATCATGCCGCCGGTGGTTTGACTGGTTATGCTTGGGGGAGTCTCAATATTGGCTGGATTCATCTTGGTTTACATTACTCATCAAATCCCGGGTGCTCTCTGCCGCGGATCGATACAGATTGTAATAGTAGTCTAGACTGTGATCCGTGTCTTCAAACTTGTGCTGTTAACTGCGGAGGCACTACTCCTAGTGTTACTTGTATGGTTACCCCATCAACCGGAAACAAGGGAAGTACCCCGTTCACCTGGTATGTTAGCAACCTAAGTGGTTTTACTGGTGATCCTCAAAATTATACTTATTCTTGGAGTGGTAGTGATGGAGACGGTCCGGCAGGAGTTGGGACTTGGAATACAACTTTAGCTCGTAACGAGGCCGTTGTTTCTTCTTACTCAGCAATTGGAAATAAAACTGGTTCTGTTACCGTTAATGACGGTAATGGTCATACTGCTACCGATAATAATTGCTCTAACGGTGTTACTGATGGCATTATCGTTATTCCGGCCTGTGTCAATAATGGTTTACCCGTTCCTCCTTTGCCAGATGTTTGTTGTAATCCTGATCCAAGTGATGCGACGGATGGTATTTGTGGGCCACCAGTTACTTGTACCATAACGATGACTTCGGCAGTAAATAATTCGATACTTTATGAAAGTGACGGGATTTATTACGATAACGATGGTCACCTGGGGAGGCCCAGTATCGCTAACGCTGCCGTAACCCTAACTGATTGTTCCGGTCAGGATGCGACCTTCCAAATTTACGATTATGAAACAGTTCCTCAAGAGCTTGTTTCTAGTGGTGTCGTGACGGGATTTTGCCAAGGTAATGATAGTTGCTCCAGTTTGTCTTCGGGGATAACAAACGTTGGGGTTAAGTTCTACCAAGAACCACCAATGCTTGGTGCCGGAGAAACGACCCATTTCTTTAGGGTTGTCATGACCTTAGAAAATGGTGCGCATATTGATATTCCTCTGCAATTTAGCACTTCTATTGGCAACTAGGAGTTAACAAATAAATTTAAAGTGCTTTATTTTCTCTCTGTTTTGTTTGGTCTGATCATCGGTAGTTTTCTTAATGTAATTATCTTGCGGTATAAGACTGGCCGGACTTTGTCTGGCCGGTCGGGCTGTTTGTCTTGTGGCAAAAAACTAAATTGGCACGAGCTCTTTCCCGTTTTTAGTTTTTTAGTTCAGGGGGGTCGTTGCCGCGGCTGTAAAAGCAAAATTTCTTGGCAATATCCGCTAGTCGAAATCTTAACTGGTTTGCTTTTCCTCTTGATTTTTTGGCACTCGGCGGATAATTGGCTAGCCACCATCTTTTACTGGGTAATTGCTTCGCTTTTGATCATTATCACTGTCTATGACTTTAGGCACCAGATAATTCCTGATCGTTTTGTTTTTACTTTTATTTTACTTGGTTTATTACAGCCGTTGATCCTGTCAGACCATCCGGTCTTAACGAACACTGGTTGGGGGATTGTTGGTGGTATAGTTACCGCTTTACCGCTATTTGTTTTATGGCTCATTTCTCGTGGTCGCTGGCTCGGTTTCGGCGATGTCAAATTAGCTTTAGGGGTCGGATTATTGTTGGGTTGGCAATTTGGCCTGTCGGCTCTCGTCATTGCCTTTTGGGTGGGAGCTTTAATTGGTTTATTTTTGATCGCGTGGGGGAAAACTCAATTGTGGCGAAAAGGAAAAAGTTATACAATGAAGAGCGAAGTACCCTTTGCCCCGTTCTTAATTTTGGGGTTCTGGCTGGTATTTTTTCTCTCAATCAATGTTCTTATTTTTTAAAAAATTTCTAAGGATCAAGGATCGTAATTTACTTGCGCACGCTAGTTTTAAGAGTTGTCGAGGCTTTACTCTCTTAGAATTGTTGGTGGTAATTTCCATATTTTTAATTATTACCGCCGTGGTAATGGTTGATATTCCTAATTTTCGCAACAAGAGCTCTCTTGAGTTGGTAACAAATGAGGTTGCCACCTATGTTCGCGGGGCCCAAGTCTATGGTACTTCCCAGAAAGCAAATGTTTCTCTTTACCCTAAATATGGTGTCAGTTTCGACAGTAATGACCCGAAGCACTTTTATCTGTTCGCCGGTGATCCCGCACAGGTTAACGGTCGAGAAGATTATAATATCGATGGCTTTAAAGTTGATTTATTTGAAAAAGGTAATCCCTCTAACGTCTATACGGGAGTTACAACTATTATCTACGAGGGGAGGCTTAACTCTCTCATTGGGTCCAACTTAATCCCAGTCTTTGATAATGAAAACGATCCCAATATAAGAAACATCGATTGTTTAATGGTAAGAATTACCTCTGTTAAAGACGGGCAAAGCAGTTGTGTCCTTGTTTATAAAAATGGTCAAATTATGACCGGGAATGATTGTACCAGTTAATAAATTATAGAAATGAAGCTCAAAAAAGGAAAAACAAAAGGCTTTACATTAATTGAGATGATGGTCGCCGTTTCTATTTTTGTCATTGTCGCTTTTATCGTTACTACTGTTTTGTTAACCCTTTCGGCTTCTTTTAAAAAGAGTCAAAAGATAAGGTTACTTATGGACAATATGAACTTCTCTGTTCAAAGTATTGCTCTAGGTTTGCGGGAGGGAGCGCCAGTTATTGCCGGTGATTGCAGTGGGGATGGTTGCGCCTTTGTGCCTGTTGACAAATGGGTCTCGGGATCTTCTGATAAAGTTTGTTATAAAAAACTGGATCGAGAGGATGGGTCTAATACAAGCAGTATTTTTTCTTGCCCTGTTTTGGGCGGGAATTGTGGTACTTGCGATATCTCTTCTGGTCAGGATATCTTATCGAAAAGCATTGATATTAAGAAAGCTTGGTTTGAAATATTCCCATCGCCCATGGGTGGTAAACGCCGCGCTATTAAGATAGTTGTTGCCGGGGTTATCAACGGTCGGCCCTCCGAGCGAACCGATTTTGCTATCCAAACAGCGGTTACTCAGAGAACCGGCGGATAATTGACCATGTCAAACAAATACAATAATAATCAAAAAGGTTTTACGTTAATAGAGACGTTTGTGGCGATTGTTATTTTATTAATAGTGGTTCTCGGTCCAATGTCGATGTTATCTAAGGCCTTAGCCGAAAATAATTCGCTAAAAAATAAAATGGCTGCCGGTTATCTTTCTCAAGAGGGAATAGAGTTAATGATTGCTCTTCGAAATTATCGTCCCGACTTAATAGGGCCGGGGTGCTACAACGAGATCTATTATAATAATGTTTATTCAGCAGCTCCCTCTTTTTCCTGTGACCCAGTAATACTTAACTCGGAGATTGAACCTAGCAGTAATATGATTATCGGTTATCATCCGGGGGGAGTAGGCATCCCCTCAATTTTCAGCCGGATTATAAAGGTTGAGAACATACAGGGTAATGAATATAAAATAACCTCCAAAGTTTTTTGGAATGATCATGGCCAAAATCCCGATGTAACCTTGATTACTAATATTTTTAGATAGCAATAAAATGATTTTTCACAAAAAAATTTTTGGCAAAGGATTCGTTTTACTCTATGCCATCTTGCTAACAGGGGTAGTTACGGTGGTCGGTATAGTTCTGATGAATATTCTAACCAAACAAATAATCTTTTCTTCGATTGGTCAAGGGTCTGAATCGGCTTATTATTATACTGCCAACTCTGGCCGAGAATGTGCCAACGCTTTTTCTAAAGTTCCCGGTAAGTTTTATAGTTGTTCAACTGTCTTTGCCCCCCCCCTCGGTGCGAACACGACTTGCGAACCCAATCCGGAGGCAATTAGTTTGTCCTGTTTTAACGTTGGTTTTAATTTAGATGCCGATTCCCCAACCATTAACGGGGGTATCTATCAATATCAGTTTCACCCAGCTAATATTGCCGGAACTAGTGGATCAATCGATCTTTTGGTTAGTGTTAACCCAAGTTGTCTCGGCAAAAAAATGTCTATTCCTCGGCATGATTGCGCTCCTTCGGGTGATCCGGTCTATAATCGTTATGGCCTAGTTATTGAATCTTCTGGCTACAGTATGCCAATTGAACAAGCAAATAATCCAAGGAGGATTAAAAGGACAGCTATTATGGTCAGATATTAGAGAACTTTCTGTTTTACCGTTTTTTCTCTATAATTAATGCATGGCCGATATTAGCCGTGAGGAGGCAAAAGATCGCATAAATAAGCTCCGAGAGGCGATTAATCGCCACCGGCGCCTTTATCATGTCGAAGATCAGCCCGAGATCTCTGACGAGGCCTACGACTCGATGGAGGAAGAATTGCGCCAACTAGAAGAGCATTTTCCTGACTTAATTACTCCTGATTCGCCGACCCAGCGGGTCTCGGGCAAACCGCTAGAAAAGTTCGAAAAAGTGACCCATCAAGCGGCCCAATGGTCTTTTAATGACGCTTTTACACCCGATGACCTGCAAGATTTTGATAAAAGGGTGAAGAAGGGCTTGCCCTTCGAAGCTTTAGCGAAGAAGGGGGGAGAAGTTGCCTATGTTTGCGAATTAAAGATCGACGGCCTCCATGTTGTTTTAACTTACGAGAGAGGTTTGCTCGTGACGGCTGCGACGCGAGGTGACGGGGTAGTGGGTGAGAATGTGACAATGAATGTGCGCACAATCGGGAGTGTCCCGCTTAAACTTAGCGAAGCGGTTAACCTTGTCGCCGAGGGCGAGATTTGGCTAGGCCGCGATCAGTTAGCCAAAATAAATAAGGAAAGAAAGAAGAAGGGCGAACCCGAGTTTGCTAACCCACGCAATGCGGCAGCTGGTACCATCCGTCAACTTGATCCACGCGTCGTGGCCGGGCGTAAACTCGATACTTTTATCTATGACATATCGGTCGGCGAAATTCCCGAGACGCAAATTGCTGAATTAAAACGCCTAACCAAACTCGGATTTAAAGTTAACAAAGAATTCACTGAATGCCAAAGTATTGAGGAGGTTATTAGGTATTGGCAAAAATGGCAAAAGAAAAAAGATTCGCAAAATTATTTAATCGACGGGATCGTCGTTAAGGTTAATGAGCGAAGTCTACAAGAGAAATTGGGTTATACCGGTAAGGCGCCACGTTTTGCTATTGCCTTCAAATTTCCCGCCGAACAAGTAATGACCGTGGTCGAAGATATTGTCTTGCAGGTTGGCCGGCAAGGTACCATTACGCCCGTGGCCAATCTCCGGCCGGTACTGGTCGCCGGCTCAACCGTTTCGCGCGCCACTTTGCATAACGAAGATGAGATTAAACGACTCGATGTTCGTATTGGCGATACCGTTATTCTGCAAAAAGCCGGCGATGTCATCCCCGATATCGTTAAGGTTTTAACGGAAATGCGCACTGGCAAAGAAAAAGTTTTTAAGTGGCCAACTGAGCTTGAGGCATGCAACAGTCCAATTGAACGTATTCCGGGCCAAGCCGCCTGGCGTTGTGTGGACAAAAATTCTTATGCTCAGCAAAAGCGCAAATTTTATCATTTCACTTCTAAGCATGCTTTTGATATCGAAAAGTTAGGTCCGAAAATTGTTGACCAATTGATGGATAGCGGCCTACTGGCAACTTTTGATGATATTTTTCGGCTTAAAAAGGGGGATTTGCTGGCTTTACCTAGATTTGCCGAAAGGTCAGCTGACAATTTAATCAAAGCGATTGATGAACGTCGGCAAGTAACCTTGGCTCGATTTATGGTAGGGATGTCTATTCCCAACGTCGGCGAGGAAACAGCCGAAGATCTCGCTGAGCATTTTAGCTCATTAAATAAAATCCGAGGAGCCAAGCTTGAAGATTTGCAAAAAATCGAAGGGGTGGGAGAAATAGTAGCGCAATCAGTTTATGACTGGTTTAAACAAGAAGCTAACCAAAAACTGGTGGCTAATCTCCTTGCTCAAATAACCATAAAAAACCCCGAGACGAAGTCTCGGGGAAAGAAGGGGAAGTTGAAAGGTAAAACCTTTGTCTTAACTGGCACTTTGCCAACGCTCTCGCGCGACCAGGCTAAAAACCTGATCAAACAAAATGGCGGCGATGTTTCCAGCGCTGTCTCATCCCAAACTGATTATGTCCTCGCTGGCGAGGAGGCTGGCTCTAAACTTGACAAGGCTGAAAAATTGGGCGTGGAGATCATTTCAGAAGCGGAATTTAATAGAATGATAAAATAAAATGGCCGAAGAAATAAATTACCCAATTAGAATAAATCGTTATCTTGAATTGAAGGGGGTAGCGACGCGCAAAGGGGCCGATGAAATGATTGGCCAGGGTCTAGTTTATGTGAATGGTAGGAGGGCGGTGTTGGGTTATAAGGTTGAAAAAGGGGACACCGTGGAGATAGAAAAAAGTGAGGATGAATCGGCAAAAAAATATGTTTATCTGGCTTTTAATAAGCCGCGGGGGTTATCGACCGAAGAAATAAATATTTCGACTGAGGGCAAAAGAGTTTTCCCGTTAGGTCGGTTAGATAAAGAGTCTGAGGGTTTAATCTTGCTCACCAATGATGGGCGAGTGACCGATCGTTTGCTTAATCCTAAATATGCTCATGAAAAAATTTACGAAGTTGAGATCCGCGAAAAAGTCTCGCCGATGCATAAAAAGATCTTAGAAGGGGGAGTAATTTACAAAAACTACGAGGACGGTCCTCGTAATCTTAAACTAAAAGCGAAGGGGGTGGAAATTATAGGTCCGAACAATTTAGAAATTACTTTAACCGAAGGCAAAAAACACGAAATTCGCCGGATGCTCGCTGGCGCCCATTTGACGGTGGCGAGCTTGAAGCGAGTCCAAATTATGAATATTAAACTGGGCAGTCTTGCCTTGGGCAAATCTCGCTTGCTTACCTCGATCGAGCTTAAAGTTCTCCTCTCCAACTTAGGGCTCTAAAGCCGGTGGTTTAGAAATTGGGTCAGGCAGGTTATTCAAATAATCAATTAGCCATTTTAGTCGGGAGGGGTCACTCTCCTGATTTTCTCGGGGCAGATTTTTTTGCAGGATATGCTTGCGTCGGCCACTTTTGTCGCGAAGACCAAAATCGTGCTCGGGCCAGGGCGTTTTTCTCAAGATTTTACCGGTTCGACTCGAGGGGGCATTGTCGACCGCCTGATATAAACCGATGCGCGAGGGCAGAGGTAACCCTTTCTCTCTCATCTCCATCATCATTTTTCGAAATGTTCTGAAAAAAACATCATAAAAATATCTTTGTAGTCGTTCACTGCGCCACGGCGAATTAGAGGGAAAGCCAACCTCGCCAACTTCGTATTCTTTGCCCCATGTCGCAATTTCTTCAAAAACCTTTTGCAATAAATCGAGATCGCGCATCTCTCTCTTTAAATCCTCGTCGATGCCAAAAATTTCTTTCAGCGGGACGCGCCAAACTCCGGGGTAATAATCAACCGCAATCGAATCGAAGTATTTCGCAATTGTCTTCAATTTGACCAAAAAATCTTCAATACCTTCACCTAATCCTAAGCGGTCAGCAACTTTTGTTTGGAGTTTATCGGCAATAACAGTGCCCACTAGTTTTATTTCCGGGTTATACTCACTCATTGTTTCGCGTGTGATTTGGCAAAGACGGGGGATATCTTCTAAGGCAATGGGAGTATAAATTGAGTTATTTAATTCATTTAAAATTTGTATTCGCGAGATTTTTTCTCCGGTTGGGAGTTTAAGTAAACAATCTTTAACCTGGTCGACATATCTTTGATAGGCCAAGAAAAATTGTTCTTTGTCGCTCTTATATAGCTCAACCGCCCAAGCCGGCGGATTAGACAAAATGATGGTCGGCGCACTCAGCCCTGCCTCAGCCATGGCCTCGGCGGCTTCTTGATAATGGCCAAGAACACCTCGATTGTATTTGCCGGGCGCCGCTTCGACATCGCGCCAATTCCAGTCATAGCGAACTGAAGTGATGCCGTCTTTTTTAACATCAAGGTAGAGTTCTTTTAATTCTTCTCGGCTCCTGTCTTTTGCTGGGTTGGCGCTGTGGTCAGTAACATAGAACTCGAAACTTGGCCTGGGCGCTGACTCAATTTCTACTCTCTCTTCCATCATCATAATTATTATAGTATACTGCCGACATGCTAACCAGAGATGACATTAATAATCTGGCTAATTTGGCCAGAATTGCCTTGTCAGAGGAGGAGAAGGATAAACTCCAAAAGGATATGGAGTCGATTTTAGGCTATGTGTCAGAACTCAAGAAGGCCCCAACTCCGACCGACAGCGAGACCGAACGACAAAATCCCAGAAACTATTATCTGCGCAATGTCATGCGTGTCGACGAGGAACCGTTCCCCGCTGGTGCGAATACCGAGATAATCTTGTCGCAAGCGCCCAAGCGTAAGGATAATTATTTTGTGACCAAGAAAATTTTGGGGGACTCTATTTCATAACCTATGGCGATTGATTTAAAAAATCTGACTATTAAAAAAGCCCATGAAGCAATGGTTCGTGGAGATTTTACTGCGGTGGAGTTGGCCCAAGTATATTTGGAAAGAATAGAAAAAAATAATCCAGAAATTAATGCTTATGTTACAGTTTGTCGGGATGTCTTGGAGCAGGCAAGAAAAGCTGATGAGCGGATAAGATCAGGCAAAAATGTTCAAATGCTCACGGGTATACCCTTAGCAATTAAAGATAATATTTTGGTAAAAGGGGAAAAGTGTACCTGTTCTTCCAAAATATTGGAGGATTATATTGCCCCGTATGATGCTACTGTTATCGAAAAACTTAAGGAAGTTGGCGCGGTCATTTTGGGAAAAACCAATCTCGATGAGTTTTCGATGGGTGGATCAACCGAAAACTCAGCCTTTGGAGTAACAAGAAATCCCCATGATCATACTAGGGTCGCCGGAGGGTCATCAGGTGGTTCGGCGGCCGCAGTCAACGACAATATGGCTCTGGGTGCTCTGGGTGAAGATACTGGAGGCTCCATTCGTCAACCCTCAGCCTTTTGTGGGCTAGTTGGCCTTAAACCGACCTATGGTTCGGTTAGTCGCTATGGTTTCTCGGCCATGGCCTCTTCTCTTGATCAGGTGGGACCAATGGCAAAAAATGTCGAAGATGCGAAGATCATTTTTGATGCAATTCGCGGTTTTGATAAATTCGATTCTACTAGTTATGACTTACCAGAAATCTCGGAGGCAGAGAATAAAAAGGGTAAGAGGATAAGAATCGGCGTACCCGAATCATTTTTGAATCAGGGTGGGATAGATGAAGTGGTGCTTAAGAATTTTCGCGAGACTTTAGCTAAACTAGAAAAAGTTGGTTGCGAAATTAAAACGGTGGAGATGCCTAATTTGCACTATTCGCTTGCGACCTATTATATAACGGTGTTTTCTGAAGTGTCGGCCAACATGGCGCGGTTTGACGGCGTGCGCTACGGCGCTCACCTTGAGGGTCATGATTTGCTTGAGGACTACATGAAAACGCGTGGGGAGAAGCTTGGTCGGGAGGTTCGCCGACGTATCATGCTTGGTACCTATGTGCTCTCGGCTGGTTACTATGATGCCTATTACAACAAAGCGGCGCAAGTCCGCGAGCTGATTCGTCGTGATTACGCTAAAGCCTTCGAAACCGTGGATGTAGTGGCGACACCAGTGGCACCGACGCCAGCTTTCCCAATTGGTAAAAATACCAGCGATCCGCTCCAAATGTATCTTGAAGACATTTTTACGGTGCCGATCAATATGGCCGGTGTGCCGGGGATGAGCGTGCCGACAGGGTTTACTGCTCCGACTGACACGGCGCCACACGGTTTGCCGCTGGCCATTCAGATTGTTGCTCCTTGGCGCCGAGATGACATTTTGTTTGAGCTCGGTATAATAATAGAGAAATGCCAAACGTAGATACTAATCTTTACTCTTTTTTTGCCAGTCTCTTAGAAGAAAAACTTTTAGCTTACGGTATTAATGTACCGGTACTTAGTGTCAAACTAGCTTATTGGCTTGATATTACTTGGTTCGTTTGCCTTTTCCTGGCCGTAGTTTTTTTTGCTGGGATAATCTATTTTGCCAGCAAGATAAGCGAAATTAGGCAAATTGAATATGAGCGTGTTTATGGCCGACCAGGTTTGGTTGAGGAGATTAGGGATAGTTTAGAAATTACACCACCCAAACAGAATCAAGATTGGGAAAAGATACTGAAACTTATTGGTTCGGATAATCCCAATGACTGGAAATTGGCGATCATTGAAGCTGATAAAATGTTAGAAGTTGTTGTTAGCACATTTTCTGTGCCTGGTGATAACATTGGCGACAAATTAAAGAATATCGAAAAAAGCGATTTTAATTCTTTAGAGGAAGCTTGGCAGGCTCACAAAGTTCGTAATCGAATCGCTCATGAACATAATTTTCATTTGAGCCAGCGCGAGGCCAAGATTGCTATCGATAATTTTGAAAAAGTCTTTCGCGAGTTTGACTTTATTTAGAGTAATAGTATAATTAGGGCGCGGGGTAGAGTAACGGTAATTCGCAAGGCTCATAACCTTGAGACGCCGGTTCGAATCCGGCCTCCGCAACAGCGTAAGGAAAAAGGATGGGTTGAAAAACTCGTCTTTTTCCGTTAATATGTTATAACTTGCCTTGGCCTGCGGAGCCTTGGCGAAGTAGGCCGGCATAGCTCAGTTGGTTAGAGCGTGGGACTCATAAGCCCAAGGTCGGAGGTTCGACCCCTCCTGCCGGCACCACTCTTTGTAAAGAGTTTAAAAATGTGTAGAATATAACGGTCTGCGGTCGTAGCTCAACTGGTTAGAGCACTCGCCTGTCACGCGAGAGGTTGTGGGTTCAAGTCCCATCGGCCGCGCAATTCATGCTATCGAAACCCGAAAAAATCTTACTTTATAGCAACATCATTTGGAATTTTGGCGATGGAATGTTTGGGCCGTTTTTTGCTTTGTTTACCCAGAAGATTGGTGGCAATTTACTAGATATCGCCTGGGCTTGGGCCATCTATTTGTTTGTCACGGGTTTTCTCATTATCGTGATTGGTAAGTTTTCTGATCGTGGCCTTAACAAGGCAAAACTTATGATCTGGGGTTATGCTTTAACTGCAGTCTGTACTTTTGCTTATATCTTTGTTTCTTCTCCCTTCGAACTTTTTATTGTTCAGGCTATTTTAGGTCTGGCCATTGCTTTGTGTAATCCGACCTGGTATGCCCTTTATGATAAATACTCCAATCCTATCCATGACGGCTATACCTGGGGCTTGTCTGATGGCGTGGTCAAGATGTTCGGTGGCTTAGCCATTTTGATCGGCGGAGTTGTTATAAAGTTTTTTTCCTTTGAGGCTTTATTCGTTATAATTGGAGTTATCCAAATAATTTCTACCATCTATCAAATAAAGATTCTTCGTTATGAAGGTAAGCTGGTTTCGGTCAAATAAATTGTGGCATAATTAAAAACCTAGTTAATATATTAATATGAAAAAAACTCTCTCGTGTCTCCTTGTTTTAGCGGGTTCCCTTGCCCTGTGCTCTCAGGTCTTGGCCGATGGCGGAATGATTCCGATTGATCCCAATGTGATAATTCGCGAGTCTGAGCAAAACGCGATTGTCGGTTGGGACGGCAAAAACGAAGTCCTAATTCTCTCAACAGATGTTTCTTCAAACAAGGCGAGTACCGAAGTTATGCGCATTTTTGCTCTGCCGGCTAAACCGGAGAGTGTCGAGGAGGGAACAATGAATTCTTTTATTGAGTTGCAAAGAATAATGAATCAAAAAATTGCCGAAAACCAAGATAATTTGTCAATGATGGCACCAACGGCCGTCGGCATGTCTAAAGGGCCAGCCGCCGAGCTTGTTTTTGCCGATGTTATTGGGGCGCACGATATCAAAGTGATTAAGGTCAACAATGCCAACGAGTTTTTAAGGTTGGATTATCTTCGGACTTTTGGCATCGACGCGCGCCGGATTCCGCTCAGTTTAAAAACCGCCCTTGATAATTATATGTTGCGCGGTATTAATTATTTTTCTTTTGATCAGATAACCGTCGGTCCCGATAGTCAAACTGTCAAACCGCTTATCTTTAAATTTAAATCTTCCTACTTTTTCTATCCGATTAAGATCACTGCTTATGCCAATCAGGCGGCGAGCAGTGATGGCGACAATATTCACGTTTTTGCTGTCACGGCTCAAAAAGTTACCGATCAGGGAGGAATTTTTAATTACCGTTATCCAAATTGGCATCGGAACCAAAGTTTGTGGCTAATGACGGGCGAGCTATATCAAGTCTCTGACGATATCGGTAATTTGTTTGCGGGGGGAGCTTATGTTACCGAACTTGGCTATAACGGATCGTTGGCTAACACCAAGGACGATATCATTTTTTATCAACCCAGTATCTGGCAAAATAATTTTAAAATTGGCAGTCGAGGTGAAGACGTCGTCGCGTTGCAAAAAATTCTGATCAATGAGGAATTATGGAATGAGGATGTTTCTCCGACCGGTTATTTTGGCCCGACGACAAAACAGGCGGTTATCCGTTTTCAAGAGAAATACCGGCCATTTATCTTGGATCCGCTCCAACTCTCCAGTGGTACGGGATTTGTTGGCCCTTTCACTCGGCAATTTTTGAAGAAGTTTCAGATGCAGGAAGATCTGGCCCTTACTCCCAATGTTTGAAATTTTTCTAAGGATATAGCAAATAGACGGGGCGCAAGTTAAAATAAGTTGACTATTGTTAGGATGGCAAAAACGCCATAAAAGATCGTGGCCATGGACAGAACAAAATTAGTGATTAGTCCAGGCCGGAGCTCCTTGGGTAGTTGCCGATTATTATGATAGATAATAAGGGGCGTATAAATTGCCATGGTAAATCCACCCAAAACTGAACTAAGCAAAAGAAATGTTAGGGGTTGATTAAAGGGGAGTAAGATGGCTTGTAAGATAATGGCAATAAAAATAATGCCATAATAGAGATGGTGAATATCCCATCGTCTACCCCAAGCAAATAATTTGGTCAAGCGGCCCTCTCGCGAATTGGTATAAACAATATCCGAGAGAATTCGACTTAAGGCATCGATGACCGTCCACATTACTGAAAAGAGCATCAAGTAGGCCATGATTAAATATAACTTTGCTCCGACGTCACCTAAACGGGAAGCAAAGATTCTTGATAAATAAACCGCCAAATTTGTTCCCTCGGGAGCAATGCCGAGTGGCGAGAGAACCACAAAGGCGTTTAGGCTCATTAGTGTTAAGGTTAGTAGCCCAATAAACCAAAACACGATACCTTGATCAATATAAATGAAACGCAACCAGCCTCGCCACTTGTTAAGATTTTCTTGATTAATGGCAAAATAGGCGCCATTAATCCCAATGGAGTGTGGTTTGCCGCTAATCGGGTTGGTGATTTGTCCGTTATGAAAAGCCATACCTGCTTGTTTGTCTCGGTACCAGAGAGAAGTACAAAGATTAAGCATGCCACCGGCACCAGCAAAAACAATGGCGCCTAATAAAACATTAATGTTAACATCTTTAGGGAGATAGCCGAAACTTAAGAGGCCCTTGACGGCCGCTAATAGATTAATAGCATTCAGATTGAAAAAACTAATGTAGATTAAGATCGCGACAAAGACGGGCACAATAATCTTTAACGTTTTTTCGAGAACACGATAAGCGTGTCGGCCAGTAAAGACCAGGATCATAACGAGGATCAATGAAACCCAGGCCCAGACAATATAATTACCAAAACCAACAAGTTCGGCTAATATTGTTCCTAAGGTGCTAGACCAACCGGGCCAAACATAAAGAAGGATTGCCGATAAAAACCAGAAAATTGGCGACCAAAAAATTATTCGGCCAGAGGAAGTAAAAAAACTTTCACCTGTCGCTAAGGTACTCCTGGCGATCTCTTGGTTAATAAAATATTGCAGAGTAATCCCAACTAGAGCGAACCAAAGTATCGCTAACCCATATTGGGTTGCAAGATGAGGCCACATGACCAGCTCTCCAGTGCCCATGGCCATGCCTGTTACAATTATTCCAACCCCAATTGCTCTAAACCAACGGGGTGGGTGGGGGAGCTCTTTTTCGTGTCCTTGCGGATACTGATCCATCTGTAAATTATATTATCTTTTTGTCGTCTTGCCTAAGGAAAAGAGAGTTTGAAAATATTGAAAAACTATAGTATATTAGCTCTGTTCCTGCCGTTGTAGCTCAGTTGGTAGAGCACGTCATTGGTAATGACGAGGTCGACAGTTCAATCCTGTCCAACGGCTCCATGTTCTTACGCCACCTTAGCTCAGTTGGCAGAGCGATGCTTTCGTAAAGCATAGGTCCCCAGTTCGATCCTGGGAGGTGGCTCAAAGATGGACGATGTTAAGCAAAAAATAGCTGAAATTGAGCAAGCGATGCTCGCGCCGGATTTTTGGTCTGATAAGGATCTAGCCCAAGAAAAGATTAAAGAGTTAAACCAGCTTAAAGAACAATTAGCCGGGCAGAACAAATATGATAAGGGCGACGCGGTGGTTACAATTTTCGCCGGTGCTGGCGGGGATGATGCTGAGGATTGGGCGCGGATGCTTTTTGATATGTACTTTAAATGGACCGATAATAATAAATTTGAATTACAAATTATTCATCAAAACACTAACGAGCACAATGGCTATCGCAATATCACTTTTGAAATTCGGGGTAAGGATGTCTATGGTATTTTGAAAAACGAATCCGGCGTTCATCGTCTGGTGCGCATCTCGCCCTTTAATGCTAAGAATCTTCGTCACACCTCTTTTGCTTTAGTTGAAGTTATTCCGCGTTTTGCCAAGACTGGCGAAATCAAAATTCTCGACGATGATTTAAAAGTCGAGTTTGCGCGATCGAGCGGTCCTGGCGGGCAAAATGTTAATAAGCGGGAAACGGCGGTGCGTCTTGTCCATCTGCCAACTAACCTATCGGTTCATGCCGACTCAGAGCGGTCACAATTGGCCAATCGCGAAAAAGCGCTCTCAATCTTGGCCGCTAAGCTCTACAAGAAGGCTGAGGACGAAAGAATGAAAAAGGAGCAGGGGATGTATGTGAGCAAAACGACCGAAATTGAATGGGGCAATCAAATCCGCTCCTACGTTTTGCATCCGTACAAAATGGTCAAGGATCACCGAACCGAGGCCGAAACGAGCGACATTGAGAGTGTTTTGACCGGCAATCTAGAGTTATTCTTGGACGCCGAGAGAAACCTGCCTTGAGCGTAGTTGGAAGATTTGGCTTAAAAGGCATTGTCGCTTATAATAAGAAGAATGATTTATTTCGATAAAGTCAGCAAAGTTTACCCTAACTCCATTGCTCTGCAGGATGTAAGCTTTACCATTCAACCGGGCGAGTTTGTCTCGATTGTTGGCCATTCGGGCGCCGGCAAAACCACTTTACTTAAAATGATTTTGGCCGAAGAAGCGCCAACCTCAGGTAAAGTTTTTTTCGATTCAATCGATATCCATAAAGCAAGTCAGCGGCAAATCCCTAAACTAAGGAGAAGGATCGGTAGCGTTTTTCAGGATTTTCGCCTTTTGCCAAACAAGACTGCTTACGAAAATATTGCCTTTACGATGGAGGCGGCGGGCCGATCAGATGGCGAGATAAAGTCTGACGTGCCTCATGTTCTCGACCTGGTTGGTCTAGGAGATAAATTGAGAAGTTTTCCCTATGAACTCTCGGGGGGGGAGCGTCAGCGGATCTCGATTGCTCGAGCAATTATCAATCAGCCCGATCTCTTGATTGTTGACGAGCCAACAGGCAATCTTGACCCCATTACTTCTTCAGAAATTATGGAGATCTTTAAAAAGATAAATGAAATTGGAACAACGATAGTTTTAACCACTCATAATAAAAAAATCGTTGATTCGCTTGGTCGTCGTGTTATTACGCTTGAACGAGGCCAGATTATTCGAGATGACAAAGAGGGCAAATATGCCTTATAATTAGTATATATATGCTACGAACCAATATTAAACGGGTTTTGAAGCTAGGTTTAGTTAATTTTGGCCGCAATGGTTTGGTGTCGGTGTCTTCGGTTATGGCGATGACAATTACCCTGTTTGTAATTGGTGCTCTGTATTTGGGAGGAAATTTTCTAAATTCGGCCTTAATTGATGTCAAAAATAAAATGGATATCAGTGTTTCTTTCAAAATCGACGCTCCCGATGCGGATATTTTGTCTCTTAAAAAAGATTTGACACTATTGCCTGAAGTTAAACAAGTTTCCTATTCATCGCGCGAGGATGAATTGATCGCTTTTCGTGAGTCGCACAAGGACAACGAAACCATTATTCAATCACTAGACGAAGTCGATAATCCTTTTGGTGCCCGGCTAAACATTCAAGCGGTGGATCCTGCCCACTTTGACAAAATTGATAGTTTTATTAAAAGCAAGGGCGGTGCGGTGGACGGCGGAGGAAGCATTATTGATCAGATTAGTTATAAAAAGGACGTAGTTAACAAACTGAATAATCTCATTAACTCTAGTAGAAAATTAGGGCTAGCCATTGCCTTGATTTTGGCTTTGCTGTCTATTTTTGCCGTCTTTAATACTATTTCTTTGGCAATTTACACTTCGCGTGAAGAAATCTCTGTTATGCGCCTAGTTGGCGCTAGTGGTACCTACGTTAAAGGGCCTTTTATGGTTGAGGGAATGATTGCTGGATTTGTGGCTTCCATTTTATCATTGGCCCTGCTTTACCCGGCCGTTTTATGGGTACGAGGGGTCACGGTTAATATTTATGGCGGAATTAATTTAGTTTCTTTTTACTTTAACAACTTTGGCAAAATTTTTCTTATTCTTTTTTGCTCCGGAGTTATTATCGGCTTCCTGGCCAGTTTTTGGGCCGCCCGCCGCTACGCCAAAATTTAAATAACTAACATGACTAACTCAAACGCCTCCTCCCCGCCATAACCAAGGGGCAGGAGACTCTTTTGGTTTTTAATAATCTTTAAAATAACATGAAAAATCATAAATATATTTTTGTTTTGGGTGGAGTGATGTCGGGTGTTGGCAAGGGGGTAACGGCCTCGTCAATTGGCAAGATTTTACAAGCCCGTGGCTACAAGGTTAATCCGATTAAAATCGACCCCTATCTCAATGTCGATGCGGGCACCATGAACCCGATTGAGCATGGCGAAGTCTTTGTCCTCGACTCCGGTCTTGAGTGCGATCAAGATATGGGTAATTATGAGCGCTTTTTAGACGAAGCGGCGCCGCACGAGAGCTATATGACAAGCGGGATGGTCTACAAATACGTGATCGATAAGGAGCGGGCGCTTGGTTATGGCGGCAAATGCGTGGACCCGGTACCGTTTATTGGGCAGGAGATTTTTAGGCGCATTGAGCTCTCAATTAAAAAGACCAAGTCAGACATTACGATTATCGAAATCGGCGGAACAATTGGCGAGTATCAAAATGTGATGTTCATCGAAGCGGCTCGCGTGCTTAAGTTGCGTCATCCGGGCGATGTTCTCTTTGTGCTGGTCAGTTATTTGCCAGTGCCGAACAAAATCGGCGAGATGAAGACCAAGCCGACACAATCGGCGGTGCAAACAATGAATTCTTATGGCATTCACCCTGACGTCATTATCGCTCGCGCTGATCGACCGCTTGACCAGAGGCGCAAGGAAAAAATCGCCTTCATGAGTAATATCCCCGCCGAGAATATTATTTCAGCGCCGGATATTGATAGTATTTATGATATTCCGCTAAATTTTGAAAAAGATAATTTAAGTCTTCGGTTATTAAAATTAATGGGTCTCAAGGCCAAGGGCTCGGATCTTAAGGATTGGCAAAAAATGACTAAACGCATTAATGATTCGACCGACGAGGTGAAAATAGCGATTGTCGGCAAATACTTTAAAACGGGTGATTTTGTTTTGTCGGACGTTTATATTTCAGTGATTGAGTCGCTTAAGCATGCTGGCGGTTTCTTGGGCAAAAAGGTAAAAATTGATTGGTTGGACTCGCACGATTACGAGACTGACCCCAAAAATATTAAGGAGCTGAAAAAATATCAAGGCATTTTGGTGCCGGGCGGTTTTGGTGAGCGGGGAGTGGAGGGCAAGATAAAAGCGATTCGGTTTGCTCGTGAAAATAAGATTCCGTACTTTGGTTTATGCTATGGCATGCAATTAGCCGTCATCGAATTCGCTCGCGATGTTTTGGGTCTTAAAGATGCGCATACCACCGAAATCAACCCACAAACGAAAAATCCGGTAATTGTGATTATGGATGAGCAGCGTAAATTAATGGCGGAGAAAAATTATGGCGGAACGATGCGACTAGGCACTTACCCCTGCGTGCTTAAGCAGAGGACGATTGCCGAAAAAGCTTATAAAGAGGGTAAGAGACTTTTGCCGGGCAATAAGATCGAAGAGCGGCACCGCCACCGTTTTGAAGTTAATCCGGCTTACGTTGAAAGGTTAGAGAAGGCTGGTTTGGTGTTCTCTGGTACTTCGCCCAATGGCGTATTGATGGAAATTGCCGAACTCCCGCATAAAGTGCATCCTTTCTTTCTTGGTTCGCAATTTCATCCCGAATTCAAATCTTCACCACTTCACCCTCATCCGCTCTTTGTCGAATTCATACGTTCAGCGAGCAGACAAAAATAGAAACGTAAAGATAATTATACACCAATTAATTTGGCTGCTTTTTCTACGTCGCAAGATGTGGCTTCAATAATCAGTGCAGGGTCGGCATATTTTTGGGGTACTTTGGAAAATTTAAGGCCAGTGGCTGTGCCAATGACAATTACTCGTTGTCCTTTTTTAATAAAGCCTCTTTTCACGGCTTGGCGCAATCCAGCTAGGGCGGTGCCTGTTTGCGGACAAACAAAATGACCGTCACGCGTCGCTACCATTACGGCCTCGTTGAGCTCGGCTTCGCTGGCGGTTAGAACTTCTCCGTTCGATTGGGTAATTTCTCGCATTACCTTAAGTTTTGACACCGGGTCGCCGATTCGGGCGGCGGTGGCCGTTGTTTTGCCAAGTTTTTTAACTGGTAAGTAAATCTCTTGCCACTCCTCAATTGTGGGCGTTTGGTTGTGGCGCGGGCTAGCCTGCCTGAACGCTTCCCAAGATTTAGCGAGAGGATTGGCCGCTTCAGATTGAACACCAATTAACTTGGCGCGATTTTTAACTAAACCGAGGTCGTACAAAACCCGCATCCCTTTACCGATTGAAGAAGAATTACTCCCGTTGCCGACCGGCACGACAAAAGCGTCGGGCAGGCTCCAGTTGAAAAATTGGGCCGCGAGAAAAACGCTGGCTTGATGCCCCTCAATTCTGGTTGGATTGATGCTGTTGATAGGGAATATTCGCTCTGCTAAAGCCAATTGTCGAACGATTCTCATGCAATCATCAAAAGACCCCGGGATCATTACCACCTTGGCGCCATAGGCTCGGAGCTGATCGACTTGGATGCCAGTCACCTGGCCCTTGGGCAGATAGACGGCGCAGCGAATTCCGGCGGCGGCCGCATAGGCTGCCGCCATGGCGGAGGTGTCGCCGGTCGAGGCGCAGGCAATTGTTTTAATCCCGGCTTTTTTGGCAACGCTAAAAGCCACCGTTCCGCCGAAATCTTTAAACGACCCCGTCGGAGTTAATCCTTCGGGCATAATCCAGAGATCAAGATTGCCGCCGACCCATTGTCTTAAATTCTTGCCGGCGGGCCAGAAGGGTAATACCCCTTCACCGAGCGAAACAATTTCGTTAGGCGAAAGAGAGGGCATTACCAATTCATGAAAACGCCAAACTCCCGAATTATGTCTAACTTCGGGCCCTGGCTGGCACCGGTTATCGAAGAGCTGTTTGCACTTAATAACCCCTTTTTTCTTAAGAGAGGAGAAGTCGTGGATGACATCATAAAGGCCGCCGCAGGAGCACTCAAATTTGCGGGTCCGATATAGATCCTGTTTATTTCCGCATTTGATACATTGGAGCCAAGATTTAGCCATATTTTTGGTCTGTGTCTCAAGGTGATAATAGCACGCAATTTTTTAAAGTCTAATGTCTTCTTTTTTTACGGCGGGCAGAAAAGATTAAATAGCTAAGAATTATGATCACAACAATCTCGATTTCAGTTAGGGTTATTGATAGCCCGTAATTTTGGAATTGATCACCAAAGAAGTATCCACCTAGACCAAAGATAAGGACATCAAGCGCTTCGCCGGCAATGTCGAAAACCAGGAATTTTTTAAACGAGATTTTTGATAATCCGGCTAAGACATTAATGGCCGGTCCGGCTGCCGAGACAAAGCGACTTAAGAAAATAGTTAAAGCTGGATGCTGGCCAACATAACTCTCGGCCTCTTGATAATGGCGATAATTGGCAATCCGGCGAAAGCCGGCCAGGCGCAAAACGCGCGGGCCGTAAAGCCGAGCCAGCCAAAAGCCTAGCCAATCACCCAGCACATAGCCAGCAAAAGCAACAATCAGTGTCAATGAAAAGCTAACATAACCATTAGCGGCAAAAACGGCCATCGCCGTGACACTGGTGTTGGAGGGGAGGGGTAAGGCCAATGACGCAAAAAAGCAAATTAAAAACAGAGCCCAATATTTATAGACTAAGACTAGAGGTACTAAAGTATCAAGCAAGAAAGACATAAATTTAGGTTGAAGTCGCCGTCTTTAAATAATCTTGGATATCAACTTTTATCGCGTTTAAAAACTGAGCCTGATTAAGACCGTGCCGATCAGTATAACGCTCGATAGAGATATTGGGATAATGTGCATCTGGTTTGGGCAATTTATTAGCAAGATAAGTCGGCGGTAAGCGAAAAACATGATTAAGATAGTCAAAGGTTAGCCAAGGTTGTATGCGCGGTAACTCGTTGACTGTCCATGGCGCGCGTCGTGGTGGCGGTGGCAGGCGAATGGGCCGTTTTATCTCGTTAGCAAGCGTTACGGCTATTCCCACTAAAACCAAAATAATGACAATCACCAAAATAATTTCTAGGTAAGGTTTTTTCATATTCCTAATATACAACGAAAAATCCCGATTGCCCAGGGTGATCGGTTATCCCCCTCGCTTGGTAGGGGAACAGATGGAAAAGGGGTATAAATTAAGTAGGATGGACTACATATTAGGGAAGGAGAAGTAACCATGCAATGTCCCAAGTGTCATAGGGAAGTAAGCAAGGTTGATACGATGTGTAACAGTTGCGGTTTTGTTCAGCCTGCCCTGGATGACGCGTCGGAGCGTTTTCTTAAGGAATGTTCCTTATATGTCCAAGTGATGAGCGGGCCGAAGCCTGTTACTCCCTGATCGCCAGTCTCACAAACTAACTCCGGCGGTGCCGTCACCGCTGGAGTTTTGTTCTGATTATTTTTTATTGTTTGGGTAAAAGAATCGAGGTCAACTTGCTTTTTAAGTCTTCAAAGTCTTGATAGATAACAATCTGATTCGAGATGCCACTAAGGGTGCGAGAAACTTTAGCTTCTTTATTAAATAAACAGATAATTGGCTTGCCGAGGCTATAAAAATAACCGGCCTCAATCCCGGCACCTAAGGAGTCTTGCGAGCCGTCAATTACCAGCAGGTCGGACTCCTTAACCTTAGCCAGGGCTTTTACCATCAACTCTTTCTCGTTGGCAATATAATCTTCATCCAAAAAAGTATAAGGCTCGTGGCCGGTCGAGTTAATCATTTCTTTAAGCGTAGAAAGAATTGGCTTATCCCGCTCGCTACTTTTTATGGCAATAAAGATTTTCATATTTTTAGTTATCTATCGTGGTCAATTTTGTTACCATTTTTTATTCCTACTACCCTTGATAATCTTTTATATTCTTCGTGTCCGCCAGGAAAAATTTTCAGTATCTCGGTAATTGGCTCAAGATCTTTTTTGGCCGCTGTTCTTGCTCGATACCTGGCGACATCTTCTGGCACAAGTTCACTTATCGCTCGTTCAATTTGATCAGTTGTCATATCGGCATCTCCTGGCCATAAAGCGCCTAATCCAGGACTAAGGTCGCTAATTGAGAGTAAGTAATCGAGCGGATGTCTCGATTCGAACGAGGCAACCAGCTCTCTAAACTCAGCCGCGACCAGGTTCAACGCTTCCCCCGAGGCAATTTTCGGGTCTGGGTGTCTGGCCAACCAGTCTAGGCGTCGTTCCTCATCTTCATGCTCCTGTTCTTCTGGGGTTAGGCTACCTTTTATTTCTTCTTGCATATTAACTAATCTTAACTCTTTTTTGGCCCAAAAGTATAGAGCTGACAATGGCCACATTGATAACAAAAACGTAGACGGGAAAGGCTAGCAAAACCCAGTTCCAACTTCCCACGGCAAAGATGGCGAAGAAGCCGCCCAAGAAAGTTAATATCCAGGCTAAAAGCGGTTCGGTTGCTGGCTGCTCATAGGATTTGATCATGGTCAAGATTGCCCCGCTCGCGTCAATGACAATGGCGAGGAATAGGGCCACGGCCGGTTCGTTGGTTAGATACCAAAGAATTAAGCTGACGCCAGCAAAAGCCAGTGCCCACTTATCTCGTCTGGCAAATCCGCCCATACCATACCAAATGGCCAAGACAAAGATTAGGCCGTCGCCAATAGCCTGGACGCCAACTAACCACAACGATGCGTCGGCGCCTTTGGCCAATTGAGAGAAAAAAGAAATAACGCCAAGAATTGTCCAAATAAACCACGAGGCCCGTTCTGGCTTGGCATTGCCTCTAAAGATTGAGATCAAATAGGGGACAAAAGACAGAGCGATAACAATGCCCGATAAATAGCCGAAAAATTGAGTAATATCCATAATTTATTCTCGTTCCGTTATAGCTAGTTAAATTCTAAATATTGGCCCTCACTCACAATCTCAACTTTTCCATCCATTACTTTTAGGGCGCCATTGTCGTCCATTGCGTAAACTTTCTTCTTCACTCCAGCGATAACCCTTTCGATTTTATCTTTGCGAAGATCAGGAAAAAACTCTGAATTAAGGTGTGGCAAAAAATGGAAATCAACATAATTTAAACCGGCCATGTCCTCTGTTCTTTCTAGATCTTCTCCATACACGACTCGAGATAATTTAAGAGAAAGATCGGGGTTAGTAACCATGCTCCCGGCGCTTACACCGACATAAACCCTGGTCTCGAGGAGTTTAGGGAGCAATTCCTTTAAGCCAGATTTATTTATCCACTCCATTAGATGAAAAGTATTTCCACCCTCAAAAAACAAAACATCGGCCTCTTCTAGTTTTGGCCTCCAGATTTCTTCAGGGACGGCTGAAATATCGGCAATTTCGATTTGCTTAAAATTTTGGTTTTTAAGATTGACCAGGTCGTCGATAAGCCAATCTTTGTTTCCTTTTTCTACGTTTGAAGCGGTGGGAATAAAAACAAGAGAAGTTTCCTCTGGCTTTTTGCCAACCAAATCAAACAAAGCCTCTGCTATGGATTTGTTGGTTATTCCCGACGAGGTGAGAAGTATTTTCATATTTATTATTTGCTTATTGCTCGGCGACGAACCGACACTATCTCAAATTCTCTTTTAATCGCCTGCATATATGCAGGGTAATCGATTTGGTGAGGGGCTTTTTTTACTACAACCAGTCTTGAATTTCTTGCCAGCCGGGCAGTTTCTTCATTGCGAATCTTTAGCTGGGGATACTGTTCTCCTTCTTTTTCTCCATAAAAAACTGTCGATGGTATCTGTAAATTCTTTGCAAATTCCCGGCCATTTCTCGTCTTAATATCGGCAACTCTTTTCTTGCCCAGTACCTTAACCCAATTTTTTGTTTCTTTACCGTCCTCTTTAAAATCAGGGCTAAGGGAACATAGAAAAATCTTTCTTGGTTTTAAATCATTAGCGACAAGCAAAGAAATTACCGCTCCGTAAGAAAATCCCAATAGATAATTTTCTCCTTTCTTCTTCTTGTCATAAAACTTTTTAAACGATTCAGCTAGTTGGGTAAGAGTGGTCCGTTGCCATTTTATTGGAACTTTTACCACTTTAAATTTTTTTGATTTCAAATATTCGACTAGCCAACGGTAGGGCTTATCAGTAATCTGCATCTTGAATCCCGGGATGAGAAAAATTGTTTTTTTGATCATACCATATATTTCTAAACAATTTATTTTAAATCCGAGCCTCTCTTTTAAAACCTAATTGCTCTAAATATAACAATGTTAGATCAGACAAATAAGGAAGCTCCTTAATTTTTTCAATTGGTAAAAATATTTGTTGGCGATGTTTTGTTGGTTCCATATTCTTTAACTCCCCGCCGTATTTTAGAATTTCAAAAAGATGACTGATGACTTTAACTTCTTGCCCCTCTCGTTCGTAAAAGTAATCTTTTTCAATAAGCTCCTTACATTCCTCTATCTCCAAATTACATTCTTCTAATATCTCTTGCTTCAACCCATCTATTACATCTTGACCATTTTTAACCTTGCCGACGGGGATCGTCCAAAATCCGTATTTAACATGTTCTTGCATTAAAATTTCACCCTCCGCGTTTTTAATAACCGCGGCGATGCCATGATGATCCAGAACGTCTTCTTGGTTATAATTGATTTTCATGATTTAAATAGATTTAGTTTTTTCTCTTTTCTCCAGCCTTTTATCTCTGATTCTCTTCGTCGGGCGTCTCTTAGCGTCTCAAATACTTCTTTATATTTTAGAGTTACTGGTCGCCGAATTTTAGTATAATGAGCTCCCCATTTTGAATTATTATGTTGTTCCAATCTTCTCTCTAGATTATTGGTACAACCGACATATAGGGATTTGTCAGCACATTCAAGAATATAAACAAAATTCATAAAAATCTTTACCCTTCATCCTTCATAAATTTAGGATTCAGGGACTTCCTCTCTGTCTTCCTGGCCGAAGGCACTGATGAACCTTCGGCCTTCAAGACGAAGGCGAAGAAGTGCTGCGGGACTTGGACTCGAACCAAGATACCATCCTCCAGAGGGATGTGTCCTACCATTAGACGATCCCGCAATAA
>JBAZRF010000006.1:0-53788 GCA_041663165.1 Minisyncoccota bacterium | reverse complement strand
TCAGATACATAAGATACTTCGCACTTCCCCTCTTGCACGCGCTAACGTAGGTTAGGCCGTAACCCGTCAGGACAAGCAGACACCAAACCCAATCAAGTTTTTCCATGGTGGACAACGTATATACCCTCCCGTGAGATTACAAACACTGTTTTCAAAGGCAGACAGGCCTTTAACTTCTACTTTTAGTATACCTCTTTTACTTTATTTCGTCAAGAGCCTGTCTCCCCTCTTCTTTCGTCGGTGGTTTGCCATGCCACTCAAACTTATTTTCGAATTCGGGCACGCCTTTGCCGGGGGTGGTGTGAGCGATGATAACCGACGGGCGATTAAAAACCGATTTGGCCATGCCGACAGCATCGAAAATTTCTTGAAAGCTGTGCCCGTCAATTTCGGTAACCTGCCAGCCAAAAGCGCGCCATTTGTCGGCCAAGGGTTCTAAGGGCATCACGTCTTCGGTATGGCCGTCGATTTGGATATTATTGCGATCAACAATGGCGATTAAGTTATGGGGTTTTTCTTTGCCCGCCAACATGATCGCCTCCCACGTTGAGCCCTCTTGCAACTCGCCGTCGCTCATCAAACAATAGAAAAATTTTTGTGAGGTTTTGCCAGCATCAAGTCGGTCAGCGAGCGCCATCCCCACCGCCTGCGCCAAACCCTCACCGAGCGGGCCAGAACTTGTCTCGGCCAATGGGAAAAATTCGCGATGCGGATGACCTTGCAGGCGCGAGCCATATTTGCGTAAAGTTGAGAGTTCCTTTTTTTCGAGATAGCCCGCTTCAGCTAAAGTCGCATAGAGGACCGGGCAAATATGGCCATTTGATAAAATCACTCTGTCCCTTTCGAGCCAATCAGGCTTGTTAACATCCTGATTCAAAATGCCAAAATAAAGCACGGTAAAAATATCCGCCATGCCCAGCGCCCCGGCGGTGTGACCTGACTGTGCTTCCACTAGCATCTCAATAATCGCCCGACGAATATTTTTCGCTTTGTCTTCGAGGTATTTGAGTTTGTCGTCAGTTAGAATCACAAATTTTGAAAACTTTTTATCGCTTCTTCAATATTGGGCGAGCCCCAAATTTTTGAGTTAACCGATAAAACATCGGCCCCGGTTTCTTTGAGCCGTCGGCCAATTTCAAGGTCAATCCCCCCATCAATAATTATTTTAACGTCCGGCCAATTAGTTTTAAGCATTTTGATTTTCTCAATCACGCGTTCGTCAAATTTTTCGCCTGAGTAGCCAACGCGCTCGATGCTCATCAATTGAACTAATTTTATTTTATCTAAATAAGGGTAAATTTTCTCGATCGGAGTGGCCAATTCCAGAGCAATCCCCAGGCCGATATGCGGACCGGCCGTCTTGATGATTTTGGCGAGTTCGTCGGTTGACTCATAATGCACAATGATTCGATCAACAAAATCTTGCCAATCATCAATCAAAGTTTCGGGATGTTCAACCATTAAGTGGGCGCTAATTTTTGTCTTGCCATCAATCTCTTTAAGATCCTCCGGCGCTTGGCCCAAGAGCATTGGCCAGGTAAAACTCGGGACAAACACACCATCGGCCACATCAAGCTCTATCCAATTAACCAAACCCTCAAGGCGAGCGATTTTAGTCCGCACTTCTTCGGCATCTTGAGCAATAATTGAAGGAATAATTTCCATAGTTAAATGACTTTACCCATTGAGCCGTCGTCAATTTCGTAAATTCGGCGAGCATGGCGTTTGTCTTGTGAGAATGGTGTGGCTAGCCACAAATCAATCACCTCTTTAGCTTGGTCAAAATTTAGAAAGCGAGCGCCAAGCGACAAAACATTGGTATTATTATGTTCGCGTGAGAGTTTGATAATGTCGAATGACCCGCCATAAAAAAGCGCCGCTCGTACTCCTTTGAACCGATTAGCACAGATTGCCTCACCCTGGCCCGAACCACCCAAAATAATCCCTTTGCTTTCGGGATCGCCCTGCACCATCTTAGCGACAATTTTCACATAATCAGGGTAATCGTCTTCAGGATCAACGGCAAAGGCGCCCTGGTCTTGGACGGAGAACCCTTTTTCTTTGAGGTAGGCTTTGATTTTTTCCTTCAACTCAAACCCCGCATGATCGGCGCCTAAATAGATCGTCATATTCAGCTATTATAGCAAATTTAGTAAAAATAAATATACAGGTTTCCTTCTACTTTTCGTTCATCTTTAATCTTGACGATCTCATTAGGCTGTCGATTGGGCAAGGGAAAAGCGTAGGTGAAGACCCGGCTGCCCGGCTTTAACTCCGCAACAAATTTTTTTTCCAATTTTGCCATCATCCCGCGCAAGAGATAACAATAAATAACATCGGCCTGACTTAAATCGGCTTTTAAAAAGCTGGCAAATTTGATCGTAGCGGTTGATCGGGAAATCATAATTCTAGCCTTAGCCCAGAGATATGGCCAGAGAGAGACTTCGTAACCGATAGCCGTCGCGCCATAGTCTCGACTTGCTTCAATTAAAAATTCGCCCTTGCCACAACCAAGATCAAGAAAAATTTGTCCAGGTTTTATTTTAGCCGCCGCCAAGATAATAGCCACCCTCTTGGACGGAGTAGAAACAAAAGGTACGCCCCGAGTAAAAATAAGACTGATAACTGTCACCCCCTGCATGATCATCCCGAACAAAACAATGACGAAAAGGATGGTGTAAAGAACAGAGAGAATAATAAGCATTTTTAATTATTGCCCCAACTTTATCACGTGTTCTACAAGAGTATTGGTATAGCCGGCTTCGTTGTCATACCAAGCCATGACTTTAACCAGATTACCACCGACGACTTTGGTATAAGACAAGTCGGCAATTGAAGCAAAGGGGCTACCAAGAATATCGGAGGAGACTAAGGCCTCTTTGGTCACGCTGAAAGTTTTTTGCCATTGCGGGAGCGAAGCGGCTTTTTCAAGAATGACATTTACTTCCTCAACCGAAGTTGGACGCTTAGCGATAAAGGTTACGTCAATCATTGAACCGGTAATGACCGGCACGCGCACGGCAATGCCATCGAACTTGCCCTGGACCTGCGGAATGACCTGACCAACCGCCACGGCCGCGCCAGTGGTTGAAGGAATGAGGTTGATCGCGCCCGCCCGACCACGACGCCAATCTTTAGCATCGGCCACATCGACTAGTTTTTGGGTAGCGGTATAACCATGGATCGTATTTAGTAAAGCTTTCTCCACGCCAATTGCCTCGTCCATAATTTTAATAACCGGCGCGGCGCAATTGGTCGTGCACGAGCCATTTGAGGTGATCACCTGATCGCCCAAAGCTTCATCATTAATGTTGATAAGAAAAGTCCCGCCCGGCACACCGGCAAGCGGCGCATCTTTAACCGGCGCCGAAATAACCACCTTGCGCGCGCCCGCATCTAGGTGAGCCTTGGCCTTAGCATAGGTTTCGAAAACACCCGTTGACTCGACAACGACATCAACTTGAAGCGCTCCCCAAGGCAATTGGGCCGGATCTTTTTCTTGAGTAAATTTAATTTCTTGACCATCGACAATTAATTTACCGTCCCCCGTTTTAATATCGCCGGCAAATTTACCATAAGCACTATCATATTTCAAAAGATAGGCAATATTATCTAGATCACCAAGGTCGTTGGCGCCGACAATTTGAATATCCGGATTTTTAATTGCTAACTTGAGAAAGGCCCGGCCGATGCGTCCGAGACCATTAATCCCCACTCGTACTTTTTTCATGAGTTTGTTAAAAAATTAAAATGTTAATGAGTTAAGTTTAACTCTTTTGGATCTTTTCAACAAATAGCTTTTTGAGCAGTTCCGGATTAGCTGAACCCTTACTCTCTTTCATCGCTTGGCCGATCAGAAATTGGAGGGATTTTTCTTTGCCGCCCTTAAATTCGGCAAAAACGCTTGGGTTGGCAGCGATTACCTTATCGACAATCTCACTGATTGCGCCTTCGTCATGAACCTGAAATAAATTTTTCTCTTTAGCAATCACTCGCGGTTCGCCGCCGTCTTTGATCATCACCGCCAAAATATCTTTAGCGCCACGTGAGGAGACCTCACTCGCCACCACCATTTTAATTAGCTCGGCATAATCTTTTTCTTTAGGTAAACGCAGTTCGCCGGTCGTGGCGGCCAAACCCAAAAGATCTGAGGTAATATAATTGGCTGCCGCCCTAAGATAGGCCTCGGCCGTTTCTAAGGTCAAATCAAATTCTTCCGTTACCGTCCTAAAGAATTCGGCCAATTGATGATCTTGCACAAAAACTTCGACGTCCTCCGACTTCAAACCAAAAGTCTTGGCAAAATGCTCGCGCCTTTCCCACGGCAATTGCGGTAAAGATTTTTTTATCGCTTCGGGTCGAAACTCAGCAATCTCACTCAAAAATAATTTTGGTAAATCCGGATCGGGGAAATAGCGATAGTCGTGTGATGACTCCTTTAGGCGCTGGCTAAAAGTTATTTGCTTATTCTCATCCCAACCACGCGTCTCCTGCACCACTTGCTCCCCTTTCTCTAGCTGCTTGATTTGCCGGTCAATTTCAAAATCAATCGCCTTCTCTACTGACTTGAAAGAGTTTAAGTTTTTGACTTCGACTTTGGTGCCCAACTCCTCAGTATTCGAAACAGAGATATTAGCCTCCAAGCGCATTTGGCCTTTCTCCATATTGGCCTCCGAAGCGCCAAGATAACGCATTAGCGTCTGCAATTCTTTGGCAAAAGCCGAGGCGGTCTTACCATCATGAATTACCGGCTCGGTCACCAATTCCATCAAGGGCAATCCGCCACGGTTAAAATCGATTAAACTTTCGTCGGCTTTGTTGCTGTGAGTTGACTTAGCTGTATCCTCTTCTAAATGAATTCTGGTTAATTCAACGCCATTTAACTGACCGCCAGAAATTAGCGGGTATTTGTACTGGCTAATCTGATAACCTTTGGGGATATCGGGATAAAAATAATTTTTGCGGTCAAATTCAGTAAAATCGGCAATCGTGCCACCTACCGCCGAGCCTACCCGCAGAACATGCCTTACCGCTTCTTTATTAATCACCGGCAGTGCCCCAGGCTGAGCGGTACACACCGGGCAAATATTAACATTGGGCTTTGTCTCGTCCGGATTATTCTGGCACCGGCAAAACATCTTGGTCGCTGTTTTCAGCTCCACGTGAATTTCCAAACCAATGGTTGGCTTATAGGACATAGACTTAATTATACACAACGAGAGAACGAAGAAAAGCGGGTGGGTTTAAGCGGTTGGTTTTTTCGTTTTCTTTTTAACTTCACCAACACTCGAACTCCTCCTTAGTCGTTTAACAATTCGCCAGAGAATCCAGAGAACAAGAAGAATGGTGACAACCCAAAGGGCAATGACTGGCAAGAAAATGATGACCGAGATTATGACATTGGCATAACCGACCAAACCGGTAAGGAGCGAATGAAGAGCTTGATTAATAATAGTTAACGGCCGCCAATTGATACCGAAAATTTGCGCTTCTTTTTCGGCCGTTAAGTTAACCGTGATTGTTGAAAGATCCACCTGGCTATTAAGATATTTAAGCTGGCCCTGCCAACTGTCAATCTGACTACGAACATCATTGATGTGGTTGGTGACGTTAATGATATCATCAATTTTTTGCGCTTTCTTTAATATATCAAGATATTGGGTTTCTTCGGCTTTAAGATTTTTCAAACGAGCCTCAAGGTCAATGAACTGATCGGTAACGTCATTGGCATTAGAGCTCTCATTCTCAACTTTAAACGCCAACTCCTTAATCTTTCCCATCGTCTCGTCAAACTTGTCGGCTGGCACGCGAATGGTAATTGAACCAGCCTTAACGCCCGGGGTTACCTCATAAAGATTGGAGTCGCTAACATAACCGGTGGCGCTTTCGGCGATGGCCTGAATATTTTGCACAGCAGTTTCGGCCTTATCAACCAAAAGACTCAATTGGCCGGTCTTGGTAATTTTGCGCGGGATGCTGGCGGTTGGGGCTCCGCCGGCCGGCGTTGGCGAAGAAATAGACATGGGCGCCGAGATGGCGCTGTCGGATGCCGCCATTTTTAAGCTAGAAACCGAACTTCTGGCTGAACCACTATTAACGCCAAAACCATTAGATACGCCTCGACTCGTCGACCAAGGCAAACCAACTTGAACAAAAGTCACCAACAAAGCAATGGCGATAACAACAACAATCAAGCCAACAAAGAACCAAATATGTTTTTTCATCCTGTTAGAAATTTTGGATTAAATTAATAATTTAGATCAGACTCTTAATATTCATTATCTATTTTAGCACAAAGCGCACCTCTTCTTCTAGCTTAATTCCTAATTTCTTGTGGACTATTTTTTTTATTTCCTTGGCAAGGCTCAACAAATCACTGGTCGTGCCGGTACCGTCATTGATTAAAAAATTATGGTGCCACGGAGCAACCCTTACGCCACCACGTTTCAAATCAGCAATCCCTGCTTGCTCAATTAGACTGGCCGTTGAAATTACTTTGCCATCAGCCATTACGTTTTTAAAAAAGCTGCCGGCGCAAATTGGGTGCTGGCCAAACTTGGCCCAACGAATCTTAGTAATTTTTTTACTCTCTTCAATCAGGAGAGCGGCTTTTCCCTTTTTGAGTTTAAAACCGACCCGCAACAGTAGCCAATTTTGATGTTTAAAAATACTCTCACGATACTTAAATTGACAATCTCTTTGGGCAATCCGACGAATTTTCTCGCCGTCGAAAATTTCAACCCAGGTGAGATAATCGCTAATACTTTGACCATAAGCCTCGGCATTACCCACCACCGCGCCACCGACAACGCCTGGTACGCCGGCCAATTTTTCTAAACCGGCCAGACCATTTTTGTTCGCAAATTTAATTAAATCAGCCAGTCTAACTCCAGCCGAGGCAACAATCTCTGAGTTAACGATTTTGAGATCAGCTAGTTTCGGTTTAGCCAATAACCAATGAATCACCAAGCCCAAGAAACCCTTGTCGGCAAAGACTAAATTGCTTCCCCCGCCGACCAAATAGTGTTTGATTTTTTTGTCCTGAGCAATTAAAACAGCGGCCACCGCCTCTTCGGGCGAACTTACTTTTAAATAAAACCGGGCTGGGCCGCCGAGTTCAAAAGTGGTGATTTTAGAAAGTAAAAAATTGGTTTCGAGTTTCATTTTTTTCACCCTGTTGAGTAAAAATTATTAATAATTTTATGGTGATAAATCACCATTACTCAATAGGGTAAATCATAGCAAAACAAAACACCGTTCGCCATGGCGAACGGTGTTTTGTTTAAATTTAAGTTTAGCCTTGAGAAAGAACGCGGAAATAATATTTAGTTCCCGGGCTCAAACCAGAGATTGTAACAGTATGACTAGTAACCTTAGTTACCGTGTCGGTCTCCGGAGTGGAGGCGACATAACCAAAGTTCGGGGCCACTTGTCCGGAAATATCCGGGTGGCTGGTCGAGTCATAGATCACACGACTAGACGAAACGATATCGGTTGTCCAGGTAATTGTCACGCTGGTCTGCGTAATATTGCTGGTAGCAATATTACTAATGACCGGCTTTTGTGAAGAACCGGCGTTAACTGTGACATTAACCGTTTTAATGCTATTGGCACCAGAGGCATCTCCGGCCATTAAGGTAATAGTCTTTGATCCAGCAGCAGTAAAAGCAACGGTCTGAGTTTGGCCAGTGCGACTGGCAGTGCCGTCGCTGAACGACCAAATATAATTAACTGCTCCGACAGCACCAGCACTGGTCGCTGACAAATTGACGGTTTGACCAACAGTGTAGGTCGCCCCGGCAGTTGGCGAAGTGATGGTTGCAGCGAGACCAGCCGCCGAAACCGCTGAAGTACCCGCTACCATAACCAAAAGAGCAAGCGCAATCAAGCTAATTAACTTTGCAAATTTACTCATATTTTACTTAATAATTATGGCTTAAAAAGCCACTAATAATGCTTTATAAATCGATCTTTTGATGCCCTATTCCTAGCATAGGGAAGACTCTTTTGTCAACCAAAAAACAATGGCCGAGGAGTGCAAGCACTCCTCGGCCATGAACACAAATGGGAACAACAATTACTTCTTGGGGTTGACGACGTACGGGACCTGGTCAGTCACGTACGTCAACTCCCCTCCGTCGTCGGGTGTCAACTCCAGATAGGCAAGAAAGAACGCCTCGCCCATCAAGTTGAGCTCGAATTTCGTGGTATATAGTTGCCCCATTACCACGTTCTCGAACGTTGCCGATGGCAGAACCTTGGCGTCGAGAAGGTCCTTGATCGAAATCAAACCCTTCGCGATCTTCTCCATGTCCTTCTTGCCAGCCGCTCCTATACGAAGCCGGTAGGCACCCAGAGACGGATCCCCATCAGGCAGAACGCTGACGGGTACTTTGTCCCCGACGTAGTACACCTGACCGGGCAACGGGTCGGTGATCTTGACCGACATCGGTTGGGGCGTTGGCCCCGTCGACACCTCGAGACAAATCGCTGACTCACAAGGAGCAGTTGTCCCGGCTGGCGGCGTCGTACTGATGACGTGGCCCGCTGGAACCGTTGCACTGGTTGCGGTAGTGATCGTCCCCAACGTGAGACAGGTGTCGTTGATCGCAGACTCAGCGTCTGCTTGAGACAGCCCGATCAAGTTGGGAACCGTCGACGTCCCCGGACCAGTCGAGATAACAATGTTAACCGACGAACCGATTGGGACCTTGCCGTGTGGCGACCAACGGATGATGGTGTTTATATCAACCGTTGAACTCGCCTCGGTCGTCACCTCACCAATCGCTAGACCAACCCTGGCCAAGGCCACGCCGGCTTCTGCCTGATTCTTTCCGGCGAGATTGGGAACCTCGACAGTAGCGACACTGTATGTCGCAGACAGAACCAGGGTCTGACCGGCAGCAATCGTTGCCGTCATCGGTATAGGAGCAACGAAACCGCTCACCTCCGCAAAGGCGAGATAGTGCTCCCCTGGTGCGAGATCGGAAACCGTCGCTCCACTGGCCTGCAAGGGACCGTAATCAACCTGCCAGCGTGCGCCGGCACTGACTGCCGCGCTTGGGAGCAGGTGGACGGTTATTGAGCCCATTAGCTCTCCTTCACCCTCGCCCTCTCCCTCGCCTTCGCCTTCCCCTTCTCCTTCACCCTCACCTTCACCTTCTCCCGCAGACACGACGACAAAGGAGAGGCTATCGAGATTTTGACAACCACCGTCCGATACCATCAAGGTCACGTCGACGTTGCCTGGGCCATTGAAAGACGAGGTGAACGACGGCCGGTGATCAAGATCGCCCTCGCCGAAGTCCCAGAGGTAAGTCAGGTTTCCACCACCTCCGGTGACAACCGTCGAGAAGCTCACGCTCTCACCCTCGGCGACTTCGTCACCGGACTTGAGAGTCTCGTCGCCAACTTTGGCAACGATCTTCGCGTCAAGCTCACACTCGCCTTCGCCCTCACCTTCGCCAGTAGAACCACGAAGCAGGGTGAAGGTGACGACTCCGCCAACATTGACCAACAGGTCGTCGGTCAGGGGCGGAATGTCAATCACCACCGGTTCCGGCGGTTCACAGCCGTCAACGATGGCGACTGTCGCCCCGGTGACGACGGCGATCGATACCACCCCAGCTACGATGTAGCCGGTTTGGGCCGTTATGCCCTTGGCGCTGTCGACAATCGGAGTGATGAGAACGTCGTCCCGCTTTACCCCGATAGCTGTCAGTCGTCCACCGCCCGGGGCTACGATCCGGTCACCATTCTGGACCTGGCCGTCGCGAGCGATCCCGCCAGCGGCGTCATAGAGTGTCCCGCTCACCGATATCGGTAACGGGCACCCTCCCAGCAGCACAGTCACAGCCAACAACGAGACTACTAACACAAACGCGCGAGAACCCGTCTTCATGGAGCACCTCTTTCTCCCCCGCACTCAAGCAGGGATGTTTGAGACTTCGTCGACACTAACTACACTAAACTTAATCTATTCAAAACCATCTCATACCGGCAAGCTATAAGGCAAGCCAGTGTTCAGACAGTGATCTTTCCGCCCCCATTCCTAACCAGTTTTAGACGATTTGTCAATGCCAAAAGCTAACCAAAATTGGCCCTTGTTTTAGAAAAAAATGATGAGATTTTTTAAAATTCTTTTTCGTCCGGCGGGAAAGTAACTTCTTCAGCAAAAGAAGTCTCTGGCCCAAGCACAATGGCCTCCTGCCAAGGGTTATTATCGAGTATTTCGAGTTTAGCTTCGTCCTCCTCGGCTAATTTAGCCAATTCTTCTTCATCCTCTTGATCAACGATTTCCTCAATCGGGATAGCACCAGGAGGCAAAGGAACAGGGGTGTCTAAGTCACTGGCTTGAGAATCATTATCATTACCATCATCGCGACCCGTTAACCAAAGCAGCCAGAGCAAAAAGAAAATCAAAAGAAGTAGAAGCAGATTCAACAGCCAACAGAAATTGTCTCTAATAAAGTCCAGTAACTCCCCAACTCCGGCCAAAAAGATATTTGGTCTTATAATCGAAACCGTTATGGTTGGAGTAGACGTCGGCGTCGTCGTTGGGACGATAAAGTAACCGCCTTCGGCTCCCCCGGTCGGTGTTTCTAGATTTTCACCCGTCGCCAAATTGTACTCATAGGCTAATTGATTATGGAGACGTAAGTTATCCTCGGTATCCCGACCACAATAGATATTGTTGATCGCTTGGCGAGTGGTGATATAAACATAACCGGTAGGCTCGTGGCCGAGTTGCCATGGGCCAAGAATATCTTTAAAGTAACGGGTCTGAAAGATTTTGACCGCTCGGTAAGTAGCCTGGTCATAAACACCAGTTAATTTAAGATTATTAAATCCTTCAAAAACTTTTAAGAAAGCCTGTAACTTAATTACTTCACGACGATTGTTAGGTTGGCCAAGTTTAATAAACTTCGTTAAGTAAATTGGGCAACGATAAGTTTGCTCGCCCAAAACGATACCGGCAACAGGAACGCGACTGCTTCCGCCTCCGCCACCACCCCCGCCGCCACCAGACAAAGTAACAAACGAATTTTCATCGCTAATGGCTAAATTGTCTGTTGGTGTTCCAGTGGTGGTAAATGACCCCTCATCGCTAACCGCTAATTTATCAATTGGGTTGTTAAGGGTATTAAAGGCTACTTCATCGCTTACAGCGAGCGTATCAATTTCAGAATTCCTTGTTGTAAATGAATTTTCCTCGCTCACCGCCAAGGTATCGATAGGAACCGTGCTGGTCGTAAATGAGTTTTCTCCGCTGATTGCAAGTTTGTCGACAACGATCGCTGCAGTGGTGAAGCTTTGTTCAGGACTAATTGCCAGAGTATCAACAGGAACAGCCCTGGTCGTAAATGAGTTTTCTCCGCTGATGGCGAGATTATCAATGACAACAGTCATCGTTGTAAAACTGTGTTCAGCGCTGATTGCCGGTTCAGTAATTGGCCCACCGGGAAGCGTCGTAAAATTGTGCTCAGCACTGATGGCTGAGGTATCAATAGGAACCGTTGCCGTTATAAAATTGTTTTCACCACTGATAGCGAGATTGTCGATCGGTACCGTCAAAGTTGTAAAGCTTCGTTCGGCACTAATAGCAAGAACATCGATCGGGACGCTTAAGGTATTAAAACTTCGCTCCGAGCTAACCGTTAGGGTATCAACCGGAGTTGAGGCGGTGACAAAGCTGTGTTCACCACTAATCGTTGGGGCACTAATCATCGGCTCTTCAGTAACAAAAGAATTTTCGCTACTAATCGCCAAGGTATCAGTGGGAACGGATATCGTATTAAAAGACCGTTCGTTGCTAAGTGCTACCGTGTCGACCGACTCAGAGAGAGTAACGAATGAATTTTCGTCGCTCAGAGCCCACGGGTTGTCTGTTCCCGAACTCGTTGTTTCTATGTTCCCCTCATCGCTAATCGCTAGATTGTCCGTATTGATAATCTCGCCAAAAGGATTCTCGTCACTAATGGCTAAATTGTCTGGTATCTCAGTTGGCGTCGTTATTAGAGTTTGAAAATCATTTTCTTCGCTACCAACGATATCGGTTGCGGGCAAAATAGGAAGAGGGTTAGCTCCATCGTTTAAGGTGGTAAAACTGTTTTCCGCTACATCCGCCATAACTGGGTCTATTACCACCGGGGAGGGAGTTGGTGTTGTTTGAATCTCGATAGTATCTTCACTTACTACTGGAGTGCTAGAGGCAGGCAAATCAATCGTCGGTGTCGAGATTGGAGTAGTAGACGCATCGATGATTATCGCCTCGGCACCAGGAATCGGGTCGGGAGTAATTACTGACGAGACTGATTCAGCGGGAGCCTCAATTGCCGGTAATGAAGTGAGAGTATCTGAGACACTTGAAACAACAGGGGAAGAAACATCGGGGGCATTGGTTATCTCTTCTGCAACCAAAGGCAAGACTGGCATCATCAAAACCCCCGCAACAAGAGCGAGGACGATGAGTTGTTTGCCTAATTTGGCGAGAGAAGAAAACATATTGCCCTATTTCAGATAACAGATAAAATAATCCGAAAAAGAGCGTATCAAGTTTTCCAAAGATCTGATCACTACGAGGATCAAATGCTGGTTTAATTACTAGCAGAACCTTCTAAAAAAGCAAGGGTTATTGTCAAGTTCATCTCCAGACGACTTTAGCCGTGGCTAGGATGAAATTATTTCAGACCTGGTAAAAGTTAAAGGACAAGCTCTCATCCAAGGCTTGTCCTTTAACTGTCCTTTAAACAGGCCCTATTTATGAATATAGGACTTAATTCCCTAATATCACCAATTACTTGGGCAGGATCACCTGTTTCTTTGGTTGGTAACTCGTCGGCAAATTTACCCCTTTTTAGCCAAATGGTCATTGCTCCCCGACTATTGCCCCACCTAATCCCCCGACAAACTTGGTCGTCCACTACCGCGACCTCCTCTGGCTTGACACCGAGTTCGGCTAGGGCTCGTTCGTACATTTCGTCCTTATTCTCTTCGTTTACCAAAATCAACTTAAAATATTTGGCGATTCCGCTCTCCTCAATACTCTCCCGCCGCTTTTCTGAAGAGGCGGTTACCGCGAGCGAAATCAAAACCAGAAGATAGTCCTTCGAGAGTTCCCTTATCAATTCAAAGACACCCGGGAACAGGGTGTCTGTCTCCGGGTCATGCAATGTTCGCCCCCAATCAAAAAAAATAGCTTTAATCTTATTTCCCATGGCACTTTTTGTACTTCAAACCACTCCCGCACGGACAGGGATCATTACGGCCAACTTTGGGCTCATTTGATTTGGCCGGAGTTGAACTCGCTTGGGCTGAGCTTGAGTTAAGAATCAATTCGGCCTGATCATGAACTTCCTTAATTTTAATTTCTTCAGTTTTGATTTCGCCTTCAATTTTAGCCAGCAACTCTAAGACGTTGCCAAAAATCGCCAATTCCATATCCTTAAACAAAGACAGTCCCTCTTTCTTAAATTCTACCAGTGGGTCGCGTTGACCATAGGCGCGCAAGCGCACGCTCCCCCGCATGTAATCAATGGCTTCAAGATGCTCTACCCAATACATGTCAATGACCTGAAGAATTGTCTGACGAGCTTGAGAGGTAAATTTTTCTTCGCCCAATTCTTGTCTCTTCTGGGTTACTCCTTGCAATAATTGATCTTTATCTTCAGGGGTTACGGGCAAGGCTTCCAGGGCCTTGGTTATAAATTCATCGATTTCTTCCTTGCCGCCCAAAAGAATTTTATTACGCCGGTCATATATTGTCTGCCGTTGATGGCTCACCACGTCATCATACTCAAGTAAATGCTTACGCATATCAAAATTGAAACCCTCAATTTTTCCTTGCGCCCCCTCGAGCGTTTTTGACACGAAACTATTTTGGATTGGCTCATCTTCCGGAATACCGAAACGACCCATCATTCCTTTTACCCGTTCTGAACCAAAAACTCTCATCAAATCATCTTCAAGTGACACGTAAAACTGGGTTGTTCCATGATCGCCTTGGCGACCAGACCGTCCACGTAACTGATCGTCAATTCGGCGAGCATCATGACGTTCGGTCCCCAAGACAAAAAGCCCGCCCAAGTTTCTTACTTCATCTTGTTCTTCGGTTGTTGGCGTTGGGCCACCCAATTTAATATCAACGCCGCGACCGGCCATATTGGTGGCGATAACCACGCTGGCTTTTCGGCCAGCACCAGCAATGACGCTGCCTTCCTCTTCGTGATTTTTAGCATTTAAAATTTTGTGTTCAATCCCCTCTTTTTTAAAATAGGCTGATAACAACTCGTTTTTCTCAATTGACGAAGTGCCAATCAAAACCGGCTGGCCAGTTTGATTAATCTCCTTAACTTTTTTAACAACTGAGGCAATTTTCCCTTTTTCACTCTGAAAGATGTAGTCAGGTAGATCAACCCTTTGGTTTGGCTTATTGGTCGGAACCGAGATAACTTCGAGTCCATAAACCTTAAGAAATTCTTCGGCTGAAGTTTGAGCCGTACCGGTCATGCCCGCTAATTTTTGATAAAGTCGAAAATAATTTTGGAGGGTAATAGTGGCAAAAGTTCGAGACTCTTCTTGAACCTTAACTCCCTCCTTAGCTTCGATCGCCTGGTGCAAGCCTTCAGACCAGCGACGCCCAGGTTGAAGGCGGCCGGTAAACTCATCAACAATGACAATTTCGCCTTCACGAACAACGTAATCGCGATCGAGCTCAAATAACGCCTTAGCTCTGACCGCCGTTTCTAGATGATGAACATATTTGATCCCCTTATCGGTATAAATGTTTTCTACGCCCAACGTCTTCTCGGCGCGGGTTATGCCTTCATCAGTCAAAGAAATTGATTTGAACTTTTCATCAACGGTGTAATCTATCTCCTTGGTGAGAGTTCGAGCAATTTGAGCAAAAGTGCCATATAATTTCTCGGACTCGCCACTTGGCGCTGAAATAATTAGCGGGGTGCGCGATTCGTCAATTAAAATCGAGTCAACCTCATCAACAATCGCAAAGTTGTGACGAGAGAGAGGGTCGGGCCGTTGAACCTGGTCGATCGGTCGATAGGCAATATTATCGCGCAGATAATCAAAACCATACTCGTTATTAGTACCATAAAGAATATCGGCCAAATAAGCCTCGGATCGAGAACAGGGCCGCAAAAATTCATGAATCACCTTAAACGAACCTTCAATGTCTCGCTCCTTATCTAGATCTTGATGGTTAGGATCATATAAATAAGAAGCTTGGTTATTTAACACTCCCACCGATAAACCCAGCCAAGCATAGATTTGTCCCATCCAGACGGCGTCACGGCGGGCCAGATAATCGTTGACCGTCACAATATGCACCCCTTTACCAGTTAGAGCGTTTAGGTAAACAGGCAGAGTGGCCACAAGGGTTTTTCCTTCGCCTGTTTTCATTTCGGCAATTTTGCCCTGATGGAGTGTCAAACCACCAATGAGCTGAACGTCAAAGTGGCGTTGGCCCAAGAGGCGCTTAGCGGTTTCGCGCACCACGGCAAAGGCCTCGGGTAAAATCTCATCCAAAGTTTCTCCGTTACCTAGTCGGACCTTAAACTCTTCTGTTTTGGCTTTGAGCGCTTCGTCAGATAAGGCTGAAATCCCCGCCTCTTGGTCATTTATTTGGACAATGATCGGGGCGATTTTCTTAACATAATGGCTACTGGTATCACCTAATATTTTCGACAAAATAGACATGTCGTTACATATTAGCATATCTTGGGCATAAGAAAACCCTGTCTGTTGTGTGGCAGACAAGGTCTTCCCGGTGTACTCAGAGAAAAGAAAATTATTTCTTCTTCTTGGCCTTAGCTTTCTTAGCTACTTTCTTGGCCTTTTTCTTTGCTGCCATAATTTTTACTTTTTATTTTTTATCTTACTAAAGAGGATAAACAACATTCGACCTTTAATCAACGTTGTTACTCTTACCCTTAATTATCCTCTAAAAAGAAATTATCGACAATGCTTTTTTACAAAAAGTTGTGGATAACTTCAAAAAAATTCTGTAAATATTTTTTGCAGAATTTTTTTGTGAAAAACTATTTTTTATTTGCCGCTGATTGAAGATTTTTTATTTCCTGCAGCGACTGAGTATCTCCCAGTTGTTCATACAAACTCTTAAAACGCTCGTCATTGTAGTAAGTGGCAGAGTCTTTTATTGGGGCTAATATCTCTTGAGCTGTTTTATTTTGATTTGTCATCAATAGGACGAGGGCATATATCTTACGGGCCTCGGGATAGGCTGGATCAAGATCATAAGCTTCTTTTGCCAAAGCGAGAGCTTTGGGAGCATTTTGCATTCGGACATAGACTCCGATCAGTTCAAAGTAGATTTGTTGTTTCTTGGGTGATAGAGCTTGAGCTTTTAGCAAATAATCAATCCCCTGTTCAGAGTTACCAATCGCTGACATAAATGAGCCAAAATATAAATAGGAACGAGCATCTCGGTTAAAATTGGTTAGCTGAATTTTAATCTGCTCTTCGGTCAATTTAACAAATTGACCTTTCAGTTCATTAGAAACTTTTGGATCGTTTAGAACATTGAGGACTTTATTGACTAATTGTTCGCGGGCCTCGCTAGAGCCAAAAGTATTTTGCTGAAAAATTCTCTGAAAAGCGGCTAAACTTTGTTCAACCGACGTTTGGGGATGAATAGCCACGATCAACTCACGCGAAACATGCCAAGGTTTGTAATCGACATAGTAAAGGGACACCAGTAAAACAACGATTACGGCAACGGAAGCAACGTTCACTCCGGTGGTAATTTGCCCGGCCGAAGACAAATTCTTTTTATTAGCTTGATAATTGTTTTTTACTTTTATTTCTTCTTCGTTGTTTTCTTTGGTTACCCCAAAATGAACGAAGGCGATGACCGCAAAAAAGTAAAGGTAGCTAATTAGATTATCGAAGACAAAGATATTATGGAAGAAATAGCCAGCGAGCAAACCAGTCAGAATGGCTTTCTCGGTTAAATTAAAGATTGACGCCCTTTTCGACTGCCAAAGATAATATAGCGCCGAAACAAAAATTGAGAGATAGGCGAGAAGACCGAGCAGGCCGGCGTCGATCAGCCAATCAAAGAAAACATTATGCGAGCGGTCAAACCATGGCTCTTGTCGCCACATCGCGGGAACATAATATTTACTAAAAACAATACTGTAGTTCTCCGGTCCCCAACCTAAGACTGGATGCTCCTTAAATCCCTGCCAGCTCATATTCCAAATCAAGAAACGGGATTGGGTCGTTGTCTCGGTTAAAGAGATACTGGCAAAGCGAGACAAAACTGGACTAGTCCTGACAAATGAAGCATCTTTGACCAAAAGAAAACCGCCGGCCAAGATAAGGATTATAACCACTACTCCCGCGGCCCATTTTTTCTGAACCCTAGACCCCCGAAAAACAGCGGCAGCGGCAAAAATAACTAGACCAACTAACAAACCAAGAATCGTCCCGCGAGTAGCCGTATGATAAAGCAAAAATAAATCAACCAAAATGGTTAGTCCATAAAGAACTCTTATGCCGATATTCTTTATTGATGAGAATAAATAGGCCGAAATAAAAATATTGAATAAAAGATAAACAGCCAGATAGGTCGCGTTCCCCAGGGTTGCGTCCAAGCGAACCCCTCCCTGATGAATCTCAATCTTGCCAGCCAGTTGTAAAAGTGAATAAATAACAATTAACCAATTGGCAACTAGAGCAGTATTGGCTAACCAAAACCATTCGGCCTTCTTTTTTAAAACAGAGATCAAGACAATAAAATAGGCCCCAAGGTGAAGCAAGCTAACTAAGCCGCCCATTCGTTCATAATTAGACCAAAAACTGCGATAGGGATTCTCACTAAAGATCGTGGCTAGTCCGGTTGCCGCCAAGAGAGCCAGAACCGCAAAAAGGATATAGGATTTTCTGGGCCAATAGTTTTTATCGCGCAAGGCCAAGATTAACCAGAGAGCAAAAACAATTTCGGCAATTACCCGGAAAACAAAATTCTTGCCGGTAATAAACGGAAAAAAAGCGCTGGTAGAGATCAATAATGGCAAAAAGGGCATAACAAATAAGCCGACGAGTACGCCCCAACGCAAAATCTTATTAATATTCATGGGCTATAATATAGCATAAAAAAACAACCGGCGCTAGAAAAAAGGCCCATTTTGAGCTAAGATAAAGCCTGATGATAAACCGATTAAAAAACCAGTTTTATCGCTTCCTCCGCTGGAGCGAACGCTACGTCAAAACAGACATGGTTTATTTGACCAAGGGCGGTTTCTGGCTTTCGGCTGCTCAATTTATCTCGTCCCTCTCCTCCTTCATTTTATCAATCGCCTTCGCCAACCTCCTTCCCGCTGAAATCCTTGGTAATTATCGCTATATTCTATCGGTTGTTGGTATATTATCTGTTACCAATCTGGGAGGATTAAACACCTCCGTAACTCAGGCTGTGGCTAGAGGCTATGACGGCTCCCTAAAAGAAGCCCTCCAAACTCGAATTAAATGGGGAACCTTGGGCGCCCTGATCGCTCTCATTTTCAGCCTTTATTATTATCTCCAGGGCAATTGGCCGCTCGCGACGGCTATGCTGATTGGCGCAATTTTCTTGCCCCTGATGGATCCTTATGGCCTCTATGATTCCTACCTCCAAGGGAAAAAACGCTTTGACCTCTCGAGCCGTTATTTTTCCATTTCCTCAATCACTTCGGCTTTAGTGATGATCATAACCTTATTTCTGACAAAAGATCTAATTTTTATCATGCTCGCCTATTTTCTACCTTGGACAATTTTGCGCATTGGATTTTGGTTTTGGGCAACTCGCCAGTTCAAGCTTAACGACAAGGTTGACCCCGAAACAATCTCCTACGGCTGGCACTTATCAGCAATGGGAGTAATTGGGACAATTGCCCTCTATCTTGATCGGTTAGTTGTCTTTCATCTTTTTGGCGCTATTGAATTAGCTGTTTATTCGATTGCGATCGCTCCAGCTGAACAAATAAAAAACTCTTTAAAAAATCTCGGTACCCTGGCTTTACCAAAATTTTCTGAAAAAGATCCAACCACCGTCCAAAGAGAGATTTGGCAAAAAACCTTTAAGCTCGTGGCGTTAATCGGGTTAATCGTGCTTGTTTATATTTTGGCTGCTCCTTTCCTGTTCAAACTCTTTTTTCCAAAATATTTGGCAGCCATCGCCTATTCCCAAGTATATGCCTTATCAATAATCGCCACGGCTTCTATTTTACCGTACACTCTTTTGCAATCAACCAGCAACAAAAAGGCCATGTACCGCTATAATATTTGGGCCTCGATTGTTCAAATTGTGGGAATCTTAATTTTAGGTTCGTTATTTGGTCTGTGGGGAGTTGTCTGGGCAAGAGTCGTGACCCGTTTCGTTAACTTTGGACAACTTTATTTTTATTCAGCCAGCAAATAATTTTGGCCTTAATCTATATTCTTAAACACTCGAGCCGGCACGCCGAAGGCGACGACATTAGCCGGAATGTCTTTCGTGACAACTGAGCCGGCACCAATAACAGAATTCTCTCCAATAACAACGCCAGGATTTATTATCGATCCAGAACCGAGCCAGACGCCATCGCCAATGGTAACGGGCTGGTGCAAGTGAGTGCGGTTGGTTAATTTTTGAGAGTAATTGAGTCCGCCAGCGTTGATAATACAGCCGGGAGAAATGTGAACGTAATTACCGATAACTATTTTTTCTCGAGCATTCAAGACAACTAAGTCATTGATCGTGCTATTGTCTCCGAAATAAATATTTTCCGGATGATAGACGCTTATTCTCCCAATGACCGAGGACCGAGGACCAAAAGCACCAAAAATCTTTTTATAAAACCAACGTCTTAGTTTAATCATAAAACGATTTTTGATAGTGTATATTTTTTTGAGAAAAAAACGCATGGCTTACAATTTTTTAATATTGACCAATAATCGATTGAGGGAAATCTTTTTTTCTGTCAAAACAAAACCGTTTTGCCTGAATATTAACTGAAAAGACGGCCAATCTTTTTTCATCAAATCAAGGTGAACCTCCCCGATCAATCGAGAGATATTACCAATTTTTGAACAGACAGAAAAGATCTCATCTTCCGCTCCTTCGACATCAAACTTTAAAAGATCAACTTGGTCCACCTCAACAAGCGCCAGGACATCGTCAAGCGAGACGGCGTCAACGGTTACCCCTTCTTGATTTGGCAACCGCTTAATCAACGATGAAGACATGCTGCTACCCGGGTAAGGATAAAAAGTCAGAGAACCACTTTGACCACTAATGGCCAAGTTATAACAGCTAATCTCCGGCATTTTTTGAGTATTGAGTAGTAATTGTTTAAAGGTCGTCGGATCCGGTTCAAAAGCATAGATTTTAGCCTTGGGATATTTAAGCTTAAAATAAATTGCCGTTAAGCCAATATTGCTGCCCAGATCAAGAATAGTGTTAGGCTCTTTAACTAAATTAAGATCATACTCCCCAAGCCAAAACACCTCCTTCAATACGGCCAGATCACCATTGTCACGAACAAAAATTTCAAACGGCTGGCCGAATTTTTTCAATCTTAATTTAAACAGTTTGTCCCCGACAGTTTTTTTTAAGAACCAAAATCTAAAGCGCAGGAAAAAGAGCCAGGCAGAATTAACCGGATCGTCCCCAAGAGCAAGGGAAATTTTTATCCAATCAATAAGGTTGCCGATTCTAGCCAAAAATGAATTCATTGAATCTTCGAAAAATTTATAATGTTAAGCGCCCGTTTAGTCCAAGTATTCAACTTGGCCGTTTCTAGGCCCGAGCGAGATAAGCCTTGAGATAAGTCAGGATCGCCGAGCAGCCGAGAGATACCTTGGGCCAAGTCGCTAGCGTTATTGGGTTTGACCAAAATGCTATTTCCCTCGTTTAAAACCTCGCGAATCGATGGTAAATCCGAAGCAACAACGGGCACCCCGCTCGCCAAATACTCAAATAGCTTGAGTGGCGAGGTGTATCGCTCCGAAGTGATATTACCACTTTTATTGGGAAGAACCAAAACGTCTGCGCTTTTTAGATAAAACGGTACGAGTTTATGGTTAACCCGCTCTTTAAAAACAATATTGCTGGCAGAATATTTTTCTTTAAGTCGGGCTATTTCAATTGCTGATCCGCCAACCAAAACAAAGACAATTTCTGGCGATAAAAATTTTACCGATTCAAGTAAAACGTCAATCCCCTTCCAGTCATAAAGCCCGAAACTCCCAACGTACATGACAATCGGAATCTTTGGTGGCAAACCAAGAAGGCGGCGGCAAGCCACCCCATCCTCTCTCGTCGTAATCTCCTCAAGATCGACGCCGTCCGGCGCGACAAGAATTTTTTGTTCGACCAAACCCAATCTGGCCAGTTCGGCTTTCAGGCCAGCCGTCAAGACAATTATTTTTCCTGCTCGACGCCAGAGCCAAAGATTATTTGACTTTACTTTTTTAGGCAAATCGTGAACTTCCAAAACACAATGATTGAAAAACAGGCTGGCCCACGCCTCACGGCTATAAAAAATATTAGTTTGATTAAAAAGATTTTTGATTTTAACGGCCAACAAAAAAGAAAAAGTTTGAACTAAATAACCGGACAAGCCTAAAAACCCTAACGAATTAAGGTCGAGACAAAAATTGCGCCTAATCACAAAGCTCGCGTCGGCTAAACCATAAAACGCAAAAGGGTCCTCCTTCAGGCGATTGAATCGCCAGGGAATCCAAAGTTCAACCGTGAATCCCCCCTTGGCAAAAGCCTCGCACATTTTCATGATTTGCAAACCATGAGCCTTTTCCGTGGGCAGACGAATGTTTGCTAGATAAATTAATTTTTTTGTCATCTAATTTATCTGAATTTTAAACTCTCTCGCCCAAACAATAAAGATCATCAGGGCCCAAAGCAGGCTAAAATGATAGACGCTGCCGGTTTCGTGTTCAGCTAAATATCTCTTTATTTCCTCCCAAGCAAATAGCTCTTTAATCGGGAGATAATAGTTTGGATCAAGAATCTCCTGAGATTTTTTCTTAATCTGTTCATCGCGTAGCCATTTGGCGCCCGGTGAAAAAAAGCCGCGCTTTGGCTGACCAAACAGATGTGCCGGCAACTCATCGTGAAAGGCCTTTTTAAGAATAAGTTTTGTTCCTGACCAGCCAAGTTTAGACGAAAGCGGAAGCCGTCTCGACCATTGGACGAGTTCGAGATCGAGTAAGGGCACCCGTTCTTCAATACCGTGAGCCATCGACATTCGATCGCCCAAGGCAAGAGCAAAATCGACCAGCCAAGTTTGTTGGTCAAGTTCCATCAACCAGTCAATATTGTTTTGGCCATCATCCTTGGCATAGGAACTTTTAAGCCACGTCCCAGGCAAGGCCGGCTGATAAAATTGCGAGGAAACAATCGGGGCAACCTCATTATCTTTTTGCGCCATTAATTGCAACCAGCGCGATGACCAATCGGCAATACCCAGCTTGGCAAAATGAACTGATGATCTATTTAAGAGAGATCTTAGGCCGGCGGGAATTCTTTGATAATACTCAGCAAGCCAGCTCAAGCGATAACGTTCATAGCCACCAAATAATTCGTCTCCCCCGTCGCCACCAAGGACAACGTCCACCTCTTGTTTGGCAAAATGGGACAACGAAAAAAGTGGCCAAGCCGTAGCGTTACCAATCGGTTCATCCATCTGCCAAACAACCTTTTCAAAATTAGCGCCAACCTCCTTAGCCGACAACAAAATCTCATGATGTTTAGCGCCGTAGAACTTAGCGGTTTCTCTCGCCAAACTAAAGTCAGCATTAAATTTCTCTCGGTTAGCTGAATCTGGCAAATCAAAGCCCACCGAGAAAGTGTCGATGGCTGGGTGTTTTTTGCTCGCACAATTAAGAATAATGCTGGAGTCTAGCCCGCCAGAGAGATATATGCCAAGCGGACGATCGGAGACCATCTGCCGAATAACCGCCTCTTCAACTTTTTTCTTTGTTTGCGGATAGATCTCCGGGAGATCAGAGAGTTTTTCGGCCTTTGGCCATTGATGGTATTTTTTAAGAGCTAGTTGCCCCGAACGAACAATGCCCAGATAGCCCGGCTCTAATTTTTTAACACTAGCAAGCATCGTTCTTGGTCCAGGAACATAGAGAAGACGCAGATATAAATTCAGAGATTCTAAATCCAATTTCCGCTCTAGTTCGGAAAACTCTAAAAGTGACTTAATTTCTGAAGAAAACAAAAACTTCTTCCCGGCCAGATGGTAAAACAACGGCTTAACTCCCAGTGGATCTCTCGCCATAATCAATTCATCTTTTTCTTTATCATAAATTACCACCGCAAAGATACCGTTAAGTTTGGGGAAGCAATCAAGACCGTACCGTTCATAGGCCGCCAAGATAACTTCTGTATCCCCTTTTGTTTTAAAGGGGTAAAAAACAAGCTCTTTTTTTAATTCCTGAAAATTATAAATTTCGCCATTAAAAATTATTACGTACCGGCCATCGTGGCTAACCATTGGTTGGTCAGCCGCCGTACTCAAATCGAGAATGCTCAGGCGATTATGACCAAAAGAAATGCCATCTTTTACATAAACAGCCGAGCCATCCGGCCCGCGATGTTTATTAGCCAAGTTCATCCGTTCGATAAGCTCCTTATTTTCAAAATTAAAACCATTTATCCCGCACATATTATATTATCTAGATACTAACCCTTTCTGCGAGCAAACACAAAAATTGTGTCTTTAAAACCGGGCAGGTAATTGCCTAGCGCTAGTAAGCATTTTCTAAAAAATTTTCGATTTAATTTAATTTTTGTGGTAATAACTCCGACATTTTGGGCCTCTTCAATCTCCAGTCCGGAACTCGCCACCATAAATGAGAGCTCACTTAAAACGTATTCCCGCCAATGACCGCTAAAATTATCGGCTAGCCGATAAAACTCCGTAATATTTGAGATCGGACTTCGACCGAGTAAAAAACGAAGACGATTTGACAAGGTCGCAATGTTGGGAGTTGCCAAATAGACCCAACCGTTTGGCTTGAGCAAAGAAATTATTTTCTCCAAAAACAATTTGGGGTGCGACTGATGCTCCAAAGTGGCAATGCTAATAACACCGCCGAAGGATTTTTCGGGCAGCGGATCGGCCAAAATATCAAGAGAAATAATTTCTAATCCATTCTCTTTCCAAATCTTGGCCAAGGTTTGGCTGTCGGTTTTGTCATAAAAACTATCACCAGTGAAAACATATTTGTCATAGCCCTTGACCCGATAGCCCAAAAACTTCAGGGCCAAAGCCAGCAACCCAATGCCACAGCCGACATCAATGGTTAAGTCTCCCTTATTAACCTTAGCGGTAATAAAATTTAGATGAAAAAGATTATTGTTAAACTCCCACCGTTGCCGATCGGAAAATGGTTGAAAAGCATCATAGGATTTTTCTAGGGCTTCTTGGTTAGTCATTTTAAATAAAGCAATCTATTTACTGGCGATAAAAACAAATGACAAAGGATATTTTCCCGTCCAATCAACTTTGGGCTTGATAATCTTCAAGCTCTTATCAAGACCAAAGAGCAGCGGCAAAATTAAGATCTTTAAGAAACGCGGGAAAAGAAATTCTGTTTGTAAATAACCGGCCAAAAATGGCCCTCGACCAACCGGTTTAATTTCACCGGTCTTAAAGCCGGCCTCGGCAAACAACTTAGCAAGAGACTCCTCGGTAAACCGCCAATAATCATGAGGATCAGCATGAACATTAACTAAAAATGGCACACCGCCAATAAGTCGACCCTCAGGACAAAGAACGCGAAAAGACTCTTTGATAACTTTGAACGGATCCGACAGATGTTCAAAAATATTAAAAGCTAAAACTTGATCATAATAATTATCAGCAAAAGGCCAGCTTTCTTTTTCAATATCTAAAACCAAGTCTGGGTTTGCTTTAGGATTAATATCAACGACCGTCAGCCGCTGCCATTTTATCATCTTAAGAAAACGGTAATAGCTGGCTTGCTGGCCACTGCCAATATCAAGGGTCCGGCCCCAAATTTCTATCTCTCTAAGACATCGATTGGCCAAAATCCGGTTGATATCTTTACCCCTTAATGTTTCGCCAAAAATCGTGACCCATTTTAGCTGACCGAGATATTTACCAATACTTAAAAATAAAATTCTAAAATGATAACGGACAATAGTCAGCTCTATCCAGAGAGGCATTGAATTTTTAAAACCGTGAACCAGATACATCTTAGGTAGACGATAAAGAAGATAACCAACGATAGTTCGGAGCCGGCGATATAGCCCCCAGCGAAGAAAAGAGGCCAAGGATAGGAATCCAATAGTTTTAATTTCCCAGTCGGTATATCGTTTGAGATAGGGCCAAAATTCGTTGACTCTTTCTTTGGGCCAATAAAAGTTATAAAAATTCTTTAAAGTACCAACGGCTACCGATTGGTCAAAAACTAAATGGTCATGCACCGGCCCCTTAAAACGGCCGTGCGCCAGGCGGTGAACTAAGCGCAATTGATAGGAAGGGTAGGTTGCCTCATATTTGATCTCTCGCCCAGCTAAAAAAATTCGCGTCGGCAACCGATAGGCCAAAAATTCCGGCCGGGGCAAAGACACAATTACCCTAATCTCTTCGACCACTTCGGGCGACAAGGTGTCATCGGCATCCATAAAAAAATACCAGTCGTGGCTAGCGGCCAACATGTTTTTTTCTCGAACAGCCGACTTATCCATAACACAAGTTAAATTCGGTTCGTTGCTATCGTATTGTTTTATAACTTTTGCCCCAAAATCTTTGGCAATTTTTTGCGTCTCGTCTGTACTGTTACCGTCACAGATAATTATTTCGGCAAAATCCTTAAGAGAACCCAAACAGGCCGACAGAGAATCGGCGCAATTAAGGGTTAAGATGCCGACAGTGCAAGGGATTTTAGACATTGCTTTTTGCCACCGCAACCAAGTTATAATATTGGCCGGCCATTGGCTGTTTTTTGTATTCTGCCAGATTTTTAAGAATACCGCCAGGACCAACCGAAGCGCCCCGTTCGATATGAGCAGTGTCATAATTATCATCAATCACATACAAGTCATAACCAAGTGATTCAAGGTAATTTATAATGTCATCTTCACTAATTGGCATTTGATCCAAAATCTTTTGGCTAATTTCTACAACCAGAGTCGGTTTGTCTTTTTTAAGCACCTCTTCCGCCCCGCGCAAAGCAAAAAGTTCGTAGCCCTCAATATCTAAAAAAATAACACCGATTTTTTTAATCGGCTGGTCTTTTCGCCAGTCATCAATTTTAATAGTCGGGACAAACTCTTTTTTACCATGAGCTAAATGATCAGCCGTATAAGGAACGAGGGAAGAACGAATACTCTCAATAAAAATTTCGGCTTGGCCCGTCTTTTCTGCTAAAGCGGCCTTGGCCAAAACGACTGAATCGTTTAATTTATTAAGTTTGATGTTCTCGGCCGATAATTGATAAAGATAATCAACCGGTTCAAAAGCATAGATCTTCTTGTTTAGTTTAGACGCTAAGAGGCCAGCCAAGACGGTAAAATAACCCAGATGAGAACCGGCTAATAAAATATCCCCTTCTCTTTCCCTAACTAATTGTTTTAAAACCGCCGTCGTTTGAGGCTCCCAAAAATCGCGCTTAAACGGGCCGAAAAAAATAACATACCGACTTAAGATGTCGCCCATGTCCGCCTTCAGCCAAAAACCCTGTTTTAAAAAACGAGCCGTGGAGAAGCCTCGGCCCAAGACCCGCGTCGCCAAGGGCCACAACAAAAAATCTCGCACTTTATCTGAACGGTTTAAAAAACTAACGTAAAAGCCAATTAGATAGATATATGAGCGTTTAAGCCAATTCATTTTAGACCTCTTTTGTCAGAGACTCGTTTATAATACTGATAATTGCCTCTTTGGCAAATAATTTCTTGCTTAGCAAAACGGCAGCCTCGGCCAAATCTTGTCTTTGCTTAAAGTCTTTGGCTAAACGGCCCAAGGCCGTGGCAAAGTCTTTAGCCGTATCAGCCGTCAGTAAATGCTCACCAGCCACAAAAGGATAGCCGGCCAAGCCTCGAGCCGAAGCGACTGTTGGGATGCCGCGAACCAGGGGCTCAAAGATTTTTTGCTGCATGCCGGCACCCAACAGGGACGGGGTAACGGCCAGATCCATTTCAGTAAGGGCCGAGGATAAATCTGGGACGTAACCTCTAATAATCACGTTGCCTGGCAAGTTAGGCAAAAGCTCGGCAGGGACTTTTGCGCCAAAAATATTAAAAACGAATTCCCCGGGATGAATCTGATTGCCGAAGGGTATAATTTCTCTAAGCAAAAATTCCAGCGCTTGGCGATTATGGGAGACATTGTAAGTTGAGCCAAGGAAAAAAACTTGATATGGCCCCACACGATTTTCCGCTTTTTTTAGGTTCTGGCCGATTAAAGAGCTTAACCCCCGCAATGGCAAAACACCGACATGCTTCGCCCCAAGCTCTGAATAACGACAGGCTTCATTGGGAGTAATCGCTAAAATGTAATCACTGTTCTTGATGACCATTTTTTCACTTCTCAATTTTGCCCAATAAACTATTCGGTGCAAAAAGGATGGTCCATCTTCTTGCCAAAAATGGTCCGGTTCAAAGTTTAGGGAACGGGTAATAATTCTTAATTTTCGATCTTTAGCCAGAGCATAGAGTGGCCACAAATAAGTGTATTCAAACCAGACGATATCGGGTTGCCAATCATCTAAGATATCTTTAAATTCTTTCACGATCACCGGTTCGGCATATTCAAGAGCGGCACCATCTAAAAAAATTAAGTGGCTAATCTGGTAAAGGTATTTTTTAATTTTTTTCAATAAATTGATTTGAGTGCTACTAAAAACATATGGCACAGTGATAATCTCCACCCCAAACTCTTTTCTGGCCGTTTCAATCAAATCTGTCGATTTAAATTTAGGCCATTTGGCTAAAACTTTTACCTCATAGCCAAGTTCTTTGAGCAGTCTTATCCCCCAAGCCCGGTCAGACTGTTCGGCTCCGCTTTCTGGATAAGGCAGGCTGGGCATCACCATTAATATCTTGTTTTTTGAATTCATTGGGATATTGGTTTTTTCATTATCACAAATAAAATATCGCCGTAATATTTCATCGCCGGCAAAAGATTAACGAGCTTCTTCATCCGGCCGAGAAAATTAGCACTAAATTGGGGCTGGCCAACAAACTCCAGTTTCAACCCCAAGGACTGCAAGAAACTAATAACTTCATAACTGGAGACGGCGTAGGTTAAATCATCATCTAGTTTTTCGTAATGGCCGACGGCCTCAGAAAAATTCTCCGCGATCGTACGAAACCTAAAATGACCAAAGATCCGGCTTAAATAATCAATCAAACGCAATCCAAACCACCAAATCTTGAAAAACAAATTCTTGTGCCGAAGGGCATTTAGACGACTGAAAGGAAATTCAACGTTGGGAGCCAATAAAATAAGAAAGCCACCAGGAGCCAGAATCCTCGCCATTTCCGCCAGCATTTCCTTCGGCCGATGCAAATGTTCTAGAACATAAAAACACAGCATAAAATTAGCAGTGCCGCTTAGTAAATTTATCTTTTCATCACCTGATTGTTGAAATTCGGCGGATAACAATTTAACTGAGCGAGCTTTGGCTTTAACTAGGGCCGCTGGTGAAGAATCAAGGCCGAGATATCGCAGATCGTTAGGCAAAAACTCGGTGATATTTGCCGAACCACAGCCAAGCTCGACAACTAGCTGGCCAGCTTGGTAGTGATTTTTTATGAATTCCAAAATTTTGACCTGGGTTGGACCGTCCCAATTGTCATGCTTATCGGCTACTTCATAGTATTTTTCACTATAGGCTTCAAACATGATCATTATTTTTTTAATTCATCTAAGCGAGCGGTAAGATCAACAATGAGCCGAGACAAATTGTGTTCGGCCACAACAATTTCCCGTAGTCGCGGATCAACTGGCCGAGCCAAAGCGTGAACAATGGCTAGAGCGATTGATGTGGGCTCTTTCGAGCAAAAATAATCCGATGGTAAAATTTTAATAAAGGCAATATTACTCGACACAACTCTTACTCCGCTAGACATTGCCTCCAAAACAACTTTATCTAAGCTCCCAGTGTCACTCAAGTTAACCAATAAATCGGCCGACTGATAAAGATTAGGCATCTCAACCGGCGCAACAGCCCCAAGAAGCTTCACGTGGCCATTTAATTTCTTAGTCTCGATAAGTTTTATCAGCTCTTGCTTATAGAGACTATCTTCTGGATAAATCGCCTCCCCGACGAGCCAAAGCTCCCAAGGTTTATCTAAGCCGTTAGCCAGAGCCATCGCCTCGATCGCCAAATGGTGGTTTTTGGTCCGGGCTAAGCGTCCGACTGAGAGAATAACGAATTTATCCCTTTTTATTTCTAGCGGTCGATATAAATCAGTGTCAATCCCGTGTCCAGTAATTATCAATTTGCGGCTGGGTAGCCTGAAACTTTCCGCTGAAGCAGAAAAAATTCGATTAACAATTTTTTCTGCCAGTCTTAACTTCCAGTCCACTTGGCGATGAGTATACCAAAGAGCGATTGGTTTTTGCCACAGTCGCCACCACCAGCCTGCCAAGACAACATAAATTGGGTTCATGTGGACAAAAACCAGGTCGTAATTATTTCTTTCCCGCCAAAGTAGCCAATAAAATCGCCAGAGATATTTTAGGCGAGAAATTCCCGATTCTTTGCCTAATGACAACACTCGGACATTGTCTGGTAGACTATACTCCCCAGCCTGTAGGCAAATGGCCACCACCGATTTATATTGTTTGGCAAATTCTTCTAGCCAGCGGTGAAAAAAGCCAAGAATTTGATCTCTCCGATCTACTTTTTGCGTAATAATTAATAATCGATTTTTCATTTTTACCAAAAATTTATTTTAGGGATCCGCGATAGGCATCCAGATACTGATTCTTGCCTTTAATAAAACCACCCAAGAGATCGTCTTTTAGTTTTTGGCCGAGGAAAGGCATTTGCCCGTGGTTAGCAACAGCCCAGCTGATTTTTTGCGCCAAGCAATCCTCGTCGCCGACCGGACAAATTAAAGCGTTTTTTTCATTAACCCCCTCTCCAACGATGCCGATCTCGGTCGTGAGAACGGGGCAACCATTCAAACCGGCTTCAATAATAGTTCGGCCATAACCCTCGTAATTTGAGGTGAGCATAAAAAGATCAGCTGTCTTATAGTAGCAATTTAAATCGCTCTGCCAATCTTCAAAAAATATCTGTTTCCCTTGATTAAAAGATCTAGCCTGGTTTTGGAGATGTTTCTTCTCTGGGCCCCGGCCAACAATCACCAGACCAATATCGGGACGATCAAGGGCCGCCGAGGCAAAAGAACCAAAAGCTAAATTAAAATTTTTTTCCGTGGTAAGCCGCGAAGCCATCAGGACAATAAAAGAAAATTGGGGATATTTTTTATGAAGATCTGTTGAGACATCGCAAGTTTTATCGAGTTGGGGTGAAACAAAAATCGGTAAGACGACTGGTTCACTTTTAAGCGGCCAGCTTTTTTCTATTAATGATCTTTTGACTCGCTCTGAGACAACCCGAATTTTATCAGCTTGCGGCAAAAGTCGCTGGGCAATCTTAACTCGGAGCCAATTGAGCCATGATTCGCGCCCAAAAAACGGACTGAGAAAGTCGGTGTGGATTTGAGCTTGCCATTTAATTCCCCTTTCCCGTTTAAGCCACCAGGCAACCAGACCGGTCTCAAAGGGATCTTGGCTAGCAATAACCCAATCATGGCGATTGGTAAGAATTGTTTCTCCAATCTTGATCGCTCTCCAGATATAACTTAAACGGCTCAGTGAATTCGTCGGATAAACAAAAACATTATCGGTTAATTGTTCTTTTTTGTATTTTAACTTCTTGTTAGTAAAAACGATGACGTGAAGTTCAGTAAATAATTCGCCATAATCAAGCAGCCGTTGACGAACCTCGCTGCCAATGGTAAAAATAAGCCGGTCGGTCGAAATCATCAAAAGTTTCATAATGTATTGAGAATTGACACCGCCATTGAGACAAGAACGACGTGTTATGGTATGATTCTAGCACAAGTTCGGGCCAACAAAAACATTGAGCGTATAAAATCGATCATGAATTTTGCTAGGGAAATCTGGAAGCTAACAAAGAATTTTGCCCTTATTGCCCGAGGTCGCCAGGGCGATTTATTTTTTGTTTATCTTAGGTTAGAGTTCAAATATTTATTTTTAGTAAAACTACTTAAGCGACCGCTTAAAAGCGAACGACTGCTCGGCTGGACGATAAAATTTTTCGACTATACCACCTTTCTCTATATGTTTGAGGAGGTTTTTATCGGCCAAGAATATTTTTTCGAGACAACTGAAGCTTCTCCCTTGATCATCGACGGCGGGAGCAATATTGGCATGTCGATATTTTATTTCAAAAAACTTTGGCCAAATTGCCAAATTATTTCTTTTGAGCCAGACCGGCAGACCTTCGCTGTTTTAGCCGATAACGTTAAGACTAATAAGCTAACGGGAATCACTCTCCATAATCTTGCTTTGGCCGACAAGCCAGGATCATTAAATTTTTACTCTGACCAGGAACAGCCGGGTTCTTTAATTGCGAGTACCACCCCGCGACATCCAGGGCAAAATTACGAGACAGTTCAGTCGGCTACTCTCTCCGAAAAAGTGACCGGGCCAGTGGATTTTTTGAAACTAGACATTGAGGGTGCGGAAACGGAAGTAATTGGAGAACTCGCCCAAACTAAGAAAATAAAGTTGCTAAAAAATATCTGTTTAGAGTATCATCACCATATAAAGCGAGACGAGGATAGGCTGTCAGAGATTTTAACCATCTTAGAAAAAAATGGTTTTGGCTATCAACTGTCAACGGTCGCGAAGCCACCAATGAAAAAGAGAAAATTTCAAGATATTTTGATCTACGCTTATTCTAAATAATTAAGTCCCGGACAAATGGGCCAAGAGCTGGGTGATCATTCGTTCTCGGCTAAATCCCGCAATTGTCTGCTGGGCATTATTGGCCAGCCGAGAAGCTAATTGGCGATCAGCCAGAACACTCTTAATGGTTCGTTCCATTGCCGAGGAGTCATTAAAATTAACCAGCAAACCATTTTCTTTATCTTTGATTAATTCAACATTGCCACCGACCGCTGTTGTCACAATCGGTGTCTCGCACCACATCACCTCAAGCAATTGATGGGAAAAGCCCTCGTAAGAAGTATTGAGCACAAAAAGGTCAGCGGCCTTAATGAATTTCAAAAGTTCTTTTTGAGCCAAGCGCCCAAGCAAGAAAATGCAACCGGACATTTCTTTATTCGTAATTAACTTCTCTAAACGATCATGGTCTGGCCCATCACCAATGATATAAAGTTTTAGACCAGGATAAACAGCAAGCAGCTCTGGCATTATTTCAATTAGCAAGGTGAAACCCTTCCAGGGAACGAGTCGTCCAGCGCTGATTATGATTTGACCACTAAGACCAAGCTCTCGCTGTAAAACTTCTTTCTCTGGTAAGATCTCGGGCGAATTGAAAGCATTATAAATAACCTTAATTTTATCGGAGTTAACCCCCCAATTGGAAACAATCTTCTTTAGATAATTACTGGGAACAATTATTTTTTGCGCTCGACGAGCCACCCCCCTTTGAATCAATTTTAATAATTTGACCGGCCAAATATACTTTTTATACTCAAGAGAAAAATCGTCCAACAAATCGATAACGCCAAAACGCTGACTCCCCTGCTCCCAGGCATAATCACCGACAATTTTTAAAATAAAAGATCGACGAGCCAGAGCACAGGCCAAACAAACGGGGAGACCCACACTAACCGGATCTTGAACATAAATGATCTGATAGTGGCGAACTAGCCGAAAAACCTTCCAGCCGTAGGCTAGATGACGAATAATCTTAGGCCAAGACCGAACTTCGCCAAAACTCAGAATTTTAACTTCCCAGCCACGGCGGGGCAATTCTTGATTTAGTAAATAACTGTAGGTCGCCGGGCCGCCAACATCGGGGGGATAAAGACCCGTAGCAATCAATATGGTTTTTTTGTCTGTTTCGGCCATTAGCTACACGTTACTGAAAATTTGGTCCATTTTCAAGGCAATTTTATTCCAATCATATTTGTCAGCGATTAATTGTCGGGCTTGGATAATTACCCGCTTAACCAAATCGGCATTTTCAGGATTGGTAATCAATTTAATTTTCTCGGCCAAATCGAAAGGGCTATCCAATTCGCACAACCAACCAGTCTGCCCATTAATTAGAAAGTCTGGGATACCGCCAACGGGTGTGCCAACGACCGGCAGACCACAAGCCATCGCTTCTAAAAAAGAGTTGCCTAGACCTTCTGATCGAGAGGGTCGAGCAAAAACCTCAGCTTTGGCCAAATGAAGTGGCAATTTATCATTTTCAATTAAACCGAGAAAATCAACCCTACCGGCCAATTTGAATTTTAACGTTAAAACTCTTAAATTTTCTATTTCCGGTCCGGTTCCGAAAATTTGTAATCGATATTCGGCCGGCAAGAAAAGGAGCGAGCGAACTAAGGTGTCAACACCATTTTTCTTAACCAGGCGCGAAGTGGTAATAATCGTTCGATTGTTTTGTCTCTCAACAAATTTAAATTTATCCAAATCAACACCGTTAGGCACAACTTCGATCGGCGCCAGCGCCCCCCTTCTTTTTGCCCAAGCCGCCAGATAATTGGATATGGCCTGAATATGGTCAGCTTTGGTAAATATTTTTTTAAAACGATGGGCGAGAAATTTCATTTTATTTTCAATCGCAGTCAAGTCATCACCTTCTTGTAGAGTTAAGACGAATTTGACCCCGGGAACCAGTTCTTTAAAGCGCAGCGCGGCTAGTCCACCAAAACTCGCCATTATCCCCCAGACAATATCGTAGGGATTATTAGCGTGAAGCCGTCGGCCAAAGCTCCCGCCCCACATCGCCAGCCAAAGTTTGTCGATAGCCCAACCCCAACCGAGACGGTAGATTTTAACCCGGCCGAGTTTTTCTTCTTTCGGCAAACGGTGATCAAGGCGAGCGGTGACAAGATCAAACGAGTAATCACCGAGGCGATCGGCAATCTCTTTGACCGCAATTTCGGCCCCGCCGACCAAGGGTAAATAAGCGGTTGAATAGATCAGAACTCGCTTGCCCATAGAATTATTCGCTTGGTTTAATTCTTAATAAATCCTCCAGTACATTTTGCGGAATTTCTTTCTTAGAAACTTGAGTGGTCGGGCTAGCCACCGGAGCCGAAGCAGGGGTTGGGACCACGGTCTTAGGCTTTTTGTTCGCCATGATGTCACTTAAGAAAGCTTTAAGCTCGTCCTTGTTTTTGTTAATTTCTTTCGTTTTATTTTTTAAAACATTTAACGAGAAGGCTTTGGGCGGGTTAGAACCGGTTGGAATCTTGGGTTTAAGAGCGGGCGCCGGATTGGCCGTAAAAACTTGGGTAGGAGTGGTCAATTTCTTGGCTTCGGGCTTGTCGGTTGGACTTTTAGCCGTAAATTTTATTACCGGCTCAAACCAGGTATTAATGATCGCCTCCACTTTTTCGCGCGGACTGGCATAATTTTTTTGTGAATTCTTAATAATCTGATCCTCAATCGAGGTGTTGGTCGCGACAATGGGCGGCAGGGTCACCGCCGAAAAAGGCGGCGAGCCGACGCCATCAATCATCAAAGTTAGATAAATCTGAGCGAAGCCTAAATTAACCAGGTCTTCTTGGGTAAAAGTCGGCAAAAATATCTTTTCAAGCACTTCGGCGTCAAACGGACCAACGCGAAAGGCAATGGTCGTGCCAATGTTGCCAAAAACGGCGTTGCGCACTTCTTCAGGCATTTGTTCGATATACTGATGAGCAATGGTTAAACTTAGTTTATATTTACGCGCTTCCGATAAGATGTCAGCAAAGGAATCATTGACGAACGATTGGAATTCATCAACAAAAACATAAAAATGGGGTAACTTTGAAATCCCCGCCCCCGCGCCAGCGCGTGACATCGCGGCTAAATATATCTTGGTAATCAAGATTCCGCCAAGCAGATTAGCATTTTGTTCACCGAGGCGACCCTTGGATAAGTTAACGATTAAGATTTTCTTATTATCCATTGCCTCGCGCAAATTAAAAGATGATTTGGTTTGGCCAATAATATTGCGAATTAAGGGGTTCGCGGTAAATTGGCCGATCTTATTTTTAATCGCATCGCCCGCTTCTTGCATATAACGTTCGTTATATTTAGCAAATTCGTCGAGCCAAAAAGATCTGACCGATGGGTCAGTAATATTATCAACCACTAGTTTGCGATAGTCCTTGTCGGACAATAAGCGGTTAACGCCCAAAAGCGTTGAATCGGGATATTCAAGCAGGGCCAACAGGCAATTATTCAAAATATATTCCATTCGACTTGACCAAACATCCGGCCAAATTTTCTTAAATGACGACATTAGACCGTTGGCGACTAGATGTCGTTGATCAGCGCCGACATCCTCCATGATGTTAAAGGAAATCGGATACTCAAGATCAAACGGCGCGAAATAGATAACATCGTTAAGGCGTTCGGGTGGAACAAAACTAAGCAATAAATCGGCTGATTTGCCGTGCGGATCAATAAAAGCCATCCCTTCACCATTTTGGATATCTTGCACCGCCATATTCTCCAGCAAGCACGATTTACCCATACCGGTCTTACCGATAACATAAACGTGCCGGGCCCGATCTTCGGCCTTAATACCAAAAGGAATCCGTTTGCCGCGGAAATCGGTTTGGGCAAAATAATTAATCGTGGCCAGAGCCATATTCCCTCCTATTATAACTAATTGGCATCCGTTTTTCTATAGGCATTAATTGTATATTTATTAGACGAATCCCACATCATCCAAGAATCCAGACCCGAGTCATTAACGGCTTTAATTTCGGATTTAATCATGCTCGCCGTGTAAACCGCGCCCAAGTTAAAATCCTGAAGCCACGGTCGAAGTTTTTCGACGGGCAGCCCCTGAATAGTTAATCTCTTGACCGCTGAATCAAGAGACAATTTTATGATTTGATAAGGAGCAAGCGCCGGGCGCTTAATTCCTCGAAAATTTAACGGGTAACTTGAGGGATAGACCATCGGACAAATATAATCAACGTATGGAGAAATTTTTTCTAAGATCTGGCCAATGCCTAAATCATCGGTGTTGGTTGTCGCCATGCCAAAAATATCAGCGGAAATTGGCACGCCGATATTTTGCACTTGATTATGCAAATAACTGAAAAACCCTTCGATAACTTCCGACTTTGTTTTCTGGTTTGGATCATAGTAAGGAAAACGCATATTGGATATTTTGCCGTCTGAGGGAAATCGCACATAATCAAAATTTAATTCATCAAAACCGGCAACGTAAGCCTCTTTAGCCACGGCAATGGCATAATCCCAAACCTCCTGAGAGCTCGGATCAAGCCAGGACATACCCTTGTCATCTTCCCAAAGTTGATTGTTGTCTAGGCGCTGAATGGCTAAATCTGGCCGACGCCGAGTTAAATAATTATCTTCAAAAACAGAGATATGGCCAATGACATAAAAGTTTTTTTGATGGAGCTCATTAACAAACTCTATAATATCTGGCACCTGACTGGCCAGTGATTCATACTTAGCAAGAGCGGGCGCGTCCAATTTAACCACAATTTTACCGGAAGAATCTTTAACATCAATGACAATGGCATTAACACTTGTTCCTTTTAGGCGTTCCAATAATTTGTCTCGCGCCTCCTGGTTACCCGCTACCCAGCTCGACATGTAGACCGCTCGCAATGGCTTAGGAGTTGCCTGATGCGACACAATGACTGGCGGGAGAGATAACTGGGTTAGGTCATTGACTGGAGAGTTTCTAATCGTCTGAGACAAAGAATTATCGAGAGAACTTGTCGCCCCTAGAGAAAAAAAAGCGGAGAAAGAAATCAGAATAATTACGAAAACAACTAAAACTACGGCTAAAAAAGTTAAACCGTTTCTTCTAGATATTTTCACTGGCATTGTTAATGAGGTTCGGCTTTGGCCTCCCCTGCCGACTTATCATCACCGTTCGAGTAGGCGTAATTGTTGTAGCCCCGGGAGAAACCAAAAATAACAATCAGAAACCCGGCCAGGACGGTTAATGATTCCCTAATAACTTCAGGAAAACCAGTAAATGGAACGAGCATTACCACCAGCCCCAAAACTGCGCTAGCCCGATTGCGCCAAATAATGTGTCGCATACGAGGCCATTCTAGCAAATTTAGGCTACTGGCTCAATTATCTTATCCCCTACCGTCCCGATATCTCCCGCTCCCATTGTTATAACCAAATCACCAGATTTACCCTCTTCTTTAAGTTTCTTGGCCACTTCAATCAGATTAGGCAGTGAGAAAACATTTGGGTTTTTTAATCTGATTAGTTCTGCCAAAATTTCTGAACTAATTTCCGAATCAGCCTGTTCGCGAGCCGCATAAATCGGCGCTAAAATAACTTCGTTGGCCCCGGCCAAAACACGAGCAAAATCTTCCTTCAATAATTTTGTCCGGCTATAAAGATGAGGTTGAAAAGCGACAATTAATTTGCCGGGCAATCCGTCAGCCGACGGATTTTTTTTCATAAATTCTCGCGCCGCTTCAATCGTCACCCCAACTTCGGTGGGGTGATGCGCATAGTCATCATAAACCAACGCTCCCATTTTTGTTTGACCCTTATACTCAAATCGCCGCCAAGTGCCAGTAAATTTTTTCAGCGAATTTTGTGCTTTAGCTAGATCAATTTTAAGAACTTCGGCTACCGCGAGAGCGCATTGGGCATCTTTAATATTATGTTTACCAGGCACCAATAAATTATCTATTTCTGGTAATTTTTTATAATCAATAATTTGCGCCTTTGTTCTTTCTAAAACCGGCAAGAGAAGGGGGTCGTTTTTATCGCAAATCAAAAAACCATCAGCCGGAATTTGTTCGGCAAATTCAGCAAAAGCGCTTTGAATATCTGCTAGATCTTTATAATAATCGAGATGGTCATTATCAATATTAGTAATGACGGCAATCTTAGGACGGAGATTTAAAAATGACCGCCGATATTCGCAAGCCTCAACGACAAAATAATTACTCTGGCCGGCAACAAAATTACTTTTAATATCTTTGAGTAAACTGCCGACAACAACCGTGGGATCAAGCCCAACGGCGATCATCATTTCGCCAATCATGGCCGTGGTTGTTGTCTTGCCATGGGTGCCCGATATGGCAATCGTGTATTTGGCCACGGAGACTAAGCCTAGGGCTTGCGGATAAGAAAGCACCGGCACACCAAGCGCCCGAACCGCTTTCATCAAATCTGGCTCCCGATCATCCCAAGCTAGACTATAGACGATTAGGTCAACGTCGGGCGGTATCTTCGCAAGATCAGCCCCGATATTAATTTGAACACCCAGCGCCCGAATCCGATTCAGAGTATCAGGGCTCGGATTATCATTTGTCCCAGAAATTATCTTCCCGTCGTTGTGCATCAGCAGAGCCAAAGCGGAAATACCAATTCCGCCAATGCCGATGAAATGGACTTTTTTAATATTATTTAAATCAATCATTTCAATTTTTTAACTAGACCAACAAATTGATCCCCCCGATCAAACTCATTTTTAAAAACACCAAAGCTCGTCGCGCCGGGCGAGAGCAAAACAATATCGCCCTTTTGGGCTAGGTTCTGCGCCTGTTTAAAAGCCTCCGGCATGTTGTCAAAAACTTGAATCGGCAATTTCGTTTTATCCAATGCCTTGATGATTTTATCGGTTCCTGTTCCGGCAAATAACGCGAGAGCCTTAACCGATTTTTTTACGACTGGCGCATACTTTTTATAATCTAGCTCTTTGTCGCGTCCGCCACCGATTAAGATAATTTTACCGGCATATTGATCTAAGGACTTTAAGGCCGCGATGACCCCATCAGGCGTCGTGGCCGTCGTGTCGTTGTAATACTTAACACCTTTCACTTCACGAATAAATTCAAGTCGTCCCGGTATGCCAGCGTAACTTTCTACCGCTTTCTTGATAACTTTCTCGGAAATGTCTAAAAGTCGAGCAACGGTCACAGCATAAACAATATTAAGCAGATTATGCTCACCTAATAATTTAACCTTCCATCCGCCAGCTGGCGGATTTGGGATAACTTTGGTATCGGGGATAATTAATTGACTCTTTAATTTTTCTTTTTTTATTTTCTTGGCTACTTCACTCCCGGCAACCAAATAATCTCCTTCTTTTTGGAAGCGGTAGATATTAGCCTTGTCAGTAAAATAAAGATTCATATCATTCTTATAATAATTTTGATGATCAACCATTAAATTCGTAAAAACCGATATGTTTGGACTGATCTTAGCATCACCAAAACCTTGCAATTGCCAGGAGTCTAACTCCATCACGACCATATCGCCAACTTTGACTTTCTTAAGCAAGGGCAAAGTCGCGACACCGCGAACGTTGCCACCCAAAAAAACTCTTGAGTTTTTTTGCCCCGAGCGAAGTTGAAGGGCTTCTTCAATAATATTAAAAATTAAGTGTGTCGTCGTCGATTTACCTCTTGTTCCCGTCACGCCAATAATTTTAACTCCCGCCGGCGCCAATTCGGCAAACCAGGAAGCATCCATCTTGATCGAAATTTTGTTCTTTCTGGCTTCGTCAATAAAAATAGAATTGAGGGGAATATCAGCCGACTTTAAGATAAAGTCCTTATTTTTAAAATCTCCAAGCCGATGTTCGCCGAGAACAAATTTTATTTTTTTATATAAAGTGGGTCCTAATTCTTTTTTAATTTTAGCGAGTGACGGCACCAATTGCTCCTCGGTCTTCAAATCCGTTACCAACAAATCCGCACCGTTTTGCGCCAAAAAGATTACATCACCAATCCCCCGCCCCAATAGTCCGAGACCATGAACGGTGATCTTCTTGCCCTTAAAGAAGTTTTTATAATTCAAAGAATTTATCATTTTAGTGCGAGTACCAGGACTCGAACCTGGGACCTCGTCATTATCAGTGACGCGCTCTAACCATCTGAGCTATACTCGCGCAAATTTTTACGAAGCGAAGCGACTATAAAAATTTAGCGTCCCGCCGAAGCTCGCCCCGGCGAACGAAGGTGGACAGTTTAAACTGTATCAAAAAAATGAGCCGATTTCAACCTCAATACAAAACGCTCGCTCCGATGTATCTCCATCGGCGCGAGCGCTGAACTTAAGGTCTGGAGACTAGTACTTCCCGTACACCAGTTGTAAGGAGTAACCGGCATCGACCCTCTCCCCCGCTTTGGGAGTTTGAGCGATGACTCGTCCGTCCTCCTTCTTGGTTGGCGTCGTCCAGACGAAACTCTGACCCAACTCGAGACCTGCCCCTTTGGCCACTAGTTCGGCGTCAGCGGGCTTCAGCCCAAGGAACGATGGCACTTTGATGTCCGCCGCTTTTGCCTCAACGGCATGGAAAGCGACCGGGACAACCTTAGTCGGCGATGGAGTGTTCACCCAACAAGAAACCAGGGCGAACAGGCCCAACACCGATAGTACGACAATCGCCACTCTCTTCCGCATTTCGACTTCTCCTTGTAAGTAATGTCGCTCGTGATGAGCGACAACCATTATGTGAAGAACATTCCTTATTACCAACTTCCATTATAGCATAAACAGGATCTTTGTCAAGCACTCAAAAAACGCCCATCTTAGGGCGTCTTTTGAGTGCCTTAAAGCATCAAAGTGTTAAGTTCACCCTGTGGAATTTTCGCTATATTCCACTGGGTAAATGTTTTTTCTTCTGTCCCGTTCTTATCGTTTTACGAGACGAAACCTCGAATTCATTGTTCTTTGAATTCCTTCGAAAAGAATTCAATTGGTGAAAATAGAATCATCACCTTATCGTCAGAGACGATATCGCCGATTTTCCTTGATTGCTTGTGGCAATCTCGGAACGTAATTTGAAATAAATCCACGACCAGCTTCCGCTAGCCGTGCCTTGTTACGACTTAACCCTTGTCACCGAACTTGCCTTAGATCCGCAGTAAAGCGGAGCGTTGGGCACTCCCGGCTCCCCTGGCTTGACGGGCGGTGAGTACAAGGCTCGAGAACGTATTCACCGCAGTATAGCTGACCTGCGATTACTAGTGATTCCAACTTCATGAGGTCGGGTTGCAGACCTCAATCCGAACTGGGGCCGCTTTTCAAGATTTGCTCCACCTTACGGTCTTGCGTCTCTTTGTAGCGACCATTGTATTATGTGTGTAGCCCAAGGCGTCAGAGGGACATGCTGATTTGGCGTCATCCCCGCTTCCTTCCTGTTGAACAGGACAGTCTGGCCTGACACTTGTAACAGGCCACGAGGGTTGCGTTCGTTACCCCACTTAAGGGAACAATTCAAACCACGAACTGACGACAACCATGCATCACCTGTCCAGTTGTCCTTGTGGGAGGTTCTCCGTTTCTGGAGAATTTCAACTGAATTTCAAGCCTTGGTGAGGTTCTTCGTTTAGCGTCGAATTAAACCACATAATCCACCACTTGTGCGAGCCCCCGTCTATTCTTTTGAGTTTTAGCCTTGCGGCCGTACTTCCCAGGCGGATCACTTAACGCGTTTGCTGTGCCTCTCAGAGGGTCGATACTCCAAAAAGCTAGTGATCATCGTTTAGGGCGTGGACTACCGGGGTATCTAATCCCGTTCGCGACCCACGCTTTCGTGCTGGAGTGTCAGATAAGCGCCAGTTAGCTGCCTTCGCCTTTGGTATTCCCCATGATATCAACGGATTTCACCCCTACACCATGAGTTCTGCTAACCTCTCACTCTCTCTAGTCTTACCGTTTCGTTCACTGCTTCCCGGTTAGGCCGGGAGTTTTAACAAACGACTAATAAGACCACCTACGCACCCTTTATGCCCAGTAATTCCGGATAACGCTTGGGGCACTCGTTTTACCGCTGCTGCTGGCACGAGTTTTGCAGCCCCTTATTCCTCAGGTACCGTCACTTTAGTTCTTCCCTGATAAAAGATGTTTACGTACCGAAGTACTTCATCCATCACGCGGCGTCGCTCCGTCAGGCTTTCGCCCATTGCGGAAGATTCTCGACTGCAGCCACCCGTAGGTGTATGGGCCGTGTCTCAGTCCCATCGGTGGGGGTCAGCCTCTCAGCTCCCCTAGACGTCATAGCCTTGGTAAGCCATTACCTTACCAACTAGCTGATATCTCGCAGGCTTTTCCCAGAGCGATAAATCTTTACTCCTTAGAGACCATCGAGAATTATCTGGCCTTTCGGCCAGTTATGCTCGACTCTGGGGGAAATTCCCACGTGTTACTACCTCGTTCGCCGTGGGTCTAAACCCACTCGACTTGCATGCCTTATCCACGCCGCCAGCGTTCATCCTGAGCCAAGATCAAACTCTAATATAAAGCATTTGATTTAGCTTAATAGAACGGGACAGAAGAAAAAACATTTTCTTCATCTTACTTAATTTACCCTAATGAGTACTTGCTATACTCTATAGGGTTAACACTGGTTACCCTCCTAATTTTACCGTGTAAAATTGGGGGTTTTGTTTTGATGCTTAAATTGACAAGGGACTATCTAAATAGGCACCAGCTAAAAACTGGTGACTAGGCCATTATACAGGAAAAATAAAGAGCGTCAAGGTTATCCACAAAAGCAGAAAATGGCCCAATTGGGCCATTTTCTGCTGTATTTTATATCTCCTTATTTTTTGACCTTAACGGCCAAGCGACGGCGTTGCCAGGTCTCCCATTCTACCAAGAGGTTAGAGGCCACGAAGATTGAGGAATAAGTTCCCACCGTCATCCCAACGAGGAGAACAGCCGAGAAATAACGAGTCGATTCGGGGCCAAAGATTAACAAACAAATCAGCGTAATGATAATCGTAAGAGTGGTATTGATTGAACGAATGTAAGTTTCGTTAATACTGATTCCCGCCACTTCGGCAAAATCATTGCTCTCATGGCGATTTAGGTTCTCTCTAATTCGATCAAATACAACGATGGTGTCATTTACCGAGAGGCCGAGAATAGTTAAGAGAGCGGTGAGGAAAAGGGCGTCTGCCTCCGCGCCGTAGAAATGTCCCAGCAAAGCCATCGCCCCGGCTGAAATAGTGATGTCGTGGACTAGGGCAATAATTGCCGCCACGCCATATTTCCATGAGGCCATGTGGTGTTTAGAGACTTGGCGAAAAGCAAAAGCAATAAAGATGATGATGAGCAAGACAACTAATACAATGGCGATCATCCCCTTGCGAGATAATTCTTTACCAAGCGAAGGACCAACTTGGGAAAATCTTTTTTCGGTGAATTGCGCCTTGCCACCAAGCGAGAGCGCTTTATTTACGGTATCCTTTTCGGCGTCGCTAATTACCTTAGCCTTGACGATAAGACCCTTCTCTCCCATTGGCACAACCGACAGACTTTCTAACTTTGTGCTGGCTAGCGCCGTTTTGATATCAGCCACATTTGGCCGCGCCCCAACATATTCAATCTCCATGATTGTTCCACCGGTAAAATCTGAACCAAGATTTAAGCTAAAACTAAATAAGGAATAGAGGGCGATGCCAACCAGAATCAGTGAGCCGGTGAAGAAAATTCGTCTGTATTTTACAATTTGCATATGTTTATTTTAGTGCTTGAAGAAAGCGCTGCCGAATAAGAATTTAGTAATGCCGACCTGATTACGAAAGCCAAGAGCAAAAAGGAGGGTTCGAGTAACGACAATGGCCGTAAACATGCTCACGATAATGCCCAAAATCAGTGTCAGGGCAAAACCCTTAATTAGGCTCGTGCCAAACCAAAAGAGGATCGCGGCCGAAATAACGCTCGACAGATTCGAATCACGAATCGAAGACCAGGCGCGATGAAAGCCCTCTTTGGCGGCCTCATGCATCCCCTTCCCCGCCTTAAGTTCTTCGCGAAAGCGCTCAAAGATCAGGACATTAGCGTCAACCGCAATGCCAATTGAGAGAATAAAGCCAGCCATGCCAGCCGCCGTTAAGGTAACCGGCAAAAGTTTAAAGATGGCGAGCATCAGCATCACGTAAATGGAAAGTGAGACCACGGCGACTAAACCGGGTAAACGATACCAAAGAATCATAAAGACGGCGACAATCAGTAGCCCGATGAGTCCCGCTTCAACGCCCTTTTGCGCCGCTTCGCTACCGAGTGTGGCGCCAATAATTTCGGTCGACGCTAACTTAATCGGAACCGGCAAAGCGCCAAGATTTAAGTCGCGCACCAAATTGCGAGCCTCATCAACCGTAAATTGGCCACTAATCTCGGCCCGGCCATCACGAATTTCTTCGCGCACATTCGGCGCTGAAATAATTTGGTTATCAAGCAAAATTGCCACCGGACGATTAATGTTAGCTTTGGTAATGGCCGCAAAAAGTTTCGCCCCCTCGCTAGTAAACTCGATAGAAATCGACGGCGATAAAGAGTTTTGATTAAAGGTCACTTGGGCTTTCCTCAAATATCGGCCGGTTAAACCAGTCGCGATAAAATCAGTTGAGCTGGCGGTTTCGGCCGTTACCCCTGGCTTTAGGACTTGAAATTCCAATTGCGGGGTGGCGGCGATCATTTTGGTAGCCTCTTTAATATCGGTCACGCCGGGCAATTCAACGATTAGGCGATTATAAGTTGTGCCAGAAAGAGAGGAACTCTCGGTCTGGACAATTGGCTCTGATACGCCAAAGACATTAACGCGACGATCAATGACCTCGCGCAAAGAGGACATGGCATCTTGGACATCGGCCGGATTTAAGCGCGAGACATCGGCCTCATAGGTTAAGCGGCTACCGCCTGAGAGGTCAAGGCCTAATTTAAAGGGTTTATAAAAACTCCATTGTGGGTTAACTTGTGAGTAATAATTGAAATAGCCAATTAAAATTCCCGCCAGGAGCAGGATAATGGCCCAAAACCGGATCTTTGTCATATAGGGCTATTATAAGGAAAATCGACGAAAAATCAACCAAGCGGCGATTGAGACCAGGGCGCCCCAGAGCAAGCCAGCAACCACGTCTATGGGCCAGTGGACATTGGCAAGCACACGAGCAATAGTGATAATAATCGCCCCGGCGATAAAAACCAGACCAAGTTTTTTGTTTTGGAGAAAAACACCGATGGCCAGGGCACCCATAAAAGTGGCGTGGCCGGAGGGAAAAGCGTCTCCCCTCCCGGTAACAAATAATGGCTTGAGATTAGTTAGAACCTCAAACGGGCGAGGGCTGGGAAAATTGTATTTATATAAACTGACGATAAACCAAGCAATAAGCGCGCTCAAAAATGACAGGCCAATCAAGCGCAAAGCCGCAATTTTTTTCTTGGTGACAACAAAATAACCAACCAGTCCGATTCCCAAAACCCAAGGCAAAATTACAGCGCAAAAATAAATTAGGTAATCCACTAAATTATTATAAACCTATTGAGATAGTTCGAGAAGATTTTTGAAAAGCATCACAACCGTGAGAGAGCCGACACCACCCGGGACCGGAGTGAAGAGCGAGCACTTTTCGGCACAAGCCGGATCGGCATCGCCCTTAAGCTGGCCGCCCGATTCGGCCGTGCCAGCATCAATTAAAACAACTCCTTCTTTTATTTTATCCGACGTAATTAAGCCGGGCTTCCCGACCCCACTCACAATAATATCGGCTTGAAGCAAGGCCTCTTCCGGATTTTTTGTATCAATGTCAATGACCTCAACACTAACTCCCTCTTGGGTTAACCAAACTGAAACGGGCCGACCAACTAATTTACCATTGCCAACGACCACGACCCTCTTGCCAGCAAGCGAAACTTTGTTTTTTTCTAAAATTTCTCTAATCGCCCCGACGGTCGGTGACAAAACTTTGGCCTCACGACTCAAGGCATCAATGTCTTTGTCGGGCGAAACCAAATTTAAGATTTTTTCTTGGTCAATCTGTGGCGGCAGTGGCAATTGAACAATAATCCCATTGACCCTTTCGTTATTATTTAAATTTTCAATTTCTTCTTCTAATTCAATTTGGGTTATCTCTCTCATCAATTCATGGACGATTACTTCGATACCAATTTCCTCGCCAACCTTTTTCTTTCGTTTGACATATTTCTGCGACACGAGGTTATCACCAACCAAAATAACATCTAGCCGTAAATTCTTGCCCTGAGCGAGCAAGGCGAGTCGAAGGGTCGTTTTGATATCGTCCGCTAATTTTTTACCATCGACAATCATAATTTATTTTAAATTTTGTAATTTTTTTAGCTCGGCAATCCCCTCTTCTAGCCCCACCTCGGGTACCCAGCCCAGCAAATTACGAGCCTTGGCATTGTCGGCCAAACTATCGTGCAATTCTAATCGAGCCGGCAAATATTCAATATCTCCCCCAATTAAATCAGCAATGGTTTTAACCGAGGAGTTAACCCCGGAACCAATGTTTAAAACCTCACCGGCCGGAACATCTTTTTCCATTGCCAAAATATTAGCTCGGACGACATCTCGAACGTTAACAAAATCTCGAGTTTGTGTGCCATCACCGATAATCGTTAAAGCTTGACCCTCGCGTCGTTGTTTGAGAAATTTAGCCACGACGAGAGCGTAGGCGCCCTCTTCACTCTGTCTTGGACCAAAAACATTAAAATAGCGCAGTCGAACAGTTGGTAAATCATAAATCTCAGAGAAAAGCTGGCAATATAATTCCCCGATATATTTTTGCAAACCATAAGGGCTATTGGGCAAGGCCGGAGCATCTTCTCTCAAGGGCATTTTCTCCTGAACGCCATAAACCGAAGCGGAAGCTGAGTAAATAACTTTTTTAACACCCGCCTCCTTGGCCGCCAAGAGAACATTAAGTGTCCCCGTGGCATTAATTTCATTAGTTTCAACCGGATGGTCAATTGAATAAAATACCTGCGGTAAGGCTGCTAAATGGAAAACGTAATCAAACCCGGTAAAAATCGGCTTAATTGATTTGAGATTGGTAATATCAAGTTGATGGAAAATAGCTTTGGGGTTTATTTGTTCTTTTTTGCCACCCGATAAATTATCGATGACAATAACCTCATCGCCTCGTTCAATTAACTTGTCAGTGAGATTAGAACCGATAAATCCGGCACCGCCGGTGACAATAATTTTTGACATATTATTATCGCCCCTTCCTCATTAATAAAATTTTGACCGTTTTAAGAGCGATGCTTAGGTCCAACCAGAAACTACGGTTTTTGATGTAATACAAGTCGTAAGAAAATTTATTGCGCGTACTACTGATATCAATCCCGTGATGGGGATGCTCGCCATAAATCTGCGCCCAACCCGAGAGGCCCGGCTTGATAATGTGGCGAATATTATAATACTGAATTTCTTGACTATAGAGTGCCACCGGGTCGGCAAATTCTGGTCGCGGACCAATTAACGAAATATCGCCACGTAAGATGTTCCAAAGCTGAGGCACCTCATCAATACGCGTTTTGCGCAAAAAGTGGCCAAACTTAGTGACCTCATTATCAGCTTTGCCTTTGGTAAATTGGGCACCGTCATTGGCAATTCTCATCGTTCGAAATTTAATCATCCGAATAATCTTATTGTTCTTGCCAACTCGATCTTGAAAACTGAAGAGATCTCCTCTGTCATCAAGTTTCATACCAAGGTAAACAAATGGATAAAAAACGAGGGAGACTAGACCCAAGAGTCCGGCAATAATGATGTCCATCAATCGCTTTAGACCGTCATAAACCGGTTTGGGCCGATTGGAAATATTTTCTAAAAACCATTGCTCCTTAAGCGACAAGACCGGTTCGCGGTCAAACAACTCCTCGTAGAGAATATGAAGTGGAATAAAACGAATACCTGAAAAAATCATGCCATAAAAATTCTTCAGCGCTTCGGTTATCTCCTCGTCATAAAGATTAACCACAATAGCGGTGATGCCCGTTTTTTTAATATCTTTAATTTCATTTTCTTTAGCGATAGAAATATTGTAACCAGGATTGCTTTTTATTTCTGAAATAATGTCATTAACCTCTTGGCCGCGGCAGGCAAAATAAATTTTCTCTGGCAAATTGAGATGGATATTAGGGACCAACCAACCGCGCCAAGCAAATAGCAAAAAGAAAGAGATGAAGAGATCAACAAACAACAATGTTTTAGGAGTAACGCCAAAATAAGGAATGAAATAAAAGAAGATCACGGCAATGGTGGAGTTGGCTAATTGAGCATAAAAAATTACCCGGGGCAATTTGCGGCGAAAAATTGAGGTGTGCTTGCCATATAAATCAGCAATATAAAAAACCAACACCCAGAGAATAAAAATGAACGAGAAAGGGATGAGCAAGGAATAGAAAAGCGAGCCACTCGGATATTCGGCGTTACGAACAAACAAGGTGAGCCAGAGAGCGACGCAGAAGACGATGATATCGCCCACCAAGAGTACCAGTGTCTCCTTTTTGGACGTGATCTTCATATCAGGGCTAGCATACACCAAAAAGCCCGATTATGCTACACTTTTGGCATGGCCGAAAAGACCAAAATTTTTTATGTTATCACCAAGGGAAATTGGGGTGGCGCTCAACGTTATGTTTATGAATTAGCCACCACCCTCCCCCGCGCCGACTTTGACACAACCGTCATTATGGGCGAGTTTGAGGCGCTCGAAAAAAAGTTAGTCGGCGCCGGGGTTAAGACCATTAAAATTCCCGAATTGGGACGAGATATCAATTTTGCTAAAGATTTAAAATCATTTTGGCAACTTTTAAAGATTTTTAAAAAAGAGAAGCCTCAAATAATTCATTTAAATAGCTCAAAAATTGGCGGATTAGGTTCTTTAGCCGGGAGACTCGCCGGCGTGCCTAAAATTATTTTTACCGTTCATGGTTTAGCCTTCAACGAGACCCGACCGAATTGGCAAAAAAGTTTAATCAAATTAAGCCATTGGCTCTCAATTATTTTATGCCATCAGGTGATTACGGTCGCCGATTGTCTAAAAAACCAAATCAGCTCTTGGCCGTTTATTAAAAATAAATTGGTAACTATCTATAACGGTTTGCCGACGATCAAATTTTTTGAGAAATCGGTCGCCCGGCGAGAACTTTTCCCTGGCCATAACGATCGTTTTTGGATTGGCACAATTTCCGAGCTTCATCCTAACAAGGGCCTAGATTCATTGATTGACGCTTTTGCCCTAACGGTACGCGCCCTTATCGGGAACTCGCTTGGCTGGTCAATGAACTTAATGATTATTGGTGAAGGCGAAGAACTTGAGCAATTAAAAAGACTAGCTCGCGCCAAACGACTCGAAAACCGTATCCACTTTTTTGGCCGTGTCGAAGATGCTCGTGCCTATCTTAAAGCCTTTGATATTTTTACCCTCACCTCGCGAACCGAAGCCTTCCCTTACGTCATCCTCGAAGCTGGCGCCGCCGGCCTCCCGATTATCGCCTCCGAAGTTGGCGGTATTCCCGAAGTGATTACCGACCCCGAACTGGGCATCCTCGTCCCGCCCGACAATGTCGAGGAAATTAAAAAATCCCTCCTTTTCATGCTCAAAAAACCGAAGTATTGCGACCTCGCCGGCAAAAACCTCCGCCAACGCGTGACGGCCAATTTTTCGCTCAAAAAGATGGTAGAAAAAACAGTGGAGCTTTATAGAAAATAAATGACCCATGGAAACAACCCCCAACAGTAGAAATGCAAATGAAATAGCCTTAAGGATTAAAAAGGCGCGAGAAGAATTATTGCCGATAGCCGAAGTGGTAGGACAAGAAGATGTGCCCTGGTATTTAAGAAGTGCGAGCGAACGCCCAGCAGAGATAAAAAAAGATGCCGAGAAAGAAATTTTGGATAAAATAACACCCGAACTCTTAGGATTGTTTACCAACGAAGAAGCTCAAAACCTTGTTAAGAGCTTTACTGAAACACCAGCTTCTCAAACACAATTTGAAGAAGATAAAAGTCCTTATGACCTATATAGTTTAGATGGTGCCATTTTGGGGTTTTTGCACAACGAACTTGAAGGGGTAAGGGTCATAGAAATTGGCGATGCAGGGAGAAAAATAAACGCCCCATTTTTCGGCGCAATAGGAACTTCTAATTTTGACACAGTAGATATTAAAACGGGAATTGATGCTTTGTCGTGTCTAATACGTCAACCTGACGAATCGGAAGTTGTTGTAAGTTTTGGATTATTCGAAGAAGGAGTACTTTATAGTAGCGATAGGCCAGAAGAAAAGAGATACGCAAAATACTTAGCGGAACAGATTTTCCGCGTGACCCCAAGAGGAGCGATTTCGTTACATGGTCTTGAATACGATGGAGACCTTTTGACAGCAGGCTTTATCAAAGAAAAAACTATACCTGGCACAGCCTCCTCCTCTGGAGGAGTAGTAAATGTATACAGAAAACCCAACCATGTTTGAGAAAATTGTTTTTGCTGCTTCAACCAAGCGAGGTTGTCCCGCTTAAAAAGCCTCTCGCAGAACGATTTGGCATGGTCTCCGAGCAAAGCGAGGAGCAAATCGTTCGAGAGGAGCAAAAAATTTTCGCTGGAAAATTTTAAGGCGAGGTTTTTAAGCGGGAGCAACCGAGCGCCTATTGGGGCCCAATAAACTCATTTTTCGCATCGTCACGATGGAAGGATAAGGAGTATTTGCGCATGCCCATGAGGATGCCGAGACCAATAAACTCGGTCATTAAATGCGATCCGCCATAACTCATAAGCGGCATTGGCAAACCGGTCACCGGTAAAATCCCAATATTCATCCCGACGTGAATTATGAAGTGAGAGAGAAACATAATGGCAATACCTAACCCAAATAAGGTTTCAAAATTGGTCGCCCCGACCAAAGCATTCGCCAAAATACGCCAAATAACCACGCCAAACAATAGGAATAAAATTAACACGCCAATCAGTCCCCACTCCTCCGCAAAAGCGGCAAAAATAAAATCGGTTTGGTATTCTGGCAAAAATTTGAGCCGCGATTGCGTACCATAGCCAACCCCTTTGCCCAGAATTTGCCCCGAGCCAACGGCAATCGTGGACTGAAAAGCGTTATAGCCCGAGCCGTGAATATCAGCTAGCGGATGGATAAAAGTCATAATTCTTTTTTGTTGGTAGGGTTGAAGCACGAACGACCAAGCAATAACCGAGACCAAAACAGCGGCAATGGTTAAAAAGGTTAAATGTTTTTTAGATACACCTGAAACTAAAATCATGCCTAGCCAGATCAAAAAAATAATTAAAGCCGAACCAAAATCTGGTTGAAGCAAAATAAAAATAAAGGGAATAAGTGCATATAGGCCCGAAACAATAATGTGTCTGATGTTAGCAATTTCGATGTGACGTTTCGAAAAATATTTGGCAAGCATTAAGACTAAAACCAGTTTCATAAAATCGGCAGGCTGGAGAGATAAACCACCAAAGGAGAGCCAGCTTTGAGCTCCCTTGGTAACTTGCCCCAAAACAAAAAGGGTTGCCAAAACCGCAATTGCCACAAAATAAAAAACTACCAAAAGCCAGCTTTTACGCAAAAAACGCCAATCACCAAAAGACAGGGCCAAGAGCAAAGCATAGGAAAAAAGAACCCAGGTAATTTGTCGATCAAAAAAATAACTCTCCGTCAAAAATGAGTTCATCGTAATGAGGCCAAAAACCACCAGCGGTAAGGTCGCCGAAATGAGTAGCCAGTCGAGACGGCAATTCAATTTCTTGAGGGCTAATAACATATTAATTAGCTAGGAGATCAAAAGAGTTTAGCCGCCAGTATAACTCAAAAAAGGTCGGATCAAGGGGTAAGGGTATTGGCCAAGTTAAAAAAATTTCTTTTGTCTCTTGGGCCTTTAATTTATCAACAAAAGTTGCCGAAGCCGCCATCGCATTATTATTACCATCAGATAAAACAGTTGAAACCCGGAGATTAGAAATTGGATCGAGCGTCAGATTGGTCACGGTAATTTGCAATTGGGGTCGAGGCTTATTGGTAAAGTTTTTACGCTCAATATTAATTACTCTGGGCACTGGCCTAGCCTTCTCCCAAACAAGGTTATTACCGAACTCTAAAAAAGCCTGGTCAGCGATACTTGAGCCGGTGTTTAAACGACTAGCAAAAACAATGAACTTTTCGGCTGGGTTAATAAAGGTTTCGCCCGTTTGTTTGTTCAAGAGAACATGATCCTTATCGTAGAGATATAGAGTGTAAGGAGCACGGCGGACGCCAAAGTTTAAATTTTCATTTTCAACTAAGGCGGCCACGTCATACCAACCGTCATTAACCTTTAGGGGTCTCGCCCAGTAAACTTTGAGCGGGATAACGTCCGGCGCGCAGGCCAAAGCGCAAGTTCCCCCACAATCAATACCCGTTTCGGTTTGATTTTGTTTGCCGTCAAAACAAGTCGGCCGCGGCCGATAAATCAAAAATAAAATCAACCCAATCACGGCAAAAAAGGCCAACACCCCCAATAAATAATACAATTGTCGCCGTCGCGCCCAAGTGAACATGAGTAGATAATAACACCCCGCAAAAAAACTACCAAGTAGTTTTAACGGGGCAAGCCAAAACCCGCCAAAGAAAAGGCGGGTTTTGTGAAGTTTAGATCCTTTGTTCCGGCGGCTAGCTACTCTCCCCTTGCGAGTACCATCGCTACGACCGAGCTTAACGGCTCTGTTCGGAATGGTAAGAGGTGTGACCTCGGCGTCAAACCACCGAAACAAAGAATCCAAAATGTAGGTAGCCCCTCGACAATACTCGGGATAAAAAAATTAAAAAATGATTTTCAAGTTTCCTGATAGGAATGGACACATTAGTACTTCTCGGCTTAACACATTGCTATGCTTACACCTAAAGCCTATCAACCTAGTAATCTTCTAGGAGTCTCATAATGATAATTAATCTTGAAGTTGGCTTCCCTCTTAGATGCTTTCAGAGGTTATCCATTCCCGACTTAGCTACAGGGCGATGCACCTGGCGGTACAGCCCTTAGACCAGAGGTCAGTCCACTTCGGTCCTCTCGTACTAGAAGCAGATCTTCTCAATTATCAACGCCTGCAGTAGATAGGAGACCAACCTGTCTCACGACGGTTTGAACCCAGCTCGCGTATCTTTTTAAATGGCGAACAGCCATACCCTTGGGAGCTTCTCCACCCCCAGGATAAGATGAGCCGACATCGAGGTGCCGAACTGTGCCGTCGCTATGGACGCTTGGGCACAACTAGCCTGTTATCCCCAGAGTAGCTTTTATCCGTTAATCTCCGGCCGCGTCTAATACGGACCGTCGGTTCACTATGTTCTACTTTCGTACCTGCTCGACACGCACGTCTTGCAGTCAAGCCAGCTTATGCCATTGCACTATCGGCACGGTTTCCATTCGCGCCTAGCTGACCTTAATAAACTCCTCCGTTACTTTTTAGGAGGATATCGCCCCAATAAAACTACCCACCAGATACTGTCTCCACCGTGTTTTTCACGGCCGGTTAGAATATACCTTCGAGCAGAGTGGTATTTCACTGTCGGATCCATGATGGCCGAGACCATCACTTCAAATCCTCCCACCTATGCTACGCAGTTCAAACGTATACTCAATATCAAGTTGTAGTAAAGCTTCTGGGGTCTTTTCGTCTAACTGCAGGTAGAGGGCATCTTCACCCCCACTGTATTTTCACCGGGCAAATCCTCGAGACAGTTCCCCAGTCGTTACGCCATTCGTGCACGTCAGAACTTACCTG
>JBAZRF010000005.1:0-64991 GCA_041663165.1 Minisyncoccota bacterium | reverse complement strand
TTTGACCATTAACCACCGCATCAAGCATGTCTTGCGGGAGATTTAAGATACGAATTGTATTGGAGACATATTCACGGCTCCGACCAACTCGTTTGCCAATTTCGACATGCGACAAGCCAAACTCGTTAGCCAACTTGAAAAAGGCTTGGGCGCGATCGATCGGATTTAGATCTTCGCGTTGAAGATTCTCAATAATCGCCAATTCCAGTTTTTCTTTATCGCTTTGTTCGCCAGTGCGAATAACCGCTGGCACCTGCGATAAGCCGGCAATTCGCGCCGCGCGCCAACGCCTTTCACCGGCAATGATTTCATATTCGGTATAGAGACTACCGTCATCGCGAGTAATTTCGTTGCGAGTAACCACCAGGGGCTGAAGAACACCGTACTGCTTAATTGAGTCGGCCAGATCGCGCAAGCGCTCCTCATTGAACTCGTGGCGCGGTTGATAAGGATTGGGTTTGATCTTCTCAACTTCGATCAAAAAGATTTTATCTTCGTAGTTGCCTGACATGTTGCCATTTTAACACAAATTGCTTTTTGACAAAATTTGGGTAAAATAGAGCTTAAGCCGGAGTGGCGGAATTGGTAGACGCGCACGACTCAAAATCGTGTATCGCAAGATGTGTGGGTTCAAGTCCCTCCTCCGGCACCAAATTTAGGGAAAATTATCAGATTCTGATTACCCGTAAAGCCTTTCGGGATCTGTCAGATCCTTCAATCCTAAGAACTTAGCGATACTTAAGGCAAATGTTTTTACCTCTTGGTCATTAAAACCTGGCCCGGTAATTTTTCGATCAAAGCCAGGAACCGGTGTCCCTTTAGTAGGACCTTTTTCTTCATAGGTATATGGCTGATCATTTTGGTAAGCATCTAAGACGCCAAGGCTGTGGAAAAGGGCAAAATTTGCATCTCCTGGCCGACGAGGAAGGACGAGTGCGGTATTTCGGCTGGCCTGAACAAGGGCATCACGCTCTGGGGGTAGCGGCAGCCAACGCCATTTGGCCCCATAGTATTTGGCACCATCAGCGGTTAGATCTACTGGCAACGGTACTGTCTCGGCCGTAGCTAAAACAGTCCTAAGCTCTTCGGCGTAATACTCTAGACCCTCCTTAGCCATAACACTATCGAAGGCTGCCTGCTGCTCAGTGTTGAGACTAACCTCTTGAACAGATCCGCTTCCCGGGACAATTGCTTCTTCCATAAATTTTATTTAAAAAGATTTTAGTAATAAAAAGCTAACAATTAGCCTGTTTACATTCTAACACCTATAAGAGTAGAATCAACTTGATAAAGTATGGCTCCAAAATGGGAAAAATTAAAGATTATCGTCGTCGTTGGCCCAACCGCGTCAGGCAAGACGGCTTTGTCAATTAAGCTCGCCAGGAAGTTAAATGGTGAGATTATCAGCGCTGATTCAAGGCAGGTCTATAGAGGCCTAAATATTGGCACTGGCAAGGTAACCAAAAAAGAGATGGCCGGTATTCCTCATCATCTGCTTGATGTGGCTGACCCGAAAAAGGTTTTTACGGTGGCCGATTTTAAAAGAATCACCGAGCAAAAAATTAAAGAAATTATCGCTCGCGGTCATACGCCAATTATTGTCGGCGGAACCGGTTTTTATGTTCAAGCGGTAGTCGATGACTTGGTTTTACCGGAAGTTGCGCCAGATAAAAAACTGCGGGCCAACTTGGAGGCGACACCTCCAAGCGAACTTTTCGCGATGTTAAAAAAGTTAGATCCGAGACGAGCCAGAGAAATTGACAGCAAGAACCCGGTGCGTTTGATTAGGGCAATTGAGATCGCAAAAGAATTGGGAAGGGTGCCCCTTCTTCGCCAAGGCTACGAAGGGCAAGCCCCTTATAATTTTGAAATTATCGGCATAAGGATCGATCAAGAAGAATTAAATAAAAAAATTCATAAAAGATTAATCGAGAGGCTAGAACACGGGATGATAGCTGAAGTTAAGAAACTACACCGACAAGGCTTGGGTTGGAAGCGAATGGAAGAATTAGGTTTAGAATACCGCTGTCTCGCCCGTTTTTTGCAGGGCAAAATCACCAAGCCGAAGATGATTGAGCAACTCGAAAAAGAGATCATTAAATACTCCAAACGCCAAATGACCTGGTTTAAAAGAGACAAACGAATTAAGTGGATCAAACTCTGGACAGATTTACCCGTCGAAGCCTAAGCGACAGCGGGCCCACGAGGAATCTCACGATTTTCAAAACCCACGGTTTTGAATAATTTCCTCCACGGGAGGACACCCAGTCCTCCCGATCCCACCTCTGGCTCGAGTCCTCGTGGCCTCTCTTGTTCACTAACGTTCACTGCGGGCCCACGAGGACTCGAACCTCGATTAATGGTTTTGGAGACCATCGTTCTACCATTGAACTATAGGCCCAGACCTTCTGACAAATAAATTATACACAAAAAAAGCCCGGTAACAAACCAAGTAACAATGCTCTTCTTGGCGCCCAGACGGGCCAAAACCCGTCCTATTTTTTGACTTCGACGTGCTGGGTATGCTTTTTGCACCAACGACAATATTTCTTGAGGTCGATTTTGCGTTCAACCTTCTTGCGGTTTTTTCGGCTCCAGTAATTGATGCGCTTGCAGTTCTTGCAAGCCAATTTGATTAAGAAATCTTGCGACATAACTTTTACTTGCCCCGAGCTTGTCGAGGGGTTTAGCCCTGTAAATATAACTGATTTTTATAAAAAAAGCAACCCGCGGCACGAAACGCGCCACGGGTTGGGTTAAGGTTGAAGGAAGTTAACTACTCGATCGTTCAGGGTGATCAGCCCTTGCCGCCGCCACCCCGTGAGAGGTAGACGTCGAAGGGCTGTCCATCGGCCGTGCCGGTAATAGTAATCACCAGGCGATCATAGCCTACCGGCGTATTGAGGTTGGCGTAATAGTAACCGCCTCCAGCATAGGCCTTGCCTCGGCCACCGTCCTCGGGAGCCACATACACGGCAAGAGTTGAGGAGATGACGGGCATCTCCTGCCCGAACGGCGTCCAGGCCCGAACTTCAACAAGCCCATCGCCAGGGAGATCGTTTACTTGGATCGTTATCGCTTGGCCATAGGCCCGAGCCATGACGACCTTGGCCGGCACAAACCTGCCGTCGCGCTCGACCGAGTTGTCGAGCGTCGTCGACTGGATATTGTCCCAGAACTTCAGGGGATCCATCAACATGGCCGAGACACCCGCATAGGTCGTGCTGATGATGTTCTCGCCAGCCGAACCGTCGATGCCGTTGTCATCGATCACCCCGCGTGAGTAGATCGCCCCAGTTGAAACGTCGAAAATCTCGTACGTCATACTGGGATAGGCCGGGTCAACCCACAGATCAAATCCATCACGTGTCGAATCGTAGGTCCAAATGTTTCCGTCTTGCGTCCGGATCCGCAGATTACTCGGATCAACCCCCGCCGGAACGGTGTACGGGATGAACCGGTCCTCGTTGTTTGGATGCAAGACAATCACGATGGGATCGCCCGGTGACAGCAGAGACGTGTAGAAACTGCCGTTGACCACGTACCGGCCTCCGGCATCCACGCCGCTCAAGCTAACGCTGAATTGTGTCGCGCTTCCGGCCTGGTTAATCGGCAACCCGGCAAACGGTTCGCCGTCGGGCAAGGGCACGATTGTTCCATCAATGACGAGACTGCTTATCCAGCCGTCTTTCGTCATCTCGAAACTCCCCGACACCCATTGCGAACCGCCCGCGACGGACACGCGCAAGAAGTTGAGCCAGCCGTAATAACTGGTCACATCCTTCGACAGGAACGCGCGGGCAATCGCCTCGCTGTTCCCCGAACTGGCCACCACGGGCGTAACAGCCGTCGATTCCGTCGGAACCGTGCTCGTCTGAGCCCAACCCACACCGCACAACAACAACGCAAACATCGCCACACCCAACACCACTGTCTTCTTCATTTCGGTCTTCTCCTCGCTGTTTACTTCACTGTGATCTTGCTGAGTTGATTCGACGGACGGAAGCCCAACTCCTTGAGCACTCGATCCGTTTCCGACTCTGGCGCGACAGGCGCCTTAGTCGTTACTGCTACCGGTCCGGAGACCGGTTTTTCGCCAATGGAAATCGGAGCCGCCGTCAACACTGTTGGCACCGTCACCGCTGGCACTGGCACACGAAGTGGACATGAAGTCCACCCGAGAGCTAGTACCAACGCCGACACCAATATAACCAAAACTACGATAACCAGGTTCTTCACGAGAACCTCCTTTCTTTCCTTATGCCAAAAAACAACAAAAAATAGGCGAAATTGCCCATACTTAGACCTGTTGTTGAGTATATACTAAACTTGACAATATGTCAAGTATTATATTTTGGTGCGCAGGGGAGGATTCGAACCTCCGTAGCCCAATGGGCGACTGATTTACAGTCAGTTGCGATTGACCACTCCGCCACCTACGCAATAACTCCTAAATATTAGCTTAAAAAGTCCCTCCCGGCAATACAAAGTAAAACATAACTAGTTAGACTCGATTTTATTATTGGTTCGTGGTCTTATTTTAGATTTTACTGATTTGGTTAATTCAACCAGCGGTTCACCATCTTTAAGCGAGACTGTCACGATGCCTCCGCCTTCGACGCGCCGGCCAATGATAAATTGCGCCACCGGATTAAGAATTTTATTCTGAATCAAGCGTTTCAAGGGTCGCGCACCATATTCTGGGCTATAACCCTCTTTAGCCAAAAAGTTCATCACCTCATCGGTAATTTCAAGTTTAATCCCCTTCTTCAGCAGGCGGTCGCGAACAATGTCTAATTGTAAATCGACAATCTCTCGCAAAACATCAACCGACAGCGGATTAAAAACTACGATCTCATCAAGCCGATTTAAGAATTCAGGGCGAAAATGATCACGCAGGCTATCTTGAATTTTTTCTTTAACTTCACCATAACCCTGTTCGCCATCGCCGCGAGCAAAACCAATACGCTGATAATTTTTGATAAACTGACTACCAATATTTGAAGTAAGAATAATGATGGTATTTTTAAAGTTGACGGTTCGCCCTTTAGCGTCGGTTAAACGGCCATTATCAAGCACCTGAAGTAAAACGTTAAAAACTTCGGGATGAGCCTTTTCCACCTCGTCAAACAAAAGGATCGAGTAGGGACGGTGGCGTACCATCTCAGTTAGATGACCACCCTCTTCATAGCCAACATAACCAGCTGGCGAGCCAATCAATTTTGATACGGAGTATTTCTCCATATATTCAGACATGTCCACCCGGATTAACGCCTTTTCGTCATTAAAGAGAAAACCGGCCAGCGCCCGAGCAAGTTCAGTCTTACCAACACCCGATGGGCCCAAAAACATAAATGAGCCAATCGGTCGATCGGGATCAGCCACACCGGCGCGAGAGCGTTGAACGGCCTCAGCAACCTTCAGGACGGCCTCATCTTGGCCACAGACACGCTTTCTCACCTCCTCTTTCATCCGAATAAGTTTATTGGTTTCTTCTTCAAGCATGCGCGTAACCGGGATACCCGTCCAGCGCGAAACCACTTTGGCCACCTCTTCGTCACCAACCTCCTCTTTCAAGATTTTGCGAGCACTTTGTAACCTCTTTAACCTTAACTCTTTCGCTTTGAGATTTTTTTGAATTTCTGGCAAACGACCATACAATATCTCGGCCGCTCTTGACAGATCGGCCCGGAGTTCGGCATGACCCGCCTCAAGGCGTAGTTTCTCAATCTCGGCCTTAGAATTGCGAATTTCGCCGATCAGCTGTTTCTCGTTTTTCCACTTTAGCTCAAGCTCGCTAATTTTTTCTTTTAACTCACTGATACTTTTGTCAATTTCTTTAATTCGAGTTTTAGCACTCTTCTTATCCGATAGCTCCACCTCTTTTTTAAGAGCCTCCTTTTCTACTTCAAGACGCATAATCTTACGCTCGCCATCTTCAAGCGCGGCCGGCTTATTTTCTAGTTGTAAACGCAGAGCGCTCGCGGCCTCATCGATCAGGTCAATTGCCTTGTCGGGTAAGAAGCGATCAGTAATGTAACGGCTAGCGAGATTTACCGCCGAAATTATGGCGTCATCGGTAATATGAACGCCGTGGTGAAGTTCATATTTATCTTTGAGTCCGCGCAGAATAGTCACCGCATCTTCAATGCTTGGCTCTTCCACTGTCACCGGCTGAAAGCGACGGGTTAGCGCCTGATCTTTTTCGATATATTTTTGATATTCTTTGATCGTGGTCGCGCCAATCGTCCGCAAATCGCCGCGGGCCAGCGCCGGTTTTAACATATTTGAAGCATCAATCGCCCCTTCGGCCGCTCCCGCGCCGACGATAGTGTGAATCTCGTCAATAAACAAAATTATTCGCCCGTCAGATTTTTCAATCTCTTTAATAATATTCTTCAGACGTTCCTCAAATTCGCCACGATATTTGGTGCCCGCCAAGAGCATCCCCAGGTCGAGTGAGACAATTTCGCGATCGCGTAAGGATTCGGGAGCTTCGCCCTTGGCAATCCTGATGGCCAAACCTTCAACAATCGCTGTCTTGCCAGTACCAGCTTCGCCAACCAAGACTGGATTATTTTTAGTTCGCCGCGAGAGAATTTCCATTACCCGCCGAATCTCTTCTTCGCGACCGATAACCGGATCGAGTTTGTCAGCCCGAGCCAAGTCGGTAAGATTTTTGGTAAACTTCTCAATGGCCTTAAGTTTTTTATTAGAGCCGAGGGGCGAAATTTTGCCAGATTTTATTTCATCAACAACATTAAGGATCGCCTCGCGGGCAACTTTAAAACGAGTAAGCAAATCGCGCGCCGCGCTTGGTACATCAAGTAGAGCAATGAGCAAATGCTCAGTCGAAACAAAATCTTCGTTTAAACTACTAGCGACTTTGGCTGAGGTGTCAAAAACCTTGACCAAATCTGGCGTAAGGTAAATTTGATAAGACGGACTCATCACATTGCCACCACCAAAGGCCTCGATACTATCGATAACATGCTCAGTCAAAGCAAGAGAATCGATCTCAAGTTTATCAAGAATCGAAACAACCAAACTCTCCTCTTGAACGAGCAAAGCTGCCAACAAATGAAATGGGTTGACTTGGTTCTGGCCACGCTCGATCGCTAATTCATGAGCTCGGCGAATGGCCTCGCGCGCTTTGGTTGTAAAGTTTTGAAATGGGGGCATAATTATTTATTTTTTCGCTAATCATACAACAACTATTTTATTTGGTCAACCAGAGCCTTCAGTGCCGGAGCAGCCAAGGCATAGCCACGAGAAATCCCGATCCCGATCACCTTGCCATCCAAGCCGACCACCGGTCCGCCAATATTATCACCAATCACTGAGCCAGTACGAATGAGATCAACACTTTGGTTCGGTGTGGTTGAAGAGGTGGCATTTATTAGACCCATAATTAAACCGATCATGATATCCGGATTGCCACTGTCTGAATAAGACAGGGCAACGCTGGTTTGGCCATTGGTCGGAGACTTATCACTTAGAGTTAGGTTACCAACCGAAAGAGTGCTGGTGGCCGTAAACCTAATGAAAACAATATTATTATCAACATCTCGTGACAAAACCTCGGCCAAGGAGACGGTCGTATTTCTTACCACCTCGAGATTAACGCCAGTCAAATCGCTCGGAATATTTTTAAGGGCGGTGACCACCAGGCCGTCGCGAATAATGAAGCCGGTACCAAGATTTTCGCTTCCCTTGTCGGTTTTGTTAACCAATTTTATCACGGCAGGAGAAACCGATTCGGTGGCTTTAACAATTTGTTCTCCCTCACTGACAGTCGGCGCTTCTTTGACGATCTTTATTACCGTGGTTGTGGCACCAGGGATTACTCGTTCGATAACCCGATTAACAGTATTGACAATCCCCGCCTTGGGCGTTTGATCAAATAAGGTAACTGTTACAACGGCGGTAGTAATCGAGGTAACCAGCATAATCAACAAGAGCAACAACAAAAATTGGCTTCGATTTAAATCCTTAATGTCCATATTTTACCCTATTGAGTAAAAATTATTCATAATTTTATGATGCTAAAGCATCATTACTCTATAGGGTGAATTATAGCACTTTTAGGATTTTAAAGCCAGATCATAATTCTCTGCGATTTTGAACCAATTAAAAACTGACCAGATCGCCTCAACATATTCCGCTCGGCGATTTTGGTACTTCAAATAATAAGCGTGTTCCCAAACATCAATCGTTAATAATGAAATTTGACCAAGAGAAAGCGGAGAATCTTGATTAATAGTCGTGGTGATTGCCAATTTACCTTTATCAAAAACCAGCCACGCCCAACCTGAACCGAATAGACCGATCGCCCTGTCACTCAATTGTTTTTTGAAGTCGGCAAAACTGCCGAACTGTTCATCAATTTTTTTTGCCAATCCGCCGACGGGCCCCGGCTGGTCAAGTAAATTATTTTCTTTGGGTATGTTTAAAATCTGCCAAAAGAAATTATGATTAACATAACCGCCACCAAAATTTCTGACTCCCACCCTAATTTCCTCGGGCAAGTCATTTAGTTTAACCAGCAATTCCTCCGCCGGATTAGTCATCAAATCAGGATATTTTTCGAGAGTCGCGTTTAATTTATCACAATAAGCTTGATGATGTTTGCCATGATGCAAGCGCATCGTCGCCTCGTCGACAAACGGTTCGAGCGCATTATAATCGTAGGGCAATTTTGGTAGTGTATACATAATAGGTTAAGTCTAAACTTTTAACTATTAACTAAGTATTAATTTTGTATTTCGCAATTATTTCTTTTAGTGACTTCGTAAAACGAGCAATATCGCTGGTTTTGGCGTCACGGCCCAAGCTAAGACGCACAGCGCCGACCACTTGTTCTTCCGAACCGCCAATCGCCCGAATAGTATACGACCCTTCGCCACTATCGTGAGAGCAAGCACTACCGCTGGAAACCGCAAAGCCCTTGGCATCAAGCTCGATTACTAATTGCTCACCTTCGAGGCCTCCAACCGAAAAATTAATATTATTGGGTAAGCGGAGCGATGTGGGCGAAATTGTGCGAAAAACGACTTCGGGCCCACTTGAAGTCGCATTTCTCACAGCCTCTGGCCCATTAATTGTTAGGTTTTTTATTTTTTTAAGCTCGGCCATAAGTTTGCTTTGCAACTTAAACAGACGAGCGCCTTCTTTCCCCCTTTCCTTGGCACAAATCGCGAGCGCTTCGGCCAGCCCAACAATCCCCGCCACATTTAGCGTCCCCGACCTTAAACCCCGTTCTTGTCCCCCACCCATGATGATTGGCGCAAGCATCACCCCGCGCCGAACATAAAGCGCGCCAACACCCTTTGGTCCATAAATTTTTGAACCATTGAAAGTCATCAAATCAACACCCAATTTTTCAACATTCAAATCCAAAAGTCTCGGCGCTTGGCAAGCGTCAACATGTAAATACGGGGTATTTACCCTGAGCGGATTTGTGGTGAGCGAAGTCGAACCGGTCGAAGGGGTATTCTTCTTAAAATGCCTAATGATTTTCGCCACTTCTTTAATTGGCTGAATTGAACCAATCTCATTATTCGCCATCATCACTGACACCAAAAAAGTATCTTTGGTTAAAGATTCTTTAAGCTCCTTCAAATCAATTTGTCCATTTTTATCAACCTTAAGATAAGTAACTTTGTAGCCCTTTTTCTGTAAATACCGGCAGGGTTCAAGTATAGCCTTGTGTTCAATCGCGGTAGTGATTATATGGCCAGGTCGGGGCGCGAGAAGTCGTTTTTCGTGCAACGAAATGGGACTTCGCACGCCGATAGCTTCCGCCACACCCAAAATCGCTAAATTGTCACTCTCCGTTCCACTACCCGTAAAAATAATTTCGTCTGGGTGCGCAAAAAGAATCTGGGCAATTTTCGCTCGTGCTCCCTCCACCGCTTTTTGCGCTTCTACCCCTTCCTGATGAAGACTGTTAGCATTGCCAAACTTGCCCATTAAATACGGCAACATCGCTTTCAACACCCTTTTATCCATCGGCGTCCCCGCCGCCGTGTCCCAGTAAATTCGTCTCATTTTGTAATCGTACCATAAAGCCCTTTTGCTTAAAAATGACAAATTTTATATAATGGGCCAATGATTGATTTGACCACTCTTTTTATTGTCACTGTTGGGTTTATCGTGATCACTATTTTTTTATTGGTCCGCTTGTTGATTTTAGACAAGCGCCTTACTCGTCTCTTGTCGGGTCGGCGAGCCAACGATTTTGAAGACGTAATTGATGAGTTTGTAAAAACCGCGCGCCGGCTCGATGAACGGACAAAAATGATCGCCCAGGAAATTGACAATATCAATGAGCGTTTGGCTAAGGCCCTACAAAAAATTCATACCATCCGCTTTAACCCTTTTCGTGATCAGGGTGGAAATCAAAGTTTCGCCACTTGCCTAATGAATGAAAAGGGTGATGGTGTGGTCATTTCTAGTTTATATTCGCGAGACAAAGTGAGTGTTTATGCCAAACCGCTCACCGAAGGTAAAAGTGAATATGAACTCTCTGAAGAAGAAAAAGACGTAATCAACAAAGCCTTAAGCTAGTAATCTTAAGCTTTTTCTGGTTTAATTAAATCTTATGAGTGAAAATACCGTTGAAACCGGTTTAGTTGAGCGTCCGCCAGTGATTGCCGTCATGGGGCATATTGATCATGGCAAATCAAAACTCCTCGACTACATCCGCAAAACTAATGTTGTTGACAAGGAATCGGGCGGCATTACTCAGCACACGACCGCTTATGAAGTGGTCCATAACAACAAGAAGATTACCTTCGTTGATACCCCGGGCCATGCCGCTTTTACCACCATGCGCGAACGTGGGGCGCAAATTGCCGATATTGCCATTTTGATTGTTTCCGCCGAGGAGGGCGTCAAAGCCCAAACCCTTGAAGCCTTGCAGTCGATCAAAGACCATAACACACCCTTCGTTGTGGCTATTAATAAAATCGACAAACCGGCCGCTGATATCGAAAAAACCAAACAGAGCTTGGCCGAAAATGGTGTGTTCGTCGAGGGTTATGGCGGTAATATTCCGGTGGCGTTGATTTCGGCCAAAGAAGGAACGGGCGTAAACGAATTACTTGACCTGCTCCTCTTAGTGGCCGAACTTGAGGAACTTAAGGGTGACCCCTCAATCGGGGCCGAAGGTTTTGTGTTAGAAACTCATCTCGACCCGCGAAGCGGAACAACCGCTACTTTCATCATTAAAAACGGGACCTTACATGGGAGTGATTTTATTGTCATCGGCAAAGAAGTAACCAAAATTAAACGTTTGGCTGATTTTTTGGATAATCAAGTTAAAGAACTTACCTTCAGCGCGCCATCCCATATTTTTGGTTTTGCTAAATTACCACTAATTGGCGCTCCTTTTAAGGCTTTCGCCGACAAAAAAGATGCCGAGAGTTTTGCCGCCTCGGCTCCGGCTGAAGAAAATTTTCGCCGAACTTTAAATAGCGTGAGCGAGGCTGACGGCGTTATAAACCTCCCAATCATCATTAAGGCTGACGTATCGGGCACCCTTGAAGCCGTCGAAAAAGAGCTGGCTAAATTAAAAGTGGAAAATGTAAATCTCAATATCATCGACTTGGGAGTTGGTTCGATTACCGAAAATGACATAAAGCTCGTCCAAGCCTTTCCTAACGCCAAAATCTTGGGCTTTCGCGTTAAAGCCGAGAAAAGTGCCCTGTCGTTAGCTGAGAAAAGCCAGGCAACAATAGAAACATCAGATATTATCTATAAATTATCCGAATGGCTAGAAGAAGAGATGAAGCGGGCCGCACCCAAACAGATAGTTGAAGAACTTCTGGGTAAGGCTAAAATCTTAAAGACTTTTGGCACAAATGGCGACAAGCAAATTGTTGGTGGCATTGTTGGTCAAGGCAAAGTGATCAAGGGTAAGGAGGTAAAGATTATGCGCCGCGAGAACGAAATTGGCCGCGGCAAGATTGTCAGCCTGCAAATGCAAAAAATTAAGGCAGATGAAGTTGATGAAAACAACCAATTCGGCGCCGAGATTGACGCCAAAATAGAAATTGCTCCGGGCGACTATATTGAAGTCTTTGAAACTGTAACAAAATAAATCCGCTAGACCCCGTCTGGCAAAAAATATGACTTTCAGACAAGAAAAAGTGGAAGGGAGATTGCAAGAAATAATTTCGGCCTTTCTAAACAAAGAGGCTAATACCCAATCGGTCGTAACGGTAACCCATTGCGAGGTTGGCCGTGACCTGAAAAATGTCACAGCTTTTATAACCGTCTTTCCCGAAAATTTCGAGACCGCCGCGCTTGAATTTGCCAAGCGCAAGCGCAGTGAACTCCGTTCGGTTATTGCCGATGCCTTGCCAATGAAAACCATCCCTTTCGTCGAATTCGAAATTGATGCCGGCGAAAAAAACCGCCAAAAAATCGAGGGGATTCTAGAAAAAATTTGAGGCCTGGGGGAGAATTGAACTCCCGTATAAGGGTTTTGCAGACCCTTGCCTTACCACTTGGCGACCAGGCCGATAGTTAAAGTCTAGCAAAAAAACTGTATTTTTAAAATACCCAAAACTATTAGGTAAACGCAAAATTATCCACTTTCCTTACCTCTACCATTACGATATAATATAGGTAATGCCGAAGAAACGAACTTGGACGATTGAGAAATTGAGAATCGCCGTAAAAAAATGCACAAGCTATAGACAGGTTTTACATGAATTAGACCTAAAAGAAGCTGGCGGGAATTATGACCAACTAAAAAAATATATAAAGGAACTGTCTCTTAATACCAAACATTTTACAGGAAAGGGTTGGAATAAGGGTTTAAAAGGGACGGGCAAAACTTCAATACCTCTCAACGAGATTCTTGTTCCAAATAGCACTTTCCAAAGTTTTAAGTTGAAAAATAGATTGTTTTCTGCCAAAATAAAGGAGCCTCAATGTGAAGAGTGTGGCTGGGCAAAAAGATCAGAGGACGGTCGACTCCCATTAGAGTTAGACCATATAAATGGAAACAGGCACGACAACCGACTATCTAATTTAAGAGTTCTCTGCCCCAATTGTTACAGTCTAAAACCAACACATAGAGGTCGGAATCGTAAAAAATAAGGCTTGGGTGGCGGAATTGGTATACGCGCAACACTTAAAATGTTGTGAGCCATGCTCATGCGGGTTCGATTCCCGCCCCAAGCACACCGTTGAGTTGTTGTTTGTTAGTTGTTAAAATTAAAAAGTTCCGCCCATAGCTCAGTTGGTAGAGCAGTCGCCTCTTAAGCGAACGGTCGTAGGTCCGAATCCTACTGGGCGGACAAGCGAGCGACTTAAAAATTTTTTAGGTCCGAGCGCGTGTGTCCTTAAATCAAACTTGCCGAGGTGGCGAAATTGGCAGACGCGCTAGCCTTAGGAGCTAGTGGAGCAATCCATGGAGGTTCAAGTCCTCTCCTCGGCACAGAATTAAAGCGCTCAAAAAGCCTTGCCAGACAAGGACTTTTACCCCTTGACTTCTTGTATGATATAGTGTATAATCAATAGCAGATACACTGAACAATCGAAACAGGGATGTTCCCTCGTTTCGTGACTGTATAGGTTTTTGTCAATTTCGTTAAGCTAATGTCCCCCTCAAGAAGGGTGTGACTCTGAACTAGGAAGGATGGACGCGATGAAGAAATGGCAGATGCAGTTGTTGGCCTGGGTGGTGATCCTTGGTGGCGGAGCGGTTTGTGGCTTAGGGACCATTGTCCTGACCTGGCTCTTAGGAGCTGGGAAGTTGTCTGTCGTATTTGGTTTGACCGGGCTCTTATCCTGGTTTGCCATCTACGCGGGAGTAGGGCTGACATTCGTAACCGAGAAGGACTTCCGGGTCGTTGAGCGGCTCGGCACCTATCACCTGACACTAAGGGGCGGCTGGCACATTCTCTGTCTACCGGGACTGATCGACAAGTTTGCCCCACACGGCGGAGAAGACGGGACCTTCGAACAAGTCATTATCGAGGTCACGGCTGCTGACATGGGAGGCGAAGTCGTCTTTCTTGGGGGCAGTAGTGGAACGCCGGAATTCAAAATCGTCGCCCAAGTCATCGACAGCGATAGGGCAGAGATCGAAATCCCCACCACCGTCACCGGCACCCCGACCCCCGACAAAATAACTGGGGCACCAAGCCGGGGCCACGATGACCCCTGCTACCTGTTCGTCTACGTGGTTGAGGATACACCGGCCCGGATAAAGAGTCTGGCAATAGAAGCGGTCCGGCGAATCATTCAGGGTTACAACGTTGATGACGCGGCGCTCAAGACAGGCGAGATCTCGCAAAAAGTATTATGGGATCGAACCTTCTTGCAGGCATTGGCAAACATCGGCGTTCGCCTGTGTCCGGAGAGCGGGATCACCCTCAAACGGATTGCTCTGCCGGAGAGTGTGAAGAAAGACCGCGAAGGTGTCCTTAGTGCCGAGAAAGAAGCCCTGGGCCATCAAGCCAAGGGAAGAGGACATGCCCTCGCGATCTTGGCGATCATTGATGAAGCTGCCAAGCCAGTTTTTGCGGCCGACGGTGTTACCGTCGTTCGCAAGGGACGGGTAGTTTCGTGGCGAGCGGCAGAGGCCATCTACAGGTCACAGAACGTGCTTGATATGCTCGAAAAACAGCCGCCGGCGACAATCAATATGGTTGCAGAGAACACGGGCGGCATTCTCCTCAACATTGACCCTAGCAATAAGAAGTAAGAAAGGAGTATGACAATGTGGTGGACAATAGGAGCAATCCTTTCCGTGGTAACGATACCGTCAACCATCTTCGTCGTTCTGGCGCTATGCCAAGCCAGAAGGACAAACAAGGAAAAGGTGTCGAAGGCCAAAGAGAAAGGGGCAGAAAAGAAGACCGACACCAAGGAAGCGGCGGCCACGGCCGAGAAGAAGCCTAAGGCCAAGGCCCCACTGCCACGAGACGGGATGTTCATGATTCTGGCGTTGGCGGTAATCTTCGTATATGGGCTCTGCTATATCGCGTCTGTGTGTAGCAGCACTAAGACTTGCCCGGCGGCGAAAGAGGCTAGCTGGGGCGAGTGGCGAACCCTTCGTCTCACCGACGAAGTAGTACCGATCGCCTGGGAAAACGGAGCGATTGAAGGCGACCACCGCCTAGCTCCGGGTGCGGAACACGGCCGCCGCTTCTTGATAAAGAGTGGCGGTGGAGAGTGGCATTCGGTTGGCGACGGGGACAGCGTGACGCTGGACCCAGGAGAACCCGTTTACTTCAAGGTGAACAAAGGTGAACCACCGCTATATGTGACCTGGCGGTGGAAAACAAAGTAGAGAAAGGAGAAGCGTTTGACAAAAACCAAGTGCCACACCCCCGCAAGGAGGTGTGGCACTTTTCTTTACTCTTTAAAATATTAAACTCCTGTCATCAGTTGATCAATGGTTTTAGAAATGACCTCCAAGAAGCCGTAAACCGAAGCCATAACTGCCATCCCGACCAGACCCCAGATAATTTTATCGCGTCCCTCGGTCGAATTCTTAACCGTATCGCCTTGCCATAAAAACATAACCAAACCGTAAAGGAAAATGACAAGCGCCAAACCAAAGAGCAAAAGAATGACCGGATCAACCACAAAGGCCTTAATATTGTCGAGCAATTTCATTTTTATCTAGAAACCCACTATATATTTAGGCCCTTGATAGTCGTCGGCGGAGTAATATTAGTATCGGTTGCCCCCGTCAGATCTTGCAATAACCCGGCAATGCCGTAAATAGAAATCAAGATGACAACGGCTAGACCGCCCCAAATCATCAAAGTCTTACCCTTCTCCTTGTCTTCAGCCCCACCCTTAAGATAAACGAACAAGCCGTAAGCGAAGCCGATGATGGCCAGGCCGATGAAGGCGGGCAAAAGGTTCCCGATTATGGTTTTAAACGCTACCGACATGTTCGTAAAGTAAGCATTATTAAACCCGAGAGCGAAAGAAGTCATTGGCAAAAGAGCCATTAACCCAGCCCCAATTTTTACACGAAGCGACATAATAAATATTTCTTAATAATTAAAGTTAATAATTAATCGACTATTTAATAATAATGACCTCCTTAATTATATCGTTTAAAAGCCGGTTAGTAAAACCGAAAGGTGGATAAACGAATCATTGATGCAAACCGGTAACCACCGAGGGAACATTAATAATTGTCCCCGTGGCCCCGGTGAGAGTTTGCAATAACCCGGCAATACCGTAGAGAGAGATTAAAACAACAATTGATAAGCCGCCCCAAAAGATCAAAGTCTTACCCTTCTCCTTGTCTTCAGCCCCACCCTTAAGATAAACGAACAAGCCGTAAGCGAAGCCGATGATGGCCAGGCCGATGAAGGCGGGCAAGACGGTGGCAATCACCTTCTTAAAGGTGGTGGCAACATCATCGAGATAACCGGCCGAAGCGATCACCGGCGAGAGCGAAGCAAAACCGACCACAATTTTAGAACGTAATGACATAAAAATGAATAATTAAAAATTATTACAGACCATACCTGATAACTTTGGGGGCGACCATTGGCACCGTGCCACCGTTAAAAAACACATCTTGAAGGATAAGCACCAAACCCCAAACCGAAAACATCACGAAAATAATAATCATCCCCCAAAACATTAGGCTTTTGGCTCCTCGGATATCATCAGTGTCACCCATCCCTGATTTTAGATAATTAAATAATCCCCAAGCAAAAAGAATGATGGCGAGAGCCACTAAAATCGGGATAAGCGGTTCGATAATTGACTTCAAAATAACTTGGATAATGCCTTGAAGGTTCCCCGCAGCAGCCATATTTTTAGGTTTTAAACTTAGTAATTTCCTGTAATTGAACGACAACACCGTTGGTGAGCTGATTGACCGTGCTTTTAAGCGCCGAGGCAATAGCATAAGAACCAATAACAATGGCTGAGCCAATAAGAGTGTAGACCAGCGCTTTGCGCGCATCTTTAATTTTTTCCGTATTTCCTTGGGCGGTTACAAATTGGAAACCAGCGTAAATAATAAAAAAGACAACAATAACAAGGCCAACCTGGACAACGACATCGAGAACAGCGGTTAACAATTCAGTAATGTTATCGGCTTTAAGAGGATTTACAAAAATTTTGGTGCCGACCGGATCCACCGCCCAAACCAAGCTGGGCATGGCCACAGCGGTCAAAAATAAAATCAAAGCCAAAAGTTGATATTTTTTTGTTCTCATCTTCGGTAATTAAAAAACTTGATCCATCACTCCCCTAATCACGCTGGTACTATCGTCAGCTAGCAAGCTAAAGATTGTCTTAACTATAGCATAGGCGCCCAATGCCATAAAGATCCCGATCGCCACATTGCGAAGCGTCCCCTTTTCTTTAATTAAATCTTCTGGCTTGCTCTTCCCCAACAAAATTCGAATACCGGCGTAAACAATGGCGATCACCGCAAGAGGAATCATCAATCTTAAGAAAATAAAGTCGGTAACATTTCTAAATAATTGAACGAGCTCCTTCCAGGTGTAATCGCCCGGACCATCACTGCCGACTGTAGTAACAAGCGGAGCGTCAGCCGCCAAGAGTAAAAGTGGCAAGAAATTAAAAAACACCAAAACCAGCAGGAAAGCGAGGGCGAAACGATAATTGACTTTCTTAGCGGTCATTTTATTGAGAAGGATTAATTAATTTGCTAATTTCTCCCGCTGCCTGCTCTACCGCTTCGGACGGCGAAAGTCGACCGGTAGCAGCGTTATCATTCATCGTTTGAAAAAGGTTCTTGATTTCGGCCGGCGCAAAATCATACCAACCACGGCTAATGAGGGCGGAATCAAAAATAACTTTTTGGTCCGGCTTAGCCGGGTCAGGAACCAGAAGTGCTCGCCGAGAGGGAGCGAGATTAAGAATATCGGCAGCCTTTTGGGAATGTTCTTGTCCGGTCAAAGCAAAGATCATTGGCCAAGTGGCACTTAATTTGGTCGAAGTTTTAAGAACGGCCACCCCGTACAGACGGCCAAAGGTCAGGCGATTTTTGCCCTCCATTTGGGGCACGATACTTAAGTTTAAGTTAAGATGGGGATTTTTTTCTCGCAAATAAGAAGCCTCGCTTCCAAAGCCAAAATAATTGACCAAACTTTCACCCAAGAAACTATCCCGGGCCTCAGGCAAAGAACGATTCCAACAATAGGTGCTCTTAACAGGATCGGCAAATTGCAGGAAAAAAGAAAGGGCGGCTTGAGCCGGTTTAATAGAAAAACCAAAGTCGTTATTGAGGGTTACGGAAATCTGGCCATCGTTAGAAACGGCCGGCGAGCCCCCGGCCTGGAGAATAAGTAAGGATAAAATATCTTTGGCATTATTATTATTGCCAAAAGTACCCAGGGCAAAGGCGCTCTGTTCTAATCGATGGAGTTCGCCCACTTTGGTCAGGATGGGTTGAATTTTAATAAACTCCTCCCAATTGGTCGGCGCTTTGAGCAAATTAACATTATTGTAGACGTCTTTGTTGTAATAAAGAAGAAGGGGATCAATTGACAATGGTAGCGCCATAAACCCATCTTTAACAACAAAGAGATCACCCTCGTCAACAAAAGTGTCTTGATAAGAGCGAAGCGGAACCGAGGTAAAAGGAATCAGGGCAAATTTGTCGCGCTGTTTAAGAATTAGCTCATGGGGAGCAATGATGACATCGGGACCTTGGCCGGAGGCAAGCGCATTGATTAAAGACGACTCAAGATCAGCGCCCTTATCAAAATATCTAACCGAAAACTCCTTTTCGTGCCCTTGAGGAAGGTCGGTCGTCATCATTTGGATGAAAGAATTGTCAGAAAAACTGCCCCAGACCACAACTTCACCAGCCTGACCAACTTTTTTCTGTCGAAAGCCCGGCAAAACACCGGCAAAAATTAAAACGGCAACCACCAGGGCGGCACCCAAGAGAACAAGGAGAATGGTTTGGAACAAACTTTTACCACTCATTAATTTATTTCATAAAAATTAGCCCATAATGATTTTCCCCGGCTGAAAATTCTGAGGTGAAAACTAACCCAGCGCTGCCAAAAGTCTTTTTTACTTCTTCGGCCGAAACAATATCTTTAGGTTGAGGTCCTAGTCCGCCAAAAGATCCCGTCCAGTCAATAACCATAATCTTCCCATTGGGTTTTAAGATCCGTTTAGCCTCTAAGACCAGCGTGTACATTGATTTAGCCTGAAACAAAAGGTTAGAAATGATAATGACATCGGCCAGATTGTCTCCCAACCCAACACCGCCAGGCTGCTCAACATCTCCCCAAATCAAATTAACGTTTCCGCCCAAATGCTCAGCTTCGGCGGCCTTTTTGATTGTCTCGAGTAAATCTTTTTGAATTTCAACCGCGTAAACTTTACCAGCCGGCGCCACCAAGCGCGCTGCCGGTAAGGTGTAGGCGCCCGAACCAGCGCCAAAATCTACCACTGTCATCCCCAGGGTTAAGTTAATTTGTTGTAAATTAGTGAGCGGATCCGCAAAAGCCATTTGCCCTTATTTTACCACGTTAAGAGATTTATCAACAAGGGGAAAACGTCACCTTTAATAAATGCGAAAGCCCCACTGGAATGTAGGGTTCGCAGTGGGGCGTGTTATTTGGCGACGTTATGGCTTCTTCTTGTTGGCCGCCTGTTCGGCTAGATAATTCGCGTAGGCTACGTTGCCCGGATACTCTCCGCCACCGACGAAGAAGACATCCGAGAAGGGCGCTCTTTCGAGATGTGTGATCTTCGAGTAGATGTGGGCAACAGTACTGAAACCGCCGACCGACGCGTTGTCGGCGATCTGCGAATATGATCGCTTGTCCGGGTTGAATCCGCCAGTCCTCATAATCGCCGGTCGCCAGGTGGCGGTGTCTTTGGAATTAGAGGGATCTAGAGAGATGATGATCGCGGACAGGCCGCTAGCACTATCTACTCCTTCCATCCAAACCACCGGCAGCCAGCCAAAGTCCTCCGTGCCAATGTTCAGGCTGGCGAGATCGGTCTTAACTATCTCGGTCGTGGCCACTTGAGCAACCGCCACTTGAGGATTCTGGTGATCGGGCCGGTAGACAAAGGAGTACCATGCCCACACCCCCAGAGCCAGAGCGAAAACGATCGCCATCCAGAACAAACCCTTCTTCGCCGTTGCACTACTAATCTGACTACTCATGACGCTTAATTCTCCCGTGGCCCGTAGGCGTTATGGTTCACGAATATCTGGGTTTTATCTTATTTACGCTTTTTTCAACTTCCGTGTTTAAATATAACAAGCAATAGCCTATTTGTCAATAGCTATAATTTATCTCAAATTTAAAGTCTTTTTTATAAACAGGTAAGCGAAGCGAGTGAATCCCCTTCGCGGAGTTTCATGACGCGGACACCTTGAGTAGCCCGGCCAAGAACCGAGATTTCGGCGAGTTTCGTGCGAATGACTTGACCCATTTTGGAAATGGCAAACACCTCCTCTTCCGTCCCGTCATTTACATGAACGGCAACGAGCTGGCCGGTTTTCTTAGTAACGCTCATGGTTTTGATACCCGAACCGCCCCGCTTTTGAATTTTGTATTCTTTGAGTTTGGTGCGCTTACCATAACCGTTTTCACTCATCACTAGGTAGTCACCCGTAGCCTGTTCTTTTTTAACCACCTCGGCACCGACAATCTTGTCGCCCTTCTTCAATTTCATCCCGCGAACACCGGCGGCATTGCGACCCATTTCGCGGATATCTGTTTCTTTAAAGCGAATGGATTGGCCTAATTGTGAAGACATCATAATTTCATCGCCTTTATCAACTGGCCGCACGGCCAAAAGTTCATCACCATCAGCGAGTTTAATCGCAATCAAACCAGAGCGACGAACGTCTTTGAAGCTATCGGCCGAAACCTTCTTCGCCACACCGTCTTTCGTCAACATCATGAGCGAGAATTTGGCTGTCTTCAAATCTTTTGGCAAGGCGAGAATTGATGTAATTTTTTCTTCCGGCGAGAGCGCCAGATAATTCATAATCGACTTGCCGCGCGTCGCTCGTTTGCCCTCGGCAATATCGTACATTTTAAGTTGAAAGGCTTTGCCCTTATCGGTAAAGAATAAGAGATCGTCGTGAGTATTCGCCGTCAAGAAGATGGTGACAAAATCCTCCTCGCGCATATTAACATCTACCACACCGACCCCGCCGCGCTTTTGCGCTTTATATTCAGTCGGATCAGTGCGCTTAATATAACCGCCAGCCGTCACCACCAACACTTCTTCTTTTTCGGCAACTAAATCCTCAACATTAATTTCTTTGACCCCGCCTTTAACGATATGGGTCTTGCGTTCATCGCCGTATTTCTCTTTGATCTCAACAAATTCGTTTTTGATAATGGCTAGCACTTTTTTAGGATCAGCCAAAATCGCTTTTAAGTCTTTGATCAGCGCCAATTTTTCCTTCAATTCGTCTTCGATCTTCTGGCGCTCGAGACCAGCTAGTTTTTGCAAACGCATTTCAAGAATGGCGGTCGCCTGTAAGTCGCTAAACTTGAACTCTTTCATCAGGTTGGCATGCGCCACTATCGTATCCTTAGACTTCTTAATCAGCTTAATGATTTCATCAATATGATCGAGCGCCTTTTTTAAACCCTCTAAAATATGAGCGCGATCTTCGGCCTTCTTTAAATCAAATTTTGTTCGGCGCACAACAATAATTTGGCGATGCTTCAGAAATTCTTCCAAAATTCCTTCGAGCGGCATTAATTTAGGCACCCCGTCAACGAGCATTAGCAAATTGTAATGGAAAATAGTTTCGAGCTCGGTATGTTTATAGAGCGCGTTTAAAATCTTTTGCGGTTGAGTGCCGGTTTTAAGGTCAATGACCACTCGCAATTCTCTGGTCGACTCATCGCGAATATCGCGAATCCCCTCCAGTTTCTTTTCGTGGACCAAATCGGCAATTTTAATAATCAATTCCGCCTTATTAACCTGGTAGGGAATTGATTTGATAATGATTTGGAAGCTGCCCGCTTTATTCTCGACGATTTCGGCTTCGCCGCGGGTCAAGACTCCCCCTTTGCCAGTCGCATAAGCGTGACGGATATCGGCAAGATTATAAGCCAAACCACCAGTCGGGAAATCAGGGCCTTTAACAAATTCGAGCAAGTCGTCAGTCGTTGCCTCGGGATTGTCGATTAGGTGAATAAGAGCGTCCATCACTTCGGTTAAATTGTGGGGCGGGATTTTGGTCGCCATACCCACCGCAATCCCCATCGCGCCATTTAATAAAAGATTCGGTACCACCGATGGCATCACCACCGGCTCTTGTCGGGTACCATCGTAATTGGGAATAAAATCAACGGTATCTTTTTCGATATCGCGCAAAATTTCGCTCGACAAGCGTGATAATTTGGCCTCGGTATAACGCATGGCCGCCGCCGAATCGCCATCGATTGAACCAAAGTTACCCTGACCAGCGACAAGCGGATAGCGCAAAGAAAAGTCTTGAGCCAAACGTACCATCGCCTCATAACAGGCCGAATCGCCATGGGGATGATATTTACCCAATACATCGCCAACGACGGTCGCTGATTTGCGGAATTTGGCCGAAAAAGTTAGGCCGAGTTCGTGCATCGAGAAAAGAATGCGGCGTTGCACTGGTTTTAACCCATCGCGCACATCGGGCAAGGCCCGACCGATAATAACCGACATTGAGTAGTCGAGATACGAATCGCGCATCTCTTTAACAATATCGATCGGCAAAATCTTTTCCGCTGGTACTGGCAAACCGTCGTCTTCTTTTTTTTGTCCTTTTTTGTTTGGCATAATTTTTTATTTGTGCAACCAACTACCAACCGTCCAAAAACCTTCGTTAATTGAGCTGGCACCACTGGTGATAAACCGGACCAGATCAGCGCTCCACGAAACACCTTTCTGCTCGGGAGTTGTTGTACCCATAGCTAATTGGGTTTTAGCGCTCGCTTCGGCTTCAGCCCTAAGACTGGCAGAATCGGCTTGATCATTAACCACTGATAAACTAAAAGTAATCGCCCAAACCATAAAAATCAAGAAAACCAACCCTGTGGTCCAAACAAAAACCGTTCGCCGTTTTTCCTCCTCTGGTCTGGCTTTAACTTTTTCTATATATTTGGTAATTGACATACTACAATCCTAACTGGCTTGAATAATAATTACCTCGTCCTCTTTGCCCTCGACATCTTTTTTCTTGACCGTTAGCTTATCGACACGATTTTCAGCATTACCGCCAATTTCTTTAGAGAAAGTTTTGAGCGCCGTCTCCCCTTCGCCATTTTCAAACATTACCGGGATAATCATTTTGGGTTCAAGCGAAGCCGCCAACTTAGCCGCATCTTTGGGCGACAAGACCGGACCGCCACCGATCGGCACAAATAAAATATCAACGCCGCCAATATCTTCGATCGTTTTGGGGTCAAGCGCCGGATTAGACAGAGCGCCCAAATGGCACAAGCGAATCCCCTCAATCTCGGTGGTAAAAATCGTGTTAACTTGACCGTCGGCGCCACCGCTCGTTAAACCGTAAACAAAAATACCATCGATCTCATACTCGCCCGGACCATCAATAATGAACGGTTCTTTATTGCCAAAAGTGACTGTCTCGCAACCATTAAACGACGGACTGTTTAGAGCAATTAAACATAAATCCGCCCCAAAACGCGTCGCTTTAGCGTCAATTTCTCGACTAATCGGGTTAAAAGCGACCACCAAGTCGCCTTGCTGGACCTTAACAAAACCCTCTCGATGATAGGTGATAATCATAGAATTACCCTTCTATTGTAGCACAAAAGGCGCCCAAAAACAAAGGGGAAATCTAACTTTTAAAAACTATCGGTATGGTCTTTTCAGCAATTTTTATTTTCTCAGTAAGAGCAATGCCGTCTTGATAAAACTGAGTTAGAAGATCGAAAAACTCTTTGTCAATTTCTTTTATTTTGTCGAACCTCTGTTTAGGAGCCGGTACCCACAATTGGCGGATATCAAAAAATAATTCAGTCAGCCAAAAGATTTTGTTCGTTAATAAAAAATTAGCTAGGACTGGTTCGGTTTTAGCAAGAGCCTTAACCGCCTCTAAACTGTCCTTGGCGTCAAATTTAAGATGACCTATCTTTATTTCATCCAACGGGTTTTTCCCTTTTTTTATAATCCCTTGAGCAAACTCTTCGAGCTTTTTTATCGTTCCGTCCTTATCGTAGAGAATTTTTGCCACTTCCCACAATCCAGCACAATCATTTTTGTGACTCTCCCAATAGTCCATCGCTGATTTTTCTGTCGTATAAGTAATTTCAAAAGCTCGATTATCTTTATATTCAACGGTCCTCCTAAACTCCTCAATGGTAATAACCATTAGATCGATGTCACTATCCGGCCGATTGTTTCCCCTGGCCCAAGAGCCAAAAAGAATAATACCAATAACGTCTGGTCTTTTTTTAAGTTCTTCGACGAATGAACCGATTATTTTATCCACAAAAAAATTATAGCAAGTTAAAATCAGTAAGTCATCAGCAAGCCACTTAGAGGCCTCGCCTCTAAGTGGCTATTCTTCCTCGATAATGATAGCTTCAAGCTCTTTCAGTAATTGTTTTCTTTCAATAATATCTGGCAAAATTTCTTCGGCGAATTTTTTATACTCTTTGGGATTTTTGAATTGATTGGTAATTATGCTTATATCCCTAAGCAAAATGTCTCTCTTTTTCGAGGCATAGCTATTCCAGCTAGTTTTTGCCAACTTAGAGGCCTCGCCTCTAAGTTGGTGAACTTTGTCGTTTAAATTAATGTAAACACTCAAATGCATTAAATACTCATTCGAATCAATATGGGCTGATTTAAAAACACCTTGAAACAATCTCCCCTTCCTCTTGTGCTGGTGATTAAAAAACATTGTATGACCGGTACCGAGCCGTTGCATAAAATTTTCTATACCTTTCTCGACCAAGGGAGTCATTAAAAAATGATAATGGTTTGGGTTGAAAGCATAACAAATGATATTTACTAATCTCTTCCCTTTTTTCTTGTATTTATCGAACGAGCTCATGTATAAACCTCCTACAACATTGTTGTCGTTAAATTTTTCGACACTTTGAATAAAATGATTGAGGTCTTCATCATTGGCAAAAATACTCCGACCTTCAATCCCGCGATTGAAAACGTGGTAATATTCTCCGATAGCAAAAGCGACTTTTCTTTGAGACATTGCTTAGCATATTAACAAATTTGGCACTTAGAGGCGAGGCCTCTAAGTGGATTGCAAAATTTTTAGTTAAAGATACAATACGGCTAATTCCCTGAGGTTGGGGCTGGTTACTGCGGGAAGGAAGCGTTCGGGTTCAGGGACGAGGTAACTCGTCAAAACCGTTAGGGAAAGCGAGTTTATCCCGAGGGTCATCCCGGACAATTTAGTCGGTCCTCTCCTTGAGGGAGGCCACGAACCAGCAACGCAAGGCGGCAAGTCTCCGGACCCCGCCTTTGTTTTTTGTTAAATTTGCCAATTTGGGCTTTATTTTGTATAGTAGGAGACATTATGAAAAACATTATAAGTGATCCTAATTTAGTGGCCGAGACCGAGATCGTCGATGACGAGCGCTTGTCCGATAAAGACCTATCCGGTCAGGATGAAGAGCGTGTTGAGTTAGAAGGCCCCAAACGCTTGATGGACGAATATATCAAGCAATCTGCGCAAAAGCCCGAGGCTGGCGCCATTGTCGAAGGTATGGTGATTGGCAAGGGGAGTAAGACTATTTACATTGATGTCCCGCCGTTTGGCACGGGTATCATTTTTGGCCGAGAATATTTAAATGCTAAAGACATTATTAAGAAGATCGCGGTCGGCGACTTTGTAACGGCCAAGGTGATCGAAACTGAGGGCGAAGAGGGTTATTTTGAACTCTCCCTCAAAGAAGCCAAGCAGGCCTTAATCTGGAATGATGCCGAGAAGGCTTCAAAAAATAAATCACAGTTTGAACTTTTGGTTAAAGAGGCCAATAAGGGTGGTTTAATTTTGGATTGGAACGGGATGGACGGCTTCCTCCCCGCCTCACAACTCAAGGCCGAACATTATCCTCGTGTTGAGGGTGGAGACAAAGAAGCGATTGTGGAGGAATTGAAGAAATTGGTGGGCAAAACCTTAACCGTTTCAATTATTGGTACTGATTCAAAGGAGGGGAAATTGATCTTCTCCGAAAAAAACCAAGACAATAAGATTAAAAAAGAGATTATTAGTAAATATGCCTTGGGCGACATCGTTGAGGGAGAAGTGACCGGCGCCGTTGATTTTGGCATCTTTATTAAGATCGAAGAAAACCTTGAAGGCCTAGTGCATATCTCCGAAATCGACTGGTCCTTAGTGGAAAATCCGCGCGATCTATATCATATCGGTGATAAGGTCAAAGCTAAGATTATTGAGGTAAAAGACGACAAGATTTCCCTCTCTATTAAAGCACTCAAAGACAACCCCTGGAAAGATGCCGAGAAAAAATACCATCGAGGACAAATCGTTACTGGCGCCGTTATCAAGCACAATAAGCATGGGGCCTTGGTTTCGCTCGAGGAGGGAGTGGCTGGTCTAGTTCATATCTCCGAATTCAAGAGTGATGAGGATTTACGCCAGACTCTTGAGCTGGGAAAGACTTACACCTTTACGATAAATATCTTCGAACCTAAAGATCAACGAATGACCCTCTTTTTTGGCTCAGTGCCAGAACGAGTTAAGACAGAAGAGAAAAAGGCCTAATAATAAGGTCTGGGCTATTGACAGATTTTAGCAATCTGTTATCCTATTAAGCGGGACGGCCGGCGTCGCTTCGGGCTGTAGTGACGCACGGCAGGGTGCGCACCCTGATCCTTATGGGCAGCCGTTTCGACGGCAGAATGGGCTAGGCGTTGATGTTCGACGACCTGGCCTTTCTTTTTTATAATTATTATAATAACCAGCTAGGTCTTGTTATAGAGATTCATGGTCTTATCCAGACCAACTTCAACCAATGATTCAACAATCTTTTTTGCTTTTTTAATTACTTTTTTTACTTCCCCTTCTTCGCTCGGCTTAAAATTGCCGATAATAAAATTGATAATTTTGTCGCTCCCCGGTTTCTTAATTTTACCCGACGGCATAGTTGGCGCCACGCCCAAACGTAACCGAACAAACTCATTTGTTTTTAAAGCCTTAATGATTGACTCAACCCCACGATGGCCGCCCGACCCTCGATGATACGAGAGTTTAACGGTGCCGAGTGGTAAATCAATGTCATCATGAATGACGACGACGTCCCCCGCCTCTTTTTTACTTTTAATGAGGGGCTTAATGCAACCACCTGAATTATTCATCATGTTTTCGGGCAATAATAATTGAAACTTATTTTTGGCTCCCCGCCCGCCCGCTAATTGCGCTTTCATTTTTTTATCAAAACGCCAATCGCCGATCGTCATTCCTTCAACCGGCTTTTGCGCGAGCGACAGCAAAATCATCCGGCCAAAACTATGCCGGCTTTGGACATATTCTTCCCCGGGATTACCCAGCCCAACAAAAATATAATTTGTTTTCTTGCTCATTTCGCCATTATATAATAATATTGACTGGTGGAAAACCCTAAAAAGTCTGACGGTTGGTGGGAAGCGATAAAATTTGCGGCTATTTTGGTCGTGATTATTATTCCTTTTCGTATGTACATCGCTCAACCGTTTATTGTTCACGGTTCATCAATGGATAATACTTTTAAAGAGAATGATTATTTAATTATTGACGAGGCTTCTTATTTGCTCCGAGATCCGGAACGGGGCGAGGTAATTGTTTTTAAAAATCCTGTCAACAAATCTCAATATTTTATCAAGCGTGTTATTGGCTTACCAAACGAAACGGTTAGTGTTCGCAACGGTCAAACAACAATAATTACCAAGGATGGCGAACAGCTAGCTCTACAAGAAAAATATTTGGGCAGCGAGAGTAATATTAGCGCCTATCGCAAATTAGGACCAAACGAATATTTTGCCATGGGAGATAATCGAGCCGTTAGCTGGGATTCACGTTTTTGGGGCGCGCTGCCTCGCAACCTAATCAAGGGCCGGGCGCTTTTGCGCCTCTTCCCGCCAAAAAAAATCTCCTATTTGCCCGGCTTGGTAACTTACGCGACAAAATAGAAATTTGCTTTGATTAAAAAACTGTGTTAGTTTGAGACAAATTATGCCTAAAGCAAGTAAAAGCGAGGAATTGCAGTCACCCAAGGGTATGCGTGACTTGATTGGTGACGAGGTTTATCTTTTTCAAGGGTTCTTCGAAAAAGCCGCCGAAATTGCCATTTATTATGGTTTTAAACCGATCGAAACACCCATTTTGGAAAAAGAGGAACTTTTTTCGCGAGGAGTGGGGGAAGAGACCGATATTGTCAGCAAGGAGATGTTCAATCTTAGGACTAAGGGCGGAGATCGCCTAGTCTTGCGTCCAGAGAATACCGCCGGAGTGATGCGCGCCTATGTTGAACATGGTATGTTCTCCGTGCCTCAACCATTAATGTTTTATTATCATGGCCCCTTCTTTCGCCATGAGAATCCACAAAAGGGACGTTATCGTCAATTCTATCAATTTGGTTTAGAAATTTTGGGCACCAAGAAAAGTATAGCCGATGCCACGATCATCAATCTGACGAGAATTATTTTAGAAGAAGCCGGTATCACGAATCTCAAATTTAAAATCAACAGCCTGGGCGACAGCGAATGTCGCGGGACTTTTCGCCGTGAGCTAGTTAATTATTATAAAAAGAATATCAAGGGTATTTGCGCTGATTGCCGTGAACGGTTAAAGACCAATCCAATCCGCCTCCTCGATTGTAAAAATCCTAATTGCCAAGAAATCAAAAAAGGGGCGCCGGATTCAATTAGCTATCTTTGCGCCTCGTGCAAAACTCACTTTAAAGAAGTACTCGAATATCTCGATGAACTTGGTATTAATTATGAAATTGACAACACTTTGGTGCGCGGTCTTGACTACTACACCCGTACCGTCTTCGAAGTCTTTATCGAAAAAACGGACGAGAATGGCACGGTTGACTCCCTCGCTCTGGGCGGTGGCGGTCGTTATGACGGCTTGGCCAAGAGTTTGAATATTAAAAAAGAAGTCCCGGCCGTGGGTGTGTCGCTTGGCGTTGATCGCATTACCGAGCTTGCCACCTACGCCAAGCTGTCGCCCCGTCTCTTAAAGAAGCCCAAGGTCTTTTTCATTCAACTTTCCTTTGATGCAAAATTGAAGAGTTTTGAAGTTATCGAGGCTCTGCGCCAGGCCAAAATCCCCGTTCAGCACTCGCTTTCTAAGGACTCACTCTCGACCCAACTCGGTCTCGCGGAAAAACTGGGAGTCCCCTTTACGATTATTCTAGGCCAAAAAGAAGCCCTTGATGGCACCGTGATTGTCCGCAATATGGACAATCGCTCTCAAGACACGATCAAGGTCGCCAAACTGGCCGAGTACTTGAAAAAAATTAAATAGGCGCTCGGCCACGTTCAGTTAAACAACACAGAAAATCATTCCCGCGAATGGTTTTCTTACGCTCCGCGACGGCCATTTCGCCATAGTTCTGCGAACAATAAATGATGGCGAAAACCATGCTGGCCGTGGCTACGCGAGGTTGTTTAACTGAACGGGCCTCGCTTGACTGCTACCGCAAGGTTCAACCTTGCAGTTTTAAACAGGATGAGGAATTGGACAATTATTTAGAATATAATTAGTATTGAGCTAGACCAACAACAAGGGAGTTTTAGGATGAAAAGATATCGGGTCGTTTGCTCGGCAGGCTGTTATTCGCGAGACCCCGGCAAACCTGGTCTTTTCATCCGCCAAAAGACTAGGTACATATGGGCCGGTTGTCGCAAGACCGCCATCAAAAGAGCATGGGGTATTCTCGTGCTCTGGACAGAATCTCTCGGGAGGGTTTGGGCTTGGCGAACGGTACGTTTGTATCGAATCGGGGAGAAAGACTGTATCTGGTTGAGATGACCGTATCCACCAGCGGCGCGCAAGCGCGCCGCTGGTTTGCCATTTCAAATTTTTTATTAAAAACAACAGGCCCGCCTCGCGCGAGCGATTTAGGCTCGTTGTCGTGGGCGGGTCTCATGGTCAAGGGATAACTTCGTAAATCTCTCGTTCGAGGATATACATGTCCAGGTCGGCGCCGGCAATGTTCCGCAGTGCCTCGGCAGCCGATAACTCATGGCATGTTTCCAGTAACTCGATCACCTCTTGCGCATATGCCAGAAGGCATCCTTCGGGCAAGACATCCGCAAATGCCGAACCTCCCTGCTCGATGACTTGTTTTTGGGTAAGGATGGCATCAACCACCTTTCCGACAAGGGCTTCCCGGACTTCGAGAGGTGTCTCCTCGTCAGGGCCAACTCCAATGATCCGTACTGCCTGGCGTTTACCCCTGATGAATGTCCCCGGCTCGCCGAACGGAGCCAGAACTTCCCCGCTGGAACCATGAAGAGTAACGGTCTTCATTTTCGATTCACCTCCCTTCAAAGATTTGTCTAGTGTCTAGTTTAATTACTAGCATACAAATCGCTAACCCGCCAGACCTCGAGCTCACTTGAGGTCTGGCGGGGAGAGGGTGAGGTTTGCCATTTTTAGAGAAAAATGTTATCCTCTTGTCATGACCAAAAACAGCACGATTGAGGTAGTTAAAGGTGCCTCCGAAACCAACATGAGCGTGATGCGCCGATTTTCGAAGCGCGTCTCCGGCGCTGGTTTAATTAAAAAGACTCGCAGTGCTCGCTATAACGAACGACCCAAATCGGCCCTCAAGCGCAAAAATGAAGCGCTCAAACGAATGACTAAACGAACCGCCTATGAACGACTGAAGAAACTCGGCAAAATCAAAGATGCCCCTAGCTATCGTTAATTTAACCAAAAGGCCGGCCCCGAGCGGGCCTTTTGCAAAATTGTCCGAAAAAATCCTCGGATCAAAATATGATTTGAGCTTGGTCTTTTGCGGTGAAACCCTAACTCACAGACTAAACAAAGAGAGGCGGAACAAAGACAAAATCGCTAATATTTTATCATTTCCACTCACTAAAACTTCGGGCGAAATTTTTATAAAATTACCGATTACCGACTTTGCTGTTGACCATTTGTTTATCCACGGCCTATTGCATTTGGCAGGATTCACTCATGGTAGTAAAATGGAGACTGAAGAGAAAAGGTTTTTGTCTTCGTTAAAAAAGAATGGCCAATCGACAAATCATCGCGGGATTGGACGTGGGAACCGCGTGGGTGCGGCTCGTCGTCTGCGAAATTAAAACCGGGGATAGTACTCCGCAAGTTTTGGCCTTGGTTAAAAAACCAGCTCGCGGTTTGCGTCGCGGTTATGTTATTAACCCAGATGAAGCAACCGAAGCAATTCGCGCCACTGTTGCCGACGCCGAACGAAGCTTGAAGTTACGAATCCGCAAAATTTTCCTGGGGATGGGGGGAGTCTCACTCGATTCAAGGGTAACGGAGGGTAGTGTTTTGACCGCTCGGCCAGACACCGAAATTTCTGAAGCTGACGTTAATCGTACCATTGAGGCTAGTCAGGCCAACTTGCCCGACATGATCAACCGACACATTCTTCATCGTATTCCTATTTCCTTCAAAATTGATGGGGAAAAAGTGCTTGGCCATCCTGAAGGCATGCACGGCGGAAAACTCGAAGCTCGAACTCTTTTTATCACTTGCCTTAGCCAGCACCTCAAAGATCTTATTAAAGTGATTGAGGATGCCGGTTTAATGGTCGAGGATGTCATTGCCGCTCCTCTCTCGGCCAGTTTGGTGATAATGTCCAAACTCCAAAAAATGGCCGGCAGCGTCTTGGTTAATATCGGCTCGCAAACTACCTCGATTGCCGTTTTTGAAGAGGGTGTCCCGGTCTCAATTCAAGTCTTTCCCATCGGGTCAATGGATATTACCAACGACATCGCCCTCGGTTTTCGTATCCCAATTGAAGAAGCTGAAAAAATCAAACGGGGAGAAGGCGAACCGGTCGGCACCAAAAAGAAATTGGATGAAATTATCGAGGCTCGTTTGTCTGACATTTTTGAATTCATCGAAACCCATCTTAAAAAACTTGGCCGCAATGGCTTACTTCCGGCCGGTTTAGTTATCACTGGCGGCGGATCAAGTATCCCAAATATTGAAGAGCTCGCTAAAAATTATTTTAAACTCCCAGCGAAAGTGGCGGTATCGGCTATCGCCTCGAACTCTAAGAGTCAGATTCGCGATGCCGCTTGGTCAGTTTCCTATGGTTTATGTGTTTATAGCCTCGAAGATGGGGGGGAAGAATCATTCGGTTTAAGGCTCATTAAGGACACCCGAAGCAAAATTTGGAGCTGGATTAAAGAACTGATGCCCTAAATTTGCCTTTTTTAAGCGGTTTGCTAAGATGGGGGAAATTAAGACCCCAATTATTTTTTATGCCTAAAATAAACCCTGAAATTGAATCATTTGCCCGCATCAAAGTCGTCGGCGTCGGCGGTTCGGGCACCAACGCGATTACTCACATGGTTGAAGCTAAAGTTCAAGGCGTTGAATTTATCGCCATGAATACCGATGCTCAACATCTCCAAAACTCGCGAGCTAGCAAAAAAATCCATATTGGTAAAAGTTTAACCCGCGGTCTCGGTACCGGCATGAATCCCGACCTCGGCCGGCAAGCGGCTGAAGAAAGTTTGGAGGACATTCAAAACGTTTTGAAGGGCGCTGATATGGTTTTTATTTCTTGCGGTTTGGGCGGCGGTACCGGCACCGGCGCGGCGCCAGTGGTGGCAAAAATTGCCAAGGACTTGGGCGCCCTAACCATTGGTGTCGTCACTCGCCCATTTTATTTTGAAGGCAAACAACGCAAAGCCATCGCCGAAAAAGGTATCGAGGAAGTCAAAAAAGAAGTGGATGCAATTATTACCATTCCCAATGACCGCCTCTTAACACTAATCAGTCACGATACCACCTGCACTTCGGCCTTTGCCATGTGTGATGAAATTCTAAAACAGGCAGTTGAGGGTATCTCCAATACCATCACCATGCCCGGCAAAATCAATGCTGACTTCGCCGATATCCGTACCATTATGCAAAACTCCGGCTCTGCTCTCATGGGCGTGGGTGTCGCCTCGGGTGAAAATCGTGCCGTTGAGGCCGCCAAAATGGCGATCAGTTCCCCACTGCTTGATGTCTCAATCAACGGCGCCAAGGGCATTCTCTTTACGGTGGCCGGCGGTGAAGACGTAACCCTCTTCGAACTTCAAGAAGCGGCCAAAATCATTACCGAATCAATCGACCCAGAGGCCAAGGTTATCTTTGGCACAATTAAAGATGACAAGATGAAGAAGAATGAGGTTAAGATCACCGTTATCGCCTGCGGTTTCTCGAGCGACGGCAAAAAGTCGCGGGATGATTTTAAAATAATTGATTCAATCGAACCCAAAAAAGAAATGCCCGCTAAAGAAGAGTCCGCTAAAATCAAAACTGAAATTGAAGAAAACAAGCTAGGTAAAGAACTTGAAACAAAAACGACGATCGGAAATGGAAATGGTTTGAGCAACCTGACTAAAGACAAAAAGGATGAAAATTTCGAAGATGACGATTGGTCGTCAATCCCCGCTTTTCTTCGCCGTTCGAAAACTAAGTAGACAGGTGTGCTATAATGTAGCTATGTACGACCTAATCATTATTGGTGGCGGACCAGCCGGCGTATCGGCGGGCGTTTATGCTGCTAGAAAAAAATTAAAAACTTTACTTATCGCTCAAGAATTAGCCGGCCAATCTTCGGTCTCACCCGAAATTCAAAATTGGATCGGCGAGCAAAATATCTCCGGCATTGACCTGGCCAAAAAACTTGAGCTACATTTGCGTTCTTATGAAGGACCCGATTTAACAATTAAGGTTCCCGAGCAAGTAACCGGGCTGACCAAGGAAAGCAACGGCTTTGTGGTAAAAACTGACAAAGACGAATACAAAGCTAAAACTGTCCTTATTACCGCCGGCGCTGTCAGACGAAAATTAACCGTGCCGGGCGCTGACGTTTTCGAACAAAAAGGCGTTACTTACTGCGCCTCCTGCGATGGCCCAATCTTCTCTGGTCAAGATGTGGCGGTGATTGGCGGCGGTAATGCCGGTTTCAATTCGGCTGGCCAACTCCTTGCTTATTGCAATAGTGTCACCCTACTTGAAACCATGCCCGCCTTTCGTGCCGAACAAATCACGATTGACAAACTTTTGCAAAACCCAAAATTCAAAGCATTTAAAAATGTTGAGCTGGTTGAGATTAAAGGCGCTCCGCCAGCTGGCGGATTTGTCAAAAGTTTAGTTTACAAAAACAAAGATGAACAAGGTTTAGCCACCGGTGAGCCGATTGAATTGCCCGTGACCGGTATTTTTGTTGAGATTGGTTTTGTCGCCAATACCGCTATTTTTAAAGACATCGTTAAATTAAATGAAAGAGGTGAAATCGTTGTTGACCACCTTCGCCAGACCACCTCGCAAGAAGGAATCTGGTCAGCCGGCGACTGCACCGATGTTCTCTATCGTCAAAACAATATCGCCGCCGGCGATGCCGCCAACGCCGTTGAAGATATCTATAACTTTTTGCAGAGGAAATAATTTAGACCCCGGCCAGTTTAACCGCCAGATATAGCACCAAGGCGCCGAGAATCGTCATTAGGGTAGTCAAGCGCGTGGAGTGGCCGTGATGACTCTCAGGGAGCAATTCGGAGGCGCCGATATAGAGGAAGAAGCCGCAAAAAACGGCCAGGATGAGGCCGAGGGAAGTTTCGGAGAGAGTAAAAAATAAAGTGGCCAAAACACCCAGCACCGGCGCAATGGCATCTATCAAAAGCCAGCTAAACGCTTGGCGTTTCTTGTCTGGATCGGTCTGGCCGGGCACCGCAGAGTGCCCGGTTTTTAAAATCAAACCAACCGTGTTAATGCCGTCAGAAAAATCATGAGTTAAAACCGCGACCGCCACAATCACGCCGACGGCCGATGAAACTTGGAAGGCCAGGCCAATTGCCAAGCCGTCGAGAAAACTGTGCACGGCCAAGGTGCCAGCGCCTAGTTTACCCCGCCAAAGGCCTTGGGGCCAACTTCCTAATTGGTGGTGCTCGTTATGACAGTCGAGACAATCCTCGTCGGCCGGCGGATGAAATAAAATCAAACGGTCAAGAGTCATGTAGACAATAAAACCGAGTGCGACAATGCCAGTAACAAAAGAAACATCATAAAGTCCTTGCCCCAAATTAATCGCTTCGGGCAATAAATCAAAAAAAGCGACGCCAATCACCGCCCCGGCCGAGAAGCCGAGAATCAAGTGCAACTTATCCCGAAACCGCAAAGCAAAAAGTCCGCCCAAAAGTGTTGAGCAAAAAGTGGCTAGCGCAATCCAAATTATCATAAGAAAACTATAACAAACATCCGGGCTTTGCACCAGAATTTGGGACCAAATCGTAGTTATAAACCTACAACCTACCTAGCGGGCCGTTGGCGGAAAAGCCAATAAATCCCCGCCAAATGAGTCTCTGGTCGTCGCTAGTTGAGTAAATTAGTCGCCATTGATGTTTAGTCGATTAACTTAACTTAAAAAATCTTATGAAAAGATTATTGATTAAATGGCATAGTAAACTCGTCCCTTTCTCGATCGCTTTAGCGTTGGTGCTCGCCGTGCCTGGCGCTTTGGCTCTCGCCGAGGATGGCGGTGGCCGAGAGCCGTCTGGAAGAGATCAAGCCGAAAGAAGACAAGATCAACATCAAGTAGTGGCCACACCGGCAACCCAAGATGATCATGGTCAGCAAAATCAGAATAGTGACAACTCTGGTAGCAAGAAAGAAGACGATGACGATCACGGCAAGAATCAAAACGAACAAACCGGATACGGAGAGAGAGAAGATGAACACGAAAATGAAGCTGAACATGGCGGTGGTCAGGCGATCTTGTCAATCTCTAGTATCAATTTCTCTTCCGTCGCCTCGACCTCGGCCAGTATCAGTTGGTTAACCAATTTACCAACAACCGGCAACGTGATGTTTGGCACCACCACTCAGTTGGCCACGAACGGAGGGACGGTGATAATTGACCCGACCGCCACAACAACTACTCATAGTTTGGCCTTGACCGGTCTCATCCCTAGTACCACCTATTATCTGACCGTTCGAGCAAGCAGTGCCGACAAAACGGCAACATCCTCGGTTGTATCGTTTACCACTACGGCTACCGGAACAAGTACCCCGCCGGTAATTTCCCCGCCACCAGCCATCCTCTTCACTAGCGCTTTCAACGTGTCTAGTACCAGCGCGATAGTGATTCTCGTTACCGACCAGTTAGCTGATGGGAAATTGTGGCTCTCAACCACAACACCGGTTAGCACGGCCGGAACTCCAGCGGCCAGTGACGTGGTGCCGGCCTTCTTCCATCTGGGAACCTTATCCGGTCTAATCCCCAACACGACTTATTATTATGTCGTGACCTCGACCAACGCCGGAGGAGGAACAGCTACCTCCACGACCTACTCGTTTACCACGCCGGCCATGTAATTGCTAAAGGCACGTTGATTAGTGGTAAGCAGTAGGCCCAAAAGCCCCGACAAGGGGCTTTTGGTTTGGGGAAACTTTTATTTCTAAAAATTATAAAAATGCGAAAGGGCCCGCGGACAGTGTACTCCGGGGGCCCTGACTAAAACTTGTCTCGACAGCGACGACGACCCTTGCTCTTGCCCGACTCAGAGAGAGTCCACTCCTTTAGCCTGCTGGCCCAGAATTCTCTTTTCCCTTCAGGAACGGAGAACCGGCGCAAGAGTTCTCTTGCCAAAATGCCGAGAGGAAAGCGGGCCTCTGAGGTCTCCAGAAGCTTCTCGATACGCATTAGGCCACCGCTGACATCGCAACTTGCCCAGATGGTGTCCGGATAGAACCACTGAGCAACCTTCTCCCGGTCGAGACCGACAACTTCAGAAGCAAGGTAGCAAGCGATATCTAAAACTCGCTTATATTCGACCTCGCCACGACGGACCTTCCGCTGAAGTTTCCCGACCTCCAGTACTAGGGCAATGAGATCGTCGGCGTTTGGCGGGAACTTGAACAGTTCTTGCACCTCCGGCAGGGTGACACGGCGGCCATCCGTCGCCCTCCTGTTATGCTCTTCAACAAGGGTTTCAAGTCGATTCTTTAGCACAGTGAGGCTTTTTGTCCTCCTCACTATCCAATCGACAATTGCCCTCTCTCCCGGTGTTTTAGCCGAGATGAACTGCTTAGCCAGAAACGCTTGGGCAACTAGGGGATAAGATTCCCGAGAAATTCTTTCCATTCGGAAATTTCTTATCTCTTTTATCACCCGGTAGAGCTCTGGTCCAAACAGGTCGATACCCTCAGCCTCACTTTCCGGCAGCGGCTGGAGCAGAGAGATCAGGACTCGGCCTCCATTCTGGCGAACCAGATTTATGGCCCGAGCCATTTGTCTCTTGCTCCCGTCATGCCTAAGGCCAACAAGGTCAAGGTCGGGGATAACGAGAACTTGGGCGGCGTAGAGACGGTCCTTGAAGATCTTGAGATCCGCGTCGTTGGCTTGAGTTTGGCCACCCTTTCCTGTCCAGAAGAAACTCGGGAACAGGGTACCGAACCCGTCTCCATCCAAGTAGAAGACATCCAGTCTTGGATAAGCCTCCAACATCGCCCGAAGAGTCGAGAGAACCAGGTGTTTCTTTCCGGACTCGCTAGGTCCGTGAAAAATCGCGCTGGTAAACCTAGCTGCTTTTCGGCTCTTGGTAAGCTCCTGGGCTGCCTCCAGCGCCATTTTGTTAGCCGAGGTTTCGGGGACAAAGTCTTCGAAACTAACTCCGATAACAGGTGGCCTGCCAGGGCAGAACTTCGGCACCTTCTTGTTACTTACTACCGGCTCGGGCTTCTCGGCCTCAAGATTCGGTAAACACTGTCTTACCGGCAGAACTTCTTTCTTGGCCACTTCACAGAGTGCCCCATCCTCCACGCACTTCCAGTGGAAGATTTCTTGCTCTCTGAACGCAGTGGTTATAGCGGCTAGATAAACCTTTTTGGGGTCACCGAGCCAGCCAGAAGCAAAGGAACTCGCCGTATAGACGACTCCAGCCAGTCTTTCTGAGAGTTGATCCTCGTAAAAACTGAACGTTACTCCCCCGCTGACAATCCAGAGATCATACGATTGATCGCCAAGATTGGTTCTGACCCGCTCGTGCATTTTCCGGCTGAACTCACTTCGAACAATCGCGAGATGATCGACCTGGACCGGAGCCAGACCGATAGTGGCATCGGCGCCACCAACCGTCTTAGCATCGGTCTCCATGATCAACACCTCATATTTGTTTCGCTTACGCTGTCGTCTTTCAACGAACAGGAAGACCGCACACCGGTCTTCTCCTCTTACATTTTGTCACAATGGTGGTCAAATCAAAGCCCCAAACCAAGGATAACCCTGTGGATAAGCACTGGATAAACATTAAAATTGTATGAATTTTGTGACCCCACCGGGAGTCGAACCCGGATTACCACCGTGAAAGGGTGATGTCCTAACCATTAGACGATGGGGCCAATAAATTTTTAGAACCCGAACTTGACGCCAGCAATATATCATTTTTTTGAAAAGTTGCCAAGAAAATGTTAGGATTTGGTTTGTCGAAAGGAGGCGTGGCAGAGTGGTTGAACGCGCATGTTTCGAAAACATGTATGCCTGAAAGGGCATCGGGGGTTCGAATCCTCCCGCCTCCGCAGAGACTTTTTTTCCTATTCATTTTATAATAGGGAGATGAAGTATCTCAAACTTTTAATCTCCATCGCCATTCCCCTTCTCGCTGGTTTTATCGGTTCACTTTTTACTACTCCGTCAATTAAGAGTGGCTGGTATGAGACCTTGACTAGGCCAGCTTTAACACCGCCAAGCTGGGTTTTCCCGATCGCTTGGACAATACTTTTTATCTTAATGGGCATCGCTCTTTATCTTGTTTGGAAGAGGCCCATAAACACCAAAAGGCACCTGGCCCATTTAGCCTACCTGCTCTTTGCCGCCCAATTAATTCTTAATGTCTGGTGGTCAGTTCTTTTCTTTTACCTACAAAAGCCATCTTGGGCATTAATGGAGATTGTGGTGCTCTGGTTATTTGTTCTGTTTACCACCTTAACCTTTAAAAAGATTGATCGTCGTGCCGGCTGGTTACTTGTCCCTTATCTGCTCTGGGTAATTTTCGCCGCTTATCTAAATTACAATATTGCTCTCGGGTAATTGCTATATATTTATCCCCAGTTTTTGTTTGATTCATTCGAACCACAGATGATATAATTTATACATGAAATCAAGGTGGTTCGAGTTAAAGTCAAAGGCAATCTCACTAAGAGAAAAAGGCAAATCTATTAGGGATGTCGAAAAAACTCTGGACATTCCCCGCTCCACTTTGAGTGGCTGGTTCAGAGATATAAAACTTACTTCGTTACAAAAGAAAAGATTGAAGCGAAAACATGAAAGAGCTTTGATCAAAGCAAGGAAAGGAGCGACGAAGTGGCACAACGGGCAAAAAGAAGACAGACTGAGAACCGCCGAAATTGAAGCAGATAAAACGCTCAATAAAATCGACAAAGACCGAGAAATATTAGAATTAAGCCTGGCAATGCTTTATCTTGGCGAAGGGTACAAAGCTGGATCAGCAACGAGTTTGGGTAATTCAGACCCGCTAATTTTAAAATTCTTTTTAAAAGTAATGAAATTTGTCTACAATCTTAAGATGGAAAATATATCTTTTTACCTTCACTTACGGGCCGACCAGGACCCAGAGCTTTTGAAAAAATACTGGGCAAAAAAATTAGAGATGCCGACTGATAGGTTTAGGAAAGTCTCAATTGACAAAAGAACGCTTGGTACAAAGACTTATCCTAATTATAAAGGCGTCTGTATAATTAGTTGCGGCAATGTTGCCATACAAAGAAAATTAGTATATATTGGCAGAAAGTTTTGTCAGGAAATTGCAGATAATTTGGGCGGTTAGCTCAGTTGGTAGAGCGCCACATTGACGTTGTGGATGTCACAGGTTCGAATCCTGTATCGCCCACTCGAACGGAATTTGTATGAAAAAAGCTGTACGACTTTGGTATCTTTATGATTTTGCAAACTCCTTTGCTTCAATTGTTCTGATTTTTTATTATCCCCTCATGCTGGCGGAGAGAGGCGCGAGCAATGTTTGGGTTGGAGTGTCGGCGTCAGTCGCGACGGTATTATTGTTGCTTATATTACCCTACTTAGGATCCTACTCTGATCGAACGGGCAAGAGAATATTCTTCATAAAAATCGCTTCCGTTTTAATGGTGGTGTCATTATTTGTTCTCGCCTTTTTAATACAAAGCATAGATATTTTTAACGTGTCGGCATTATTGGGACTCTCCTTCTTTTATATTCTATTTCAAGTTTGTTTTCAGGGTTCATATGTCTTTTATTCAGCAATGCTGCGAAGTATAACCAGCGTTGATAACAATGCCAAGGTATCAGGGGTGGGTCTTGGTCTAGGACAATTAGGAAATGCTTTTGCTCTTGGGATAATTGGACCAATAATGGGTTCATCACTCGTGATCATTGGTTTGAGTGGAAAGCCGCTGGCGCTTTTCCTCGGTGGTGTATTGTTCGCATTAATTTCAATTCCCTTTTTCAAGCAAAAGGATTTAAAAAACGATGCAGAGAAAATGGGCTTTTCTTACAAAATATTTCTTAAAACAATACTTTCCGAAAAGAGAATCTTTCTTTTTTTAATCGGTTATTCATTGCTGGCCGATTCGATACTTACTTTTCAGTTATATTTAACGCTTTACATAACAAAAGTATTTGATTTTTCAGACAAATTAGTAACCTATGCCGGCATGACTGGTCTAATCTTCACGGTCGTGGGTGGCTTTATGGCAAACAGGCTTGTTTACAAATTAAAAGACAAAGAAAAAGCGCTGGGGGTATCGAGCGTTTTTTATGCGTTTTGTTTTGGCATTATCGCCCTTATTCCGCAAATACCCTCGTTCGTGTTTGTTGTTTTAGCCTTAAGTGGTATTGCTTATGGACTTTTATTCTCTCTGGCAAGAGCGGTGTATTCTGAAATTTCGCCCGAAAATAGACAAGGGGAGTTTTTTAGCCTGTTTACGATCTTTGAGCGTGCGGCTTCTGTTCTGGGGCCGTTGGTTTGGCTTTTTACTTTTTATTTACTCAAAAACTTTGGTGAGAATATCCAATATCGAGGATCGATCCTTTTATTGATGCTAATTTGTCTCGGTGGTTTTTATTATTTAGTTAAAAGTAGTCGGATAATCAAACCATCGTTCACTTCGATTGTATCTGCAAAATAAAATGAAAAGCTTTTTTGATGTTACCGCCCCCATTTACGACTATCTGGCCACTAGTGATAAAAAGACTTTTGGGCACCTAGCCGAATTGGCCGATTTTGCGCCGACTGATCAAGTCTTAGACCTTGGTGGCGGGAGCGGGCGAATTGCTAAATTTTTAATTGGTAAGGTCGCCCAAATCACCGTGGTCGACATCTCGACCGGGATGCTTAAAGAATGTCATGAAAAAAAAGGTTTGACTTGCGTTTTAGCCAGCGCCGAGAATTTGCCTTTTACCGATAATCGTTTTGATAAAATAATTTTAGTTGACGCTTTTCATCATTTTCCTAATCAAAACCAAGCAATCAAAGAAATGGCGCGAGTTTTAAAAACCAAGGGCCAAATTGTGATGGAAGAATATGATCCGACAAGAGGCAAAGGGCGATTAGTTAAGGCCTTTGAAAAAGTTCTACGAATGGGCAGTCATTTTCATACCCCAAATTCTCTCGCCAGCCTATTTTCGACCAATAATTTTAAAGTTGAGCTCAAACCGATCGATTTTCGTTATTATCTCGTGGCCGAAAAAGAATCAGGATCTTGAACTTAGATAACTATTTAGATCAAAGGTCTTATTCCCGTCAAGTAGCTCGAACAGTAGTTTAAACATGTCGTTGACGATTTTTGTTACGCCAGGATCTTTTATCACTAAAACAAAACGCGACTTTGGGTTAGATAGTAATAAAATCTTTTCGCTAGACATTATTTCGCCGTGAGCACTCAACTTATTACCAGAAATCATCTTGATGCTTTGGGTTCGGCCAACATGAGATTTAACGAGATCTTTTTTTAATTTAGCAAACAAATCTAAGGCTCTCTCATTTAAAATCCCTCTCATGACGATCTTTTTTCTTTTGAATATCCGGTGAGCTTCTTTAATAAAGAGTGTTGGCAAACTCTCAAACTCACTCTTGGCGGCAAGACTTCCCTGAACGGCGAAAATGGTTGAGTCGGGCGGTAAGTTGAGAAGTTGTCTATAGGCTTGGACAATGTCTCGACCTAAATAGGCCTGGTAATAACTCTTATTATGCTCATTCTTATAAACCGGACGCCAAATAGATTTTCGACCAACAATGGTCTTTTTTGCTAATCCAGCCTCGGCCAGGCGACCTAAACGATAATGAATCGTTGTTCTTAGTATCCCCAATTCTCTAGCCATCTCCGAGGGGTGACTGGGTTCTTCCCCAAGCAATTTCAAGATTTTATTGTCTAAATTGTCTAATCCGATCATAATTATCTAAATATACTAATTGACAAATAATTTGTCAATTAGTAGCTAAAATATGTTTATAAGATAAGGCTATATCTCCCCCTCTGTTTTTCACCCCATTTATCTAGCCCGTGTGATTAAATAGGAACTATGAATATTACTGTATTTTATCTAATTTTGTATTTAGGCATACTGGCCATTATTACCTGGCGATCCTCTCGTCGAGAAACCGTTGATGAGTACATTAATAGCGCCAAAAATCTCACGGCGACCGAGTCCACTTGGACGACATTTGCTTCTCTCTTAACCGGTTATAATTTTGTACTGGGTGTTACCTTTGCTTATCTTTATGGCTTTTGGTATTTAATGGCCTTTGTTGGAGCCGGTATGGCCCTTGTGGTTCTGTACTTTTTTTACAAAAAGCGACTTTCTTCTTTGCAAAAGGAGTACAATCTTCTTTCGATTGGCGATTACTTTGGTCTCCAGTATGGATCATTAAGTAAAATCTTTGTTAACTTAATTTTATGTGGCGGACTATCACTTTTTTTAATTTTACAAATGTTCGTTAACACCGGCCTCTTCTCCACCCTGCTCCACATCGAAAAAATACCGGCTCTCTTACTCACCACGGGAGTGGTTTGTGTCTATCTCTGGTTTGGTGGTTTTAAGGCCTCCATTAAAACTGATATCTTTCAAGGACTTCTGATATTACCAATCGTCTTGACTATTTTTATTTTCCCGGTCAATTTTACAATTGCCAAAATACCAACCGCTCTTGATCCTTCTCAATTTTGGTTCGCCATCGGTCTGGCGCTATTACAATTTTTAAGCCTACTAGGACAAGCCGAGAGTTTTCAAAGAATCTTCGCTAGCAAAGATGCGCAATCCCTAAAAAAAGGACTGATTTTTGCTTTTATCCTGCTCGCCTTAGTCGCCGGAGCAATTGCCTATTTGGGAATAAACTTCAAATTTGCTGGGATTATTGCTGACCCCTCTAATCTATTTAGCGAAGGGGTTTTGGCGGCCCTGCCAGGATGGCTAGGATCATTGCTTATTATCTCTCTAATTGCCGCCTTTATGGGCACAATCGATTCTAGCGCTTTCGCTCTTGGTGTTCTGGTAGCGAAAATGAAAAAAACCAAAAAGGAAAATGTCATTAGAAAAACAAGGCTCTTCACAATCCTCGGCATAATTATTTCGGCCGGAGCCTCTTTATATTTATTTTCCTTTTTGTCGTCAGTCTTTGCTCTTATTTCATTGATTTCAGTTATTGGCGCGGCCCTTCTTATTTCTTTTTTGTTTAAACCCAGCGCTTTTGAGATTAATACCTTCCTTATTGTCGGTACGATTGTTTATGTCCTTGGCCTTATACTAAAATTTGTAACTGACAATCCTTTAACCTCATTAATCCCAAGCGGAATCGCCTTATTGACGTTTTTGCTTGTCAGAATCTACCGAGGATTAGGGGAAAGGCTAAAACCAATTTTGAAGTAGCCAATTTACCCTTATTTTAAGCCATATTTTGGTGAAGTGGTTGATTTTAATAAAAAATACTTGACAAGCTATCCGTTATCTGCTATACTTGAGCCAGATACAGTGTATTAAGTTCTTTGATGTTTGAGGAACAGCATTGTGTCTGCGTGTAGGGTTTGGCTTAGGTTTTCCTAGGTAGGGCCCAGGACCAGACCAAGTGTAGCAGGGCAATACCGCAAGACTCTCCGTTTTTACGCGGAGCAACGAACAAGTCTCTATTGTGATGATGTCCACAGAATGGCATCCGTAGTACCGTGTAGTACCCCGCTTACGCTTCGGGTTTCCCCCGAAGCAATGCAACACCTAGCCCGACTCCGGTCACTATACCGAACGGGCACATGCTGAAGTTCACAGTCAAACTTTGCTCGATCCTAGGAACGACAAAGGGAGACACCCAGACAAAAGAGAACGGCGCCAAAGCAGTCTACCTCCAGTAGAATATGCCAAGGCGCCTTTTGTTATGTTTGTAATTTGACCCATTTTGCTTTATATTGTCTAAGCTAGATTATGAAAATTTTGGCTATCGAAACCAGTTGCGACGATACCGCTATTAGTATCGTTGACGTTAAAGGCTCTCTCACCAAGCCCGTTTTTAAGGTGCTTGCCCATAATATTTCCTCGCAAATTAAGATCCATCAGGAATGGGGCGGAGTTGTTCCTTCTCTCGCCAAACGAGAACACGGCAAGAATTTGGTGCCAATTTTGGTTAAATCACTAGGAGAAGCTTTCGGTAAGGGAGAAGGCAAAGAGAAAAAGTTTGAAGAAAAAATAGAAAAAAAGATAAATAAAATTTTAGAACGAGAACCCGAATTAAAGGAACAATTTTTTGCCGTAATTCCAAAATTAAAAATCCCAAAAATCGACGCTATTGCCGTCACCAAGGGGCCAGGCTTGGAGCCGGCGCTGTGGGTGGGTATTAATTTTGCCAAAGCGTTGGCGCTGGTGTGGGATAAACCACTTTACCCGGTTAATCATCTGGAGGGACATATCCTGGCTTCGCTCGCAACACCGCAAAAAGTGGCCTTCCCCATCATTTCTTTAATCGTTAGCGGCGGGCATACCGAGTTGGTTTTATCGAAAGATTGGCTGAAATATAAAATTATCGGCCGAACTCGCGATGACGCAGTCGGCGAAGCGTTTGATAAAGTGGCACGAATCCTGGACCTCCCCTATCCGGGCGGACCAGAGATTTCTAAACTAGCGGCAACAATAAGCACTGAGAGGCCTCGCCTCTTAGTTAACCCTAACTCCCAACTGAGAGGCGAGGCCTCTCAGTTCAGATTACCCAGGCCAATGCTCCATTCTGGCGATTTTGATTTTTCTTTTTCGGGTCTTAAAACCGCAGTACTTTATTTGGTGCAAAAATTAAAACAAGCCAATAAATTTGACGAAAAAATAAAGGCCGAGATTGCCTACGAGTTTCAACAGGCCGCCATCGAAGTGCTGGTGACTAAAACTTTATCGGCCGGCCAAAAATTCAAGGCCAAAACCATTATTGCTGGTGGCGGGGTTATTGCTAATACCGCCTTGCGTGAGGCTTTAAGCAAAATGGCCAGCGTCAATAATTTAAAATTACTTATCCCTGAGCTATCTTACTCAACCGATAACGCCACCATGATTGCCCTCTCCGCCGGCTTGCGCTTGTTGGCTGGCAAGTCCCAAAAATCTAACACTTTCAAAGCCGATGGTAATTTAAATCTCAAATAATCCTCCTCCAATTCCCCTTTGCCAATTATGGGTTTTTTGGTATGATTAACCCTGTTGAGTAATGGTGTTTTAACACCATAAAATCTTAAAAGATTTTTACTCAATAGGGTAAAAAATGTTAAATAACGATTCAAAATTCCTAAAACCCTATAACCCGAGCGAGACCGAGAAGCGAATTTATGAGCGGTGGGAGAAAAGCGGATATTTTAATCCCGATAATTTACCCCAAACCGACAAGGGGGCCTTTACTATTATCATGCCCCCGCCCAACGCCAACGGCCGTCTCCATGCTGGTCACGCCCTGTTTGTCACCCTAGAAGACGTGATGACGCGTTATAAGCGTCTGCGCGGCTATAAAACTCTTTGGCTCCCAGGCACTGATCATGCCGGTTTTGAAACTCAAGTGGTGTTTGAAAAAAAATTGGAAAAAGAAGGCAAGTCTCGCTTCGATTTTTCGCCAGAAGAATTATATGGCGAGATTATGAAGTTCACTCAGGATAATAAAAGTGCAACCGAAACTGACCTGCGCGCCCTGGGTTCATCTTGCGATTGGTCGCGCGAAAAATTTACGCTTGACCCAGACATCATCCAAACCGTTTACGCCACTTTCAAACAAATGTCAGATGATGGTTTGATTTATCGCGGTAAACGAATTGTTAATTGGTGCACCAAACATCAAACTTCCCTTTCTGATCTTGAAACCACGCCAGTGACTCAAACCGATAAACTATACTATATGAAGTACGGACCCTTCACCATTGCTACCTCTCGTCCAGAAACAAAGTTTGGCGATAAGTATGTGGTGATGCACCCCGATGATCCTCGTTATGCTGAGTATAAGGAAGGGCAACAAATCCCGGTTGATTGGTTGGAAGGGAAAATTACAGCTACGGTTGTTAAGGATTCAGTTATTGATATGGAATTTGGCACCGGAGTAATGACCATTACCCCTTGGCACGATACCGCTGACTTCGAAATTGCCGAGCGTCACAACTTAACCGGCGTCGAAGTAATCGACAAGAATGGCCGGCTTACGAGCGCGGCCGGCAAATACGAAGGTTTAAAAATTGAGGAAGCCAGAAAAAAGGTGGTTGAAGATTTAAAGACCTTAGGTTTGATGGAAAAAGAAGAAGATTACGAGCATACCATCAATACCTGTTATAAGTGCAATCGCACCCTCGAACCGCGAGTGATGCCTCAATGGTTTGTAAAAATGGAACCGCTCGCGAAAAAAGCAATTGAAGTGGTTAAATCGGGTGAAGTAAAAATTATCCCCGACTTTCAAGAAAAAATTTATTTCCATTGGCTTGAGAATATCCGCGATTGGAATATCTCGCGCCAAATTGTGTGGGGCATCCCAATCCCAGCGAAAATTTGCACCAATCCTCTCTGCGATTATGGCGTTGTTTACCCTGTAGAGTATAGCGAACAACTCGACAGGGTGAATTTAGATAATAAAGAAACTAAATGTAAAAAATGTGGAGCTGAATTAGTTAAAGATCCCGATACCTTTGACACTTGGTTTTCGTCGGGCCAATGGCCTTTTGCGACCCTGGGTTATCCGGATAATCCTGATTTTAAAACTTTTTACCCAACCGATGTGATGGAAACGGCCGCCGATATCCTCTTCTTTTGGGTGGCCAAAATGATTATGCTTGGTATTTATCGTACCGGTAAAATTCCCTTTCATACCATCTATTTGCATGGCATGGTCCGTGACGGTTCGCGCCAAAAAATGAGCAAGAGTAAGGGCAACGTCATTAGCCCGGTGGAGATTGGCGAAAAATATGGCACCGATGCCCTGCGCATGGCCCTCGTGGTTGGCAACACACCCGGCACCGATATGGCCCTGTCGGAGGACAAGATTAAGGCCTATAAACTTTTTGCTAACAAATTGTGGAATGTGGCCCGCTTCATTTTAAGTAATGCGGATTTCAAACAATATGACGCGAGTTTCAACAAGTATACAGAGACTGATCAAAAATTAAGAGAGATTAGACATAATTTGATTGTTGATATCACCACCGATTTCGATAACTTCCGCTTTCATCTCGCCTCTGACAAACTCTATCATTATGTTTGGGATGAATTGGCAGCTAATATTTTAGAAGATAGCAAAAAGATTTTTGCCGGCTCCGACGGACCAACTAGAACCTCGCGTCAACAATTCCTCCTTCACACTCTCAAGAAAATCCTCATCACTCTGCACCCCTTCATGCCCTTCATCACTGAGGAAATTTGGCAGGAGCTTGGTTCCAATTCTCTACTAATGATCGAATCGTGGCCGGTTGAGTAAAGTTCGTGCTATAATTTAAGGAATGACTGCTGGCGCTAGCCAAATGAGTTTCTTTTTGTTGCTTGCCGCAGTGGGCGGTTTTTTGCCCACGATTTTTTGGCTCTGGTTTTGGCTTCATGAGGACCGCAAGAAGCCTGAGCCAACGCGCCTGATCATGAAAACCTTTATTGTCGGCGGTTTTTTTATCGTGGCCGCTTTTTTACTAGAAAAACTAGTTGCTCCGAGTGGCAATCTAATTAACCAAATTCTTGACGCGTATCAAAACAATTTCTCGTTATGGCTAATCATCACTGCGGGTTGGCCGCTAGTAGCCTGGGCATTAATTGAAGAATTTGTAAAATATGCCGCGGCCTACGTTGCGGCGCTTAAAAACAAGAATTTTGACGAACCAATCGATGCGATGATTTATATGATCACGGCAGCACTCGGTTTTGCCGCGGTGGAAAATTTTCTCTTTTTACTAAATGTTTTGCATACGGACAATTTTGCCCTTGGTTCATTTCTACTGACAGGGAATCTTCGTTTTTTGGGTGCGACTCTGCTTCACACCGTGACCTCAGCCACCATGGGCGCCTTTTTAAGTTTTAGCTTTTATCGATCTAGACGATTTAAATTTTTGAGCGGTATTATCGGTCTCTTAACCGCTACCGCCTTGCATACCCTCTTTAATTTCTTTATAATTGTTAACGAGGGAAGCGGAGTTTTTCGTGTTCTCGTCGTGCTTTGGATGTTTGCGATGTTCATTATCTTTCTTTTTGAAATTGTTAAGCGTCTGGCCTATGCCAGAACTATTACTAAACCAATCAATCAACAGTCATATGTTCAATAAAGACAAACGTTCGTTTTTTGAGAGAATTACCGGTAGCATCTCGGTAAGTGATGAAGAAGAGGTAACTCAAAAACCGCTCGAGAAAGCCTTCTCGCCCAAAATAAAGGTCAGCAGCAATAACCAATGGTTGAACGAAACCGAACCGACCGTAGAAGAAATTGGCGAACTCTCGGTAGACGTTTATCAAACCGATAATGACATCGTGGTTCAGGCAATGATCGCGGGCGTCAGGTCTGAAGATCTAAATGTCTCGATCACCCGCGAAATGGTTACGCTTGAGGGTCGTCGCCAAAAAGCCAGCGAGGTAGAGGGTGATGGCTATTTTATGAAAGAATTATATTGGGGTTCTTTTGCCCGCAAAATTTTATTGCCCTGCGAAGTCGAACCGTCAGAGTCTGAAGCCTACGAAAAAAACGGTCTGCTTACTTTGCGCATGCCCAAAATTGACAAAGAACGTACGCAAAAAATCAAAGTTAGAAGCTTGTAGCTTATGGACGAAGAAGCTAAAAAACTCCTAAAAGAGGAACTTGAGGTAAATAAAGAAAATAACAAGCTTTTAAACAAGCTGGTGTGGTATCAAAAATGGGCGCGCTGGTTTGGCGCGATCAAATGGATCATTGTCGTCGGCGCGGCAATTGGCGCTCTTTACTATCTCCAGCCAATGATAGATAAGCTGTGGGGTACTTATACCGAACTTCTAAACAATGTTAGCGAGACGAGCATCCGGACTCTACCTGGACAGTAAAACCCCCCCCTAGATTTTTACGATTCTTATGTTAAAATGCCTTTAACGCCCAGGTAGCTCAGTTGGTAGAGCATTTCCCTGAAGAGGAAGGGGTCGCCGGTTCGAGCCCGGCCCTGGGCACCAAAATTCTTAGTCTTTTAAATACTTTTTCCCTTTTAATTTCTTCGGTAGATACTCCTGTTTTTCTTCGTAATTGAAGGCGGGGCTATATTTATAATCCTTGCCAAAACCAAGATTTTTCATCAATTTGGTGGGCGCGTTACGGAGATGAATGGGGACCGGCTCGTCCACGGTTTCTCTAACATCTTTTTGCACAGTAAGATATGCTTCGTAAAGTTCATTACTTTTTTTACACTTAGCTAAGTAAACCACCACTTGCGCCAAAATTACATTACATTCGGGCATACCAATAAAGTGGCAAGCTTGATAGCCGGCGACCGCTTGAGTGAGCGCTTGCGAGTTGGCCAAGCCAACATCTTCGCTCGCAAAACGCACCAGTCGACGCGCCACATAGAGCGGATCCTCCCCGCCCTCAAGCATTCGCGCCAGCCAATACAAAGATGCGTCAGCGTCGCTTCCTCTTAGTGATTTATGAAGCGCGGAAATTATATTGTAATGCTCATCCCCTTTTTTATCATAAAGCAGATGGGATTTTTGCAGCGATTCTTTAACTAAATTTTTGTCTATCACTAAATTCTTTTTGGCATCTAATTTTGCCGTTTTGGTGGCTAGTTCGAGTGCATTTAAAGCATTGCGCGCATCGCCGTCCGAAGCCTTGGCTAAAAATTCTAAAGTTTTTTTATCTATTTTTATTTTGCGAGAGCCAAGTCCTCGTTCTTTATCTTTCAATGCTCGATTTAGAATTTTCGAAATGGCAACATCATCGAGCTGGTTAAAAACAAAAACTCGACAGCGCGACAAGAGCGCCGAATTAACTTCAAAACTTGGATTTTCGGTCGTGGCCCCAATCAACACCACCGTGCCAGTTTCAACATGGGGCAAGAGTGCATCCTGTTGGGCTTTATTCCAACGATGAACTTCATCGATAAATAAAATGGTCTTTTTTTGATTAAATTTACGACGATCTTGCGCTTCTTTAATAACCGTCCGCAGTTCGGCCACACCCGAAGTGACCGCGGGTAAGGCAATAAACTCGGCCCCGGTCAATTTGGCAATTATCCGCGCCAGCGTCGTCTTGCCCGATCCTGGCGGCCCCCAGAGGATGAGAGAGGGCACCTCGTCTTTCTCAATCAACTGGCGCAATAATTTACCCTCGCTAATCACCTCCTCTTGGCCGACAAAATCAACCAATTTCTCGGGTCTTAGCCGGTCGGCCAACGGCGCACCCTTGGGGTCAATATTTTGCTCAAATAAGTCCTTAACCATGTGCCTCCGGCCAGAATCGAACTGACATCAAACCCTTAGGACGGGCCCGTTCTATCCATTGAACTACGGAGGCTACACTTTAAAATTTAGCACAAAAACCGCACCAGCAACAGGTACGATTTTTACCCGCCAAAGCTTAAGCGTCGGCGGGCCTGCTGAGGGGACCAGTTTAGAGCCCCAAAACCGACTTGAGATGGCCCTCGTCGAAGCCGACCATTGGCTGATCATCAACCACAATCACTGGCACGCCCATTTGGCCGCTGATTTCGATCATTTCCTGGCGCTTGTTGACGTCGATCATGACATCAAATTCCTCATATTTAATGCCGTTATTGGCAAAAAAATCTTTAGCCATATGGCAGTAATGACAAGTAGGCGAGGTGTAAATTTGCACTTTTTTGTTAGTCTTCATCCTTATATTATAGCATGCCAGTCAAGAACTCACTAATTTGATCGTTAAAAGAGGCTTCGTTACGCCAGATTCGACCGCATTTTAAACATTTTTGAATGATAATATATTTGCTTTTTTCTAGTTCTACACCAATTGGCTCCATCAAGCCACCGCACTCTTCGGCCCGATCACCCGGAGTAATATCAACATGCTTGCTCCACAGACAGCGTGGGCAATGGTTAGTAAAACCATTGCCGGCAACCTTCTCGCCGCAATTTTCACACTTAAAATCTTCAATTTGACGCTTAAAATTTTGGGTCATTGCTTAAAATACTGTTTTTCTAATATAATACAAAAATAAGACAAACGAAAGCGGGTATGGTTTAGTGGCAGAACATGTGCTTCCCAAGCATAGGACGGGAGTTCGATTCTCCCTACCCGCACCTAATTTTTACCAGATTTGCCACCAGGATTTAGAGGTGGTGGCAGTAGTGGTTGGCACGGAACCCTCTTCGACAATATTGATTACTTGCTCCCCTTCTTTAACCACTGGGAAATTGTTGCGAATTTCTTCTTCTACTCCGCGAGCCGTTTTAAGGCGTTCAAGTTTGTCATGCAAAGTGGCCTCTCGCTCGGTCAATTTGGCCATGCGTTCGGTCGAAGAACGGAGGTTTTCTATCGCCATTTGATTTTTTCGGTATAAACTCCAGGTAGCCTTGGTAACAACCAGCAAAACAACCACTAGACCCAGTAAAATCAGTCGATCGGCCCATCTTTTTTTTCGTTCATTTTTCCCTTGTGTCATGGCCTCAAAAATAATATAATGCCAATTGAATTATATTATGTTTTACGGCAAGAAACAAAGAAAATATCTTGGGATAATTTCAGCGATTGTCGGGGTTTTGGTGATTGTGAGCATGATTTTGCTCTATCTGCCCGCTTTTTGGCAATAAGTAAAATTAACCAGACTTCATCATTTTGAGAAAAACTTCATGGGGGACGTTAACTTTGCCCCATGACTGCATTTTCTTTTTGCCCTTTTTTTGCTTTTCGCGCAACTTCATTTTACGAGTAATGTCGCCGCCATACAGATAGCCGGTAACGTCTTTTTTAAGCGCCGAAATTGAGCGCGAGGCAATGATTCGGCCCATTCCCTCAACCTGAATTTTGATGATAATCATCTGGCGTGGCAAGAATTCTTTTAGTTTGTCGGCCATCTCTTCAGCCTCGCGCTCGGCCCGTCGGCGCGGAACAATCCGCGAGAAAGCCGCCATTATTTCTTCGTTCAGCAAGACATCGAGCCGGACAACATCGGCCCCCTTTTTCTCCCCGATCTCATAGGAGAGAGAAGCAAAGCCAGATGACACGCTCTTAACCTCATCGAAGAAATTACGCATCAACTCGCGCAAGGGCATCTCAATATCAAAAGCGGTGCGATCATCGCCAAAATTTTGAGTACCAACGATCGTTGCCTCATGATCATAAAGCAAGGTCATAATTGGCCCCATATAAATTTGCGGGGTCATAATCTTAACTTTGACCCACGGTTCTTTAATTGTCTTGTCTTTGGTATCTTTAGGGAAAAGGTGCGGGGAATAAGCGATCTCCGATTTTTCGGTTTTTTTATCAATGACCTCATAACTGATTGTCGGCGTCGTGACAATTAACTCTAAATTAAATTCACGACGCAAGCGCTCGGTGACAATTTCTAGGTGAAGCATACCCAAAAAACCACAGCGAAAACCTCGGCCCAGAGCACCCGAGTATTCCTCTTCAAACGACAAGGCCGCATCCTGGAGATTAAGACGCTCCAGCGATTGTTTAAGCAGGGCAAAATCATCTTGGCTCTCGGGGTACACCGAAGCCCAAACCACCGGCCGCGGTAGCATATAACCGGCAATAACCGGTAACGAATGAATGGTTTTAGTGATCGTTTCGCCGACACGAGCTTGGCCACGCTCTTTAATACCAGTTACAATATAACCAATTTCACCGGCCAATAATTTATCCTTTGGCTCTTTCAGCGGACAGAAAGTCCCAACCTCTTGGGCAATAAATTTTTCGCGAGCAGCGCTAAAAATAAGTTGATCGCCCTTTTTAATTACCCCATCCAAAACGCGCACATAAACAATAATCCCGCGATGAGCCGAGTATTCAAAATCGAAGACGAGCGAGCGCAAACTATCAGTGCCGGGGTATTCAGAAACAGGAGAAGGCACTTTTTTGATTATTTCAGCCAAGAGGGCCTCGGCCCCTTCGCCAGTCTTGCCTGATACGGCCAAAATTTCACCGGAATCACAACCAAGAAGCTTAACGATTTCGGCCCGCGATTCTTCAACCCTCGCGTTTGGCAAATCGATTTTATTTAAGACGGGAATTATTGTTAAGCCTAACTCTCGTGCCATGGCTAGTACGGTAAAGGTTTGAGCTTGCACGCCTTGAGTAGCATCAACCAAAAGCACCACCCCCTCAACCGCTTTCAGCGCTCGCGAAACTTCGTAAGAAAAATCAATATGACCAGGTGTATCAATTAGATTCATTTCATAGCCCTGCCAGTTCATCCGCACGGGCTGCATCTTGATGGTAATCCCCCGTTCACGCTCAAGTTCCATCATGTCGAGATATTGTTCTTTCATTTGGCGCTTGGCCACTGTACCAGTAATCTCCAACAACCGATCAGCCAAGGTGCTTTTACCGTGGTCAATATGAGCGATAATGCTAAAATTCCGGATATGTTTTAGATCCATTAAAAACAAAGGTTAATTCTCTCGTTTGAATTCTTCGCGCCAATTTTTAATCACCCAGAGGGCGGCCTCTTGTTTAACGTGATCGAGATCAGGAATGGTTTTTTGCAAAAAGCTGGCCACTTCCTCGTCTTCGGCCAAAGTCTCTAGTTCAGCCTTCTCTTCTTTTGTTAAACGATCAAGAATAATCGAGTTTACTTGTTCAATAACCTTTTCTTCTAGGTCGCTAATAATCGCCTCTTGTTCAAAGGAGGTCAAATCATTGAGACCTAAATCTTCAATGATTTCAGCTTTTAAATTTTCATCAATCGTTTGCGTCATCTTTTGGGGAAGTTAAGTGAAGGGCTTTAGTTATGGCTTCTATAAAACTCCCTGTGCCTCTGACATATTTATCTAACTTTCTAAGAGTAAGGTCTTTTTCTTTATCTTGACCTTCCTCCTCTTTAGGTTTACCCGGATCTCCCTTCTCCATATTGTTAAAATTAACCTATTAATCTAATCCCCCGATTATAGCTCCGATTGCTCGGGAACTAAAGTTTCGCTTTGCCAGAATTTGTGTCGTATTGCTCTGACTAATTCTTTTAGTTCTTGACTGCCTAAAAGCCAAAGGAGAAGTAGGTTAACGACCAGGCCGCCAACACCAGCCGACAGGCCCTGTAAAAATATACCCGTTAGGGTGCGCAGAGGTAAATAAAAACTTAAAACATTAAGAAGATAATAGGCAACGACGCCACCCGCCGCCGCCGACCAAAGGGCCTGGTTAAAAGTTTTTAAAACTGGCCAAACCGAAAACTTATGTTCCCAAGCAAAGAAAATTGCCAATAAAAGACAATTAATAACCGTCCCGAGCGAATAGGCTAGGGGTAAAATCAAAACAGAGGTATTGGGTAAATCCCCGACCCGCAAGATATTTTCCCAAAATAACCGAAACGGCGAACCAGCCTGCCACCAAGCGCTAAAAGCAAAAACTCCGCCGACCATTAAGATCGAGGAAAAAATATTCATGAAGAGCGGTTTGGCCGTTTGGCCACTGGCATAATAACCGCGAATTAAAAGAAGGATCAGACTTTGAGCAAGAACTGAGATGGCAAATAGGGCCAGACAAGCGGCCGTTAATCTGGTCGCGGTCCAATCAAAACGTCCCGTCCCTAAAACCACCCGAATAATTTGGGCCCTTAAAACAATAAACATCACCGTCGCCGGCATGGACCAAAAAATAATATGCCGTGTCGCAGAGGTAATTTGCCCGATAAATTTATCAAGATGGCCACGGGCAAAATATTTTGATAAAGTCGGAAAGGCCGCCACTGAATAACTAATACCAACGATTGAGAGTGGAACAGATTGGAGATTGTAGGCAAAATTAAAAATAGCAATCGACCCTCGCCCTAAATAAGAGGCTAGGGCGATAAAAATTAAAATGACCAACTGGCTTGTTGAGAGAGTCAATGTCCTCGGCCAAGAGGTCATAATCATCCGGCCAATAGGTCGGATATTTGAAATCAATTGTTTGGGCGACCAGCGGGGCCAAAAGCCAATCGACCAAAGAGTCGGCAACTGAACAAACAAATGAAGCAGAGCTCCCAGGATTACACCCCAAACTAATCCCCGTGGCCCCAGAATAGGAACAAAGAAAACAATTCCCACAATGATGCCAACATTATAGAAAATGGGACTAAGAGAATAAACAAAGAATTTTCGATAGACTTGGGTCACACTCCCTAAAAGATTAGACAATCCGAGTAGAATTGGAGAAAGTAGAAGAATTCGAGCCATCTCAATCATTTGAGTTTGAGCGCCAGAATCAAAACCGGGCGCCAGCCATGGGGCAAGTTCTGGCATGAAAATCCAAGCTACGGCGCCGACAGAAATCATTACTAACATAAAAAGGCTGAAGACCGCTGAGAGAAAATTGCGAGCCGTTTGTTCTTCGCCATTCTCTAGTCGCTCAACTAAAAATGGGATGAGTACGGCGACCGAGACAAAAGAGGCTAAGGTAGCATAGAGCAAGTCCGGCAAGCGAAAGGCGCTATAATAAATATCCAGAGTAGTACTAGCGCCAAAAGTTCCGGCCAGCAACCGATCCCTAGCGAGAGCCAAGAGTTGCGACATAAACATTGACAACGCTAAAAGCAGGGCGGCCTCGTGGAGACCGCCAAACTCTCTATTAAATATTTTTAACAGACGCCTAACCATTCTGGCTATTTAACTCGAGGAGTTGTCGTGGCCATTTTAGTGGAGGTAGACGTAACCGCCGAGACGGGAGCAAGGGATCCCTGACCGGACAATAAATTACTTATTATTTGCTCTACTTCTTTATTTCCTGGATTAAGTTTGGCTATTTCCTGAAATTGTTTTAGAGCTAGAGCTTTGTCCCCTATCCGATCATAGCTTAATCCTAAGAAATATTTGGCATTAGAGAAATTTGGGACAATCGTCACCGCTTGCTCTAGGGCCGAGATTGCTCCTCGATAATTTTCACGCTGATATTTAAGCCAACCGAGCTGAAAATAGAGGTTAGCATCGTTGTACTGAGGATAGATCCCCAAAAATTCTTCGAGGCGACGGGCGGCGACGTCAAGATTGCCTTCTTGAGCGTCAAGTTGAGACAGCAGAGAAATGGCTGGGGCATAATCATTTTTTACCGCTAAAGAATCTTTGACATAATCACGGGCCTTGGCCAGATTTTTATTACTGATCTCTAAACGAGCGAAATAGTCTAAGAGAATTGAAGGATCAGTTGGTTTTAATTGCTTAGCACGATTAAAGGCTAATTGTCCCTGTTCGTAAGCCTTATCGACTCCTAAAGGCACAAGGGCTTCATAGACGCGGCCGAGAGCTAACCAGTTTAGATAATTTTGTGAATCAAGCGTTGTGGCCTTGATTGCATTTTTGATAGCTGAGTCGGTTTGAGCTAAGAAACGAACGCGCAACTCTTCTTTTGTTAATTTCGAATCAGCGAGCAAGCGATTAATCTGAACCAAATCAATTTCGGATAAAGTTCGGTAATAAGTATCTTGGTCGCTTAAGCTCGCCGCCTGACTAATTAGCATCCGACCCTTATCAAGATCACCCGGTTGATTTAAAACCGTCAATCCTCGCTGAAAAAGATAAACTGAAACATATTTTTGCAAAGAAAGATAGCCAACGGCAATGGTTCCGATGATCAGAACAACAAAAACAAGCGTCGCCACAAAAGAGTGTCGAGGATTCTCAATTAGAGAAATTTCGCCATATTTAATAATTTGGGTATCGGTTAAAATCGCCACAAACAAACCAGTAACCATAAAGGCTAACGCTAAAAGAGCGGTGTCAGGAACATAGATAATGGTAAATAACCAAAGATAAACCGACCCCAAGAAGGAGAGCAGAAGTAAAGCTCGAGTACTCCGGTCTTGCTTCGTGGTAAAAATAAAACGCAAACCATACCAGAGAATAGCCCCAAAGAAAAAGAGCCAAGCCAGAAGTCCCAGAAGTCCGGTGGTAACAAGCAAGGAGGGTAAGAGCCCCACCCCATAACGAAAATCAATATTCCAAAAAAGAGTATTGTTAACCGCGGCGGGCTTAAACTTTATCCATTCATTAACAAAGCGATTGGGACCAGCTCCCAATAAGGTTTTGCCAACTAGAGATTTCTCAACAACATTCCATGTCCCTTGCCACGATGGTTTAACTTCAAAAACTGAGACCCCCCAACCATCTCGCCAGCGACTAATGTTTTGCCCTAATTTATCAGAGCCGCCAAGAGTTATGAAGAGTAAAGCAATTAAAATAACGACGAATGACGGATGGAAGACTTTACTAACTTGTTTTTTTTCTCCCTCCTCTTTATCGGAGTTGGCCTCCCAAAAAGAAATTTTGTAGACAAAGAGAATTAGCGCCGCAATCCCCAAAACAATCCAGATTGGTAAATAATTTACGAGGACCAAACAAATTAAGGACAAAATGAAACAAGTGGCAATGAAACCTTTGAAAATCGGCATTCTCTTTAGGGAAAAGAATTCTAGCATAATAAGAGAAGACAGTAGGATAAAACCAGAATAAACGCCAAAATCGTACCATTTGCCAATAAGGCTAGTGAGCAAGTTATTGAAAGGCAGAAGAAAGAAGGGCTTAAGTAGGCTAAGGGCGCTGGTGCGTAAAACAATTACGGCCAAAAGCTCCAAGACAAAGAAAATGATCGCCACAACAAAAACACCGATATAAGCTGTCAGAAAACGTTTGCGAGATTGAAAATAAATGCCAAAAAGAAAAAGGAGCAGGGACAAACTAAAGATAGTAAGAAAGGTATCGAGTTCATAACCCAGGCCAGAAAAAGAATTCCAAAAAGAACCAGAGCTGGCCGCTGATAAAAGGGTAATTAATGAGACGATAAAGGCCCCAGCGACAATTAAATTTTTGGGTAAAACTAATTTACCGGCCTGTAAGCGCCCAAGTAGCCAAAAGGTGAAAGCAACAAAAACTGTCAAAACTAAAAGTAAGTGTTTACTAATCTCAAGCGATGTCGCCCAGAGGGGTAGAGTAAAAATCGGTAAAATAAGAAAACCAGCCGTTAAAACAAACAGGGCTAAGCGGTCGAAAGACCAGAAAGATTTAACGCGGGTTTCTCCCTCCATAAGATTTATGTTTTCATTTTTGCTATTAATGCTAGTATTATATAATACTAGCAATATTTTGAATATGCAAAAAGGTTTTGTCACAATTAAATCAGCGGCCGAAATCGTCGGAGTGTCAATTGAGACACTGCGCAATTGGGACAAACAGGGCAAACTACGCTCAAAACGCGATTCCCAAAATGGCTATCGCCTTTATTCGATCTCCCATATTCAAGAATTTCTCAAAACAGCCAAAGCTAAGCCATCCCAAACCAAACGGGCCAAATTGTCGGATTAACAAAAAAACCGAGATCTACTCGGGTTTTTTGTTAGCTGGCCAGCGATAAGCCGAATTCTGTTCCGCCAACTGGCGGAGGGCAATCATTTATCTGGGACCAACATTACTGTTAGCCTCAAGCGGCACTCCCCTCGATTTCTCTCGGGGCACGGCCTTGCACCCAGGTAAGGATTTAGCACGTTTCAGCCGGACTAAACCGGGTCGTTTCTGTTCGCACCTCGTGGCTTGCGCCAGGCGGGCGTTACCCGCTACCATGCTCTCTGCCGAAACAGAGGAGTGTTCGGACTTTCCTCCCCATATCTTGCGATACAGAGCAATTGCCTACTGGCCAGCTCTGGTCATTATAACATGGATTTATAAGTAAAGCAAAGAGGGAACTGGCGAAAAAGCTATTTCTTCTCTTTTTCGCTTGTCGGTGCCATATCGATTTCACAGACACCCGATGAACAGGCCAATTCTTTCGAACCCTGAGTTTGATCGTCTTGTTCATAGAGTACGATCTTCGAAAAATCGAGTTCTGGGAAATTCTTAACCATCTCATCATAACGCTCCTTAGCAACCTCTTCATAAGGCGCTAATTTATAAACATGATTCGAGCGCGGCAGGAAGGAAAGGCCGCCGATAATATCCCAATTTTTATAGAGCCAATCAGCCACCGCGACCCATTCATCTTCGCCGATTGAGATTGTCACCGATGGATTATGTTCAGTATAATTCTCTTTAACCATCTTCCAATACTCTAATTGTTCAATCGCGGTTTGATCATCCTTATAGATAGAATTTTCAGGCGCTTTAACTGGAAATTCAAGAACAAAGGTGTTAGCACTATCCATGGTCTGGCCAACTTCTGGATAATAGGTACAGCCCTGATCTTTCATCATCTTGAAAAGCGCGTCCGTGGCTGAAATGCGAATACGCCGGACATAATAACGAGAATGTCGCGGGTGCATACCCGAGGACGAATCAACGAGCTGAGAGACAGTGCCAGAAGGTTTAACACAGGTCACGGCGGTTGCTCGATTAACGCCAAAGCGCTTAGCATATTCTTTGTTAACCCGGACAGCCTCGTCTTTCATTTTGCGCATAATTTCCGGATTGCGCACAGTTTTACAGTCCCATTGGCCAGTAATCGAAACGCCCAGCAGAGCCTCCTCTTCACAATTTTCTTTGCACTCTTCCGAGAGATAAGGGAAATGGGTTAGGCTAGCTTGATAAGTGCCTAAAATTGCTGCCAGACGGGCTTTATCGAGCAAGTCTTGTTCGGTATCGCCGGCCCGCGCCACCACTTCAGTTAAATTACAAAATTGTTTGGACTTGAGTACAATTTCGCCGCATGGATTCATGCCACAAGTCGGGGCGTCTTTTTCAAATTTTTCCCAACGGCGCTTCGGCAATTGTTTTTGCAACGAACCGCGGTTAAAAATTCCTCGCTCGCCCGAACCGCTTTTCATCAGCGAAATCCATTCTGACAAAAATTCGGCCGAAGATGGTTTTTCGTTAAAAACGGCCGAATTATTAGCCAAACCGCGTTGTGGTTCGGTCATATAAAACTGACCATCCTTGGCATGCTGAATTTCATAATCGTCGAGATCAGACAATGAAATCATCGCCGTTCGGCGCACACCACCAGAGACAACGACTTCTCCGATTTTGCAAATAATATCGTGTAAATCGATATTGCGTAAACGCTTGCTTTGACGGCTGAGAATCTTGCTACGGGTAAATTGCATCAAAGCAATAAGGGGTTCGGGTCCCGAAGATCGCCCACCCATTGTTTTAAGGCGTGCGCCAGCTGGTCGTAATTGTGAATAATCAAATTCAATGTCCTCGCCGCCAAACCACGTCTTCAAACCAATAACCAAGGCATCACACCAACCTTCGCGACTATCATCAACAACGTGAGTTTTTCTTATTTTACCATTCTGCCGCTGAATGATTGGGAATTGTTGAGCCGTCTGACTCTCAACCGAAAAACCAACACCACAACCCGACATCGATAGATACATAATTTCCGCCAAATCCTGAAAAGAAGTTGGAGCCATATAGGTGCAATTATAGCCGGTAACGTTGGTCCGCCGAGCCGCCGCCCCAGCACTCCACATTAGACGCATCGAGGGCATCACTCTTTGAGCGAGCATCGCTGCTCGCAACTCCTCATATTCGGTTTCCTTAAGTTTATTGCCCAAGTTCTCTTTCATGAAAGAGAGGTAACGGTCAACCGATTCTACCCAGGTTTCGCGACGATTCTCCTCGTCGATCCAACGCGAGTAAGAACGATAATATATAAATTCAGATAAATCGTTTTGAAAATATTTTTTACTTTCAGCGGCCAATTCACGGACCTTGGTGGGGACTTCGCCTCGTTCGCGCCGTAACTCGGTTCGTTTTTCGCGATAGAGAATGTAGCTTTTGGCCGTAGTGGCAAATTGATGAAAAATAAGTTGTTTTTCTACCACATCCTGAATATCTTCGACGGCGGGAACACAGTCAGAGCTCGTCTTAGCCCCCTTGGCCAAACAAATGCGCAATAGCTCCGCCTGAACCGAGCGAGCTACCCTTTCGGCATCGGCCAAACCCCCCTCGCCGGCCGCTTTCATCGCCTTGCCAATCGCGCTCACGATCTTTTGTTCATCATAAGGCACTCTCACCCCATCACGTTTTTGAATCTGTTTAACCGTGAGAGAAACTTTCTTCTCGGATTTGACCTTTTTGATGATTTTTCGCGCAATTTTTTGTTTTTTGGCCATTTTTTTACAAAAAAATTAAAAATTTATAATAAAAACTAACAAAACCTTCACCATTCTAATCCAAATGGTTCTGTTATAAAACCTTGATAAGCTGTTGATAACCCTTCGACTTCGCTCAGGACAAGCTATCAAAAAATTAGGGGCTAGTACCGTACCCGGTCTCTCTATCAGATAGGGTGGAGCTGGCCTCTTCGCCACCGTCAGTCGATCCGCTCTTAGCCGACGCATTAGAGCTTGCGCCTATGGCACACTCGCCAATACTTGTTTTGATTACTCCGTTTTCAACGTAGACGCAGGTATATTGGCCAGTTGCCCGATCCTTGATAGTTACACCCTGGTCAACAATTAAATCACCGATCGTTACCTTCTTAAAAGTAAGACTGCCATCAGAACCAATGCTTAAACTATCCACACCCAGAGCCGCCTTTAGTGCCTTTAGATCGGCTTCCTGACGTTGAGCAATCTGCAGGAGATAAAAGACCAGATGATCCTGACGATAACCCTTAGTTACCCCGTCATCATGATAAAGTTCGGGTAAAACTTCTTTAATGTCTTCGGCGATCAAGCCATAATCTTGATGACCATTGTTTTTCCAATTAAATGACTTGACTTGTAAACCGAGCAGGGCATCGATATTTAACGTGGTGGTAGCAATACTATTCTTGTACTCCATTGAAGACGGAGCGGTGTTGGTAAGAAGTCCATTATTGGAATAGACGGCGCCATTGTCAGTTAGACCGGCGATTGTTGTGCTACCGTTTACAATCAATTCAATCGGATTTTGGTCAACATTAGTGAAAAAGAAGGTGTGAGTAGTTGTAGCATAGTTAAGTATTCCTCCATTTAGAGTTGTCTCAGCCCCAGCGATAAAATCCTTGGCGCCAAAAACCAAGGAGGGATCACTGTCGTCAGAGGTTTGAGTGATAAAGAGCGTATCAGCAATGCCGCCAGCGCCATTGTCTATAATCAAATTAGGACTAGAAAATCTAATAAGGGGAATGTAGCTCGGAGTATCAACGGCGGGCACACCTGGCTCAAAAGTGTTTGGCGGAATGGTCCCCATATAATAATTCTCGACCGATAAATAACCTTGTGTCGTGTTGCCAATTTTAGAATCAAAGGCCAGTGTCGTTGTCGAAAGGGCCGAAAAGCCCGTCGTTGTTGAATTACCAGAAAAGAGAGCGTCCTTGGCCCATAACGAATTCCATTGATGGCCAATATCTCCCAGAGTATAAGTTAAGTTGGCCTCGGGGATAACGTCGCGCAAAGTAGAAGTTCCCGAGACGGTAAGCATTGTTGATGGGGTAGAAGAACCGATACCCAAACCGCCGGCAAGATATGAGGCCGAAGTGGTCGCCGTTACCGTCAAGACACCGTTAGAATAAATACCCAAACTGTCAACGACTAGACCGTTAAAAACCTTTAGCCGGCCGAAAATTGTGGCATCATTAACAACACTAAGATTGCCCGCGTGAAGTGAGCTGATATCGCCAGCAAAGCTATCAAATCCACCCATATCGACGATTCTTAAAACATCGGTGCCATAGCCAACTGGGCCAGGATTGAAGCCGACAAAAGCGTGATGGCCGGAAGCAATGACTGACCAAGACGAAATCCCAAAAACCAGCCTATCGATAAAGGTCGGGTTGGTTGACGAGGAAGTATCAATGAGCCTAAGACTGTTCTCAACACTATCCATGACATAGGCGTACTGGTCGGCAATCCACATTGATTTAGAACCGGAAGTGTTTGAATCATCGATATGGGCAAAATTAAGATTACTACCGCCCGCGACCTCCGGATTAGTGGGGTCGGAGACGTCAACAATTCTAAAAACCTCATTGGCCGCTAGCCCGTTATCAATACCTTGGGCGGTACCAAAGGCATCGAAAATGACATAGGCATATTTGCCGACAACCTTAATCTGCCGGCCATAACCGGGTAGACTGATACCACTGCCGCCCACCACAACCGGATTAGTGGGATCGCTGATATCGAGAATTCGCATGATGTTAGTTCCGGCCGAAATATAAGAGACAACATAGGCATATTTACCCTGGATATCGACACTTCTGACATGGCCCTGTAGTCCAGAAATACTGACTGGACTAATTCGCCGAGGGTTGGTTGGATCAGAGACATCCAGGATTGCAAAACCTTCGCCAACGACCGGAGAATAAACGGCCAAATAAGCATATTTACCAATAACCTTAATGCCCCTAATTGGCGCGGAAAATTCCAAATTGCTCCCGCCGACAATATATGGATTTTTGGGGTCGCTAACATCGACAATTCGAAAATCTTTATAATCGCCGGGCGTAAAATCTTCAAAGCCCAAGTAAGCGTACTTGCCACTCACATCGATACACCGAGCGGCACTATCCCCGGGCGAACCAGAAGGGATGGGAAAACTAAGGCTGTCTCCGCCAATAACAGTCGGATTGGACAAATCTGTTACGTCAACAATCCTCAGCACATCAGTCGGGACCATTGTTTGAAAAGCCATGTACAGGTAATTACCAACCAGCTCTTGAGAGACAGATAGACCGTTTATCCTAGGCAAAGATAAATTTGTACCGCCAATAATCGACATTGATGAAGTATGATTAGAGATTTTACCGCCCATAACATTAAAGTAATTACTGACATTAAAATCTCCCGACACGCTGGTGGTGGCTAAAGCCGTATTGCCGTTGACAGTCAAGTTTCCAGCAAGAGTTGGACTATCAATTAAATCCAAACGGCCACTATCCAATTCTAGATTGGTACCGGTTAAATCTGAGAATAACTCAGAGTTTATTTTGAGAGAACCGACATTCTGGACACCAGTTGTAGTGGCATTTCCAGAGACAATTAGGTCAGCCGGTAGAGAAACACCGATGGTGGTGGTAGGTGAAAGCAAGCCTCCTGAAACTTGCCAATCACTTACTACACCGACAGGCCAACTTGTTCGCCTAACTCCACCTAGAGTTAATCCGCTGCCGACCACAAATTCCGAGCTAGTCGAAACCCCGCCCACCTCTAAGTCCCCCCCAAAATAATTCTTGCCATTAACGGCATAGATCGCATAGTTATTCGTTGCCCCCATCAAATTAACATCATCGATATTCAAAGCGTAATAATTGCCCGTGATCGTGCC
>JBAZRF010000004.1:68761-77677 GCA_041663165.1 Minisyncoccota bacterium | reverse complement strand
AGAGTCCCTTCTTCGCCAGAGGCTACGAAAGGGCAAGTAGCGAAAAATTACGTGCCCTTACCACATCTGTTGAGTATGACCGCTACGCCAATACCAAGGACTTTAGCCTTGACAGTATTTGGCGATCTTGATTTAACCTTGCTTGATCAAATGCCAGCCGGACGCAAACCGATTATCACCAAGATTATCTCGCCCGATAAACGTCAAGAAGCTTACGAGCATATTCGCGCCGAATTAAAAACTGGCCGACAAGCTTATGTTATTTGTCCGCGCATTGATGAGCCCGACCCTGACAAAGAAATGGCCGTGCAAGCCAAATCAGCCAAGGCCGAAACTATTCGTTTACAAGACAAAGTCTTCCCCGAATTTACCGTTGAAGTGATGCATAGTAAATTGAAGCCAAAAGATAAGGAGGACACGATGCAACAATTTACCGATGGCGAGATCGATATTCTTGTTTCGACTTCAGTCATTGAGGTTGGAGTTAACGTGCCGAACGCAACAATTATTATTATCGAAGGGGCCGAGCGCTTCGGTCTGGCCCAGCTCCATCAATTACGTGGGCGAGTTCTCCGCTCGAATCATCAAGCCTACTGTTATGTTTTCTCCGAAACCAAGAGCCAAAAATCAATGGATCGGCTCAAAGCGCTCGTTAACGCGAAAAATGGTTTTGAACTCGCCGAGCACGATCTTGCCCTGCGTGGCGCCGGAATGATCACTGGCGGCAAACAATGGGGCATTAGCGATATTGGCATGGAAGCAATAAAAAATTTGAAAATGGTTGAGGCCGCCCGCACCGAAGCCGAAACCATCATCAACGCCGACCCCGATCTCTCTCGCCATCCCCAATTTCTCGCCCGTCTTTCATCCCAAAAACAAGAAATTCATTTTGAATAAGTGCGCCCGCTAGGACTCGAACCTAGGACCAACGAGGTATAAGCTCGCCGCTCTACCAACTGAGCTACAGGCGCGAATTTTTAAGGAGCAAAACGACTATAAAAATTCAGCGTCCCGACAAAGTTCGCCACAGTGAACGAGGAGGGACATTTTCAATAATAGCTCAAAAAATCCTATTTCTCAACCCTGTTGAGTAAAAATCTTTTCAAGATTTTATGATGCTTAAGCATCATTACTCTACAGGGTCAACCTCGGACGCGCCATCCAAACCTGGGGCAAAAACACTACCATCGGCGATTGGCCGCTCCTTTGGCTTGATGCCATTTAAGACAAGGAGTTTTTCGAAATCTTCACGCTCGAGCGTTTCGGTTTTAATTAATTCGGTCGAGATATTATCAAGCGCTTTTTTGTGAGTGGTTAAAATTTCTTCGGCCTCGGCGAGGGCCTTGTTCATAAATCGGCTCACTTCTTTATCAACTTGCATTGAGGTATCTTCAGAAATAGTCTTTTCGGCCAACCAGCCACCCGTCGCACTGGCCCGAGCACTAGAGTCAAGCGCCACTGGCCCAAGGCTCTCGCTCATCCCATAACGCGTTACCATGTCGCGAGCCAAAGCGGTGGAGACTTGGATATCGTTGGAGGCGCCAGTTGTTAGGTCGCCAAAAATCATTTTCTCGGCCGCGTAACCACCCAGCGATACCGCTAGGTCGGCCAAAAATTCTTTGCGTGATTGGAGTTTACGATCTTCAAACGGCAATTTGAGCGTATAGCCGGCCGCGCTCCCGCGAGAAATGATCGAAACCTTATGAACCGGGTCGGCATGTTCTAAAAGCGATGAGACCAAAGCGTGGCCGATCTCGTGGTAAGCGGTAATTTTTTTCTCCTGGGTTGAGAGAATATGGCTCTTGCGTTCGGGACCGAGCATCACCTTCTCGACGGAACGTAATAAGTCGTATTGTGTCACCTTTTGTCGATTTTCGCGCGCCGCCAAAATCGCCGCTTCGTTCATAATATTAGCCAAATCGGCACCCGAAAAACCCGGGGTGCGCTCGGCAATCACCGTCATATTAACGTCTTCGCCCAGAGGTTTTTTCTTCGAATGAATTAATAAAATTTCCTCACGATCTTTTTTGTCGGGCTGATCAAGCACCACCCGCCGATCAAAACGACCAGGGCGCAAGAGAGCCGGATCCAAGACATCGGGACGGTTAGTGGCCGCCATCACAATTACCTTTTCGGTCGGTTCAAAGCCGTCCATCTCGGTTAAAATTTGATTGAGGGTTTGTTCACGTTCGTCATTACCACCGCCCATGCCCGAACCGCGATGTCGGCCGATGGCGTCAATTTCGTCAATAAAGATTATGGCCGGTGCCGCTTTTTTGGCCATGTTGAACAAATCACGCACCCGCGAGGCGCCGACACCAACAAACATCTCCACAAATTCTGAACCCGAGAGATACATAAATGGCACCTTGGCTTCGCCGGCGACGGCTCGAGCGAGCAGGGTTTTGCCGGTGCCAGGAGCGCCCATTAAAAGGACGCCCTTTGGGATGCGCGCGCCAATATCCAAGAATTTTTTCGGATTGCGCAAAAAGTCGACAATTTCTAACAGTTCTTCCTTAGCCTCGCGCACACCGGCCACGTCTTTAAAAGTCACTCGTTGATCAGTATCTTTTGGGTCAATCAGGCGAGCCCGTGACTGGCCAAAAGTAAAAGCTTGCATCGAAGCGCCCTTGACTTGACGCGAGATAAACCAAAAAAGAATCAGTACAAAAATAATCGGTATCAAGATAGGCAAAATAGTCACTAGCCAAAAATTTAGGCCATAGGCATCACTGACTTCAATTACCACTTTCCCCAGCTTGTCGGCCGGCACACCATAATTGACGAGGGACTGCGACAGTGAACTCTCGGTTTCTTTTTTTGCTTGTTTAACTGACTTATCGATCAAGATTACTCGCAGATCCTCGCCCTGCACCGAGATTTTTGTTACTTGATCTTGATTGATCAATTGTGCCACTTGAGAAAGCGGAATAATTTCAGTTTTGGTCTTGTTCCCATTTTCAGCGAGCGTGGCATAGGCAAAAACAATCACGGCCAAAATGAGTACCGCCCAAAATAGCTGATTACCGAATTGGCCGATCACCCGCCCGCGCTTAAAATCGGGCATTTTACCGTTGTTTTTTGCCATAATCAGGTATTATACACTTTTTTGACAGTAAGTATACTTACCTTTTATAATAGAAAAATAATTATTTATGGATATTCACCTGATGATCTTTATTGTTGCTTTTCCTTACTACTTCTACCAAGAGCACATTAAGCCGAAAACTAAAAAATAAAAAGTTGCCAGAGATGGAGCAACGGGGGCACGCCGTAGCGCGCTCCCGTTGTGAATCTCCACACATTTCCCCCGAAAAGGGGTGAGCTTCTCGACTGGCTAGACGACCGTCTTGATCCCGACTATCGCGACATGACCGGCGAACGCGCCGAGTACAATATCGCGAGCGGGGTGTCCGATGGCGGCCGATCTGTCTTTCGCGTTATCGAGGGCTGCCAGGGTCATCGAGGAAGCGACGGGCCCGGTGTCTGTGGCCGGCGCGATCTTTGGAGTGTCGGCGCTACAGGCCGGCGTGCTCTTCTGCTGTTCGATGTCCGTCTTCGCGAAGGCCGTCGTGTTCTCTTTGGGGGCCGTCGTGTACATGTACTGCGCGCCCGATGCTGTCGGGGCCGTCATTGCCGTCTGCGCGTAGCCGACCACGTTCGCTTGTGCCGGAATCAGCGCCACTGCCATTGCGACCATCGTGACGATGGCCAGTCCGAGTAATGCCGTGCGTTTCATGGGCGTAACCCTCCGTGCCTTGTCGATGTTGCCTATGTCTCTCACCCGTCGAGCATACAAACCCGTTGGGTGTCACTGCCAAGTGCTTTTTGTGTGGAGTCAAAGAACGACTCAATACAATATTAATAGTACACCTACCCAGCCAGCTGTAAAGATGGTAGAATAGCAACATGTTGATAACTTTTTTGAAGAAGTCCGCCCTGGTCGGACTGATAGTTTTGAGCTTTTTTGGTTTCGGCCACTTAGCGCTGGGTGCTGAATTAAAAATCACCAAAATTATTGATTTTAAAGACAATCAAATTCTTTTTAGCTATGGTGGATTAGAAAAACAAGACAACTTTTTGTGTCAGCTAACCAATCTTGCTTGCCAAAACCTGGGTGAAAAAATCCCAGCCGAAATTTCGAAATCGTTCGAAGAAACCGGAAGTTTGAGCGCCAAGATTAAAAATCTCAAATTTGACCGCCAGAACGCGACTCGCCTTACCCTCTCCCCCAACGAGAAGTGGCTGGCTTATTATGACGCAGCCTTAGCCAACAAAGAAAAGATTCGCAAATTCGTCCTGGTCGGCCTCAAAAATGGAGAAAAGATAAGGACTTATGAATTAATCGGCAAAGTAAATTATTGGGATCTTCTCTCCGAAGATTTACGACTCTTCTCTTTTTCGCCCGATAACACCAAATTAGTCTACCTGGATGATCGTTCGGGTTACCCCAGTCTCTACTCGGTTAATCTAACTGGCACTCCACCCGCCGGCGGGAGACTACCCGGTAAACAAATTACTTTAAAAAATTATACGATCGCTGATTTCTTGGTTTGGGATAAAGACATTGTTTACTTTACTGCCAATCGCGAAAGTGACCACCTATGGGCGCTTTATCGTTATGACTTGGCGACAAAGGATGTTAACAAAATTGCCTCCAATATTTCTTACAACCAGCGTATGCAAAACATTGACAACAAGCTATTGTTCTTGCAAATTAAAAATAATTCAACTGTCCCCGCTCTCTATGATCCCGAGCTTAAGACGACTTCCTATTTCCCCTCTTTCCCGGCTAATCCGCCAGTTACCGGTTACACTGAAAAAGAAATAAAACTAGGGAAACTCGGTGGAATCTTAATGCAACCAGCCAATTATTCAGCAACTAAGAAATTGCCATTATTTATTTGGCTCCATGGCGGACCCTATCGCGAGGTTAGTCTCGGCTACCATTCTTATCTCGGTTACGCTATTTATGATTGGCTAATGGGCGAAATGGCCAAGAACGGAGCATTGGTGCTCAAGCTCGACTATCGCGGGAGTTATGGCTATGGCCGAGCGTTTGCCGAAGGAATTCGTAGTCAAGTGGGCAAGGGCGATGTGGCCGATGTCATGAGCGCTTTAACGGAATTGAAAAAGACGAAAAAGATTGGGCCAGTTTATCTTGTCGGCAATAGCTATGGCGGCTATCTCGCCCTCAAAACGATTGTCGAAAATCCTAAAACCTTCACCGGGGCCATGCCGATTAACGGCGTGATGGACTGGTTTGTCCTCTTGGACAATTTGCAAAATTCAATCTTCAACATGGAGTTCGGCGGTTTGCTTGAAGAGGGCAATAGCAATCTCTACTATCAAGCCGATATCGCCGACCGAGTGAAAAATTTAAGCGGTCAAAAAATTGTTATCATCCAAGCGGCGGCCGACAAAACCGTTCCGCCGAGCCAGGCCGATTATATCGCTAAAATTTTCGGACTTAAAAATAAACCAGTGGAGTTGGTCAAATATCTCGGCGAAGATCACGTCTTCAAAAAAGTCAGTAGCTTAGAGGACATTTGCCACCGCCTAGCCACTATGGCCGGGCTCAGTGCTGGTTGCAATTGGAGTAATTAAAGAGTTTACCGTTTTTTCGGAGTGGAGCAAGCGCAAGCCTTCAGCCGTTGTTACGACAAGAATTTTTTGGGCTTTCAAATAATCAACAATTTGTTGTAAAACTTCGTGGCGAATACTGATAGAGTTGCCGTCTTCGTCAATGCGATGGAAGACGAGAATCAGCCATTTTTTATCGCGCATCGCCGAATCGATTTTCTCCTTAATTTCCGGCCAAGAACTCTTAACCGTCACGCCCCAGCGATGGAGAAGATAATCATCCGTAGTTTTATCATTCAACCCCAGATCGAAAGCGCGCGCGCCAACAAAACCGGATTTCTTAACCTCGGCTACCGAGAGTTCATTGTGCCCACCATAGGGATAAGCAAAAGTCTCGACCTTTTCAATGCCAAGCTTAAGCAGGTCGTCACGCGAACCCTCGATTTGCCACGGTAAATCATACCGATCAATCTCGGCTAAATTGGGGTGAGTCCGCGAATGAGCGCCAATCTCGGCGCCAGCTTCTTGCATCGCTAAAACCTGTCGGCTAGTTAGATAATCCTCCCGATCAAGATAACTGGTAATAATATAATGGGTGCTTGGTAGACCTGAAGCCTTAATAACCGGCCAACCATTCTGATAAGCCGACTCAAAGCCGTCGTCGAAATTAAGCGAGACCATCCCACCCAAAGGTAAAGTTTGAAAAGTTAATTCGCCGGAAATGTTTGAAGGACTAGCAAAAAAAGAAAAACCCCAAATAACATCCGGCCCCGAGATAATAAAAGCCGCCAACAAAATGGCGATCCCAACAATGGCAATCTGATTCTTCAGCATTTGTCTGATTCTAACAGAGGTTTAAAAATTATCAAAAAAAAGCGAATAAATCGCTCTCCTAAAATGGCAAGCGGCGAGGGACCCGGAGGGGTCGATCGCCGCTGCAATGTAATATTGCCCGTAAGGATCGTGAACAACACTTCTCTGTTCTTGGGAAGAGCAGGCTCGCAAGCTTGACTTGGGCCTCCGCGATTCGTCGGGTGAATCTGCCCTTGTCTTGCCACTATGTAACGTGTTTGCCAGAAGTGGAACCTGGCTCGGGATCCCATAACGCCTGCATCGTATTGGTTTGTTAGGCCAACCGAAGTGAATTACGAAATCCCTGTCGTTGAACACCTGGCCTTCTCCCAGAAGTAACGTCCGTGGCCTCTCCCGACAAGAGACTCCTAAACGCGTGGACAGTATCGGCTTGTCCACAATACTTGGCACCAATAAGGATTGGTACCCCAACCATAACCGCAGCGATTGCCACGGGGATGGCCCAGAAGATAGGCCAGTCTTGCGCGTTCCCGGCAATAAGAGCCGAAACACACGGCAATACTGGTACAACAACCATTCTGTCTTTCCCTCCGCTAGAAAGGTGCTCCGTAGATAATGCTAGCAAATCAATAAAATCTGTAAAGGGGTATCTGGTTTATAATAAGTTTTTAGCCATATTTGACAGGATCACCCCAACGTTATAGAATAAGTACGGAAACACGTTTTAGTACATACAGTTGAATCGTAGTAGCGCTTTGTGTTTGGTCCAGAAATAGGAGAGTATGGATGATAAACTTCCTACTTGTAGCAACGATTTTTCTCTGCCAAAGCGGTGGCCCGTTGTCGCCGATGGCACTGGGGGGAAAGTTGGTTGTCGCAAGGACCAGTTGGTATGGTGATGAGTGCCAAGGGCAAGAAATGGCCTACGGTGGTTTGTTCGACAAGAACGACCCCGGTATCGCCGCCCATAGAACTTTTCCTCCGGGAACAATTCTGAAGCTTTGGAACATCACCGAGGGAAAGGATGGGAAGATCGAGATCAAAGAGGCTCAAGTTACGATTCGGGACAGAGGACCGAACATCGAAAGTCGTGACCTAGATATCTCCGAGGCTGCTGCCAAGAGAATCAACCTCGATGGAGTAAAGGCCCTTCTCGTCTGGGTCGCGAACTAAAGATTCAAAAGAGCTGGGCCCTGCGTGCAATGCGCGGGGCCTGTTCTAATTCTAATCGGGTGAACTAATAAAATACTTGTCGTAACCTAAGGCAATTAATCCCTTATAGGCTTGCCAAATCTCATCGGGAATCTCTTGTTCAATTTGAAAGCCAAGTTTGGGATACTCCTTAATTCGTTGTAAGTCCCCCACCATCACGTTTACAAATTTATCGCGGTATTCTTCGTCGCCATTAAAGTACTCTCCATACGAAACTTGTGGCGAAGTTACCAGGCACTCCGCCTCGGGCCATTGCTTTTTAAAGGTTGCAAAGGTGCGCCGTTCCATGTACGGTTTTTGCACCAAAATAAAAGATTTTAAATTAAGCCCCTTCTCGGCTAAAAGTTTTTTAACAAAAACAATATTGTCCCCCGTATTGCTCGCCTTCGGTTCTAAAATTATTTTATCAGCCGGCACGCCTTTTTTAAGGGCAATGTCGCCAAAGACAACGGCTTCGGGCTCTTGAAATTTTGTTTTCTTACCCCAACCACCCGAAAAAATTAGATATTGGCCATAGCCTTGCAAAAAGAGATCCGCCGCCCTTTCGGCCACGCGTGTGTCATTAGAGCCCAAACCGAAAACTGCATCCATCGGCTTAAGCTCCTGGTGCATAAGCATATAATCCCAAATAATTTTTGCCAGGCGATCAACTTCGTTCATGGGGTAATGATAACAAATAAACAAATTATAGAAAGAAGACCCCTACGAACGAGGCCCGAAGGGGCCTTCTTTCGTAGGGGTCGGGCCTTCACGCTGTCGCCCGTCGCAATTCCCATTGCATCAGATCTCCGGAGTCTGTCTTGGCGACAAAACTCTTGCCATCGCGGAGAAGCTTGATGACATGGATTTGTATAGGATCGATATCGGGGTCATCCCCGCGGCCATCCTCGTTGACCGGCAAAGTGTCGCCGTTATAGAAGGTCCCGGTGACAACTCCTTTATCCCCCCAGAGAGTAATCTCGGTATCACCCTCCGCTCCCCACATTGCCTCGAGCAACTGGGTAAAGCCCTCTACCGCTAAAACAATCGCCGCCATGGATACCGTCCTCCGTTGGGTTAAGCTGGTTCTCCAGCGTTTTGGGTACAGGTACTCCTCAAGGATAGAGCACCATTTACAAAATGTCCACAACAGACAAAATTGAGGGAATCTCCCGCGACTAAACCCTCGCCGTCGCTCGGGTTTGTCTGGGCACCAGCTCGCTAGTTTTTGTTGGTACAAAAACATCGCTCCGCTGTTCGGTTCCCACACGCAAGGCAAGCAGTTGCCTTGCTCACTTCCACAAACAAAAATCGCCCCGCCAAAAGCGG
>JBAZRF010000004.1:37840-68751 GCA_041663165.1 Minisyncoccota bacterium | reverse complement strand
TTTTTTCGCGACTGGGGTCGCTCAAAAATTTGGGATAAGGGCTTCGATTCCGCCACAAAAGTGCTCCCAGCACTTTTTCATCTCCACATAATAAAAATCGCCCCGCCAAAAGCGGAGCTGATTTTTGTTTGTGGACATAGTGAGCCAAAGTTGGAACCAACTACATTCTTGGGTTTTTGAAGCATCTGAGGCGATTTTAGGCGGTCGGCACGTTGAAAATAGCCTTATTTATTCATAATAGGCCTCCGAGAGAGGTCACATAATGGTAATTGAATCTACCAAATTATTAAATAACGTGAGATAATCGACTTATGGTAAAAATACTCTCAATTCCACATATTGGGTCTGACAATGGCAAGATTACCCCACGGAAAGATGATAAAACATCCATGCTCCGTGCGGTAAAAGAAATAGAAGAAATAATCGAAGAAAATAACAGGATTGAAGAATCTATAAAAAAAGAAAATGAGACCTCTCGTGACTGAGATAAATAAATCACACATCGCCAACAAGTATGTTTTTCTAGATACAAACGTGTTGAATCTGATGTTCCGCGACAAGGACGCCTTTAATTGTATCCTCGATGTTTTTAGTGAATCATATCTGACGATTGAATCACTTGTCCGTTTTGAGTTTCTAAGAGACGTTTTTTTACCTAAACAAAGAGAGTTAAAGGAACTTTTTATTGATAACGAAGTTATATTCTTTCCATCCGCAGAGCATCAACAGCTATTCAATGACGCCAAAGAAAATGCCCTGGCTTTGTCTTTTATTTATGCACACAAAGACGTTAAAAGTGCCAGCTTTATAGACTTAATGATTGCCGCAAAGGCTGTTATACATTTCCCCAACGCTATTATCGTTACCCAAAACCGCAAAGATTTTCCTGCTTTCTTGTTTGACACTGTGGGAGTAATAAATTATGAAGAAGAAAAAACTCGACAAATTAGTAATTATGTAATTGTTTCCTTCAATAAAGAAAATTATAAGTCTGCCATTAATAGTTTGGAAAAAGTTTTAGGCTAATTACCGCTATATGACCAATTTGCATTCAAAATTAAAAGAAGCTTTATCAAAAAGACAATATACGGAAATGTCTGTTACTTATATTTTTGTTCAAATTAGAAAAATCCTCGAAAAAAATATGACAGAATCGCTTTTCCCTTTAATCTCTTTTTATGCCAACTGGGTCGTCCACCCTAAACTAGACAGAAAAGAGGCTCAGAGAGAATTAGGATATTTTGATAAAAAATTCGAAGAAGCAAACTGTTTACTTATTGACTTCCCCATAATAGACGAGACTAAAGATTTTATAGATTTCTCAAAGTTAAAAGAACAGTTGAGGTCTTTTTTTGATAAATATAATTTGCCTAAAATAATACTAGATGAGCCATGTTACACTCTTTTTTTAGATAATCTAATAAACATCCTCTCGGACTGCTCGCTAGAAGCAACAGAAGGGCATACTTTCATAGAGAGATTTTCCTTTGAGCCACAGAGACTAAGCGGCGATGTTAGTTTTATCGTTTTATTAAATAATGGTTTATCCTATCATGGAACAACAAATTTTAACTATCTAAATCATAAGAAGGGGGGTGAAGTAATTGAAAATATTAATGGACGAGTGTAACATTAAAACATATGAAAAAATATCTTTGGTTTCTGCTCTTAGTCATAATGATTATCCCCTCTGTAGCCTCCGCCTCTTGGTGGAATCCTTTTAGTTGGGATATTTTTCAGAAAAAAGATAGCCAAACGCAAGTATTAGAGAATCGAATAAAAGAACTTGAAAAAAAGTTAGGGACAAGCACCGCAAATTCTGATGCTTTAAAGGAAAAAGAAAAAATAACTCCTAGCGTTATTGCCACCCCCGAAAAAACAAAAGTTATTTCCCCCACCGCTAATAACCAAACCACAGTAAAACCAAAAACAACGGTTGCTCCTTTAGTTAACAATACCCAAATCCCAGTAGTAAGAAATCTTGAGGTAGAGTATAAAGAAATTGTTAACAACTATAACAAACTGAGAGAAGATATATTAGTGATTGGCAAAAATAACTCATCTGTTTCTGATATTTGGACTAGGGCTAATTCAGATAGAGAAAACTTGCTAATGGAAGTTAATTTACCTAAAACTGTAAAGTATATTGATTATTACAAACAACGTTATTCTCAGATGAGGTCTATTTTTGATAAAGAATTTCCTCCATTAATGTTGCAGAGTATTCTAGAAAATAAAAAAATAGATGAGCAACAGGCACAAATAGATGCCAAAAATTCTATCGAACAAGAAAGAATTGAGAATCTTAAAAATGTCAACATGAAGCTCGCAGAGTTAAGAGGTTACAAGCAGCAAGTTCAGCTAATGAAGTCTAACAATAATTTTAGAGATGATATAGCAACATTATTACCAAAAATTACAGACCTCAATGGTCATAAAATATTTACGAATGAAAATACACCTTATTATAACCCATGGTATCTAACAGAATACGTAAATAAAATCTATACTATTATCCAAAAACAAATTACCCAGTTAGAAATACTACAGGCTCAATACCAATAATTAAATTAATGTTTTTTTGATTCTTATCAAATTATGAAAAAGTATATATTAATTTTGAGTCTTTTAACTCTATTTGGGTTGCCAAGCCTCATGTTGGCTACTAGCGGAACCTGCTCTTCTCACGGAGGAGTCAGTTGTTCTTCTGGCTCAGATTATGATGGTAGCACTATCTGTAATGATGGCTGGAGAGATAGCACAGAATATTACTCTAGTGTTTCGCTGTGCTCTAATACAAAGATAACTTGTTCTGGGGAGGAATATAATCAAATATTAAAGAACCTTGGCTATTTCGATAAACAAAAAACAGTTGATAGTTTAATGTCCGAAATGAAAACAATGACTTCTCAACAAGCAGTTGATGCCCCAGGTATCTTAAGTGCTAAAAGTGATGAAATTAATCGAAATGTGGCGATTCAAGTATTAGCGATACAGCCTAAAGTAATGGCGGAACAAGCTGAGATGAGAGATATTTTAACAAGGGCGCAAATGCAATGTGAAGCAATGGGCGCAGAATCATTACGGCGACGGCAAAATGAGTGGAATAAGGAAATATTAAACAAAATTCAAGAACCAACTTGCCCTGCAAATTCAGCTTACTCAAATGGAATGTGTTATTGTAATAAGGGCTTTGTTCAAGAAGACGATACATGTAAAACTTATGACCAAGCTTGTCAAGATATTTATCATGACCCCAATGTAATTCCCTTTAAATTAGCAAACGGACAATTGGCTTGTAAGTGCAAACCTGGTTACTCCTCGATTAAGGATAACTATAAATGTTCAGTTGATGGGGATGTTCATCTTGATGAAACAAAGAAAATACCTAGCGCAATAAAAACACAAGAGAAGACCTTGGCAGAAATCTCTGAAAAAACTACAAACAAAGAAGTCCTTTTGCCAGAAATTAAATCTAAGGAAAGAGACACTTCAACTTCTAGCATTACTAAAATGACTTCGATAAAAACACCTTGGTTTAAAAAAGTTTGGAATTTTATCTGGAGATTTTAATATTTAACTTTGATTCTTATCAAACTATGAGAGGAGGATACAGACAAAATGCGGGGCGAAAACAGGGGATGTCGGCAAAGAATGCGGAGGAGGCTCGACGCGTGCTCTCAGAGATGGTTATGAAAGAAATTGAGCCGATTGGGAGAGCTCTTATCGCAAAAGCTAAGAAGGGTGATGTTATTGCTTCAAGAGAATTATTTGACCGAGCTTTTGGTAAAGCGCCACAAAATCTTGAAATTGAAGGGGTGTCATTGCCAACTCCCATCACGAGCATTTTTGTGCCAAGAGCTGTGGCCGAAAGATTTGATTTAACCACCCGTCAAGAAGTCTAAAGTTATGGAGAAAGATTCCAAAGAAAAAATTTTGAGAGATTGGAATGCTTTATGGATATCACCAACAAACTCCAAACACCCGAAGGTTTTTAAAGAATATGACGACATGTTCAGAGAACTTAAAAAGTTTGCAGGAGGACACGGGAAAGAGAGCAGGATAAAGGGATATGAGACAATAGATGGTCTCTATAAAAAACAGGATATTGACCTTAAAACACAGCAAAAAATTATTGCTGGCCAAACAAAAATAAGAGAAAGAGGCCACAAAGAACTTTTGGAGCTTTGGGCAAGAGTAAAAGCATTAAAAAAATAAAATTCATAGAAAAAAAGTTTGACTTAATCGATTTTATTTGATAAAATGAGGGGAATTAAAACTGAATATAGGTTCTCGCACTGTCGTTAATTCGATACAGTGGAGCAGGAATAAGGCCAACGGCATCCGTATTACCAACAACGCATAAGCATTTTGCTTCTCATTGTTGGCCCACGGTCGTGGTCATCTAAATGAGGCAATATGCGCCTCGTTTTTTTGTTTGTGTCTATCCTGCTATACCTCAAAGCTCGTTTCTGGCTTTGTGTGTCTCCCAGCAGGAGGACATATGAAGCCAAAAGCGAGCTTTATTAGTTTAACCTCTCTTCGTTATGAAAGGTAAAATAATTCGCATTACCCCTTCTCGAGGGTTTATGACTATCCTTTTTAAGTTAGACGATAAAAAGTTCGGCCTTACTTATACAGGGGAACAATACAGAAATTATTCAATCTGGAACCAATTCCAAGTTGGCGATTACGTTGAAGGACTTGAATGGAAAGACGAGAAAAAAAAGATTATAGATGGGGACTCTCCTGTCCATATGTCTTAGTAAGTTATGTTGAGCATAGAGGAATGTAAAAAGCACCTAAAGCGAGAGCTTTCTGACCAGCAAATAGAAAATTTGCGAGGTGCTCTTTACTCCTTGGTCGAAAATTTGCTTGACGATTATATTTCGTCTTGTGGTAATATAGAAACATGCAAAAAGCTCTCATCTACTGTCGCGTATCTTCCGAGCGACAGAAAAACGAAGGTCATGGATTAGACAGCCAAGAACATCGCTGTCGAGAACATGCCAGCAGGAAAGGTTACGAGATTGAAAGGGTCTTTCCCGACAGTTTTTCTGGTGGCGGAGACTTTATGAATCGGCCAGAGATGTCAAAGCTCTTGGGTTACCTAGATAAAAACCCACATACAAGCTATGTTGTCATCTTTGATGATTTAAAACGTTTTGCTAGAGATGTCGTCTTTCACTGGAAGCTAAGAAATGAGTTCGATAAGAGAAAAGCTAAAATCGAATGTCTAAACCATACTTTCGAAGACACCCCCGAGGGAAAATTCATTGAGACAATTCTCGCTTCACAAGGACAATTAGAGCGCGAGCAAAACAGAAGACAGGTCATACAAAAGATGAAGGCTGGTCTCGAACAGGGCCGTTACGTGCTAGGAGGGACACCACCGCCAGGCTACAAGCGTATTAAACGGGTTGGTGGAGGTAAGATATTGGTAATTGATGAACCTGTCGCAAAAATTGTTATCGAGGCCTTTGAAGGCTTTGCTTCTGGTCGTTTTATCTCACAAGAAGAAGTAAGAAAGTTTTTAGTTGAGAAGAAGTTTAGACACGGGAAACCTGTTTATCTTGAGACAACAAAAAGACTATTAAGAAGATTGGCTTATACTGGCTATATTGAATACCCTAAATGGGACGTTCCCTTGATAAAAGCAGAACATGAGCCAATTCTCTCAATGGAGCTTTACAACAAGGTGCAAGATAAATTGGACGGGAAAGTCGTTAGCTATTCTAAAAAGATTATCAACCCCGACTTTCCAGTTAGAGGATTTGTCCTCTGCTCTGAATGTCGAGAGCCAATGACCGCTAGCTGGAGCACGGGAGGACAGGGCGATAAATTTGGCTATTACAGATGCAAAACTAATGGTTGCGAAGAAAGGAACAAGAGCACTAGTAAAAAGACGTTGGAGGCCGAATTTGAGGCAATACTAGCAAAAATAAAGCCAAGTCAGAGGGCACTAGACCTAACAAAAGCAGTTTTTGTAGATGTATGGAAAAAGAAGCAATCTGAAATTGACTCTAAACAACACAATTTGGAAATTGAGCTTAAGACCTTAGCGGAAACAAAAGTTAAAATTCTAGAAAGAATTGAAAAAGCAACGAACGAATCTGTTATCTCTTCTTATGAAGAACGGCTGGCGGAGATGAGCCAGAAAGAGGCGGTTCTAAAAAAATCCATCATGTCCTTCAACGAACATCGCCCAAGTATTGAAACCGCTTTGGGGATTGTCTTTGATTTTCTGAAAAACCCTTTGAAACAATGGCAAAGTGGTAATATCTACACACAGAGATTGGTTCTAAGATTGGTTTTTGAGGAAAACTTGGTCTACAACAGAAAAAGCGGGTTTGAAACCGCTATTCTGTCTTTACCCCTAAGGGTATTTGGCCTCCCAGAGGCTCAAAAATCGAACGTAGTGGAAGTGGCGGGAATCGAACCCGCGTGCGAACAGGACTCTTTGGCCGATCTATATGTTTAGATTATTTCAATCACCGAAGTGAATTTAAATTGCTTAAGTCAGAAATAATCAAGAGCCTAAGTAATCGAGCCTCTAAGTTTTGCGTTTAAGTCGAGACAAGCTTAATTGCTAACCCAAATGTATTATGCTCGGTTAGATCGTTTAGGTGACAATCTAGCGAACACCAGCTTAGGCTAAAGCGAAAGCTGGAGCGAAGTATGGCGAAGCCACACTTCCCTTGTTAGATGCGTTGGCATTTAACAGTTTCCAATAAGTTTAAGGAGATTATTGGGGCTCCACATACAAACCAAAGGGTAGCTACTCGTCGAAGCCGATCACTCCCAAAATTTATGAAATAAATTTTGTCCTGCGAAGCTCCATAGGAGCGAAGTAGGGCTAATTCATCACTTTGTCAACGAACTCTTGATATCACGCGCAACGTCGCGCTTAGATTCCTTCTTTTTGAGATCTTCACGCTTATCAAATTTCTTCTTACCGCGAGCGACAGCGATCTTGACCTTAAGGAACCTTCCCTTATTATACACCGAAAGTGGCACAATTGTCAACCCCTTCTGCTCTCCCCTCGTCGCCAGTTCGGCCAACTCTTTTTTCTTGAGCAGGAGTCGGCGGGTACGGTAGGGGTCATAGTCGCCGATAATATTGGCCGGCTGGTAGGGTGGTACGAAGGCGCCAACCAAATAGGCCTCCCCGCCACGGATAATTACCCGGGCGCCCTCCAGCGACCCCTGTTTACCCTTAAGCGACTTCACCTCACCACCAAGAAGCTCAATCCCCGTTTCGTAGGTCTCGAACCATTCATAATTTAATCCGGCTTTTTTGTTTTCGATCAAATTCATAAGCCGATTTTAACAGATTAAACCCACCCCGTAAAACTCGCTTCGCTCGCCACGGGGCAAGTATTTGGCTTGATTCTCTAGTCAGGGCCTGTTATTATTGCGATATCTTGTATCAACCGGCTATTAGAATTAATAATCAGATCCGCGCCAAAGAACTTCGAGTTATTGACGCTGAGGGTGTTAACCTCGGCGTTTTGTCTTTAGAGGAAGCTATCCGTAAAGCCCGCGAAGCTGATGTTGACCTAATCGAGATTTCTCCTAACGCCGTACCACCCATTGCCAAGATTATGGACTTTGGTAAATACCAGTATTTAGAGCAAAAGAAACAAAAACAGGTCAAGGGACCAACGGGTGGCGAGACCAAGAATTTACAAGTAAAGATCGGCACCGGCGAACACGACTTGGAGCTCAAGGCCAAAAAAGCATCGGAATTCCTCAGGGAAGGCCACCGGGTCAAAATTGACCTCTTTCTCCCCGGCCGAGCCAAATATCTAGACCCTAATTTCTTAAAGGAGCGGCTAGACCGCATCTTGGCTTTAGTTAGCGAGAACTATAAAATAGCCATCCCCGCCCAAAAAAGCCCAAAGGGTATGACGGTTATTATTGAACGAGCCAAAGCTGCCTAACTTTACAAAAATAGCCTTTTATAGTAAGCTAGCTAAGTCCCGTCTGACGGGATTTGTCTTATGAAAACCAATAAATCGCTATTAAAAAGGATCAAAATTACCAAAACCGGCAAGTTGCTGGTTCGTAGTTCTGGTCAAAACCACTTCAACGCCAAGGAGAGTCGCTCAACCCAAATGAGCAATAATCGTGGCCGCTCGATTACCATGAAAAAGAAGGATATTGGCCGTTATTTTCAATAGATTCGACAAGCTCACTATAAATAAGATATGTCTAGAGTAAAACGAGGAACAATTTCAATGAAGCACCGCCGCAACGTCCTAAAAGACGCCAAGGGCTATCGCTTTGGTCGCAGTAAAAAGGAACGCGAGGCCAAAGTCGCCATTACCAAAGCCGGCGTTTATGCCTTTGCCCATCGCCGGGACAAAAAAGCCGACTTTCGCGGCTTATGGCAAACTCGCCTTTCCGCCGGTCTTGCCCCTTATGAGATATCTTACAGTAAATTCATCGGCGCGTTAAAGAAGAAAGGGGTTCTCTTGAATCGCAAAATGCTCGCCGATCTTGCCGCCACCGAGCCGAAAGTTTTCGAAACAATTGTTACTCTCGTTAAAGCCTAAATCAAAAATCCCGCCAGCTGGCGGGATTTTTGATTATCCTCTTTTGGTATCGTACTGATCTTGAGCTTTGAGAAACTTCTCAGGACCTTCTCTTTCGAGCGCTTCTTTATCTTTTTGCACTAATTCAATAATCCGAGAAATGAGATTTTTAGGATCTTTATCAAAAATAATTTTGGGGTTGGAGCGATGACCATGCTCGATAATGCCCTTAAGCGTTTCGTCCATTTCCCAATCACCTTCTAAAATGCCAATTGGTTTATTGTCCTCGAAAGCAACAGCAAACTCGTGGATGGTGCCAATGCGACCACAGCCAAGGACAACGGCGTCAGAGGTGCGCGTCAGTAAGATGTCCCGCCCCGGGAAACCCTGCCCGGTATAGATAATGGTATCTAAATAATCAAGCGGTAGACCCCACTCTTCAACATGCTCCTTTTCGGTGGCGGCCGGCGAGAGACCGATTGAGGTCCCACCCACCTCCTTAGCCCCCATCGCCGACCACAACGGCCAGCCGGTGGTAGCACCAGTGACAATAATACCGCCCTGTTTGATAATTTGCCGGCCAAGTTCTTTGGCTATTTCAAGCGCCCCCTCACCGCAGTAAGTGGTGTCGGCGGCGCCCGAAACACAGATTTTGACCTGGCGATGCTCATTGCGCATGGCGTCTAATTGTTGATTATTCATTTCGTCCATGATTGTAGTTTAAAGTTTTAATTTTATAATTCAATCTCATCGGTCTCCCCCGCTTCGGGACACTTGGCGTTAATGCCTAAGTAGTCCCGCAGGCGCTGGGCCAAAAACATCGCCGATTTTGGCTCGCCCATGGCCACAAAAACTTTCTTAATTGTATCTTTAGTACTATCGACAAATTGCAAAAGATGATCAGAATCTTTATGAGCCGAATAACCATGGATACTAACGATTTTGGCGCGAATGGGAATTTCCTCGCCCAAAATTTTAACGGTCCTTGCCCCCTCTTGAAGCATTCGCCCCAGACTCCCAACCTGCTGATAGCCCACAAGCAATAGGGTGCTCTTAGGATCGGACAAATAGTTTTTTTCGTGATGAATAATCCGACCGCCGGTAGACATCCCTGAACCGGCTAAAATAATCTTTTTGGGATTAGCCTGGAAAATAGCTTTGGACTCATCGGTGCTCATGGTTTCATGTAATTGGGGAAAATGGAAAATCTTGTCACCCCCTTGCTCGATCTCCGCTCGAACCTCGTCATTTAAGAATTTAGAATATTTTTTATAAACAGCGGTGACCTCAATGCCCATCGGCGAATCGAGAAAGACCGGGGCAAGCGGGATGCGTGATTCCTCCATCATGTTTTCGATTTCAAACAATATTTCTTGCGTTCGTTCGATCGAAAAGGCCGGGATCATCAGTGTGCCACCAGAGCGCATGGTATCCTCGATGGTGTCCTCAAGAATATTGCGGCGTTGCGAACGGTCTTCATGATTGCGATCGCCATAAACACTCTCCATCACTAGATAATTAGTGTTGGTCAGGATTTCAGTATCGCGCAAGAGAGGCGATGGCGAGTTGCCCAGATCACCAGTAAACACCAATCGATGATCGCCCCGCGCGAATTCGTACATTGTCGAGCCCAAGATATGGCCAGCGTCTTTGAGGGTAACCCTCAACCCCTCTTTAAGATTAACGGTTTCGTGATATTCGACCGTTTGCCACAAGGTCATTGCCAAATTGAGGTTATCTTTATTAAAAAACGGTTCCACATCCTCGCCGTTCTCCTTACGAAAAAGATTAAGACTATCTAAGAGGGCAATTTCAGCAATCTCTTTAGTTGGTGCGGTTGAGTAAATAACTCCGCGAAAACCATCTTTTACCAGCTTGGGAATTCGCCCGACATGGTCGAGGTGGGCATGAGTAATAAACAGATAATCGATTGTCTTAGGATCATAAGGAAATGGCTCGCGATTTTTCTCATCAAAGGCGCGATCGCCTTGAAATAATCCGCAATCAATGACAATCTTTAAATCTGACGGACCGTCGGTCAAAAGAAAATTTGCGCCGGTCACTTCACCAACTCCACCGTAAAAAGTTATTGTTGTTTTTTGGTCTGCCATATAAATGATATTAAAAATAAGATTGCTGAAGTGAGGGCCCCAATGAGGTCAAAGAGGATATCATGCAAGGAGCCGCGCCAACCGTGATAGAGCATATCAAGAGTTTTGAGCTCAACCCGGGCGACGTAGAGCTTATCGGCGGTAAACTCGATCAGTTCCCAGATAATCCCGATCAAGAGAGCGCCGAGCACTCCGGCCAAGATAATCTCTTCACCCCTAACTTTTCGCCAGTCCCGATGGAAGAAAAATAAAAAGATCTGAATGGCGACGAGGCCGGCGAGGAGTCCCCCCATAAAGTGCATCGGCTGGTCAAACCAGCGCCAACGCCAGTACCAAAAATGCTTAAAGGCCAGAAAATCCAGGACCGTAATCAGGACTAGCAAGCATAGACTGAAAATGAAAAAACCCTTGAACTTCACGGCTTCCCTATTTTAACCCAGCCAGGACCATAAAGCAAAAAATCCGCCAAGGCGGATTTTTTGCTAGGTTATTTAGGGAAAATATCCCTAGAAAATTCTAGGTGGGTGCCCGCAACGATTCGCCAAGGCGAAACGCAATATGAGACTCCCTGATATATTTTATTGTACTAAGAATATTTCCTAAATAACCTAATTTGATTATACCCCCCGTTTTAATCTCGTCCAGTCCTGCCAAACAGACTCCGACCTTATTAAACGGTGGATTACTAAATTATTCTTTAGGGTAACAATAGAGGGTAGAGTTTTCTCTGACTCCTTTGAGTACCTTAATATCATCGCAAATTAGATTACGCATAGACTCGTGGTCATCAGCTTCAACAATGGCAACAATATCCGTCGGCCCCCACATCGCTCGAGCATAGGCCACTCCAGGGACTTCTCTTAAATTCCAGGTAACAACCCTTTCCTTCTCTTCTTTATAATTAACATTGATAAGCAAGACGGCGTTTATTGGTTTTGTAAGTGAAAAACCGGCCAATTCGTCATCTTTGGGGATAACTTTAACCCGGCGAGCATCAATTTCGTTGATTCCCTCAATGCTCCTCATCTCCTCGATAACGTTTACCACCTTAGCCTCATCCCCAGCTTCAAGATAAGCGACAATTTGATAAGGACCATAGATAGCCTTGGCCCACAAAATAGAACCATTATTTATAATGTTTGCGAAAACTTCAGACGAGTTTTTGCTCGTCTTGATAAGCAAAAAAGCTGATATTTTAACCATATAAACCCAATATACAACTTTTGGATTAGAATTTAAAGTCCCAAAACTTGAGCAAGTTGCTTGATGAACGAGACCACCACCGCTGGGGCCATGAGACTATAGGATTCGACGCCCTCGTCATCTTTTATTGTCCAGGGCTTCTCTTTGGTCTCAATCGATCCATCAGCTCGGCGTTCGTAATAGTACTCTGGCGTCATTTCGTAATTATCAACCAGTTCAGGAGCCTTCGCGACAGGGACAGCGTTACGTAAGAGAACTTTGGGTACACCTTGTAACTCGAGGATTTTTTGAATCAATTTTTCGTCGAGCTCTAAGCGGTCGCGGATTGCCTCAATCCCCAACTCATCCCCCTCTTTGCCAACCATTCGCGCCTTGTTACAGCCGGGATTGTCGCACATCAAGTAATACTGACCAGTCGCTTCGTCATAACCGACAAACTTGGTGGTCAAAAGTTTTGGGCTGCGCGGAGCCTTGCAGATGGGGCAAACCACCCGATTTTTCATTCGTTCATCAATCACCGCTTCAGGGATTTGAATCGCCACAAAAATGTCAGGGTCCGAGCGATAATCAATTAAATTGCGAAAGAAAAGCGAGTAAGAAACCTGATCAAGATCACGCGGGAAGCCATCAATAAATAGGGCCTTTTTCGGCATTTGATCGATCTCTCGTTTGAGCAGGGCCATGATAAATTCGGTCGGCAAAAGAGTTTTGGTATCACGACCAAGCAAGGCGTCAATGGCCTGCTCCACCGAGATGTAGCCGCGATAATTTTGATTGAGGTAAGCAAGCAACTCGGCCTTTTTTGTCTCATCAGCCATATCAGCATGCACCATTCGCACCAAATCACCGATCGAGATGTGGGCAATTTTGTCAGCGCCAAAAATATCAACGAGCATTTTGGTATAAGTGCCCTTGCCCGAATTCTTTTTGCCGAGCATAAAGGCAATAAAGGTATTGGTTTTAAAATACTCCTTAAGCTTATCAATCTCCGGGCCAGCCTTGGCCTTAAAATATTCTTGGCGCACCGCCGGATCAGATAAATCGAATTTTTGATCAACACCAGGAATCTTGATACTGATTAAAGGAAAATCGGCCTGAACTTCTTTGTCCATAAGGATAAAATGATTAATTTATAATTTTGTAATTATTTCGGCACCAGTCTCAGTAATGACAATCGTTTTTTCAGCATGTGAGGCCAATTTACCATCACGAGTCAAAAAAGTAAATCCATCAGCACCAACCTTAATATCACCCCTGCCTGAAGTGGCCATTGGTTCAATGGCGATGACCAGACCTGGCAAAAGTTCAGCGCCAGTACCAGCTTTGCCAAAATTAGGAATAAACGGGTCCTCGTGCGGCGCATAACCAACGCCATGGCCAGCCAACTCTTTAACTACTTTAAAATTATTTTCTTTAATGACTTTTTCGATGGCCAGGCTAATGTCGCCGACTCGTTTGCCCGGCCCGGCAATGGCAATACCGGCTTCGAGAGCTTGTTCCACCGTAGCGATCAAATTTTGTGCTTCCGGCGAAGTCTTGCCCACCGTTACTGTTACCGCCATATCAGTAAACAGACCATTGTGTTTAAGGCCTAAATCCAAACCAACAATATCCCCCTCTTTGAGAATTCGACCGCCGGGAATGCCGTGAACAATCTCATCATTGACCGACACACACAATGCCGCCGGATAGGGTTGGCGCGAACCTTGGGGCTTGTAGCCGAGAAAGGCCGGCTCATCACCACCTTGTTTGATTAATTCTCGAGCCAGATTTTCTAATTCAATGGTTTTGACGCCGGGCACAACTCTAGTCTTAACGGCCGCCAAAATCGCCGCAAGGCGTCTACCGCCCTCGTGCAAAGATTCAATTTCAGCTGTCGTCTTTAATTTCATACTTCGAGCATCGCTACCAAATCCTCATGAATTTTCTCGCGTGATTGTTCACCGTCAACTTCAACAAATTTGTACTTGAGATTATTGCGATAAAACTCTACTGCCGGCAAGACGTCACGATCAAACCAATCGAGGCGGCGATCGATATCAGCTGAACCATCATCAACTCGGCCTCGTTCGAGCATTCGGCGCTTTGATTCTTCGCGCGAGACGTCAAGATAAACAATGACCGGCTTTTCTCGGCTATAAAATTTGAGCAAAAAATCCAGTGCCTGCGCCTCCAGAAGCGATCGTGGACAGCCGTCAAAAAATAGGTGCTCGCTACCAGTAAATTTTTCGATCAAAAAATCCGTCCAAGTCCAGATGGCAAAATTATCAGGTAAACGCTCGCCCCGTTCCATCGACGCCTTAAGCATTTTGGCTGAATAATTGTCTCGAGCGGCAAATTCGCGAAAACGCGCACCGGTTTCAATGCGTAGCCAAGCATGCTCGGGACTAATTACTCCCTTTTGAGTCAGATGTTCGGCCAATTTTTCAACCTGTGTTCCCTTACCACACCCGGACCGGCCAATAAAAACATACGTGTGCAAATTTGCACTTTCTAGTTTATTTTCCATAATTTAATTCTCGCATAAAATAAGCGAGAAGGCAAAAATCAAATTAATACTCTCGCATCGAGATTTGCGCGTCGATCTGTTTGACGAATTCAATGGCCACCGAGACCACGATCAGGAGACTCGTACCGCCAATAGCGAGCGAGGCAATACCGGTAATATTTTGAATTATGATTGGCAAGAGCGCGACAATACCCAAGAACACCGCGCCGATTAAAGTTAAGCGAGTTAAAATATTGGCAATATACTCAGCCGTTGATTTTCCCGGACGAACACCAGGGATAAAAGCTCCGTTCTTCTGCAAGTTTTCCGAAATTGACTGTGGATCGAAGGTAATAGCTGAATAAAAATAGGTAAAGACCACCACCAAAAAGAAATAGAGTCCGGCATAAACAATTTGGTTGTTAAGAAAATCTTTCAAACCGGTGGCAATGGTCTGCATTGTGCCTCCTGTATAGCTGGCCAAAAAAGTCACAACCATTTGCGGAAAAAGAAGGATAGAAATGGCAAAGATAATTGGCATCACGCCAGCGTTATTAACCCTGATTGGCAAATAGGTCGAAGTTCCGCCATACATCTTTGTCCCCCGAACCCTCTTGGCATAAGTAACAGGAATAGGTCTCTCGGCCTCAGTTACAAAGACGATCGCGGCCAAGACAATTATTCCAACAATGGCAAAAACAAGATACATTGGGACTTGCGAGACGTCATAAGTAATAAGTAATTGGGAAATAACCGACGGCAACTGCGAAACAATACCGGCAAAAATCAAAAGGGAGACACCGTTACCGATCCCGTATTCAGTAATTAACTCACCAATCCACATTAGGAGAATTGAACCGGCGGTAACCACAAAAATATTCACCAACTCGTCAAAAAAGCTTAAGGGTAAAAGGACTCCCTGCCTTTCAAGTAAAACAAGCAAGCTTAGACCCTGAATAATACAGAGAGGAACGGTTAAGAGTCTGGAATATTGCGCCACCTTGCGCCGGCCGGCGGCCCCTTCCTCATGATAAAGCTGCTTAAGGGCCGGGAAAATGAGCGTTAGTAATTGGAAGATAATTGAGGAAGTAATAAAAGGGCCAACTCCCAGCATCATGATGGAGAGATTGGACAAACCGCCACCTGAAAAAATATTGAGCAGGCCAAAGAATTGATTGTTAGCTAAAAATTTCTCGAGTTGGAGAATGTTTACTCCAGGAATTGGGATTGAAGCACCCAAACGAAAAAGAGCCAAAGCAACCAAGACAAAGAGAATCCGATTGCGCAAACCGCGATCTTCAAAAACTAATCTTAATTTATTATTGAAAGCTTCAAACATGTTTCTGGTTAGTATTTAGTATGCCCAACATACTAGCTTATTACTCCGCCAGCCTTTTCAATTTTTGCTTTGGCCGAGGTTGAGACTAAGCAATTTTCGAACTTTAACTTTTTGGTCAATTCGCCAGTGGCTAAGATTTTAATCATTGGATTTTGACCACGCTCGCGCTTAATAAGTTTTTTGGCCAACAAAACGGCCGAATTAACAACGTCTCCGTCTTTAAAAATCTTATCTAAAGTAGCCAAGTTAACGACCGCTGGTTTGGCACTAGTCGATTTAAAACGATAACCGCGCAATTTGGGCAGCTTCTTAATGATGTCACGCATTTCTGGCCGGCGTTTGTTGCCAGCACGAGCTTTTTGCCCCTTGGTCCCCCGACCGGAGGTTGTGCCCCGCTTACCGCCACGACCGACAAGTTTTTTATCGCGATGGCTAGAATGTTTTTTTAGATTATGTAATTGCATAAAATTATTTACGAGTCTTTAAACTGGCCAAGGCCATGGCTGTTGCCCGGGCAATATTTAACTTATCTTTACTGCGAGATAAAATCTTAGCGTTAACATCATGAATGCCAGCCAAAGATAAAACTACACGTAAGGCGCTACCGGCCACGAGACCTCGCCCCTGGGCGGGCCTAAGCACCACCTCAGCCGCCTTAAACTTGGCCCTAACCTCGTGAGGAATTGACTTAGTCTTGGTCAAAGAAACTTTAATCATTGCTCGCTTGGCCCGATTAAAAGCCTTGGCCATCGCCAAAGAGGTATCACCAGCTTTACCGATGCCGACGCCAACTCGGCCATTTTTATCGCCAGCAACCAAGGCGACCGAGAAACTAAAACGGCGCCCGCCCGCCACCACGCGCGCCACGCGGCGAACATTAATTATTTTTTGATCAAACTCGGGTTTTTCGGCTAAAGGTCGGCGCCCACTGAAAGGGCGACGAGCCGGACGATTCCCCGACATTTGATTTCTGTTGTAGGTCACTGGTTTTGTGGTTGTCTTTGTTTCCATATATTAATTTATTCGGTTAAAACTCCAAACCGCCAGTCCGGGCACCATCGGCCACCGCCTTAACTCGGCCCGTGTAACGATAACCGCCGCGGTCAAAAACGGCTTTAACAATTTTCTTTGCTTTGGCCTTATCGGCTAATAATTGACCAACTTCCTCGCTTTGTTTAATTTTAACAAAATCTCCTTTTTTATTCTTAATCCCTTTTACCTCTTGATCGGCCGCAGACACTAAAGTCTTTCCCGTTTCATCATCAATGAGTTGAGCAATAATATGTTTATTAGAACGAAAAACAGAAAGACGTGGGCGAAGAGCCGTGCCGGTTAAACTGGCGCGAACTCTCATGTGTCGGCGTTCGCGTTTTTCTTTTTTAGTTTTAAAACGTTTTACATTCATAACTCATTTCATTAGGCAGTGGCGCCCGCTTTTTTACCCTGTTTACGACGAATAACTTCATCGTGATAACGAATACCTTTTCCTTTATAGGGCTCAGTCTTCTTCAGAGCGCGAATTTTAGCCGAAAAACCGCCGACCAGTTCTTTGTCAATCCCCGTAATTGTCATCTGATTCTTTTCGGTTACAACCTTAAGACCAGCTGGAACCAAGACCTCAACCGGATGAGAAAAACCGAGATCCAATTTGATTTTGTCGCCGGTTGCCGCATAACGATAGCCGACACCTTCGATTAATAGCTTTTTCTCAAAACCTTTGGTCACTCCAAGAATCATATTGCGAATATGAGAGGCATAGGTGCCAGAAAGGGCATTGGCCAAAATTGAACCGTGGGCGGGGGCAATAATTACCCCCTCAGGGGCAAGGTTTATCTTAACATCATCGCGAAAATGACGACTAAGCGCTCCGAGCGCTCCCTTAACCGAAAACTCCCCGGCATCGAAACTGGCGGTAACTCCGGCGGGCAAAGCAATAGGTTGTTTAGCAATTCGTGACATAATTATTTAAAAAATTTCAAACAGGGCCTCTCCCCCCAACTTAGCATCACGTGCCTCTTTCCCGGTCATTACCCCTTTTGGTGTCGACAAGAAAAGAGTCCCAAATCCCTGACGAACAGACTTAATATCGCCAGTCTTATAATAAACACGGCAGGAAGGGCGTGACAGCCGCTTAGTTTTGGTGATTTTGGGTGCGCCATCTTGATAAGCCAATTCGCAGGTTAAAAATTTCTTGACCTTCTTACCGCGACGAACAACTGATTTCAGATAACCGGCTTTAACCAGCGCCTCAGCGGTGGCTAATTTTAAATTAGAAGCCGGTAAAGTAACGCTCTCGCGTCCCGCGCGATTGCCATTTTTAAGCTGTATCAAAAAGTCTGCAATTGGGTCATTGATCATAAAATTAGTATAGAGTATATAGGATTACCAAGAGGACTTACGGATACCAGGGATTTTGCCCTCGTTAGCTAGCTCACGAAAACAGATCCGGCAGAGGTCAAAATCACGCATATAAGCTCGCTTGCGACCGCAACGAAAACAACGTCGAACCACTCGCGAAGCGAATTTCGGCGTTTTGAGCGACCGGGCAATAACGGATGTTTTGGCCATGGATAAATAATACGGCTCTTGCGAGCCACCCCCTATCCTAACAAGAAAGAAGGCCTAATGTCAAACGTTTAATATAGCTTTTTCAGCTCTAATCGACCGGTTTTGGTATCTAACATGGCAAAAGTCGGAGCAGTAAAGACTCCACCCAAAGTGCCTGGATTAGCCATAAAAGTCTCCCCCAATTGACTAATCCATGGTTTATGGGTGTGCCCATAGAAAATAAAGCGATATTGCCCAGTTTTAGCTAGTTTTTCAACCTTATTTGGCCGATGCAAAAAGGCAATTTTAAGGCCCTCGATTGCCCAATCGCCCACTTCAGCAAAAATCTCTAGATTATTGTGCGATCCAGCTATCTCGGGGAACTCCTCTCGCCTAATCTCCGTATTTCCACAAGCTAGTTTGATAGGCCCTTTAAATCTCTCCGTCAACCAGTTTAATGTCTCTGGTGTTGTTACGTCACCACAACAGATAATTCCAACATCTTTCGTCTCGCCAGAGCTTTCAGCAAAGGTGAATAAAAACTTCTCCAGATTAGCTAGGTTGTCATGGATATCTGAAATAATGGCAAGTTTCATAATTTTCCTGACTTTTTCTGTATTAGGCCTCGGCGGCAAACACCTTTGAACTCGCTTATCTTTGATTAAAAAGAAGGAAGAAAGACCTCCTAATTTCTTAAGATTCCTTATTAAAAATTGTCGAGAGCAACTAAATCAATCGTGTACATAATTCCTTTCCCTTCAGGAACCATAAGGCATGAATCTATGTGCATATTTTGGCCAATCACATTATTAGTTGGCCCACTTTGCCCAACATTTAAAATCCTTTGACTCAAAAGTTCTTGTCTTGCTTCTTCAAGAGGTTTTAGTTCATCGGCCGAGAAAAGATAACAAATTTCCTTCTTCTGTTCCAATTCTACTACTATTTGTGGATTAATCTTGCTTAAATAAGACTTGACCTTATCGCCGAGAGAAGCGCCGGGCAGGTCTTGTATTCTTAGAATTTGAACTACAACATTTTTATTCCCAGCAACATTGTCCCCCGAACCAAAGCTATATAGTTGAACTGAGGAATTTTTACCAATCCCAAAGATATAGTAAGCAATCAGAGACCCAATTACCGCGATAATTACACCGACTATAATTTTTGAGAATATAGACTTATTCATAATTCAGATAACAAACACAATCTGAAATTCAACTCAAGAGACTAGCGTTTTTTAAACGGAAAGCCCATTGCCTTGAAAAAAGCGAGTGCTTCTTTTTTATTTTTAGCGGTGGTAACAATGGTGATGGCTAGACCAAACACGTCCCTTAATTCCTCGTCGGCCGTTTGCGGAAATACGGTGTGCTCTTTAATCGCAAAAGTCAGATTCCCCACCTCATCAACTATTTTCGGGTCATAACCCTTGAAATCGCGAATGCGCGGGATAGAGACATTGAGCAGGAGGTCTAAGAAACTGTACATTCGCGGACCACGAAGAGTGACTGCATAGCCAACCACATCGCCCTGACGAACCTTGAAGCTGGCGATAGATTTTTTGGCACCGCGTGGGGCCGGCTTTTGACCGGTAATTTTGGCCAAGCGGCTCTCAACCACTTCGTTGCGCTTTTTATCTTTAGCCTTGCCCGTGCCCGAATTTACCACCACTTTTACTAAATGGGGTAAAGCAATGGTATTTTTTGCTTTAAGTTCTTTCTTTAACTCGGGTAAAGCTTTTTCAATTTTTTCTTTTAACTTAATCATGTTGTTTAGTATTTAAGGATTAGATCTCCTTACCGCATTTTTTGCAAACACGAATTTTATTTTTATCGGTAATCTTAGCTCCAATTCTTACTCCTTGGGCGCAACTCGGACAGTATAATAAAAGATTAGAGAGATGAATTGGATGAGGCATATCAACCATTTGCCCCTTCTCGCCTTGCCGGCGCGGACGTTGATGTTTCTTCCTAATGTTAACCCCTTCGACTAAAGCTTTATCTATATCGCGAAAAAGACGAAGAACCTTAGCTTGTTTACCACGGTCTTTGCCGGCAATCACGATTACATTGTCATTCTTTTTTATTTTCATAAAAATCTATACTATTTCTGGCGCCAAAGAGGCAATTTTTTGATAACCGCGCTCAGCAATCTCTCGTGGAATTGGTCCAAAGATACGGCCCCCGCGAGGTTCAGCTTTGCCTTTTTCTAAAATCACAACGGCATTTTCATCAAAACGCAAGTATGAGCCATCAGATCGACGAAAAGGGCTTCTTTGACGGACAACGACCGCTCGGAGAATTTCTTTTTTCTTGGTCGCCTTGCGCGGCTCAGCCACCTGCACCGATAAGACAACTAGATCGCCGATGCGCGCATAGCGTTTTTTCGATCCGCCAAGCACTTTAAAAACCCGTCCAACTTTAGCGCCGGTATTATCTGCAATTTTTACAATTGAGCGTGGTTGAATCATGGTGATTTATTTGTAAATAACTTCGAAATGTTTATCTTTAGACAAGGGTCGGCACTCGCGAATCATCACCTCATCGCCCGTTTTGGCCTTGCCTGTTTCGTCGTGAACCTTATATTTCTTAGATCGATTGAAGTATTTGCCATATTTAGGATGCTTGATGAAACGTTTAACTTCAACAACGATTGTCTTGGCCATTTTGTCGGAAACGACGGTTCCCTTTAAGACTTTTTTATTATCAATTTCTTTTTCCATGGTTATTTATTTAAATTGGTCAGAATTCGAGCGATATCTCGACGAGTATTCTTACCTTCTTTAACATTCTTGGTTCGACTGCCAGAAATACCAAATTTAAACTTAGACAAAACCTCACGCTTCTCAATAAGCAATTTTTTTAATTCTGTCTCTGATTTGGTTTTAATGTCTATCTTTTTCATTTTCTTTTTCCCTACATTCTACATACTAATACCTACCTACTAATTATTTTGGTCTTAATCGGTAATTTAGCCCCCGCTTTGCGCAAAGCCTCGCGGGCAATGGCATCAGGCAAACCATCAACCTCAAAAATTAATCGGCCCGGCCAAATTTGGACCTGGTAGCCCTGCGGATCACCCTTACCCTTACCCATGCCCACCTCAGCCGCTTTGGCGGTATAAGGCATGTCAGGAAAAACTCGAATCCAGAGTTTGCCGGTTTTGTGCATTTGGCGAGCGATTGTTTTGCGTCCTGCCTCCAGCTGATTAGAACGAACGCGACCAGCTGTTTCAGCTTTTAAACCAAAATTACCAAAAGCCAAAGCGGTACCCCGAGTCGCTGACTTGGCTTTCTTCGGGTTAACACGCATGGTATGCCATTTTCTGAATTTTACTTTTTTCGGTAATAACATAATATCTTATTTATCGTTGGCAAAAATTTCTCCGCGGTAAATCCAGACTTTAATTCCCGTCACCCCGTAATACATGTAGGCTTTCTCGCGAGCAAAATCGATATCAGCGCGAAGGGTTTGGAGCGGAATTTGACCCTTCTTCAAAGACTCGGTTCGACTCATGTCGGCTCCGCCCAAACGCCCAGAGAGTGTAACCTTAACCCCTTTCACGTTTCGGCTGGCTGAAACTTTTTCGATTGTCTGACGCAAAACACGGCGAAAAGGCAAGCGCTTCTCTAGACCCTCAGCAATCATATAAGCGACAATAGCGGCATGCGATTCGGGGTCCTTAACTTCTTCAACATCAATGGTAATGTTTTTCGGTAAGGGTAATTTGGTTTTCTTAAGCTCGGCCAAAACTTCGGCCTTCAACTTATTAATTCCGTCACCACCCCGGCCAATAATCATACCCGGGCGTGAGGTTTTAATAATCAACTTGTAAGTATCCTGTCCGCGCTCGATTTCTACCTTGTCAACATAATTACCACGTAAACGTTTGGTTAAAAATTCTCTCAATAAAACATCTGATTTAAGAAAATCGCGATACTCCTTGCCCACACCAAACCAGCGAGACTGCCAGTCGCGGATAATAGTGAGCCGATGGGAATATGGATGAACGCGATGAGTCATAATTATTTCTTTTTGGTGTCTAATTCAACTTCGATTGTGCTTAGGCGATGACGAATAGGAAAAGCTCGTCCGTGGGAAACCGGCCGAAACCGGCGCATCACATGGCCCTTATCAACCGTAATGTTTTTGATATACAAATCAGCTTCCTCTTTTTTGAAATTCGCTTTGGCATTGGCCACGGCCGATAAAACTAACTTTTTAATCGGCGCAGACGACTTTTTGACGATAAAATCCAAGTCGGAGAGAGCTTGCGTAACTGGCTTGCCCTTAATCGCTTCGGTAACGAGGCGAGTCCGGCGAGGTGATTGATGATAACTTTTAAGCGAGGCTTTCATGATTTTTATTTATGGTGAGTTTGTCGAACTATTTTTTGGCAGCCGGAGCCTCCTTGGCGGCTTTAGCGGCAGAGATTTCGGCCTCCTTTTTCTTAGTTTCTATTTCTTTCTGCATTTTACCGCCATGTTTAGTAAACTTACGAGTTGGCGAAAACTCACCCAAGCGATGACCCACCATCTCTTCCATTACTAGAACCTCCACATGAGACCGACCATTATGCACACCAAAGGTAAAACCAACCATCTCCGGGCTAATTTGGCTGCGCCGGGCCCAAGTTTTAATCACGCTAGCTTCGCTCGGCTTTTTACCAGCGATCTTCTTGAGCAATTTTTCGTCCAAGTATGGACCTTTTTTGAGTGATCGTGCCATAAGACAAAATTAAACACCCGTTGAAGTGGCCAACCGGCACACCCTGACGAGCTAGGGGTATCATAGCAAAATAGGGTTTGATGTCAAACTTTATGACCAAGGCGACAATTATTTGATATCACTAAAGTATGTGAAGGCTGCCATTGAATAGGATAAGTCATAGATCGTGAACTCAGCCATCATCACATTCAGGTTATCGAAGAATCTCCTCATGATCGGATAAGGCTTATCATCTCCTAACCCACTCGGATAGAGGTAATCAGTGCCAAAAATCGCTTTATTTTGATCAGTGTTTTGGGGCAAATAGTGCGCTGGGCCATAGACCGGTATCCCCGGCACCGGCTCTTTAATTTGATCAAGTAAGGTTGGTGTCTGTAATGGTTGCATTGGATAATCGTGTCCAACACCAGTAATATAGGACAGATATTGTGGATTATTACCAAGCTGGATATCAAAGCAGAGTTTGGCCGTCTCAAGATAAGAGGCTTTACCTAGAAGGAAGTAATCTTTAATCAATTGCCAAGCGAACTTAGAAGTTTGGGAGTTTAATCCCCAACCGACACCACTATTTGAGTCCATACGGCCACAAGAACGATATAAGTTATTGTTAAAGACTGGTTCGCCAGCTCTTTTTTGCATATAATCACCCTCACTGGCAAAGGCCGATTTTATCTTACTAACAATCGGGGCATCCGTTGGGTATTTGGCGATGGTGACATAGGCAAACGAAGCCCGTCTCAAATGGCTATCCATACCGGAAATGACCGAGCCCGTCTGATTCCAATAAGCAATAAAATCAGCGTTATAGGTTGAATCACCGGTGGTTTTATAGAGCTCGGCCGCAGCCCAAGATCTCTCTTCGTAATCGGGCGCGCTTACCCAAACACCATTAACTTTCTTACAAATAGCGTTGGAACCACCACCAATATCGGGCGGATTAGCGTTACAACCATAACTTGAGTAAGTAACCGTCTCTGGATGCAATTTTAGGAACTTGTAGGCTTTTATCGATCTGGCCAAGAGTTCGTCGGCGTAAGCGGGGAAATAGGGCTTAAAAGCGCGGTAGCCTTGAGCCAAGGCGGCAGCATACAGAGCCGTCGTGTGGGTATCTTTCTCAGCCACACGCATCTCGGCAACATCGTTGACAGGCATGTCTCCCGTATAGCCGAGGGTTGCAACTTTGTGATAGACACCGCCGTCGGGCGCTTGCATCTCTTTCAGCCAATCCATTTCCCATTTTGCCTCATTAAGAATATCTGGCACGCCATCGCCTGACTCGGGAATATTTAGGGCACCATCTTTAAACTTTTGCGAGAATAACTCAAAAGCCGTAAATATTTCATTGAGCGAAGCAGAGCCCGAGGTCACATAGCGACCATAATCTCCCGCATCAAACCAGCCCGCCGGCATTTTAATACTGCTTCCAAGAAGCTCGTTATCATATAGAGAGGATTTTTGTTGTGAAGCAGCGATAATCGCTCCATCGTTCGTAATTCGTCCCCCGGCCCTAGCCCAGGTACCGGCGTATTTAGGCAGGAGATCAATCCCCGATCGCTGGTAATAATAGGCCCGAGCCAGCTTAGTCGCAACATCATTGTAAATATCATTAGCAATCTTGAAATCATAAGTCCTGCCAACCCCGGGAACGTAGAGGAAATAAGTTCCTGGCACAGTAAAAGAACTAAAATCACAAGTGTAAATCTTTTCACCAAAGAATTGGACATTGGTGCCACGATATTTCATTGTTGTTGAAAAGACAACTGATTTGTTTGACGAATTTCTTACCTCGCAAATCGTCGGGTTAATGTCGAGCTCGTTTAGATCGCCTAAGTAATTGCCAGCATAGCCAATCTTTGAGCTCACCGGCAAATAACCAACCTGATTAGCCTTAACCGAGCCGGCGATATTATTAAGGTCATTATAAGTAAAACCAATATCGATTGGACTAGACAAATCTAATCCTACCTTATTTTTAATATTATTTATTTTAAGTGAATACGAGTCACCATTTTTCAGCGGTTTGTCAAAAACAAGATAAATATAAGAAGTGGTTACGGGATCCCCAGCATCACCGTAAACACCATTGAGGCCATTCTCGACGAAATTAGAAGTAAAGAACTCTCGCCCCACTTTAGCTGGATTTACTCCAGCCGAAAATTCTGAATCATCGTTACTCGAAAGAGCATAATTTGAAGCATTATTGGTCATGTCGAAATCATAGCGCTCATTTGTCGTCAACTTAATAACTCTGTCAGACAAAAACTTATACCCAGAAATTTTTATTGGGGTAGTGTCCACAACATAGACGTTGTCAATATAAATCTTATAACCCGACAAATCTGACGCCTTACCAAAAGCAAGATACTGAATATTCTCCAAAAGATAATCGGGCGTTTTTAGATCTTTTAGAGGGATCCTGACTAGACGCCAAGTCGTATCTAATTTTCCACCCTCGATGTAATTATTAGCATCTAAAGCAGTAGAAGATCGGCCACAACAATTACTGACTTGAAAGATAATTTTTCGCTCAAGCGAATTAGCTTTAGCATAAAACCATATCTCGTCATATTGAGAAATACCCTTTCGATACATAGGTTGACCTTTTAGAGAAATCTGCGCATTACGCCATTGGTCTGGTTGACCTTCAAAAGACCAGCCTGACGACGAGGCCACCGTGTTTATCGCTTGACCCTTACTAAAAACACCCGCCACCCTTGAGACCTCAGACTCACCGTCCCAAAGTAAAATACCTTTTAGAGCTGGGGTTGGAGGAGTAACGACTGGCTCATCAATAATGGGCGTACTGGTAGCGGTTGGTGGTGGAGTAACTAAGCCAGTACCACTACCATTTAGGAAATTAAGGTCGTCAAGATAGAAAGTAATTGGGGTTTTATTAGCGGGAACCTTCAGGCTAAAGTGGCGAAAATAACCTTTGTAATTCCCATGGAGAGCGCTAACCGGGATAGAGACCAATTGATAACTAGTATTAACTTGGCCACGAGCGGAGACGGCTCCGACAGCGGCTAATTGACGATTCGCTTTTTGCGTTATTTGACTACTTGGGACAAGATAGGACAGGAGGTCGATATCTTGAGTCTGGTCACTAGAACCAGAGTAATAAAAGTTAGCCAAAAGAGAATCAGAGTAAGTCCCGCTCTTGGTGCGAATATAGAACTGAAGATTGCTATCAGCCTTAGGGTAGAAAGTGTTGAAGAAGATCCAGGCCCAAGGATGCCACATATCTGGTGGGGCAAAAGCAAATAACCAAGAACCGGTATGCGCTAATTTACTATCATTAACCGCGGTAACATTTTTAAAGGTTAAGTTGCTAGGAAAATCATTAAAGAGGACGATTTGCGTAGTTGTCGTCGTGATTGGAGTAACGGTGGTAGTGGTTGTTGAAGTTGAATTCGTGTTGGTAACAACCGAAGAAGAGGTGGCAACAACGGGAGAAGGAATTACAGGAGCAACCACCTCTTTAATATCTAAGAAAATCTTATCAACATAAAAAGCTACTTGGTATTGATCGGATGGAACCCTTAAGTTAAAGTGGCGAAAATTCCCCTTAAAATTACCCTTGAGATCGCCATAAGGAATCGAAACTAATTTATAAGATGTATCGACTTGGCCGCCTGACAAATAAGGCCCCAGATCGATATCTTGGGTCTGATCGGAAGAACCGGAATACGACAAATAAGCAATTAAAGAATTAGCGTAGGTACTAGAAGCAGTGCGAATATAGAAGTTAAAAGTGTCGCCATCTTTCATAGTGACGTTCGAAAAATCTAATCTGGCAGTGTAATGCCATTGATTAGGGAAAAAGAACTTCAGGGCATTCTGGCTTTGATAAGAGAGAGCAGGGTCATTGACCAACTGAACATTCTCCCCTGTCGAGTTTGAACCCGGTTCATTAAAAATATTGACAACCAGGGCATTAAGTTGGTTAGACAGTCGAGAGAATAAACTAAAATTAGAACTAGAAAAAAGAAAGGCCGAACCAAAAACAAAAACTATTAAAATAATTGCTAATAAAGGATAGGGCCTTTTTAAGTTAGACATTGGTTAAATTATACCACAAATTAATCAAAGATTTGCCAAGTTGTAAGTGTGCAACAAAACCCAAGCCTAAGCTCGGGTTTTGTTTGGATATTAATCTGTTGAGAATTAACGCTTCTTGCCAACTTTGCGACGAGAAACGATAAGATGGTTAGAGTATTTCTTCGGATGACGCGTTTTGCGCCCGCCGGTGACTTTGCCCCACATGGTCTTGGGACGTTTGGTACCACGGCCCTGTACGCCTTCACCGCCGCCGTATGGGTGGTCTACTGGGTTCATGGCGGTACCACGAACCGTTGGGCGAATACCAAGCCAGCGCGTGCGCCCAGCCTTGCCCAGATTAACCAATTTGTGCTCGCCGTTAGAGACCTCGCCGACTGAAGCCCAGCATTTGTCGCTAACTTTGCGAATTTCACTTGAAGGCATCTTAATAGCGGTATATCCAGCATCATGAGCGACCACCTCGGCGTAAGAACCGGCCGAGCGCACTAACTTAGCTCCGCTCCCCGGCTTAACTTCGAGATTAAAGATAAAGGTGCCCACCGGAATCTTCGATAGAGGCAAGCGATTACCCGGTTTAACGTCGGCGGTTTCGGCCGAGAGGATAATTCCTCCAACTTTAATTGTCTTGGGCAATAGATGATAACGACGTTCGCCATCTTTGTAACAAACAAGGGCAATAAAACCGGAGCGATTAGGATCATATTCGACCGTCTCAATTTTGGCGGGAATGTTAATTTTGTTGTATGAAAAATCGATCTCACGATAAAGGCGCTTGTGGCCCCCACCCTTATGTCGGACGGTAATCCGGCCATCGCCGTTACGGCCAACATGACGTTTGCCGCCAACTGTTAGGGCTTTATGCGGTTCGCTCGCTGTTAAATACTGGCGATAATCAATTGAGACTAATTGACGGCGCGAGGGCGTTGTTGGTGAATACTTTTTCATAATTATACTATTTCAACTTTATCACCAGCTTTTAAATAAACAATCGCTTTTTTAACGCCGGTTTTGCTCCCGCGAATCCCGCGCTTAAAAGTTTTTTTGGCCGGTAAATTAACAATATTGATCTTAACCGGAACAGCTTTGTATTTAGTCACAAAAGCCCTCTTGATCGAGGTTTTAGTCGAATCTTCGTTAACAACAAAAACATAGCCCCCTCTCTCGGCCAGAGCCGTTGATTTTTCGGTAATACGCGGCGAGCGCAGAATCAAGGTGTCTTTAAATTGTTTCCCGATTTTTGACATGATATTTTATTAAGCCTTGGCGCGAGTTTTTAAAATAGTCAGACTCTCGACCGGATTAACAATGACTAAATACTTATAATTCATCAAGTCTAAAATATTAAGGTTATGAAGATCGGCAGTTTGAGCACTTGAGATATTATGAAAACTTCGCAAGGCAGATTCATTACCCTTAGGCCAAGCCAAGAGGGCTCGTTTACCCTTTTTATAATTAATTTGGGCAAAGCCGGCCTTAGCTAAGTTGTTGAGATAAATTTGCGCTTGCTTGGTCTTGGCTTCAGTGAGCGGTAAGTCTTGGACAAAAACAACTTCTCCCTCTTTTAGTTTGCGAGATAAAACAGTCAGGAAAGCCTTGACCCGCATTTTTTTATTAACCTTTTGGCTATAATTTTTGTCAGCTAATGGCCCGTGGGTAATACCGCCACCAGTCCAGATCGGTGAGCGACGAGATCCATGCCGGGCTTGGCCCGTACCCTTTTGTTTATAAGGTTTTTTGCCGCCACCGCGAACTTCCGAGCGATCCTTGGTATCGGCAATCGGCCGGCGCAAATTGGCCTGTAGGGCGTTGGTAACCTGATAGACCAAATCATTATTCCATTTAACGCCAAAGATCGTCTCCGGCAATTCGGTCTTCCCTGATTCTTTTCCTTCAAAATTGTAAACTTTTGCCTCGATCATATACATTTATTTGCTAACAATTTCAACCAGGGTCCCCTTGCGTCCCGGGATAGCCCCCTTAATGAACAATCGGTTATTTTCTTTATCAATTCGAGCAATTGTCAGGTTTTTGAAAGTCATGCGCTCACCACCCATCCGTCCACCCATTCGTCGGCCCGGCATTACACGCTGTTGGCCGCCGACACCAATAGAACCAGGTTCGCGCTCAGAGTGTTTTTGGCCGTGGCTTCGCCGACCACCCTTAAATCCGTGTCTCTTTACCACACCCTGAAAGCCTTTGCCTTTAGTAATGGCACTGACCGTAACTTTATCACCTTCGACAAAGGCTGAAACATCGATTGTTTGCCCAATTTCAATTGTCGGCAAAACGCTTTTTTTATTGTTAAATTCTTTGATGAAAGAGAATCCTTTTTCGCGTTCGGCTAAAGCTTTTTTAACCAGACCCTGTTGGGGCTTATTTAGATTTTTAAGCCGGCGATCCTTATAACCAATTATGACTGAGTCATAATTGCCACGCGGAGTCTTAACAGAGCGGGGCTTATCACCCACTTTTTTAACATCAAGCACATAAACCGGCCCAGCCGAAATAATCGTCCCGGGAATCACTTTGCCCGACTCATCAAAAAGTTGGGTCATCTTCTCTTTCTGTCCAAGAATAAATTTCATATCAAGTAAAATAATAGCCCTCTGCGGGCTTGGATTCACCCTATGGAATAAAAACCCTTCAGATTTTTTGGTTTCGAGAAACCATATTCCACAGGGTAAATACTAACAGAATATGGTTTAAAGTCAATTATTGGGGAGTCGACGAGCTGCCGTTACTCACAGGACTGAGTCCTGGATAAGTGATGACCGTCCCGGTGGCAATAGTACTAGTGCCGGTTTGGGTTGAGGCCGGTCCATTAAGACGCCCAGGGAGCAAAAGGTAGGCCAAACCGCCAACCACCAAAACCAGAACAATAAGTAGGACCGACGACATGTCTTTGAACATGCTAGGATTATACACCAGAGCAAGAAAAAACTACAAATACAAAAAGCCGCCCCTCAATAAGTTCGGAACAGCTTTTTGGCTAGGCCCAAATATGGGTCATGGTAAACCTAGTTGATATAATAAGACTTAACCTGAAACAGGAAGTAAAAACCGATAATGAGACCGATAATTGCTCCGAGAATGTTTAGGCTGACGAGACTGCTTATGGCTGCCACAATTTGCGCGTAAAACATCAAGTTCCAAGCGTTCTTGGCGCGTTTAAAGAGACCAGGAATAGCGATTAAATACATTAACTCGACAACTATCATGACAACCAAGGAAACATAGACATTGGTCATCGGTACGTAGGCAGCGTAAGCAGCCACAGCGCTGAGACCAAAGACGAGCATTAACAACGGAAATAAAGCTAAACCAAAAATGATCAGACCTAAAATGGCAAGATAGGGGCTGATTTTGACAATGAACTCCTTAACATTGGCCGGCAATTGCGGCGCCTTTTGACCGAAGTATTGATCTAGGGTTGCGATAAGTTGATTCATAGATTTAAATAGGAAGTTATTTTATTAATAATTAATAATGTCCTTACATTCTAGCTAAATTTAGAAAATAAGACAACGCAAAAGCCCCCTGTCCCTTTCGGGACAGGGGGCTTTTGCTAGCTTTTATAGCATCTTGACATCAATATTCACTCCACTTGGCAGACTCAAATTGGTTAGACTCTCAATCAATTTGGGTGATGGATTGGAAATGTCGATTAAGCGCTTATGGACACGCATCTCAAATTGCTCGCGCGAATTTTTGTCAATAAAGGAACTGCGATTGACCGTGTACTTTTTGATCTCGGTCGGTAGTGGTATTGGTCCTTCGATTTTGCCATCATAACGCGCCGCCGTATCAACAATCTGCTTAACACTCGCATCAAGCACTTTGTGTTCGTAGGCAGAAACGCGAATTCGCAATCTGGCAAGCTCTTTCGCCTCCTCCTTTTTCGCT
>JBAZRF010000004.1:0-37830 GCA_041663165.1 Minisyncoccota bacterium | reverse complement strand
GGCTTTGGGTGTCGCTTCCATAGAGCTTAATTTTAATATTTAGGCAGTGATTTTAGTTACCACGCCAGCACCGACCGTCTTACCGCCTTCGCGAATAGCAAAGCGATGTTTCTCTTCCAGAGCGACGGGTGCAATTAATTTGACATTAACATTGACCGTATCGCCGGGCATCACCATTTTAACATCCTCTGGCAAAATTACTTCACCAGTGACATCGGTGGTACGAATATAGAATTGCGGTTTATAGCCGGCAAAGAACGGGGTGTGACGACCGCCCTCCTCCTTCGTCAAAACGTAAACTTCAGCGGTAAACTCGGTATGTGGAGTGATTGAACCCGGCTTGGCCAAAACTTGACCACGAGTTACGTCCTCCTTCTTTAGGCCACGCAAGAGAATACCGGCATTATCACCCGCCATACCCTCATCAAGCTGTTTATTGAACATCTCAATACCGGTAATCGTTGTTTTGGCGGTTGGTTTAAGACCAACAATCTCAATTTCTTCGCCAACTTTGACCATACCACGCTCGATACGACCAGTGACAACTGTGCCACGGCCTTCAATCGAGAAAATATCTTCAATTGGCATCAAAAACGGCTTTTCTACTTCACGGACCGGGTCAGGGATATATTCATCCATGGCGGTCACGAGTTCCATGATCTTTTTGGCCCACTCGTCATCAAGATTCTTGGCCTCAAGCGCTTTGAGTGCTGAACCACGGATTACCGGGGTATTGGCGCCATCGAAATTCTGCTTGGTCAGAAGTTCGCGAACCTCCTCCTCAACCATGTCAATAAGTTCTTTGTCACTGTCAGGAATCATGTCTACCTTGTTGATAAAGACGATGATTTTAGGTACGCCAACCTGACGAGCCAGCAAGATGTGCTCGCGGGTTTGGGGCATAATGCCGTCAGTGGCCGCGACCACAATAACCGCGCCATCCATTTGGGCGGCACCGGTAATCATGTTTTTAATATAGTCGGCGTGTCCCGGCGCGTCGATGTGCGCGTAGTGGCGCTTCGGCGTGCTGTATTCTGAGTGGTGAAGAGCAATCGTGATTCCACGAGCCTTTTCCTCTGGAGCATTATCAATGCCATCAACTCCCTCAACGCGAGCCGTATAGCCTTGGTCCTTAGCCAGGTCCAAAGTATGCAAAATCGCGGCGGTCAAAGTTGTTTTGCCGTGGTCAACGTGGCCAATGGTCCCAACGTTAACGTGTGGCTTCGAACGATCAAATTTGTCTGCCATGTTAATTAAAACTTAACGATTAATAATAAGTTAGCAAATTAAAAAGACTGCGCCTAAACGCAAGTACCATCTTAACAAAATGTAAAGATAAGTCAATTATTTCCTTGATTCGATAATTGTTTGCGCCACGTTGTTCGGAATGATGGCGTAATTGGAGAATTCCATGGTGTAATTGCCACGACCTTCGGTCATTGAGCGAAGAGTGGTGACGTAGCCGAACATTTCGGCTAGTGGCACTTTAGCCTTGATCACCTTGAGCTCCCCGCGCTCTTCCATTGACTCGATCTGTCCGCGCTTGGAGGAGAGATGGCCAGTAATATCACCCATGAATTTTTCCGGGACAACCACTTCCACACCCATGATCGGTTCAAGCAACACCGGTTTAGCGCGCTTAACGGCATCTTGTAAGGCCATTGAGCCGGCCATTTTGAAAGCCATTTCTGACGAATCCACCTCGTGGTAAGAACCGTCGTAGAGCTCAACGGAGACATCCACCACCTCAAAGCCCGCTTGGACACCGCGTGACAAACCCTCGCGAATGCCTTTCTCTACTGCCGGGATATATTCACCGGGAATGGCGCCACCCTTAATATTATTGATGAATTCAAAATTAGCTTCGCGCTTAATATTTTTAGCAATCTTTTTATCGGTCTCCACTTCCTTGGGCAACGGCTTAACACGAATCCGCACGTGACCATATTGGCCACGACCACCAGACTGTTTGATGTATTTACCTTCCGCTTCTGCCTCACCAGTAATTGTTTCTTTATATGCCACCTGTGGTTTACCAACATTAGCCTCAACATTAAATTCGCGCTTCATGCGCTCCACCAAAACTTCCAAATGCAACTCGCCCATGCCGGCAATAATCGTTTCCATTGTCTCGGGATCAGTTTTTATTTTAAAGGTTGGGTCTTCATCGGATAACTTCTTCATAGCGAGGCCCATTTTTTCTTGGTCAGCCTTCGTCTTCGGTTCAATTCGCATCTCGACGACCGGTTCAGGTACTTTAATCCCTTCCAAAATTATTGGCCGGTTTTCGTCGCACAGCGTGTGACCGGTTTTGGTACTTTTCAGGCCAACAATGGCCGCAATTTCTCCAGCATAAACCTCTTGCACCTCTTCGCGATGATTAGCGTGCAAGCGAACAATCCGGCCGACACGCTCTTTTTCTTCATTGACCGAGTTATAAACATAGGAACCGGATTTAAGAATGCCCGAGTAAACACGAAAGAAAGTTAATTGGCCCACAAACGGGTCAGCCTGAAGCTTGAAAGCGAGGGCCGAAAAAGCTTCGTCGTCAGCCGTTCGGCGCGTTTCTTCTTCACCAGTAACGGGATTGGTACCGGTAATACCGGGCATATCAAGCGGTGACGGCAAATAATCAACGACCGCGTCGAGCATTAATTGCACGCCCTTATTCTTAAGAGCCGAACCGCACATCACCGGGAAAATATCATTGGCAATGGTCGCTTTGCGCAAAACCCGCTTCAAGTCGGGAATAGAAATTTCTTTACCCTCCAAAAAGTCCATGGTTAATTGTTCGTCGTGCTCAGCAATTTTCTCTACTAATTCGGCGCGGGCCGCTTTAGCATCTTCAAGATACTTCTCAGGAATTTCAATTTCTCTGATATCCTTACCTTTGTCGCCTTCGAAGAGATAGCCCTTCATGCGCAAAAGATCAATCACACCCTCATGTTCCGAGTCAACACCGATTGGCAATTGAATTCGTACCGCTTTTTTAGAAAGTCGGTCGAGAATAGTTTTAAAAGAGTGGTCAAATGAAGCACCCATGCGGTCGAGTTTGTTAATGAAACACATGCGCGGCACCTTGCCTTCGTCGGCATAGCGCCAATTGGTTTCGGATTGCGGCTCCACACCGGCCACACCGTCAAAGATTACAACGGCGCCATCAAGCACACGCAAGCTACGCTTCACCTCAACGGTAAAATCGATGTGCCCAGGCGTATCAATAATATTTAAACGATGTTTGCGATCGGGATTGCCAACATCATAGGTCGGAGTCCAAAAGGCGGTCGTCGCGGCTGAAGTAATGGTGATCCCACGTTCGCGCTCTTGCTCCATCCAATCCATCACTGCCTCACCCTCATGCACCTCGCCAATTTTATGGGAAATACCGGTATAAAAAAGGACGCGTTCGGAGACGGTTGTCTTGCCGGCGTCAATATGGGCGATGATGCCAATATTCCTTACTTTTTCTAACGGATAGTCACGGGCCATAATTTATTTCTTGCGCGCTAGCGCAAAGTGAGCAAAGGCGCGGTTGGCCTCAGCCATTTTGTGAACATTTTCGCGTTTCTTAACGGCATCCCCCTCATTCTTCGCAGCAGCCATAATTTCGTCGGCTAATTTAAGCGCCATCCCCTTACCCTTCTTATTTTTAGCCGCCTCAATTACCCAACGAAAAGTTAAAGCCTGTTTGCGCTCAGGGCGAACCTCGTGCGGCACCTGGTAATTGGCCCCGCCCACTCGGCGCGAGCGAACCTCTACTTGCGGGGCAACGTTCCTGATCGCTGTTTCAAAAACTTCAAGCGGTTCCTCCTTAGTTTTTTCTTTAATGATCGCAAAAGCGTCATAAACCAAGCCGCGGGCTACATTCTTTTTGCCGCGCTCCATAATATAGTTGATCAATTTCTCAACCTTAAGCGACCCGTATTCATGGTCAGGGCTTAGTCTCTCAGTTTTTTTAGTTGGTCGTCGCATAATAAATAATTATTTTTTCTTAGCCTCAACCTTGGGCTTCTTATTGCCATACAAACTGCGACCCTGGCGGCGCTTCTCGACGCCGGCGGTATCTAAGACACCACGAACGATGTGATAGCGAACACCCGGCAAGTCTTTGACCCGACCGCCGCGAATCATCACCACGCTGTGCTCTTGCAAATTGTGGCCCATACCGGGAATGTAAGCGGTCACTTCCATCCCATTGGTCAGGCGCACGCGAGCGATTTTACGCAAAGCGGAATTTGGCTTTTTGGGAGTTGTCGTTTTGACCTGCAAACAAACACCACGCTTAAACGGTGAGGGGTAGAAAATCGGTCGGTTTTTCAAAGCATTAAAACCACGCGCCAAAGCAACCGTGGTCGACTTGCGACGAACATCTTTTCTCGGCTTCCTGATTAATTGATTGATTGTTGGCATAAATAAACCTGCCCGAGGCAGATCGGTTCGCCCAAAGCGAACATGAATACTTTAATATAAACTCCAGTAAAATGCAACTCCTTTAGAGAGCTAGACCCGTTAGAAAATGGAAGATGACCATGAGGAGCTTGTCGATAATAAAACCGGCCCCAAAGATAATAACCAAGATAATGACTAATTGATAACGCTGGAAGGTCTCGACAAACTTGGAGTGATAAGGGAAAAAGGAAAAGAGGATGGTTGAGCCATCAAGCGGCGGAATGGGGATGAGATTAAACAAGCCCAACATAATGTTGACTAAAACAATGGTTGAGAGAATCGGTAAAGCCTGGGCCCCAAGCAGACTAACCCCTAAACCAGAACGAATTAGCAGGCTAAAAATAATCGCCAGAGTAAAGTTAGAAGCCGGACCGGCCAGAGCAACATAGGCTGGACCATTTTTGACTCGCAAATTATATGGGTTATAAGGTACCGGCTTGGCCCAACCAAAGATGATCCCACCCGGCAAAAGCGAAAGGACTAGTGGGACAATAATTGAGCCAATCGGGTCGATGTGCGGAATGGGGTTAAGCGTCAGCCGGCCAGCCATCTTGGCCGTGGGGTCGCCCAAAATATAAGCCATCCAGCCATGTGAGACCTCGTGCACCACCACCGACATTACTAAGACGGCGATAGCAAAAATAAAACTGATAGAGGTAATGTCCATAATTAAAAGTTGCCAAAATGGCAAGACAATGATAACATACGAGCACTGATATGAAAACGTGCCCAATTTGTGACAAAGGCTCGATTATGGTGGGTGGTTACTCCAACCGCGTTCGCGCCACTAAATATAATTGTATTCCTGTTCAACGCAAACAGCCCAATTTGCAATGGGCCAAAACCGGCGACGGCAAACGCATTCGCGTTTGTACCAAATGCCTCAAGGGCGGCAAAAATCTCTTAGTTAAGACGAAATAATCTTAAAAGCAAACGGCCGGCGCCCCTCATAACGAGGTGCGCCGGCTTCGACGATACGGGTCGATCAAATCGTGAACTTCTGAAACATCTGGGCAACAGGTAAGGATTCGTAGGCAAGGCCGCATTTCGAACAATGGCAAGTTACCCTTTTGCCGTCACCCACGACTCCTTCCGTTGTCTGCATGATCACGCCATCGCATCCGTCATTAGTACATCCTACACCCGTGGACTTAACTGCAGTCTCGGTCGACATCACAAGTCCCTCCGTTGGTTGTGCGACTCCTGTTATTTTTTATAACACTTTTGCGAACTTTTTGCCAACTATGGTCCCACCGTCTTGCCGTCTGACTTTAAAGTAATCGTGCCAAGATCCTTAGTTTGAAGAACTTGGGCGCCAATCGTGCGAAGCCAGCTCAGCGTTTCGGCACTCGGATGACCATAGCGATTATTCGCTCCGACCGATATAACAGCGTATTCGGGTTTAACCGCTTTGAGCCAAGCGAGCGAGTTTGAAGTCTTGGCGCCATGATGTGCCACTTTTAAGACGTCGGCCTTAATTTTGACCGGTTCGGCGTAAGCTAATTGATTTTCGGCTTTGGCCGGCAAATCACCGGTAAAAAGAAAGGTAGTCGAGGCATAAGTAAGCCTGGCGACAATTGAACTATTATTGGTATCGGGCTTCCCGCCCCTAGGTCCAAGTGTCCAAGGTTTGGCCGAGAGAATTTCAAGAGAAACGCTCTGGCCTAAAATTATTTTCGTTCCGGTCTGGGCAATTAAATGCGTCGATTTTTCGTCAACAATCTTTGCTTGAAGATTTTTATAAACCGCCGTTTCGGCCGGGAACTTCGGTTCGATAAAACCGGCCACTTGATAGCGATTAAATACTTCAGGCAAACCGCCGATATGATCTTGGTCAGGGTGCGATTCCATCACGAGGTCAATTGAGTGATCAAAAAAGGGCATGACTTGACCGAGCGCCCGAATAACAGACAGGTTCGGTCCGCCATCAACCAACACCTGATTTTTGTTTGGCGCCGTGATCAAAATCGCATCGCCTTGGCCGACATCCAAAAAGGCGACTGTCAGATATTTACTCGGCGTCTCCCACCACACCGCAAGCCACACGGTGATGGTTAAAATAAAAAGAAAAAAGATGAGGCCGAAACGATATTTCATTTACCCTAATGAGTAATGACGTTTTAACGTCATAAAATCTTTGAAAAAGATTTTTACTCTATAGGGTTAATTATAACAAACCGAGATTGACTTGCCCGCCTAAAGGGATAATATTTTAGGGGGATGTAAACAACTTGGCCCCTGGCCGGAAAGGAGGCCACGTGGCCCACGTGTCAAAGAACGAGATAGCGGCTCTTATCGAAGAGCCAGAGATTGATGACTGGAAACAGAAAATTATCGGGGATCTTTGGAAGACGCCCTCAACAGAGAGCGTGGCCTGGTTTTGGCCAATCATTTTGCCCCTCATTTTGAACATGAGGGACGGTGACTTTTGGGAAATGATCAGGGAGAAGAGATTTTACCAGCTAGTCACGCCAGGAGAAGACCCGGATCCCGATCTCGGCAACAAGATCCAAGCGAAAGTTATCGTCATTCGGCTGATCGGACAAAACCTCATCGCTGAGAACTTGTGGAAATGTCAGCGCGAAATGTCAGCCCAATGGAAACGGCTGATGAGGTCGGATCTCCGGGAAACGGCGGAGTTGGTCGCCGAGATTCTCCAGGACCCAGATTACGGCTTCCCGCCGCTCGATCTTCTTCTCTGAGTCTCGCTCGCAGAAAGGCCCCGAGGTTTGGGGCCTTTACGTTTTTATACCAAACTCGCGAACCAGTGCGCGGCGATAAGAATATAATCAAGAAAGAAATAGGTTGGGTAACTGGCAAGGAGCGAGAGATGACAGGAGATGAAACCGGCAATGCCGGTAACGAAACTTAAGAACATGGCCAGCGGGACGGCAGGTAAAACAAAAATATTGGCAATAAAACCGACCAGCGAAGCGTTGCCGGCTTTGTATAAGAGCCAAGGGTAAATGGCGAGTTGCGCGCCGGTGGTGGTTGAGATTATCTCTTTCAGGCCAGAAAGGAAGCCCGTGCGAAAAACGACTTGGTTGCACGAAGTCGCATTTCTCACAGGCGACGGATTCGTGAGAAGTCGTTTCTCGCGTAGCCAGATGCGACTTCGCACAAATCCGGAGACCTTATCAATCGCCTTTTCAACGATTGGTGACAAATAAATCATCCCCAGCGTCGCCAAAAAGGAGAGCTGAAAGCCAAGATCAAAAGTTAAAAGGCGCGGGTTCCAGAGAACCATCAAAAAGCCGGCAAAAACTAGAGCCACGCCGGCATCATAAGTTCGACCATGACGACGAGCGATAAGAGCAATCGCGCCCATCACCGCCGAGCGCACGGCCGCGGCCTCACCACCGGTCATCATCACTAGCAAAATAATCGAGACCAAGCCCAAGAGCCACGACCAAGCGGGCGTAAACCAGGCGAAAAATTTTAAAACATTTTCAGCCACGACGGTAATGTTGTAGCCAGAGAGAACAACGATATGCGAGATGCCGGCCTGGCGAAATTCGTTCTCGGTTTTTTGACCTAAGCCGCCCTTGTCGCCAAGAATCAACCCGCCGGCAAGCGTGGCCGACGGTTCAGGCAAAACTTGTTTGAGATTATCGAGAAAAGAATTTTTTAATTTAAATAGACTCGCTTTAATGATTGACCCTTGTCCGCGCGCCAAAACTTTTATTTTGGGATAATAACTAATCTGCTCAATCCTCCGCACTTTTAAATAATTTTGATAATCGAAAATCGTGCCAGTATCGATGAGAAAATTTTGCGGTCTTTCTAATTTGCCCGTAATTTCAATTTGGTCGCCATAGGCGTAATCAACAAAATTATCAGTGATGATGAGTATTTTTGCCGGCGAGCTTTTGAGAAATGCGACTTCGTGCAACCAAGTCGTTTTTCGCAAAAGCGAGACCGTCAACCTTGTTGAATTATCTCTTCTATCCGGATCGGCTGTAATAATGCCAACGATTGGTGATTGATTGTTTATTGTATTTTTCTCGACCGAGTCGACAACAAGAGAATATCTTATCAAACCCAAAACGAGGCCGAAACAAACCAGCGCAATAATCGCAAAAATTCTTTCCTTGTCACAAATAAAAAATAAGCCGACAAAAACCAATGTCAACAGCAAAAACAGCCCAATGGCCGAATTGCCAAAATCAACCAAACTGCCTAAAAAAATTCCCAACAAAAAACCGGCAATCAGCAAAATTATTATTCGCCTCGCCGTTGCCATTTTTAGAAATTAGAATAATTAGATCAATTAGAAATTTAAAATAGCCCTTTTTGTTCCCGCTCGCCCTCGTCCATCGCTTGATTAGCCAATTTATCGGCCTCGACATTTTTTTCGCGTGGGATAAAAGTAAAATTGAGATGAGGGAAATCGGCTACGCGCAAATTATGAATCTTCATAAATAAGGGCACCAGACTGGCTTCTTTGACCTGATACTCATGACGCAATTGTTTGCCCACCAGCTCGCTATCCATTCTTAATTCAATGTCTAACTCTTTTGTTTTGTCTTTACCAAAAGTTTTTTTCAAAGTATCCAACCCCAAAATCACGGCGTGATACTCCGCCTCATTGTTAGTCATCTTACCCAAAAAGAGGTGGGCTTTGCGGATAATCTCGCCCTTATCGTTATAAATAAACACCCCGGCCCCGGCCGGTCCCGGATTCCCCCTCGCTCCCCCATCAGTATACATCACGATTTTTTCCATAATATAATTCTAACTCATTTTCAAATTTTCACTACCCTTGATTCGCTTTGATAATCATGTTAGAGATAATTTGGATTCAAACGAGACGTTCTCGCGAGAGCCTTGGTCTAGGCAAACAAGGGAGACCATCAATGACAGAGGTCAACTGGCAAACCGAAGCGGCCAGGCTCCAAGCCGAAGCGGCCAGGCTCCAAGCCGAGAACGAAACTCTGCGGCGAGAGACTGGCCAACTTCGAGAGGACAAGCAGAGCCTCCACCGGAGAGTGGTCGATGTCGACTTTCGATATCGAGCACTCCAAAAAGAAGCAGAGGGTTTCCGTCAGGAGACAGCTAGGCTCCGCAAGGAGGAGCAAAGACTGCCCGAGTTGGTCGAGCAACTTGAGCAACTCAGGCAAGTCTCTGAAGATGGGCGTGCGAATGATCTCAAGGCAGAAATTTCTCGACTTAGATCGCTCTGCTCGACATAGCGAATCAACTCAGTACTCGCGGGCCCCGATCAACTGATCGGGGCCCTGTTTGTCTACTTCGCCCTTTTCAAATCGACAATCCGTAGACGGAGTTCGGGATAATTTTTAAACATGGATTTTTCGAGGGTCGCCAAAAGATCAATACGCTCCCCTTTGGCCAGTTTGATATCACCAAAAACATGTGCCGGGTCGTCGGGAACAGGGCTGGCAAAGAAGCCGATGGCCGGAATTTTTTTGCCATCAGATTTTTGAAAAGTTAATTCGAGATGCAAACCACCGTTGCCAAAATATTTGACTTCGGCGATTTCTAAATTTTTTAATTGAAAAACCGGTTTAGGGTTATCGACACCAAAGGGAGCCATTGGTTCAATGAGTTTGTAGGTATCCCAGGTTAATTGATCAAGCTCCAACTCTTCGTCAACCAATAATTCAGTCTCAACATTTTCTTTTTTAACCTGTTCATAGGCTGAAATTAAACGTGGTGCCAATTCTTCAATTTTTTCGGGCGCGAGCGAAAAGCCGGCGGCCATCGCATGTCCACCAAAGTCTAAAAAGAAGCGGCCGTCTGGTGAGCTGCTGTCCGCCCCGCGCATCACCTCTACTAAGTTAATTGAGCCGTCAGACCGGCTAGAGCCCTTGATTGTGCCGTTAGCATTTTTGCTCCAAAGCCAAACTGGTCGACCGTATTTCTCTACCAAGCGAGAACTGGTAAGACCAAGCATACCCAAACCCCAATCGGGCGAACCGGCGACAATAATCGGCAGTAAATTATTTTCGTCAATTTGCAACGCCACGCCCTTAATCACTTTTTCGACCGCTTCGCGCCGTTCTTTATTTTTATCTTCGAGATGTTTGGCAATTGTCACGGCTTCGGCAACGTCATAAGTGGTTAGGAGATAATAGGCTTGCGAAGCGTGCGACATCCGACTAGCCGAATTGATCCGTGGACCAAGCATAAAGCTGATATCATCTTCAGTCACATTAGCCGGCCGGGTTTTGATAATATCAAGTAAGGCCAAGAGACCAAGCCGTTTGGTTTGACGCAAAACTTTGAGACCATAATGGACGAACAAACGATTTTCACCGGTGAGCGGAACCATATCGGAAACAGTCGCAATTACCACTAAATCCAAAAGCCACTTTTCCCAACCAGCCGGGATATTAAAGCGCTCGCGAGACAAAACCGCGCAGATAAATTTGTACATCACGCCCGAACCAGCCAGCATTTTTTCGGGATAGGTGTCGCCTGGCTGTTTCGCGTTAACAATGGCAAAAGCTTTGGGTAATTCAGTGGGAGCCAAATGATGATCAGTGATAATTACATCAATCCCTTTTTCGTTTGCCATCTCAACCTCAACAACGTCCGTAATTCCGCAATCGATAGTGATAATTAATTTAACTCCTTTTTTCGCAAAATCCTCAACTGTTTTAGGGCTCAAGCCATAAGCTTCATTATTACGGTCAGGAATATAGACCGAAAAATGATGATAGTTAATTTTATGGAGAAAGAGCGCGAGCATCGCCGAGCCGGGCACGCCGTCGGCGTCATAATCGCCAAAAATAACGATTTTTTCTTTTTGTTTGATCGCCAACAAAAACCGCTCGACCGCCTTATTCATGTCTTTCATTAAAAATGGGTCGAGCAAGTCGCGCTCATAATCGGGCTGTAAAAATTTTTCGGCATCTTTCGCTTTTTTAATTCCGCGATAAAAAAGCAATTTCCGAACTAGCGCCGGATAATCCCCCAACGTCACTTCATCTTTTTTGCTTAATGGTTTTCGTAATTTCCAATTTTTTGTTGCCATGATATTTTATCGGGTAGTATGCAGTATATAGTATGTAGGGCGTAGAGAGAAGACCCAAAAATTTTGTTTACTTTTTACCCAACATACGACATACTATTCCCTAAATACTATGCCATGTCTTTTCTGCCAGATTATCGCCGGCGAGGTGCCATGTTATAAAGTTTACGAGGACAACGACTGGTTCGCTTTTCTTGACATTAATCCTGTCAATTTGGGTCACACGCTCTTGCTGCCTAAAGCGCATTTTCGCAATTTGTTCGACTTGCCTCCTGACTTATTAACAAAACTCGGGCCAACAATGCAAAAATTAGCTATTGCCATCAAAAACGGCACCAGCGCCGACGGCTTAAATGTTGGCTGGAACAATGAACCGGCCGCTGGCCAATTGGTAATGCATGCCCATGTTCACCTCATCCCCCGCTTTACTGGTGACGGTTTCGAACATTGGCACGGCAAAGGCGGCGAAACCAAGGCCGAATTCGAGAGAACTCAACAAGCTATCAAAAAAACCTTAATTTAAGCCATTTTTTGCCCAATTAGCCATTTAATCGCTAAAACTACTTGACAAATTTTGTGGAGATGCTATACTCTAAGAGTAGGCTGGTAGTTGTGCCTTGAGTTTCGACTCAATGAAGTTGGGTCGCCTCATAGGCCCAACCATGACAGCTACCTGATCTTTGCAAGAGCTTGCCCTCTCTCCGCTCGGTACCAGTGGACAGAACAAGCAACCACCTTCCCTTTTAAGGAGAAATTAGGGATAGCTCTCAGAGGTAGAGAGCAAAGAGTGGCCATAAACAAGGAACATCCTCTTTCCTCACGGAGGGAGAATGTCTGGAAATCTCCAGTACCCGGGAGAATCTTGACCCTCCTAGGAACAGACTCTGCTACCGAGTTTCCAAAAAGGTAGCCTCTCTCCCAAGAGAGACATCGGGGGAAATCTTGCTTCGGCTTACTGTCGCCAAGAGACAGGACAGGACGTACCCCAATACACCGACCATCCAAGCTCCGGCAAGGGTGGTCGTTCCATTTTTCAATAAAAATCTATTTTAGCGCCTTAATCCCCGGCAATTTGCCCGTGCCAAGATAATCGAGCATGGCGCCACCACCGGTTGAGATATGAGTAAATTTTTTCTCTAATTTATATTTAGCGGCTACAATCTCGGTATCGCCGCCGCCGATAATTGACAACGTTTTGGTTTTGGCAATTCCCTCCGCCACTCGTTTAGTTCCTTGAGCAAACTGATCAAGTTCAAACATCCCCATCGGCCCATTCCATAAAACCGTTTTGGCTTTCTTGATTTCGGTTAAAAAAATGTCCGTTGTTTGAGGACCAATATCAAGAAAAGTCCAGCCGTCCTTAATCTTCTCGCCGGCCAAATTTACCATTTTGGTTTTAGCTCTAGCCTCGACATGGTCAGCCGAGAGTAGATCAACTGGTAAAATAATCTTCTTGGGATATTTGGCCAATAGTTTTTTAGCAAGCAAAACAAAATCCACCTTCTTTCTTTTGGCTTTATCCACGAAAACGTCCTCCAAGAACGACTTCCCCACCGAACAACCCTTGGCTTTTAGAAAAACATTGGCGCAGCCGCCGGCAATTAGTATTTTATCAGCTGTCTTAGCCAAATTTTCAATAGCCGCAATTTTGTCAGAGATTTTCGCGCCTCCTAAGATGGCCACAAATGGGCGCCTTGGTTTTGTCATCACCTGATTAAAGAAATTTAGCTCTCTCTCCAAGAGCAGCCCGGCATAAGTCGGTAATAGACTAGTTATGCCAGTAGTCGATGAATGGATACGATGAGCCTGGGCAAAAGCGTCAAAAACAATGAGGTCAATCCCCTTAATTAACTCTTGGGAGAATTTTTTATCATTCTTTTCTTCTTCGGGATGAAAACGAACATTCTCAAGCATCAAGATTTGGCCAGGCTTAAGATCAGCCATCGCCCGACTGACTATCGGACCGATGCAGTCATCAATCTTTTTTACTGGCTTTTTTAAGATTTTAGACAAACTCTTAGCCACCGGGTTCATCTTTAATTTTTCAACTACTTTCCCCGACGGCCGACCAAGCCACGACAAAATGACAATTTTACAATTATTTTTTAAAAGAAATCTGATCGTCGGCAAAGTCTCTTTGATTCGTCGATCATCGGCCACAACCCAGCCTTTGCCTTTTTGCTTTAACGGCACATCATAGGCGACTCGCAATAATACTGTCTTCCCTGCTAGTTTTTTTAGCTCGGTAATTGTCTTCATAGAATTTATTTAGAGCTCTCGGCAATTTTGATAATCTCGGCGAAATTTTTCGGGTTAAGTGAGTCTCGGCCAACGAGTAGACCATCAGCTTGTCCGGCATTTAAGAAATCGCCCGCGTTTTGCGCATTAGCGGAACCGCCATAGAGAACCGACAAGGCCAGAGCTTTCTTTTTACCCACCATATGGCTCACCACTTTGCGGATAAAAATTTTATTATGGAGAAAGCCTTCGGGCGTTTCAACGCCGGTGGCATTTTTGCCAATCGCCCAGACTGGCTCGTAAGCAATAATTAACCGGTCAGCTTGGCGCGCCGGGAAACCGGCCAAATCTTTTTCGAGCTGACCTTTCAAGATATTTAGATATTCGCCATGGGCATCACGAACAGCCTCACCGATACAGAGGATAATTCGTAAACCGGCCGATAGGGCCGTTTTGATTTTTTGATTAATGATTTCGTCGTTATCCCCCGCCGCTCGTCGTTCAGAGTGGCCGATAATTGTTGTTTTAATACCCAGGTCGCGAACCATATAGGCCGAGATTGAGCCAGTATAAGCGCCCATGTCGGCAAATGACACATCTTGGGCACCTAGTTCAAGCTTGCCACTCCCGCCAGACAATTTTTTAAGTTCCGATAAATAGATAGCCGGCGCACAAATTAAGACCTTGGTTCGCCGCGTCTTACTGGCAATTTTTTTAATCGCGCCATAGGTTTGCTTGGCATCTTTTAGGGCCACGGGATTCATCTTCCAATTCCCCGCAATAAGTTTATTAGTCATTGCCCTATTATATTACAGATAGTCTGGCAATCAAGCGAAACTTGTTTCGTTTAAAAAGCCTCTCGCAGACCAAATTAGCATGGTCTCCGAGCAAAGCGAGGAGTAATTTGGTCGAGAGGAGCAAAAAATTTTCGCTGGAAAATTTTAAGGCGAGGTTTTTAAATGAAACAAGTTGAGCACCTACTTTTCTCGCCAAGAAATGATTTGATATTGGTCAGAAGTCGAGGGGAAAAATGGTGGCGGGCTATAAAGCAGATTGTTGTCGTAGGTAATATAACGATTTTGATAGCCCATGGTCATATTGTTGTTGGAATTAGTGTAAGCAAAACCATAGCGTTCATTGGTCGCAATCATACCGTAGAGTCTGATGGTGTCGCGCTGGTCATAGGGTTGACAATCAGAAGTATAGTAGTAGCGTCCAACTCGACCGTTTTTAGCTACCAAAGCGGCATCGATTTCTAAAAAGTTTTGGCTGTCCATGCCGATATTAACGTTGTTTTGACCAACAAGAGCGACGATGTCCCGACCATCATAGTTCGTGTATTTTAAATTATTATTGATGGTGATGTTGGTATCAGTTGAGGGATTCTCAGGAAAACGACCGGTGGCAATAGTCACCCGCGTCTCATTAACTTGCCCCTCAACCCAAACATTATCTTCGACAAAGATCATGCCATTGGTGGGTACCGTATAATTAGCAACGAAGGTTTGATCATTTACACTCCAAGTCCCCCAACCCTCTTGGCCATCAGCGTTTTGTTTGCTGCAATGGTTTTTGGGCGGGGGCAATAAGGTGTCAACTTTATATAAATCAAAAGTATTATCTGTTTTTAAAACAAGATTATAACCCAGTGCACCCGAAGCAGCGAAATATAGGCCGCCATTGTTGGCGGCTATTTTCATATCAGCCAAATCGGCCGTCAAACCATTAAAATCAAAAGCGGGAACCGGAAATTTTCGGCCCGCCAGAAAAACATCCGTTCTGGCTGAGAGCGTGCTTGGTGGTGCCTCAAACGGACGAAAAGAGGCGGTCATACTGCCCGCAGGCGGTGGCGGATTCATGTGTGTGTGGACGCCAAATTCTTGATCGCCATTGTGATCGGGATCGTTATATTTAGCCTTAGCACTAGTAACGATATTGTGGGCCAAGCCATCAAAGCGGATCCCACCGTTGGAATGAATGGGGCCAAAAGTTTCAGTACCGATCCCAAAACGCATGTCGGTATTAGCCACCAAGGCATATTTGCCAAGAGAGGGAACCGCGAACTTAACCTCTAAGACCCTTGCCACTTGTGGATCAGTAATAACTCGACCAGTTGAGACAACCGTAACTATTGTCGAGCCGGTAACCGGAGCGGTAATATCAAGGGTAAAACTGCCGATTTTATTATCACTTTTATCAAAATAATCGTGAACATACGGCCCTGAAGTAATTTGGCCATCTTTAAAATCTTGAGGCGCGTGGGCCAGATGCCAACGATAATATTCTATGCCGGCTTCGGCGATTTGTAGGGCTTTTTCCCGTGCCAAACTTTTTTTAGTTAACTGCAAATTAGTTCCTGCCCAACCGATAAGACTACCAAGGATAATCAGGCCAATGGCACCGTAAACTAATACTTGAACAAGCAGGTAGCCGACACTGCCGTGATGATATCTTTTTATAGTTTGACTGGTCATATTTTTACCAATTGTCTTTTAAATTCCTCAGTCCAACCTGACTTGTTAGATAAAGCGGAACGGGCGAGCGATTAGGATTAGCGTCAATTAATAATTCGACTTTAATTAGACGAATATTCTCAACAGCAACCGGCTGAACCAACGGGCTCGAAGAAGCCGTGCCATCATAGGAGCGATCATAATAACTAAAAACCAACTGGTTAACCATGTCATTGGCCAAGGTGGAGACAGATTCAGCGTCGGTGTTATAAGCGAGCGGTTGACCAGTAGGATTGACTAGTCCCCGTTTCAGAGCCCGATCGTCTAAAAAGTAGCGCACCCGCTCGTTCAGACCATCATTATTGGTGTCACCATAAAAAATTATCTCTGTCGTACTGGCCAACTCAATTGGATAAGCGCCAGTTTCAGCCGGAGACGTCTCACGCAATTCTTTTACCATCTTAGCCATCGCACTTTTGGCATCACCTTCAGCCACCAAGCTTTTTTGAGCATAATAATTATTCACAAAAATATCTCGACCAAGCGACGAGATGACCGAACCGATCAAAACGACAAGGGCGCAGACAATCAAAATCTCCACCAGGGTAAACCCTTTTATTAAGATCGAGTCGCAACTTTTTCTTATCATTTTATTATCTGCTTATAAGTGATTAATTACTGTTTCGTGGGTTTGCCAATTGGCAGTTGTACTGGCAACACCAAAATAGTCTTGATAACCACCTTTGGTGACACTCAAGTCATAAGCCTCAGCACTTAAACCGTCAAAATAGACTTGTCCGGCCGGCAAACACTCCGAGCCGTAGGTAATGGCCACATCAGAAATTTCCGGCGTATAATTAGCATCAGCCGTCGAGAGAAACATCTTATAGCGAAGATAGCGATGGTAATTTTCTTGCTCAGAAACAGTGGTGCCGGATACGGTGTAGTAGGTGCCAGCCGTGCCATCAGGGCCGATGAAATCCCAAGTGGTTGTTGCTGATTCATCACCGGTAGCTAACTGAAATTTTACACTTTCATCACCGGTCGAAGTTGCCTGACTCCCCGGCTGCCAACTCAGTAGATAGTAGGTCGAACTAGCTGATCCAGTATCAAAAACTCGAGAAATAACTACGCCCTCTGGCGGATAGGTGCCAAGAGCTTCCTTGAGCTTTACTTCTCCGTTCGGGTTATTTATGTCCACGTTGTTATCTATCGTGTCGGCGGCAAAAGACCAGTCAGATTGGCTAATAAAGCCTCGGCTAGTTATTTCTGTTTTGCTCCCCCCGCTTGGTGCAGTAACCGAAACGGTCGCTCCGCTAATCGGTAACCCAGTTACCGCATCTTTGACGTTTACGACCAAACTTTTAGGATTAACGGGCGAAAGAACCAGGCTGGCCGTTAGATCAGCCCCCGCCGGCAAACTAATTGATTGGGGTGGTAGGGAACCAGCGATAGTATAACTCGAATCTTTAGGGGTAAAATGGTAATTATCCCACACTAGGTCAATTAGGTTAACGAGGCCGTCGACGCTCGTTGTCTGGGTACTGTCATAGGCAAGGGTTGGCGGATTGGTACCAATTAATTTGCTCCCGTAAATTTCAAAGACAAAAGATCCAATTGGCTGGCATTTATTATCAACCGTTTTGATCGTTAAGTTGCTCAAATGCTCGATAATAAAACTAATCTGGGTAACTTGGCCAACCGCCACCGTGGCATCCGGTAGATAGGGATTAGGTAAGTTAGTTTCGTTTGGTGAGTAAGTCCGACTCGAACTATAGCCACTCTTAGAAACAGAAATTTGATAAGCAATATTAGCCGGCGGGACATCGACCAATTGAAGCATACCTGAATTATTAGTTACATCATTAACAGTAATGGTTGAGCTGGCGTTAACCACTTCGACCGAGGCGCCTGCGACCGGCAAACCATTGGAGTCAAGCACTCGAATAAATAAAGCGCCGTTGCCAGAGTTAGTTTCTAAATTTTTAGGCGCCACCGTCGTATTAAGAGTGATCGGTGTAAAGTTGCGACAATTGGCGCAGTTGATTTCTACTTCAGCCAATTTATAGTCGGCGGGATTAGGATCATTTGGCGAGCCACCGATGGTTCCGTCAAAAGGATCATCAAGACTGCGGACAGAGGTGGTAATGGCAAAATCCAAACCATTACGAGACACGGTTTTTTGGTGGGGCAATTTGCCCGGCGGTAATCCGGCGATAATACCAATATCAGAATATGGCAAATTACGAACAACTTCGAGCTGTTCATTGGCTAAGGCAGTCGCCACCATACGTTGTCTAGAAATGAGTGATAGGTTACTAACAGAAGTAAAGCCACCATAAATACCGAGGGCAATCATCAGGAACACGACGGTGGCGACTAAAACTTCCACCAAAGTAAAACCGGACTGTAATTTTTTTCTATTTAATGGCATTGGAAAGTGAGTACATTGGGCCAATCATGGAGATAGCAAAAAATCCAACGGCAATACCAATAACAATCATCAGTACTGGTTCGATAACCGTGGAGAGATTCTTCGTCACCTGGTCAACCTCGTCTTCAAAAAATAGAGCGCCTTTTAGGAGCATCTCGGGCATCTTCCCGGTTTCCTCCCCAACGGCGGACATCTCGCTAGCGAAAATTGGAAAAAGATTTTGATGAGCCGAAAAGATAACCGACAACGGAATGCCCTTTTGCACCTTGACCAAAGCCTCAACCATCACCTGTTTATAATAATAATTCTGAACAACTTTTTCGGTAACCTCCATTGTTTTAGTTAAACTGACACCGGCCGAGACAAGCGAGGAGACAGTTCTCATGATTACCGCGGAATTGACCTGGCGCGTTAAATTATTAATGAAGGGCAAATGCAGGAGAACCTTATCAAGGAACTTTTTACCCGCAATCGTTTTAGGCAACGAGACAAAAATCACCACCAACAACGCCAGACCGGCCAAGACCAAAAGGATGTTGTTAACCAAAAAGTCCGACAAGCCCATAACAATTTGAGTGGAAAGAGGCAGGGGGACATTAAGTTCGCGAAAGGTTGCCGACAAAGTTGGGATGAGAAAGATCATCATTAAAATACCGATAGTGATTATTGCCGCAACAATAACCGAGGGATAGATCATGGCGCCAACAATTTTGCGACGCAGAGCATAACTTTTTTCTAACTGTTCACTTACCAGCTTAAGGGCCTCGGGCAAACGACCGGTTTCTTCGGCGGCCGCCACCATGGCGACAAAAACCTCAGGAAAAACTTTTGGCCAATTAGCTAAAGCCCGACTAAGACTCTCGCCCTTGGTAATAAAAGCCTCAACCTCACTAATAATTTTCTTAAAATATTTACGATTAGTTTGTCTGGCCATGACCGAGAGAGCTCGCGACAAGGGTAGGCCGGCACCAATCATCGCACTCAAATTATTAGCAAAAATGATCTTATCCTTCATACTGACTCGGCCCAGGGTGATGTTAAATTTAAACCAAGACTTTTTGCCTCCGGCTCGAGTCTTGGATTGCTCCGTTTCTTCAATGGCTAAAGCAATTAGACCTTCAGTGCGCAGTTCACGCGCCAAAGAAAAACGGTCGATCGAATCTCTCTGGCCAGAGATTTCTTCACCACTTGCTTTTTTTGCTCGCCAAAAAAAATTTGCCATTTAAACTTATTCGGTTACCGCCCTGAGCACTTCCTCAATAGTGGTAATACCTTGAACCACTTTAAAAATTCCGTCCTCGAGCATCGAGAGCATGCCCTCACTCCTGGCTTGTTCGTTCAGGGCATCGGCCGAAGAACCCTTAAGCACGAGCTCGCGCATGGCCCGGCTCATAGACAAAACTTCATTAATACTAATTCGACCAGAGTAACCTTCGGCACAGGAAGTTTGATTTGTTTTTTCGCTCGCCGTCGGTTTGGGACGATAAAAAGAAATCGTTTCCCAATTATCGGTTTTTTTGACAATTTTCTCTTTTTTTAAGCAATCAAGAACTCGGTCAAGATTGGCCTTATCAGCCAAAGCCTTTATTTCGGCTTCGGTTGGTATGTAAGCCTCTCGTTCGGGGCAAAGCCGACGAACCAGACGTTGTGCCACAATTACCTCTAGGGTTGAAACTAGCAAGAAGGGCTCAGCTCCCAAATCGAGCAAACGAGGAATCGTACCCGCCGCCGAGTTAGTGTGAAGAGTTGAAAGTACTAAGTGCCCAGTTAAAGAAGCATTGATGGCCAAGCCAGAAGTTTCGCGATCACGAATTTCTCCCACCATGATAATATCGGGGTCTTGGCGAACGAGCGTACGCAAGCCATTAGCGAAGGTCAAACCAATATCCGGTCGAACTTGAGTTTGGTTAATGCGAGTAATTTGATACTCAATCGGGTCCTCAATGGTTGAAATATTAACATCCGGTGTATTCAAAATATCCAGCAAGGCATAAAGCGTTGTCGATTTACCCGAACCAGTTGGCCCAGTAACGAGAACTAGGCCAGTCGTCCGTTTAATTGCTTGCTGAACTTTTTCTAAAGCGTCACCATGAAAACCCACCGCCTCTAAGGTATAACCATGGACTGAGTCAGGGAGAAGACGCATCACCACCTTCTCGCCAAATTGAGTCGGCAAAGTCGAGACTCGAAAGGAAATATTTTGATCATTAACTTCAATCTTAAAACGGCCATCTTGAGGCAAACGCTTTTCGTCTAGGCGCAAGCTGGAAAGAACTTTGATCCTGGCAACAATTCCGGAGGCCGTTTCTTTCGGTAAAATCATTGCATCATGCAAGACACCGTCTAGGCGATAACGAATGACTAATTCTTTCTCAAATGGCTCAATGTGAATATCTGAAGCTTTTTGCAAAATCGCATGAGATAACAGGGAGTCAACTACTCGCACCACTGGCAGGTCTTCGGCCATTTTTTGGAGATCAGCCATTGGTACCTCCTCGCCATCTTCCGCCAAGGCTTCAGCGTGGCAAGGCCCGCTTCGGTCAAAGAATTTTTGAGATTGAGTGATTCTTTTTGGATAATATCACCGAACTCTGCTTTCAAACTTTTTTGATATTGCACCAAAACATTCTTCATTGACTCAGTGTCGGTCAGGCGAGGCAAAATTTTAAGCTTGCTCCCCTTTCTAATAAAGTCAATCGCCTCCAGATCGAGCGGGTCAAGCATGGCAATTTCAAGCGTATCGCCAGATTTTTTATAAGCCACCAAATTATGCTTACGGGCCAAGGGCTCGGGGATAAGCGACAAAACATCAGCCGAGACATGCTCTCGTTTTAAATCAACAAAAGGAATACCCAAGACATAGGACTTAGCTCGGCGCAGATCATCCTCAGTTAAAAAGCCTTTGTTAATGAGCAGGTCTTCAATTCGCTTACCCGTTTCTTCGGCCTCTGTCTCCGTCAAATCAAAATCCTTTTTGGTGATTAAGCGCGAATCAATTAAGAAATTTTTTAAAGCTTCAGTCTCCATAGATAAAACGAGTGATCACTTACTTCTATTCTAACAAAGAATTAAAAAAATAGTAAGAAAAAAGGAAGGTCGAGCCTTCCTTTTTTCTTACTATTCCCTCTGAAATATCATTATTAGGAGGATGCCATACAAACAACTGATGTTCTGGTTATCGTACCGTCACAATTGACCTCCCAAGTGTTTGATCCGTTGTAATAGTAAAGCCCGCTTTCTTCCACTCGCTTCATATTACCTTCAGATCCACACCGAACACCACCAGAGATAACTTTGGCGTTACCCGTACAATACATTATAGCCTCATCATTCCAAGTAAAGGTAACGTTGGAAGAACACCTAGCGTCAGAGCCAGCCCCCAACGAGGCACTGTAGTTGTTATAATTGGTTCCACTTATATCGTAGATACATTGGTAAGGAGAGGGGGGAGTAGGGGCGGTTAAATTAAAGCCATTTACTGAATTAATCGTGCCAGTGACATTACCTCCTGTTTTTACAATATCTATTACTGGGGGCAGAGAAATACTGTCAACAACTTTTTTGACAGTGGTACAATAATCAACTCCGGCGATTCGATGGCAAATTTTTTCAGCCACAAGATTAGCATCGGCATTATCTCCTCCAGCAACAACATTCTTGGTACTACCCGACACTATCTTACCGCCCGAAGAAGTAATGTCGTTGACCGCCGTTATCCCCTTCCCGGCAGTTAAGGCGCCCGCCGAAGCAACGATATTGCCAGCAAGAGCCGTGATGTTCCCCGTTGTCCCAACAATCGTACCCGCCATCAAGGAAGCGGCATCGATATAATCACTAGTCTTAAGAGCACCGGCAACATCTAATTTCACGTGTCCGTCTGGTGCATTTGTGCCAATCCCAACACGAGAACCATCGTTAAAGATCAGGCTGTTAGCGACCCAATTAGTTCCATCATTTCTTAAGGTCTGACCTGAGGTACCCGTAGGCAAACCGCTACCATGTGATATAGGTGTCATCCAACTAGCATTGCCACTGTCATCCGAAGTTAAAACCTTACCGGCGCTCGCACCATTACCTGGCATTTGGAAATCAGTTACTTTGACCTTCCCAACCACTTCAAGTTTTGAGCTCGGAGATTCAGTGCCGATACCAACATTACCACTACCATTCATAATCACAGTACCGTCTGTTTTAACACCAAGCATCCTAGTGCCCGCTGGATTAACCTCAAACATGTAACCACCGATAGGGGAATCGCCATAAACACGCAGGTAGCCAGATAAAAGAGAGCCAGTTTGCATCGTTTCAGAACCAACCGTGTCGGCCCACATAATTCCGTTTACATCCAACAGAGCGGCCGGATTAGGATCTGATGTCCCAACCCCAACATGACCATCAGCCGTAATTCGCATTCGTTCAGCATTGTTGGTGTAGAAAGTTTGGAAGCCACCCCAGCCAGCCGTCATACCAGTTTGAATCTTTAATTCACCAGAATTGGTGTTCATCTTAATTACCCCAGCCTCGGTGCCATCTTGGCGGAAACTTAAACCACGGAAGCTGGTGCCAGTTGTTCCATTGATATTGATGACGGGCGTGGCTGATTTTACTTCAAGAACACTGCTAGGAGCGTTTGTGCCAATGCCGACATTGCGGGTTAAAGTTGTTGGATAAAGAGAGTTAGAAGCGGCCGTCTCCGTCCAATTGCCACCATTGTTTATTGTGGTGGTAGAAATTTGGTTAACGTTTATACAATTACCAACTCCTGAACAAATGACTGGTGTAATAATTTGACCGGGAACTTCCAAATTATCCCAGATCTTAACTTTACGGTTAGTATTAGTTGTTCCCGCGCCAGCAATATCGAGCGCCCCGGTTGTGAAACTTTGGTAACCGATCTTGCCAGCGTTAGGTTCTTTGCCGGCAACACTACCGCCAAACTCGAGAGTCTTGTTGCCGCTAATAACGGAGTTACCGCCCAGGCCAACGCCATCGGAGAAGGTACCGTAACCAGCAACTGCCAATTTAGAGGCTGGAGCATTTGTGCCGATACCAACGTTGCCAGCGGCCGTAAGACGCATTCGTTCGGCGCCAGCAGTGTAGAAGGTTTGGAAGCCGCCCCAGGCACTGGTCATCCCGGCCTGAATCTTTAATTCGCCGGTTTGAGTTTTCATTTTTATCAACCCATTTTCTTCAGCATTGGTTTGGAAACTTAGGCCGCTAAAACCGGCGTTGGTTGTAGCATTTAGAGCGATCACTGGCGTTGCGGACTTCGTCTCAAGAATACTGTTCGGGGCTTTTGTCCCGATGCCAACATTGCCAGAATTATAATAAACTCCATTGTTAGTTGTGGTAGTTGCCCATTTATCAGAGTTACTATTATTAGTGATGCTATTTACATTAATACAGTTGCCGGTTAACGAACAAATGAATTGGGAGTAAAATCGATTATTCACCGTCAAGTTATTGGTTGTGGTTGTGCCGTTAACCGTTAGGTTATCCCAAACTCTGACCAGACGATTTGGGCTAGTGCCAGCGCCAACAATATCGATAGCGTCATTAAGCGAGCCAGGTAAGTGCCAGCCAATTTTACTGGAGTTATTAGCCACCGCCTCATTGCCAAACTTTAGGTAATTAGTACTGCCGATAGAAGCGTTACCAACTACCCCCAGACCGCCATTAACAATGGTGGAACCGGTTTTGGTTAGGTAGAGAGTATCGGTCGTCCCGTTGTTAAAGCGTAAATCACCTGATGAATCGTTGGGCTTGTAGAGATACCATTGGGTGGCTCCAGCATTGGCCCACTGAATCCCTGCCGCTCGATTGGCCGGAGCGTTTACTCGGACATAAGACGGACCGCCCAAGACATCAGCGCTATTGCCAACATCAAGTAATTGCGTTGGAGCATTGTTACCAACGCCAACTTTGCTATTTGCACCATTATTATAATAGATACCATTGCCCGCGGTAGTGCTTGCCCATTTATCAGAAAGACCACCGGCAAAGACGGCGCTTAAACACTTCCAGGAGGCACCGGGGAGACCGTTGGTAATACAAAGATCGTCTTTTGCTAAAACCTTTTTACCAAAAGTTACATCGGTTGAAGGAAAGTCGACGTTCTTCAGTGCCGAGCTAAAGGTTAGAAGATCAAGAAAAGTTCCGTAATCAGGTTCCTGCCCTACGATACCATTATCAACGGCTACCGATAGCATGTCCCCTGAATTTTTAGTATAAATCAAGAAATTAGGTAAATTACCTAAAGGAAAGCTAATGCCCGCATGACTGTTTGACGGAGCGGCAATTTCAATAATTGAGCTGTGAGGTAAACTGTTGGGATCTACCAAAGACGACGAGGTGTGCCCGACCAACAATTTGGTTGAACGCTCAAGTTCTGTTATCCGCTGCTGCATATTAGCCCTCAGGCCATTTATGGCAACAGCCCCTCCATCGTATTTAATCCCAGGGAAAGAGGAGGTTAAGTCGGACCATTTGTCAGCGTTATTGTTAATGATGCTACTAACAGGACTACAGGTACCTGGCGCCGAACAGAGATTAAGGCCAATGATATTCGTTGTCGAAGAAAAGCCGGGGACAATTAGATTCTCATAAATTCTGACAAGACGATCTTTGTCGTGGTTTAAAGTACCAGCGCCAACAATATCAAGAGCGTCAGTAGAAATGCCTTCATACATTATCCTTCCGACATCAGTCCCACGAGCACTAGGAGGGCTAACGGGGCCCGTCTCTATACCTCCCAAACGTCCCGGGGGGGTCATAACTCTGCCATTAAGATAAAGCCAGCCGTCAACCTGAAGCTTTGCACCAAGAGTATAAGGATCCATCCCGATGCCAACTTTATAAAATGGTTTCGTAACTCCACCGGAGGTTATACCCCCAGCGTTTCGAACGATCATTTCAACACTTCCATCCTTTACAAAGCGAAGATCAGTATAGTTATCCGGATAAGAGAAGGTAGTATTGCGATAGTTGTCAACAATCCAGCCAGTTGAACCATTAGGATCGAAAAGTTTAACTTCGCCGCCCTCATGGGTATCACCGGGAGTACCTTTTACTGAAACTTGGCTTACGCCCTGGATTACACCATTAACCGCCAGATTAGCGTTAAGAAGCGCCGAGCCCGTTTGAGTTAAATACAAGACATCCGTGGTAGCATTTTTGAAACGCAATTCGCCCGAACCATCATTCATCTTGTACAAATACCATTTGGGAGCTCCGGCACTTGCCCATTGGATACCGGCCGCTCGATCATTAGCTGAATTGACTCGAAGATAAGCTGGGCCAGCATAAGCATCACTGCCAACATCGAGGAGAGTTGTGGGAGCGTTGTTGCCAACACCAACCTTACGAGTCAAGGTTGTCGGGAAAAGAGAGTTGGCCGCGGTATTTTCTGACCAGTAGCCACCACCGGAACCGCCAGTGCTGCTTATGGTAACTTGTCCTGTTCCGGCTGTTGGACTAATTGTAATATTAGTACCAGCAATTATTTTAGAGACACCATTACTGCTACTAGTACTGTTGATAATATTTGTTACTGTTTTACAACTACCGGCACCATCACAAATACTGCCAGGAATAGTGGCATTATCCCAAATCTTAACCATCCGACTACCAGCTGTCGTACCGGCACCGAAAATATCTAGAGCTCCGGGGTTTCCTGTTGTTTTGTATTTATAACCAATTTTGCCGGCATCTGTCTCTTTGCCAACTCCTCGGCCAAATTCCATAGTATTGGCGCCAGATACAGCCAATTTAGCCAGAATTTCTAGTCCGCCAAAACCACCAGAAATAGTCGGGGACGATAATCTCATGAGAGCATTGCTCCAAGTTGGCGCAACTCCCGTGGCCCAGATAAACCAACCAGGACTACGAAAACCAAGAGCTGAGCCAGACGGGACGTTTATGCTATATGAGTTATTGAGGCCAAAATTGATTCCCGTGGTCGTACTGAAGTTAGCATCACCACCGACAAGTAGTGAGCCCAATCCAAGAAAACCGGGCTTTTGTTGTGGCGAGGCGCCAACGTTTACGGGAGGATTACAACCTTCGCGATCAGTACAGGCTGGAGGGGTACCGGCAGGTGGGTCCTGCCAAACGGCCAAAGCCGGCCAAGCCAAGAAGAGAACCAAAACCACCGCCAGAGTTTTGGCAAAAAAGGTTATTTTATTTTGGTTAGTCATAATAATTTAATAAATAATTTTATTGGCCTTTTAGCGACTCGAGAATTTTGGCTTTTTGATCTTCGGTCAAAGGCGGAGTTTTGGCAGACTCCTGCTGAAGCGACTCGAGAATTTTGGCTTTTTGATCTTCGGTAACGACTGGGGCCTGAGCAGAACCCTGCTGAAGCGATTCAAGGATGTTGGCTTTTTGATCTTCGGTCAAAGGCGCCCCAGGAACGGGCGCATTGTTCTCGACAGTCGACTTAGAAGTTTGGCCACTTTGGGATAAGACAAAAATGATAGCTCCAATTATTAAAATAACAACGATCGCGACTAAAACACCGATCATTTTACCAGCCGGCTTGGTCTCGGGCTGGAGAGGAGACGAGACAATTTGCATGATTTTAAAATTAACTATTAAAATGGATAATTAAGCGCACAAATAAAAAGTTTTGACAAAAACTTTTGCTTCCCCTAATTATATCGAGATTGACAGTAAGAAACAACACTCGTCAAGAAAAAAATGTTGATAACCTCAGGGTTAGCCGGCTTGACACAATAAATAAAGAGTTTATTATATACAGTAGTAGTCTGTTGTGTCCCAACGGGCTTTTTTTAAAAATAACTGAAACCTAAAATAATTATGATTGACTTAAAAGCGCTTAGGGCCGGCCTTGAACAAATGGAGGAGGAGCGACATATACCCAAAGAAAAGGTCCTTTCGGCCATCGAAGACGCCCTGGTGGCAGCCTATAAAAAGGATTATGGTAAAAAAGGCCAAATTATCCGGGCCAAATTTGATCTAGATTCCGGAAAAACCGACTTTTATCAGGTTAAAATCGTCGCCGACGAGACCACAACCCGCCTTGATGACGAGGACGCTTCCCGAGGAGAGACCTCGGGCTCACTTGAGGACTCACCTCTGGAAGCCGAGGATGAACGGCCCAAATTTAACCCCGAACACCATATTATCGTTCCTGACGCTCGCCGAATTAAGAAAGACACCCAAGTGGGTGACGAACTGATTTTTCCCTTGGAAACAAAGGAGGATTATGGCCGCATCGCTGCTCAAACGGCAAAACAGGTTATTATTCAACGCCTACGCGAAGCTGAAAAGGAGTCGACCCTAAGTGAGTACAAGGAACGAGAAGGGCTCGTCCTTAGCGGGGTCGTTCAGAAGATAGACCGAGGCAATGTTTTTATTGATTTGGGTCGAGCGGTCGGCATTTTATTGCGTGATGACCAAATTCCCGGTGAATTTTATCGACCGGGAGAGCGAATCAGGACTTATTTGTATCAGGTCGAGGAAACACCGAGGGGAATTAATCTCCGCCTCTCTCGTTCTCATCCCAAATTCGTGGAAAAATTGTTCGAATCTGAAGCCCCAGAAATTGGTTCAGGAGTAGTAGAGATTAAGGCTGTCGCTCGAGAGGCCGGCTCCCGTTCCAAAGTCGCCGTGGCTTCTAATGCGCCCAATATCGATCCGGTCGGTTCGTGTGTGGGGCAAAAGGGTTCGCGTGTTTCGGCCGTCATCAACGAGCTAGGTGGTGAAAAGATTGACATTATTGAGTGGTCCGAGAAGCCCGAGGAATTTATCGCGAATGCCCTCTCGCCAGCCAAAGTTAATAGCCTAAAATTGGATGAAGAAAATAAGGAAGCACAAATTGAAGTGGATGCCGATCAATTTTCTCTCGCCGTTGGCAAGGGTGGCCAAAATGCCCGCCTCGCGGCCAAGTTGACCGGTTGGAAAATTGATATTAGTTCGCCAGAAAGCGAGGGGCAAAAAGATGAAGATGAAAAAATTAAGGAAAATGATAAAATAGAGAAAGAAATAGATTAACTTTAGTCAATGAAAAAATTCCTATTATTCACAATGATCGCTTTGTTTGCCCTCCCTGGCCTAACCCAGGCTCAAAGTTCTAGTTTGGTTGCTAATTACTCTAAAATTATGAGCGAGCGACTCGCCTTTAGCCTTAATCGTAATGCTCGTCTATACAATAGCTTGGTCAATAAAAGTACCCAGCTGGAAAGAGCGGGAAAGAATATTTCAGCAATCAGCGCCACTTTAGCTGAAACCAAAATAATTATTGACCGCGGACAAAAACACCTTACCGAATTTCCCAGCAAAGCGAATGATCTCACGGCCTCCTCGACCGCCCAAGAAAGTTTCTTAGCGATCAGACAGCTAGTTAAAGAAATAATCGGGGACATCCGTTTGTCTTATGCTAAAATAAAAGAAATTAAATTATTAATTAAAAAAATTGAGTAATATGGATAACGTAAATAAAAATAAGGACGAAAATCATTACGGTCCAGCGATTGCTATTGCCATTATTGTTGTTATTTTGTTTTTTGGTGGCTGGTACCTTTTTATCGGTCAGGCCTTAACTGGCCCAACCTCCCCAGCGCCGACTGCACCAGAAATTAATACTAACGCTAACCCAATTGTCTATGGCACTTCCACTGAAAATACCAATGACCTTGAAGCGACAACGAGTGATGTTGGTAGCGAAAACTTGCCAGCTCAAGAAACCGGCATCTAAATTATGATTAAGTTACCCAAAATTGATATCCAGCCCGCCGGCGAGGGTGAACTGGAGATTACGGCTGAATTAGAAGTTGAGGTTTTTGAGTCTTACCGCGACAAAGCCCTTAAAGCGCTCGGTGAGGATGTTAAGATTGCCGGCTTTCGTCCCGGCCACGTGCCCGAGAAAGTTTTGGTTGAGCAAATCGGCGAGGACAAATTATTGTGGGAGATGGCTCAACAGGCAATTGCCGATTATTACCCAGCCATTTTGCAAGAACACAAAATCCCCGCGATTGGCCAACCGCAAATAACTATTACTAAAATTGCCAAGGGTAACCCGCTCGGTTTCAAAATTAAAACTGCCGTCATGCCCGAAATTAAAATCGGCGACTATAAAAAAATCGCGATCAAGATCAACTCGTCCAAGTTTGTTGGAGGTGAGTCCTCAAGTGCGCCCGAGGTCTCTCCTCAAACAAGCGAGGAAGAAGTAAGCAGGGTTCTCGAGGAGTTACGCAAGAGCCGGACCACAGTCGACCATTCAAAGCATGAGCACAAAGAAGATGAAGAGTGTAAGCATGAAACAGAATTGCCCGAATTAAACGACGAATTTGCCCAAAGTCTCGGCCAATTTAAAACGCTCGACGAACTCAAAGCTAAGATTAAAGAAAATCTCGAACTAGAAAAAAAGACTAAGGCTAAAGATAAAAAGCGAGTTGAGATTGTCGAAGAGATAATTAAAAACTCGGAGATCAAGATTGCGAACCTTCTCATCGAAAGCGAAAAAGATAAGATGCTCGCCGAAATGGAATCGCAGATTGGCTACATGGGCCTTAAGTTTGATGAGTACCTAACTCATCTCAAAAAAACCCGCGAAGAATTGCGAAGTGGTTGGAATAAGGAGGCTCGTCAGCGCGTTGCTTTTGGAATCATCTTGGCCAATATTGCCAGCCTCGAAAAAATCGAAGCACCTGAAGAGGACCTGAAGCGTGAAGTTGATTATTTAAAGAACCAATACAAGGACGTGGCCGAAGATCGTCTGCGTTCTTATGCCTCGAGCCTCATCGTTAACGAAAAAGTTTTTGAATTTCTTGAGGGATTAAAATAAAAAAAATAATTAAAAAATAGGAATGGCCCGCGCAACCGGAGGTTGCGCGGGCCATTTGCTTTCCGTTTACTTCCACGGATCGAAACTCATCTCCACGGGCTTACGACTTTGATAGCTCTCGAAGGTGAGCCTCACTGGGAGGTCGGAAAAAGGGAGATTGAGGAAGGCAACACCAAGCGATGATCGAGTAAACGAACACCAGCTGTGAGCAATTTCCGCCAAGATAGGCCTCGACCCCAAGATCACGTGGGTCGTCCCTCCACTAGACGGAAGGGAACGGAAAATCCGACGCCTGATGCTATCTCCCAAGCGAGTCATTCGGTCAACTTCTTCAAGCGACAAGACCTCGACCGAGTTAGCCAACGAGACAGCACCATCAAACCCAACGCCCAATTGTGGGACTTCGATGACCGAGCCACAACCGGCGTAATACGTCTGGGCGTAAGGGGTAATGACGACGTCATAGCCCCTAGCGACCAGGTGTTTCATTCCCCAAGGAACCAAATCAACGTGTCTCATATCCATACCCTTTCCGTTTTGCGGTCAAGGTATAGATTCGAAACCGTTAAGGAAATAGGGAACGGGGTTGGAGCGGGCTCGGACTTGCCTCGATTCTCGTTTTGATGGGAGTCATCAGCCGAGATGAGGCAAGCGAAGTTCTCCGCAAGCAGACCGATGGCAATAAATGGATTTCTGACATCGAGCACGCTAGCAAGAACTTGCATGCCGCCGTATACTACCCCAACCGTTGGTCCAGATCGAAGCAATGAGAAAAACGCCCCTTACAGACACGGCCGAAGCCCCGCTTCGGCCGTTTTGCTTTTTCCAATTTTTTATGCTTTAATTCCCTCTGTTAATAGCTTATTACTTACTATTACTCAACATGTTAATACCAACTGTTATTGAAAAGTCCCCGATGGGCGAACGAGCTTATGACATTTATTCGCGATTGTTAAAAGACCGCATCATTTTTTTGGGCGGGCCGATTGACGATAATGTCGCGAACATCATCATTGCCCAACTCCTCTTTTTAGCGGCCGAGGATGGGGCTAAAGATATTACTTTGTATGTAAATTCTCCGGGCGGCTCGGTGACATCAACCCTAGCCATTATCGACACCATGAATTATGTTAAGCCGAATGTGGCCACCGTTTGCGTCGGTATGGCCGCCTCGGGCGGAGCTTGGGTCCTCTCTTCCGGCGCTGTTGGCAAGCGTTCCGCTTTACCCAATGCTGAGGTCATGATTCACCAGCCGCTTGGTGGAACGGAGGGTCAAGCCTCTGATATTGCCATCACCGCCGAACATATTCTCAAAACCAAAAAGAACCTGGTTAAAATCATGTCTAAGAACACCGGCCAGACCGAAGCGCAAATTGAAAAAGATCTCGACCGCGATTTTTATCTCTCAGCTGATGAGGCCAAGAAATATGGCATCATTGACGATATCATCAAAGCCAAGAACGGCAACGGGAAATAAAAAATTATAGAAATATCAATGGCCGACGAAAGAATCCTTTCGTCGGCCATTTGCTTGGTCTAATTCCCCCCCATCATTACCTGGCTGAAATAAAACAACTCGCATGAACACGTCGCGGATTGCCCACCAGGTCTCTCACCATAACGAAGCCGTCTTTGTCGTCGCCACCCCGACGACAAACATTCATAACAGCAATCGACTCCTCGCCAAACGCCGGTCTTAACGGGGCGATGGCCTCCACAATCTTACCGGCAGCCTCAGACCCAAACCGACCGATAAGAAACTCACTGGAGGGAAGGGTTATTAGGTCACCCGAGCCGACAAGGGTGTCGTCGAGTAACCTGACCTTAAGGAACTGGCCAAGCGCGCAGTAACTACCAACTAAGGTACCCATTGGCTTCTCCTTTCCGTCTGTCTCTATTTGTATAGTAGCATATATTGCCTCTTGTGTAAAGTAGCTTAATTTAGGGGCCACCACGGCATCCGTCATCTTAATTTGACTTGCGGTTTTTTCTCTGTTATCATCTAGTTATTCGAAAATTAAAATTGGTTGTAATTTATTAGAAAATATTAAATTTAAGTCCGCTTTGTCTTACTTTAAGTCTAAAAATTCGATATTTCTCTCGATTCATCGCAAATTTAGAACCGACTAAAAACAAGGCGGCATCACGCTTATGAGTTTAAAAATCGCATTTCTCCTCGCCGGAGCCGCTGGTGTTCTTGGTATTGCTATTGGATATCTCTTGCGTTACCTCATTCTTTCAGCCCAAAAAGGCTCAATGGAATTGCAGGTTAAGCAGGCTTTTCTTGAAGCCAAAGATCAGGCGCAAAAAATTGTGGCTAGCGCGGAGATCGAGGCCAATAAAACTTTGATTGAAGCTAAGTCTAAGGCCGAGGTTAAAGAAGCTGAACTAAAAAAACGCGAGGACCGGTTAATTAATAAAGACGAGTTGTTGGACAAACGACAAACCGATATCGATAAAGAAGCCGATGAAATAAAAAGAAAAGTCGAGGAAGTTAAGGAAATCAAAGAACGGGTAACTCAAGCCGAAGAGATAAAAAAGAAAGAGCTCGAACGAGTCGCCCATCTCTCAGCCGAAGAGGCAAAAAGAGAATTAATCATCGTTGTCGAAAAAGACTATGAGGAAGATATTGTTTCTCGCCTAAAAAAACTAGAGATTGATGGTGCCGACCGTCTAGAGCAAAAAGCTAAGGATGTGATGATGGCGGTAGTTCAACGTCTCTCTACTTCAACCGTGCCCGAGGTAATGTCGACCATTGTTGATATCGCTTCTGATGACCTTAAAGGAAAAATCATCGGTAAGGAAGGCCGAAACATTCGCGCCTTCGAAAAAGCGACGGGTGTTGAAGTAATTATTGATGACACTCCCGGTTCAATTGTGCTTTCCTCATTTGACCCAGTCCGCCGACAAATCGCTAAATTGGCGCTTGAACACCTCATTACCGATGGCCGCATCCAACCGGCCAAAATTGAAGAATTAACCGAAAAAGCCAAGGAAGAAATCTCCAAGATTATCAAGGATAAGGGCGAACAAGCCGCTTATGAAGCGGGTGTCTTAAATCTTGATCCGCGAGTCTTAATTATTTTGGGCCGACTCCACTTCCGTACTTCTTACGGCCAAAATGTTCTTCAGCATTCAATTGAGGTTGCCCACTTGGCCGGAATGTTAGCTGAAGAATTAGGCGGTGATCCACTTGTCGCCCGTGCCGGTGCCCTGTTGCATGATCTAGGCAAAGCCGTTGACCACGAAATCCCCGGCACCCATGTCGAAATTGGCAAAAGAATTCTCGAAAAATTTGGCGCGCCTGAAAACATCATCAAAGCAATGCAGTCGCACCACGAGGAATATCCTTATGAAACGCTCGAAGCCGTGCTGGTTAAAGTGGCCGACGCCATCTCCTCGTCTCGCCCGGGCGCTCGCCGTGATTCGCTCGAGAATTATCTGAAACGCTTGAAGGATCTTGAAGATATTGCCAACTCCTTCCCTGGGATTGAAAAAACTTATGCCATTGCCGCCGGCCGAGAGATTCGCGTTTTTATTAGACCTGAAGAACTTAACGATCTTGAGGCTCGTCGTCTGGCTCGCGATATCGCTCTCCGAATCGAGAAGGAACTCAAATATCCTGGTGAAATCAAAATAACTGTCATTCGTGAAACAAGGGTTATCGATTACGCCAGATAGAGAAAAGTAGCCAAATCTCTAAAATATGTTACACTAGAGCCATTATTTAGTGGTTATTATTAATGTTTATTAATTGATATTTATGAGCTCATACATTGTTTTTGCTCTTTTGGCCTCGGTCTTGGCCATTGTCTACGGCCTCTTTTTGGCCAGTTTGATTATGAAAAAGCCCGCCGGCAACGCTCGCATGCAAGAAATTGCTTTGGCGATTCAGCAAGGCGCCAAGGCTTATCTTAATCGCCAATACAAAACGATTGGCCTAATTGCGATTATTCTTTTTATTATTTTATGGATCGCTTTGGGTGCCACTCTGGCTTTAGGTTTCGTTGTGGGCGCAGTGCTATCAGCACTAGCCGGCTATATCGGTATGAATGTTTCGGTTCGCACCAATGTTCGTACCGCTGAAGCGGCTCGTAAGGGTTTAGACGAAGCCTTAACGCTCGCCTTTCGTGGTGGATCAGTGACCGGTTTGCTCGTGGTTGGTTTAGCCCTTTTGGGCGTAACCGCCTTCTATGCCATTACCGGTAGTGTTGCCTCGCTGATTGGTCTTGGTTTTGGCGCGAGCTTAATTTCGATCTTCGCTCGACTCGGCGGCGGTATTTTTACCAAAGCCGCCGATGTCGGTACCGATCTTGTTGGTAAAGTAGAAGCAGGAATTCCCGAAGACGACCCGCGCAACCCGGGCGTGATTGCTGATAACGTGGGCGATAATGTTGGCGATTGCGCTGGCATGGCCGCTGACTTGTTTGAGACTTATGCCGTTACCACCATTGCCGCCATGATTATCGGTTCCTCACTCTTCAAACTTAGCCCAGATGCCATCATTTACCCGCTCGTCTTGGGCGGGGCTGCCATTATTTGCTCAATCATCGGTACCTGGTTTGTCAAAATGGGTAAATCTAAAAATATCATGGGCGCGCTCTACAAGGGCTTAATCGCCGCCGGCGTCCTGTCGGCCCTCGCTTTTTACCCAATTACTAATATGCTGATGGCGAGCAATGGCCGTTATTCGGTGATGCAACTCTTTGGCTCAGCGATTGTTGGTTTACTTGTTACCGGCGCCTTGGTGGTTATCACCGAATACTATACTTCGACCAAATATTATCCGGTTCAATCTATCGCTAAGGCCTCGCTCTCCGGTCACGGCACCAACATTATCCAAGGTCTCGCCATGAGCATGAAATCAACGGCTTTGCCACTCCTGTCAATTGTCATCGGTATTCTCGCCGCTTATTATTTCGCCGGACTTTACGGCATTGCCATTGCGGCCATGAGTATGCTCTCAATGGCGGGGATTATTGTCGCCATCGATTCTTACGGCCCGATTACCGATAACGCCGGTGGCATTGCCGAGATGGCCGAGTTGCCCGAAGAGGTGCGAAATGTTACCGATCCACTTGATGCCGTTGGTAATACCACTAAGGCCGTGACTAAGGGCTACGCCATTGGTTCGGCCGGGTTGGCCGCGCTGGTACTCTTTGCCTCTTATACTGAACAAGCCGGTAATTTAATTTTCTCGTTATCTGATCCGAAAGTGATTGTTGGTCTCTTTATTGGTGGTTTACTTCCCTATTATTTTGCCGCCCTGTGTATGGAGGCAGTTGGCAAGGCCGCCGGCGAAGTGGTCACCGAAGTGCGCCGCCAATTCCGCGAGATCCCCGGTATCATGGCTGGCACCGCCAAGCCCGATTATGCTAAGGCGGTAGATATTGTGACCTCGGCCGCACTAAAACAAATGATTGTGCCCGCTCTTATTCCAGTCCTTGCTCCGATTATCGTCGGCTTCTTACTCGGCCCGGTTGCCTTGGGCGGATTATTGGTCGGGAGTATCGTGACTGGCCTCTTTATCGCCATCTCGATGACTTCGGGTGGTGGCGCTTGGGATAACGCCAAGAAATATATTGAATCGGGCAATTATGGCGGTAAAGGTTCAGACGCTCACAAGGCCGCCGTTACCGGCGATACTGTTGGCGACCCCTATAAAGACACCGCCGGCCCGGCCATTAACCCAATGATCAAGATCTTGAACATTGTCGCCTTACTGATAATCGCTTTCCTCGTCTAATTATAGAGAAACCTTGTACCAAAACCCCCACCAGACCATATGGTCTGGTGGGGGTTTTGCCTCTTGTCCTCTTTACCCTATTGTATTATAATGGTTACATTATCAGATTTTAGATAATAATTAACAATATTATGAATAAAGCAGCAATTATTGAAGCGGTTGCCGAAGCGATTGGCACCACCAAGGCCAGCGCCGAGAAAGCCGTTGATGTGATGGTTGATTCCATCATTTCAAGTTTAAAAAAGGGTAGTGATGTGTCGATTGCCGGCCTCGGCATCTTCGCCGTTAAGGACCGCAAGGCCCGCGAAGCCCGCAACCCGCGCACCGGCGAGACCGTTCATGTTCCCGCTATGAAAGTGCCGAAATTCAAGCCTGCTAAGGCTTTGAAAGAAGCGGTTCGTTAATTTCTTTAATCTACAACCCAAGAAATTCTCCCTCATCCGCCAATTGGCGAACAGAGGGAGGATTTTTTGGTTATGGGCTAGATATAAAGTCGGGGAATATCTGGATTGATGCGTGTAATGACCTCGTAGGGAGAAGTTTCGGAGAGCTTGGCAAAATCGTAAGCGGTAACACCGGGACCCATTACAATTACCTCGTCGCCAACCCTCACTTTCGAGACTTGGCTAACATCAACAATAATCATATCCATGCAAACCCGGCCCACGACAGGCACTTTTTTACCTTTAATCACAACGTAGCCACGATTTGATAAAACTCGGCCATAGCCGTGCCAATAGCCAACGGCACAAATCGCTAAGCGAGAATCTTTTTTAAAAACATGCGTAAAATTATAGCCAACCGCTTCGCCTTTCTTTACTAATCGAGTCTCACTTATCACCGCCTTCCAGGTTAGCGCTGGCTTAAGTGAGAACCATTTGGCTTTTTGGGCTAGATATTTTTGAGCGACCATGTCTGGCCAGAAACCATATAGACCGAGACCAACCCGAACCAGATCGGTAGACTCACTAGCAAAGAAAGCTGTTCCGCCAGTGGCACAAAAGTGCTTAATTACATTAATATAACCAGCGCCTGCCAATATTTCTGTTGTTCGCTTAAACAGAGAAATTTGCTTTTCGGTTCGCACCTTATCTTTTTTATCACAAGGACTAGCCAGGTGGCTATAAACTCCAGTTAATTTAATGTTTTTAAACCTGGTAACGGTTTTTATCACCTTATCCAGTTCGGCAACAGAAAAGCCCTGTCGATTCATACCAGTATTAACCTTGAGATGGAAATTTAATTTTTTATCCTTAAGTTTTTTATCTAGGAGAACGAGTTTATTAAGCGATTCAAAAGAAGAGATAGTGATAACGACATTATTAGCTACGGCCAACATGAAATTAGCCGGGCAAGTATAACCCAAAACCAGAGTTGGTTTTTTGATCCCCGCCTGCCGCAAGGTGATAGCCTCTTCAATAGCGTCAACACCTAGCCAGTCGGCACCGAATCGAGAAAAGATTTTGGCGCAATCAACTAGTCCATGGCCATAGGCATTAGACTTAATTACCGCCATAAACTTTCGCTTGGGCCCAATCAATCGCCGCCACATCTGGTAATTGTGCGCCAACGCTTTAGTATCAATCTCCACCCAAGTTCGGAGAGTATTTTTGCCAATCATTTTGTGCGGGATGGGAGAGTCGAACTCCCGACCTCAGTTTGGAAAACTGATATTTTACCGCTAAACTAATCCCGCGACAACGGAATATT
>JBAZRF010000003.1:0-84562 GCA_041663165.1 Minisyncoccota bacterium | reverse complement strand
TGGCTAGGGCTTTTTGACGATCAGCCTTGGCCGCATCACTTAAGGCCCAGTCATGGGTAAAGTAGGTGGAAGCATTGTAATTGTTAAATAGATTATCCAAGCCCGTCATGATATCTGGTAAATCTAAGAAGGTGGTGTCAACGGCATTAAAACCATCACTATATGCTTTAGTCTCAGCGTTAAGAGCCGAGGCTAGAGCGTTTTGGGCTTGGACGAGTGATAGTTTGTCGGCGGGTTCTTGGAGTTTGGAGAGAGTGGCCCTAGAATTTTCAAGATCTAAGACGGCCGAGCTTAGATCAAGTTGAGCAATTACTTGACCGGCTTCAACCTTTTGCCCAACAACAACATTAACCTGGGCCACTTTTCCGCTTCGGTTAAAGCCAAGATCAACGCTTTTTGCTGGAGTAACCTTGCCGGCAACTGCCACTGTTTGCACGAAATCAGCCGGTTTCATAACTAGTAGTTGTTCAGAATTATTATTTTTGCCAAAATTCCAGTAAGCAACGACAGCAATAATTATTACTATCACCACTACCAAGCCGTACAATTTGGGTCTTTTGGTTAAAATTGAGATTATTTTTGACATTTCACCCGCAATTATAGCGCTTTTTCTCGTTTTTAGCAATTATCTAGCGTCTTTTATTTTTTAATCCCATTTTCTTTTTATATTCCTCAGCGCTCATTGCCTTTTTGATATCGGTTATTTTTTCGATAAACTCAATCCCCTTAAGATGGTCATATTCGTGCTGGATAACACGGGCAAGTATTCCGCCTGTCTCTAATTTAAATTTTTCTCCGTCTTCATTAAGGGCCTCAACAACTATTTTTTCTGGTCGCCTAACTGGAGCAAAAAAATTAGCATTAGCCACACTTCCACAACCTTCGTAAATAATTACTTGTTTTTTAGAGGACCAAGTAATTTTGGGATTAATATAAATTCTTAACTTATCTTTCTCCAGTTTGCGATATTTAGTTGAACGTACTTCGATCACAAAAATAGCTAATTTTTCACCGATTTGCGAACCGGCCATACCAATCAGATTATGATAACGAACCGAATCTGTCAGATTCTTGATAACCCGTTGCGTCTCTTTGTTCTTAATGTTAGCAACCGGCTTGGATTTTTTACTTAATATCGGGTTGCCAATTTGAATAATATTTTTAATAATCATTGTTTAAATCTTGAATTCTATGACGTCGCCATCTTTGACAATATATTCCTTACCTTCAGTACGAACCAGGCCTTGATCGCGGGCTTGGCCGTATGAGCCGGCTTTGACCAAATCTTGCCAATTTATAACCTCCGCCTTGATGAATTTGTCGAAAAAGTCGGTATGTATTGCTGTGCCAGCGACTGGCGCCGTAGACCCCTTTTTGATCGTCCAGGCGCGTGTCTCGTCCTCGCCAGTGGTCAGGAAGGTGATCAAACCGAGCATTTGATAGCTTTCTTTGATTAGGTCATTAATGCCGTCGTCTTCGACACCCAATTCTTTTTTAAAGACTTCTTTATCCCCTTTTTCCAATTCCGATAATTCACCCTCAATTTTCGCGTCAACAACAACCCAATTCGCCCCTAATTTTTTTAGATACTCTTCAAACGGGGCAATATCAATAGTCTTGGCGCCGTTCTTTTTATTTAGCACGTAGAGAATGGGTTTGGTGGACAAAAGATGTAAACTTTGCAAAATTTCTCCTTCTTCTTTAGTTAGAGAAGCGGAATTGGCCATCTGGCCTTTTTTCAAGACGGCTTCGATTTTTTGCAAAACGGCATCCTCGACAATCGCTGTTTTGTCTCCGCGCTTAACATCGTGAGCCAAATTGGCAATCCTTTTGCTTACCGTTTGATCATCGGCGAGAATCAGCTCAAGATTAATAGTTTCGATATCATCAGTGGCGTCTATCTTGTTGGAGACATGGGTAACATTAGAATCTTCAAAAATTCTAACGACTTCAACAATAGCATCTACTTCGCGGATATGTGAAAGAAATTTATTGCCCAAACCCTCGCCAGTTGAGGCACCCTTAACCAGGCCGGCGATATCGACAAATTCAATCGCGGCGGGAATTCGTTTTCGCGAAGACGAAAACGCGGCGAGCTTGTCGAGCCGTTCGTCCGGCACCGCCACAATCCCTACCGATGGGTCAATAGTGCAAAACGGATAATTCTCAGCCGGCACGCCCTTTTGAGTGAGAGCATTAAACAGCGTGGATTTCCCCACGTTTGGTAGTCCGACAATGCCAACAGAAATAGACATCCCTTAAAGATAACCAAAAAACAAAATAAAGTAAAATTATTTATTAAATAATAAAAATTATAACACTACTTGTTCAACACTGCCATTGTCGCGGCATCAAGAATCCCCGTTTGGGGTAGATTGTTTTTCTTTTGGTAAGCAATCAGAGCAGCTCTGGTCGGTAAGCCAAAGTATGAAGTAATCAACCATTTATAAAATCCTTCCGCTTTTAATCTTTTTTGTAATTCTTTAACATCGGTACCGCTTGAGCCAAGTTTTAAGACTTTGGTAAAGATAAATTTTGGTACCGTGACGTTGATGATTCTTACTACCTCAACTGCTTTATTCCCGGCGATATCCGTTGCATTATAAGTTCGGCGGTAAGTACCGGCGACAGAGGTCTTAACGAGATCACCGCCAACGATTATCGTAACCACAGGATCAACGTTATCGATAGCGGTCGCTCCTGGGTCAACAAAAGTCTCGCCCACCTTTAGATTCATTGGGTTGGCCCCGTTTAAAGTAATAATCGGGGGAATGGTATCAATAACCTTAGGGTTGACGTTAACATTAAATGTCTTAGCTCCAACGTTTCCGCCCGTATCAACAGCCGTACAATTAACAACCGTTGTCCCAATCGGGAAAAATGACCCAGAAGTGACAACGCTTGGGTAATTTACTCCCCAAACTGGATGCCCGCCATAAGGATTAGTCGGAGTAATTGGGTATTTCTCGGCGCTTATCGTGCAAAAAGCATTTAGGGAAGTGGGTAAATTTAGATCATCATCGATAACCGTTGGAGAAAAAGTTACTGACGCTCCAATTGAAGACGAAGAGGTTGCTATTACTGTAATATCGTCCTGATTTATCACTGGCGTTCCAACATTGGCCGTAGGCTGATTGTTCATCTTAGTCAAACCCTCCTTCATTGTTACCACCTCGACACCATCACCCTTAGAAGCTAGGTAATTCGTAATGGTCGAGAGTTTGGCTGGAGTCGTACAATAGATATCTAAGCCCCCTCCTTCTTCTGGCGGAAGCTGGATACCACCACCAACACAAGCATCATCGATTTTATGGAACACCAATATTAGCCATTTTTTATCAGCAATCGCTCGATCAATCCAATCTTCAACACTGCCGAAGTTCCAGCCCGGCTGAATGTCAGCCGGAGTAATCGGAGTCTCGAGGTTTACCTGTCCAGCATTCAATTGATAACGATCAGTTGTTTTGGTGTTTAGTATTGGTTGACCCAAAGCGTCAATAAAATTAACGGTGCGAGCGCCGACAATACCGGCCGATTGCAATTTACTAACCAGTGCCTGGTCGGAGACACCAAATGGGTAAGCGAAAGTGCTTACGGCTACACCAATTTTTTGGATTAAATCTAACCGCAAACCGTCAACCTCGAATTGTAATTCATCAGTAGGAAGACTAACTAGTCCCCCCAGAGGGTCGGTACGGGTGTGGGCTGCAATTTCGTGCCCAGCATTGTATAGATTTTTTACCTGAGATCCTGACATGAAATCAGAACAATATTCCCCACCAGACAGGGTATTACAATCCATCGCCGCCGGAATGATGAATTGAGTACTCTTAAAATTACCGAGCAGATTATCTGTAGAAATGGCTTTATAAATATTTGCGGTGCCGTCATCAAAAGTTAGGGAGACCATGCCTTTATCCATAGCATCAGGACTAGACGTTTCGGCTGTCGTTTCTAATGAAATTGTTGGGGCAACGGAAGAAAGCTCAGCGCTAGCCGCCAGAGTATTCAAGGGGCTGATAAAAAGAAGAGTGAACAAGACAAGGGCTCCAGATTTAACTAAAATTGACAGACTGAACTTTTTCATGTTTTTAAATGCAATACCTTAAAGTTGTTTTCTGATAATATTTTTAATTATACCAATTTTTTGCAAGTTATCCACACCTCTATGGCCAATTAATTTGTGACGTCGTAATCACCACCTTCCATGGCCCCCGGGGGACATCGGTGGCATTTATAAATTGCCAATTAACCTTATTATCTACATTATTCAAACCAGCGAATTTTAGGCAGTCTCTTAGGGCCGGGGAGACATCCATCCCAGCATCGTTTGCCCGTGTACTCTTTGGTCTTGAGTCTGTTGTACTGAAAACGTAAGCATAATCATTATAAATGTAGGGGCCAGCGTCTTCGATCTGACCATAGCAGGTATTATCTCCCTTAGTTAGTTTAACCCACTGATTTTTCATCATTGATTGATTAGAAGCCCAGATTTTCTCTTTTGCCCAAGGAACGACTGTCGTACGATTAGTTCTTGGCGTACCATTATCGTTGAAATCGTTATACGGAAGGTCGAGATAAAACGGATTTTCTTTAGGGGTGAACTCATTAGGGAAATAGTTATTGGTTGCCGTACGAACATAAGAGTAATTATCGTAACCCCCATAGTGTTCCTCCCAGTTATCATCCCAAGCCGACAATGCATTATCTTCAGATGAGCCATTTCCCACTGGCTCGCCAACCCAAAAAACAGCAGCGGTAATGTTCGTATGCCAAGGGTAAACAGAAATTGGAGTGCTTGTCGGGGTTGGAGTCGGGGTCGGCGAAGGAGTAGTGGTCGCGTGTCGGCGAGAACCAAATACCTGTTTTAAGCTATTAAAAGCGGAAGCCGTTAAAGATTCATTGGTTGTTAAGGCTGAAGGAGAATTAGGATAAGGAGAGGCTAATTTAAAAATAATAAAGATAGCTAAACCAAGTAAACAAAGGACAATTAAAAATAAAACTAGGTGCTTTGACATGACCTAAGGTTAGCATAATAATTTATAACTGCAAGATAACACATTTATCTCAGGCGTCTGGTGGGACTTGTCCATTGGCCGTTCGATTTAACTAGAAAAGCTCTGGGAATAGCCGAGAGAAAGGCGACCGCATCGAGAAAACGAATTAAAGGAAAAAAGATACCAACAACTAGATATTCTTTCCTCTTTTGAAAGATAGCGGTGATAATCGTTAGTAGATAATCAGATATCCAGATCACAACAAAAGATGTCATAATCAGGTAATGCCACTCGCAATAACTCGGCCAAGAAGAAAAGGGTAATAAACTCGCCGGAACAAGAGAAAGGAGAAGAAAAATTGGTATTAGTAAAAAGATCAAACTTCCTAAAATTGTTTCAATGAGGGTGAGTATTAATGCCGCCCAAAATTTACTAGGCCAAAATCCATGAAAACGTATTGTTTGCCAGAAGCCTAGGTGCCAGCGTTTAATTTGACGAAAATAGTCCTTGGCGTTATCTGGATCTTGGGTATAACCAACAACACTAGGGTGATGGGCTATTCTCCCTAAATTTTTATGATGAACTTCAAAAGTCATATTGAAGTCTTCAATCACCAAACCTGGCGGATCCATGGTAACGTGTTTCAAAATTGATGTTCTGTAGATACTGGCAAAACCAGGAACAATGGGTGTAACGCTGGTGTACTTCCAAGTCTGACCAAATTTAACAAGTCTTTGGGTGAGAAAATAAACTCGATCTCGATGGAGGATGAATAAAATTTGTTTCCAGGACAAATTATTTGGCTCCCAAATTGTCGAAGCGTAGCCAGCAACGGCAACTACTTTGGGGTCATTAAAGAAGGGCAGGGCATATTCTAAGTAGTCAGATTTTAGACGAGTATCGGCATCAACAAGAATAACCGCTTTATAATAACGATCAATCTTAAAATGCTTAATACACGTCTCGAGGGCGCCAGCCTTACCCTTACCGGGATTTAATTCAAGAACATTCACCCCGTATCCTCTCGCAATTTCTCCAGTACGATCTTTTGAGCCGTCCGAAACAATAAATATATTTGAGGGGTCTAACAATTTCAAAAGGGATTTTAGAGTATCAGCAATAACTAATTCCTCATTATGAGCGGGCACCATTACCGCAACTTCTTCATTTTTAAATTTATTTTTTACGGCCAGTTGCTTTTTTCTGGACAAAAGCAGGCGACTGATTTTTTCTGTAAATACACGGATAAGGCCAATTGTCCCCCACAAAATAAAATTGAAACCCCAGACCAAAATTATCACCACCAAGAATCTCCATAACCCATTATTCCAAGATATATTGGTAGTTGTTCTTATTATTGATCCTAAAATATCCACAGTAACGCTTTTTTAACGTTTAACTCTGTGACTGGGCCTCTGTAGCATAGGTTAAGGTATGACTAACCTCAGAAGTTAGACGTTTTTTAAAACTTTGAATTGTTTCTTTTAATCCAGTTTTTAAATCAACCTTATTATTCCAACCGAGAGCTCTTACTTTGTCTAGAACGGGCATCCGCCTTGAATGATCATGATACGGCCTTGGTACATATTCTATTAAACTTAAAGAATCTGACAGCGTAATCACCTGATCAGCAAACTCTTTGATTGTCGACTCTACATCGCTGCCAAGGTTATAGACTTCACCGGGCTTACCTTTATTGATAACGGTCTCGAAGCCGTCAAGGATATCGGAGATAAAGCAAAAGGTCCGACCCTGACTACCGTCGCCCTGAACAGATAGGGGCTTACCACTGAGGGCCTGGAGACAAAAACGGGGAATTACTCTAGTATCGCTTAATGACATGTTTGGCCCATAAGCATTAAATAACCTAACCGTCACTGCGTGCACCTTGTGACTATTAACATAATGGGACACTAAAGTTTCAGAAAATCTCTTACCCTCTTCATAATTAGCCCGAGGACCGATGGTTTCAACATTGCCAGTATACTTTTCATCCTGAGGGGTTTTTAACGGTTCTCCATAGACCTCCGAAGAACTAGTGAAAAGCAATCGAGCGCCAGATTTTTTAGCAATCTCAAGGACGTTGAAAGTTCCGTAGCTACAGGCCGTGAGCATTTCTTCTGCCAGAATTTCAATATTGGGCACACCGGTAGCACAAGCGAGATGGTAAATCCGATCAAATTTGTTTTCGGCTTCAGCGCAGAAATTAAAGAATGTTTCTTTATCTTCGATACCACACTCGCAAAATTTAAAATGCGGATTCTGTTCTAAACGACGGATATTGTCAACTGAACCAGTGAGAAAATTATCAACAGCCCAGACGCTATGTCCCTCAGCTAAAAGTCTCTGTCCTAAATTCGAACCGATAAATCCTGCTCCACCAGTAATTAAGATATTCATACTTTATTTGCCGATACCCTGATAAACTAATCCCGAACTTAGATATTCCTCTTTATTTAAACAATTACGACCATCAATTATTATTTCTATCCCGTTATCTTTAAAAAATTTCGGGGTGATTGATTTAAATTCATCGTGGGCGGTCGCTATTACTACCGCCTGGGCTCCTTGCAAGGCTTCTTTTAAGCTAGCAGCGCTGTCATTTATGAGGTAAGGATCATAAGAGCTAACTTCTAGGCCACGGCTTTTCAGGTCTTTGATAATTGAGTAGGCTGGACTTTCTCGATCATCATTAACGTTGGCCTTATAAGCCAGTCCGAGGACGGCGACCCTGGTTCCAAGTGGTGCTATCCCCTTTCGGTTTAAGTGCTCAATGAGGATATCAACAGTAAACCTTGGCATACCGTTATTAATTTCTCGAGCTAGAGATAAAAATCGGTGATTAAAACCATTCTGTTTGGCATAGTCTATCAAATAGTAGGGATCAACAGATATACAATGACCGCCAACGCCACATCCCGGAAAATGGGGCATGAAAGCAAAGGGTTTAGTGGCCGCACCCTCAATGACATGGGTGACATCAATACCCAACCGAGAAAAAGACATCGCCAATTCATTTACAAAGGCAATGTTTATATCACGAAAACAATTTTCAATAATTTTTACCGCCTCGGCTTCTTTTAAAGAACCCATTGGTTTTATCTCGGCATCAATAATTGATCGATAAAATTCAAGAGCCGACCGTAAACCGCTCTCTTCCAAGCTGCCAACAACCCGGGGGATATTAGCGACGGTCCATTTTGGATCACCAGGATTAATTCTCTCAGGGCAATGGGCTAGATAGAAATCTTTTCCGGCTTTCAAACCGGAATTTTTCTCTAAAATCGGAATCGCCACTTCTTCGCAAACACCAGGATTAACCGTCGACTCCAAAATAACTAATTGGCCTGACTTTAAAAACGGAGAAATGCTTTTGCAAGCATCTATTATCGGCTCTAAGTTTGGCCGATAATTTTCATAAACCGGAGTCGGTACACAAATGACAATGACTTCTGCCTCTTTGATGCTTTCAAAATTTTTAGTGGCTAAAATGTTCGAAGTCAGTAACTCATTGGTAAGACGATCGTCGGCAAAGGGAGACTTTTTAGCATTGATTTTGGCAATTCGATCATCATTGACATCTATTCCCACAACTTTAAATCCCCGCTTATCAGCAAGTAGGGCGAGGGGCAAGCCAACATAACCCAATCCTATAATATTGATTGATTTTACTGTATTTTTCATTACGAATGTTCAGCTGATTTCCTCAGGGGGAAAATCATCACTTCTCTTGCTTTTTACCATAATACACCAAACAATGCAAGAATTTAGAGTTTCCACCAAAGAAACTAGGCCTCTAGGTACGTGACAGAAAAATAGGAATGACCTAGGATTTTTGATTAAAGATTTTGGCGAGTTCAGTTTTATATTTAGCAGCGACTAAAAGTGCCGCTTCTTGATAGCCCATTTTGTTTTTAGTCACTTTATCCTCAATTTCTTGGCCAAGCTTTTGAAAGAGACCGGGATTTTTTTTAACCACCTTCATCATCGCCTCTAATTGCTCACCATTCACACCCATCGCTTTTAATTGGCGCTTGATAAAAAATTCCTTTATCATAGTTTACTGCAAGATAATTTTGGGAAGATAGCCTCGACGTCGAAAGAAAATCCACAAAATGATAATGGGGGGGCAATAATGATAATAACTGGAGAAATTGGTGAGTAAATCTTAGCAATTTGCCACCAGCTAATCCAATTAAATTTGGTAGACCAACTATCCCGATAGATAACCCCATCAGTTGATTCTAGCGAAAAAAGAGAGAGAAGGGAAATTAAAGGCTATTTAATGTCGCTCGAGTTGTAGAACCAACAAGTCCGTTCGCTGGTTTAATTCCCATCTTCTTTTGGAAATCGGTCACGGCTTTTTTAGTAACCAAACCATAATAATTGGTAGTTTCTCCCGCAAAGTAGCCAAGTTTTTTCAGTTTTTCCTGCAATGACTTGACCATTGACCCGGTAGATTTATAAGCAAGATTTTTGGTGAGCTGATTAATGACCGCGTGCTTGGCTAGAAGTGGATTCGCCAGATCTTGATTTAGGAAAGCTCGAGTAGGAACATCGGTGATACCAGAAGCTCTTAAACGACGATCTTTCTGATACCTTTTAAGGGCATCTCGGGTTGTTACTCCAAAATAATTAGTGGTGTTTTTTATTGACAAATAGTCAAGACCTTTTAGTAGTTGTTGCAATAAATTAACTTCCTTACTTATCATTTTATACCTTAAGACCTTAGTGATAACGGGAATAGAAACGGCGGTTGTCGAGCTGGTTACCCCGGGAACAGTCAAATTGTTGCCACCGCTACCGCCAAGATGACGGGCTGCTGCTGGCGCCGTATAAGTTGCAACCGCAAATGATGATAAGTGCGCTGTCTGGAAGGAGCAAACATTAGCCGTAACCGCACAGGTTGCTAACAATACCCAATGACCACCCACCGCTTTATGCAGGACACTAAGAGTCGTGCCGTTATAACGGGAACCAACATTTATGTTGATGGTAATCGCCGGGCTAACAGTTAAGCCATAACTCGGTAAGCCAAACAACAAGGAACTTCCGCTTATTGCTGAGTAACCAGTAGGAGGATCAACGACCGGGATACCGGCCACGCCAATTAAACTAGCGCTCGGATCAGTACGGTCAAGAGGAACAGTCGAGCTGAAACAGGTGTTTTCTCCCCCCTCAACCGTACTACCGCTGCCAATGGTGAACTCCACCGGAACATAAAAGGTTATCCCGGTAAAAGTAGGCGCCCCTTCGGGATCAACCGACAATTCAAGCCCATCGACACCTGCAACACCGCCGATTATTAATAACATGAAACTTGACGGGTCTGCGCCATCAATACCGAATATATCGGAAGAAGGATTATAAATCGAAGAATCCAAATAACCATAACCGTAACCATAGCCATAAACATCATTGGCCAACTCAGAAGTTAGTCTGATTCCTGCCATATAATCAAGACTGGCGTCCCAGCCGTAACCTTCGCCGAATCCGTAACCATAACCATAGCCTAGTCCGTCTGGATCACCCTCTATTCTTGTAAATTGCGCCGAGGCAACCGAAACAAGCAAAAGCATTATTAAAACTACATGCGCCCCTAGAACAAACAAACGTTTCTTTGTCATTTTTATTATAATTTAGACTAAAAATAAAGACTGGTAACATTATATCAGAAAAAACAAAGCAAAAACTATTTTTTAGTAACGAGCTGTGGATAACCTTAAAGTTTATGGACAAATTGTCAACAACGTCTTATCATGAAAAATATTGTTTATGACCAATCTTCGATGGACTATTCTCGCAATTACCCTTCTATCCTTCGGGCTATTGGTTTTTTGGCCCCATTTCTCATATCCTTTTCCTTTTCATGTCGATGAGTGGCATCACCTGACCGAAGCCAAACGCTTGGCCAATCCCGCTGATTATTTTACTTGGTTGCGAGCCGAGCCGGGACGAGCAATGAGCGGTTTAGAAGTCGGTTTTCAACTAATCATTCTTCTCCTGTCAAAAGTTTTTAATGTCGTTTTGATTTACAAATTTCTCCCCGCCCTGTGGGCAATTTTTTCGGGCCTAGCACTGTTTTTTGTTGCCTACCAAAAAGGTTCCAAAAATTTTTTATTGGCCTGGTTATCACTACTTTTCTTTATGGCTATTCGCACCAACGCTAATTTAACAGGTTTGTGGTTTTTTACCCCTCTATCCTTCTCTTTTCCTTTTATCTTTCTCTATGCCTACTTTATAAGCGAAGGAATCCTCACCGCAAACAGAAGATACCTATTTTATGGCTTTTTTATCATGTTCGGACTACTTTTTTGCCATCCCCTATCAGTTCTGTTTTCCCTACCGATCATCGCAATTTTTGACTTAATTAATTATCGTCAGGCGGTAAAAGAAAAATGGTTATGGATTTTTTCTCTATTGATTTTTATTGTTGGTGTCGGTTTCTTTGCTTTGGTCTTCGGTAAAAGTTTAATAGCCGCGTTAGAGCAGATTTTTTCTCTATTAAAATTTTCTCGCGGTTGGGGCGTACTTGAACTAAATAATCCATTATTTGAGCTTTATCCCTGGCCGGCTTGGCTTTGGGCCTTAGTTGGGATGAGCTATCTTTTGCACCAAGACCAACGCCACTATTCTTTTTATCTTCTTTGGTCAATTGTTCTTATCTTCTCAACCCTTATCTATCGCTTTGTTGGCTTTTCATTTTTTAGCCCATTTCAACGAAACCTCTATTACCTAACCTTGGTTATACCGCTTTTTAGCGGCTATGGTCTATACTATTTCACCCAAAAAACTTTACCGAGCTGGTTAGTTAATTGGCCAGAGAAACAGCGGTACTCCCGATTAATCGGCGGGATTTTAATAGTAACAAGTTTTCTAGCCATTTTCGCCGGTTACTTCAATTTACCAAGAGAAAGTCGACTCTATAAAGTAATCAATTCCGATGATTACGAAGCGATTCAATTTCTTGCTCAAAAACCAAAAACAATTGTGATGGGGACGCTGCCATTTGGTACAGCCCTAGTTGCCCTAACCGACCACGAACCGGTCGGAGCAATAAATTTTTACGGTAGCCGCAAAACCGTAGAAAATTTTTATCGGCCAAGTAATTGCGAACAGAAGCAAAAGATAATAGAATCAACTGGGGCGACAATCATTTATTGGCCAAGAACAATGAAAACCCTTGACTGCCCGGGACTTAAGGTGCTCCGGCAGTCAAAAAGTAGCAGTCTTTTTTCGGTTGTAAAAATAAAATAAAAATGTCTACTTTCTCTGAAGAAAAAGTTCTTGTTAGCATTGTTTTGCCGTGCCGCAACGAAGAAACGTCATTGGCTAGTTGTCTTGCCAAAGCCAAGAGAGTAATTGCCCAAAATAATTTATCAGCCGAGATTATTGTGGCTGATTCATCAACCGACCGTTCACCGCAAATTGCTCGTGAGGCCGGAGTGGTTTTAGTTAAACACGACAAAGACGGTTACGGCAATGCTTATCTTGAAGGATTTAAAGCCGCTCGCGGACAATATATCTTTATGGCTGATGCTGATGGCACTTATGATTTTGATGAGCTGCCAAAATTTTTAAGAGAATTGCAGAGTGGCGCTGATTTAGTAATCGGCAATCGTTTTGCCGGCCAAATCGAGTCCGGCGCCATGCCCACCTCTCATCGTTATTTGAGCCGAATCATCTTTGCTTTCTTAACCAAAATATTTTTTGGATTGAAGATTAACGACATCCACTCGGGCGAACGGGCTATTTCGCGCGCCGCGCTCAATCGGTTAGATTTAAGAACCACTGGCATGGAGTTTGCCTCAGAGATGATGATTAAAGCCGGCAAGAAAAATTTGAAAATTGTTGAGTTGCCGATCAATTATGCCCGGCGACAAGGTGAATCCAAACTGCGGACCATTCCTGACGGCTGGCGACACCTGAGATTTCTCTTGCTTTATAGCCCGACCCTCTTGTTCTTATTACCGGGCATTGTTTTGGCTCTGGTCGGATTACTGACAACAATTCTTCTCTATTTTGACCAGCTCAGCTTGAACAATTTACGTTTTTATTATCACCCAATGTTTGGCGCCTCACTTCTTTTACTCATCGGCTATCAATTAATAATCTTCACCGTTTTTGCCCGAACTTATGCCCACGTTCATTTAGGCGAGCCATCGCCGTGGCTAGAGAAAATTTACAAGCATCTAAGTATCGAGCGGGCCTCCTTGGTTGGCATCGGTTTGGCCTTAGTCGGAATAATTGTTATGAGTCTAGTTTTTTGGCGCTGGTATGATTCAAGCTTCAGCTCTCTCGATGAAGTCAAAAACTTGATTGTGGCGCAAACCCTGGTTTTTCTTGGTTTACAAACTATCTTTTCCTCTTTTATGCTAAGTATCCTGGGCATCAAAAACCGTTAAAATTATGCCGAGCCCAACAAAAAAACTGTCCCTCATCATCCCGGCCCACAACGAAAGTGGCAGTATTGCAAAAACTATTCGCGCCTTTCACGACGAATTAAAAAAAGCCCTTATTGACCATGAAATTATCATCGTCAACGATAATAGTACTGATCAAACAGAAAAAATTCTTGAGGAATTGTCGCTAGAAATAATTGAGCTTAGGTATTTTAATAAACCCCTTCCTAACGGCTTTGGTTTAGCGGTCAGAAAGGGTTTGGATAACTTTTCCGGTAATTACGTAGCGATCGTTATGGCTGACCTTTCCGATCGACCCGAGGACTTGGTAAAATATTATCAGAAAATTGAGGAGGGCTACGATTGCGTCTTTGGCTCAAGATTTATATCTGGCGGCCAGGTTATCGGTTATCCCAAATTTAAATATTATCTGAACCGGTTGACTAATAACTTGATTAAACTTTTGTTTGGAATCAAGTATAACGATACAACCAACGCTTTTAAACTTTACCGGCGAGAGGTAATTGAAGGTTTAAGACCATTTCTCAGCAACCATTTTAACTTAACGGTTGAGCTGCCGCTTAAGGCCATTGTTCGTGGCTATACTTACGCCATAGTGCCTAATTGTTGGACAAATCGCCAGGCCGGCCAGAGCAAATTGCGAATAAAGGAAATGGGCAGTCGCTATTTTTTCATTATTCTTTATTGCCTATTAGAAAAATGGCTATCCCAGGGAGATTATAAAAAACAATGAAAACAGGGCTGCTTGTGGTACAAAAAATAAAAAAATATAGCCTTCAATTTATTGAATTGTTTGGCGAAGAAAAATTTATAAAAGTATTTTTGCTGGCCGGTTTTACCGCCATCGTTTATAGCTTTGCCTTTTTTATCGCCAGCCGAGCCGTGGATATCCCCTATTTGGACCAGTGGAGTTTAGCCGACATAATTACTGACAAAACCCATTATAATTTTTGGCAATTGTTTTTTTATCAGCATAATGAGCACCGAATCGGAGTGGGATTGCTCATTATTAAATTTTTGGCATCTTTTTCTAACTGGAGCCAATTACTTGAAATAAAATTTATCTCTTTCTTATTGATTGCTTCGGCCGGGCTACTTACTTACGCAAAATATCTAGCCAGCCAGAAATTAGAGTGGCTCGATATTTTTATTCCCTTTCTCGTTTTAAACATCTTTCAGGTAGAAAATCTGATTTGGGGCTTTCAAATTTCGTTCATCCTGCCCTTTTTCTTTCTCAGTCTGTGGCTCGTCGCTATGTTGAAAATAAAATCAACCGATTGGCGATATTCAATTTTAACAATTATCGCTTTTCTAAGCAGTTACTCTAGCTTCCATGGCTTATTCTTACCCCTAATAACCATCGGCCTAGCGCTCTTTGATTATTTTAAAAATCAGAAGGAGCGGCGAGTAATCATGTTTGCCGGTTTGGCGAATATCTTAATTATTGTCTCTTACTTTATCGGCTATGTTCAGGATTTTCAGACTAAGCTTAGCGCCGATGCTTTGCCAATTCTAAAATATTTTTCAACCACTCTAAGCGGTGGCTTTTTTTATTTAAGAAACGATTTTGTTAACTATATTTTGTTATTCGTCTTATTGGTATTTTTAGTTCTGGCTATCTATCGAATATTCAAACCCGGACTAAACAAGAACTGCTTGGTGGGTTTAGTTTTGATAATTTTCGGGGTACTCTTTATCTTAACCTTAGCACTGGGCAGGTCATCCTTTGGCCTTACTCAGGGCTTAAGTTATCGCTACATAACCTTTTCAATGTTGCTCCCCTTGGGATTGTTTTTTGTTTTTGCCGATTTTAAAAAAGGGTGGATGTTTAAAATGGTCTTATTCGCTTTTATGGTCGGCAGTTTTCTTATGTTCAGCGTTTGGCCTATCAAATGGGCAAACGATCAAAAAGTAAACGGGCAAAGAGCTCTTGGTTGCTACACCAACATTAAGCAGGAAGATGTTGGGCAGTGCTACAAAATCGCCCCCCTCTTCCCCGAAGAAAAATTTCTGGACAGTAAGGTCGTAGAAGTCTTGAGATGGAAAAAAATTAATGGGTTTAAAAATTCTTAACGATGAAAAAAATCGCCATCTTTCATAACTTCATGGACAATATCGGCGGCGCCGAGATCTTGAGCCTGACCTTGGCCCGCGAACTTAAAGCGGACATCTATTCAACCAATGTTGATATTGAGAAAATTGCCAAGATGGGCTTTGCCGATGTAACTGTCAAGTCGATTGGCCACGTACCAGTCAACGCCCCATTTAAACAACAATTTTCGCTCTGGCGTTTTCGCCATTTAAACCTGCGCGACCAATACGATTTTTTCATTATCAGCGGCGACTGGGCGATGGCGGGAGCAGTTAATAATTACCCCAATTTGTGGTATGTTCACTCACCGATCCGTGAAATTTGGGACCTTTATGAATATACGCGCAAGAACACCGTCCCGGTCTGGGCGCGACCAATCTTTGATCTTTGGGTTAAACTTAATCGTTATTACAATCGAAAGTATATTAAGCGCGTTGACCTGATTGCCTGCAATTCGCAGAATACCAAAAATCGTTTGACCAAATACTTGAACCGAGAGGCAACCATTATCAATCCGCCGATTGAGACCAAAGACTATTACGGCAAACCAAATGGTAATTTTTGGCTAAGCGTTAACCGATTGATTGGCCACAAACGAGTAGATTTACAAATGAAGGCTTTTTCCGCTTTGCCGAATGAAAAGTTAATTTTAGTGGGCAGTTATGAACAGTCTCGGCATTTTCAGCAATATGCCGATTATATTAAGAGGATTCAGCCGGCCAATGTTGAGATCAAGAGCTGGGTCAGCCGACAGGAATTGTTGGATTTATATGCCAATTGCCGCGGATTCATTACCACGGCCCAAGATGAAGATTTTGGGATGACCGTCGTCGAAGCGATGGCGGCTGGGAAACCAGTGATTGCCCCTAATGAAGGCGGTTATAAAGAAAGCGTGATTGACGGCGAGACTGGCAAATTAATCGACAATATTGACAGTAACAAGCTAATTGAAGCAATTAAAAAAATTGGCCCGCAAGCCGAAAATTATCAAGCGGCCTGCCTAAAACAAGCCCAAAAATTTGATACCCAAGTCTTTATCGCTAAAATCAAAGCCTTGATTGGCACTCTGGCTAATAACCCCGCCAAGTAAAAGTCTCCTCCGGATTAAGACTTAGATTAGGATTGTAGTATGGATCCGGCTTAGTGGTAATCATTTCTCCCCAACGCTTAAAAAATAACTCGGCATCAGCATACCAAGGCTCAAGTCCTCGCGTTGCCGACTCGAAATGATAAAGCCTGGCCAGCGGAGTGTAAACAATCAGATACCCTTTTTTTCTAAGTTGTAAACAAAGTTCAATATCACTGTAGGGCACTTCATAACTCTCGTCAAAACCGCCAAGTTCAGCAAAAACATTCTTGCGAATAGCCAGACAGGCGGCCGTGACCGCCCCATAATTACGAATAACTTCAGCTTGATAAAAATAAGATTGCTGGCCGTCCGGCAATTGACGAAAGGCGTGGGTCACGTTGTTATCCGTACCAAAAATAACTCCCGCATGTTGAATCGTATTATTAGCGTAGAGTAATTTAGCGCCAACCGCACCAACCGCTGGCAATTCGGCCTGCTCGACCAGTGCCGTAAGCCAATCCGAATTAATCACTTCGGTATCATTATTTAAAAACAAGAGGATCTCGCCGCGAGCAAAGCCGGCCGCAAAATTGTTTATGCCTGAATAATTGTATTTTTTATGGTACTCAACAACTTTTATTTCCTGTGAATGGTTATCTTTGAGCCAGCGTAAATACCTTTTTGTTTCTTCCTCTCGCGAATCATTGTCGGCAATTATTATTTCATAATTTTTATAACTTGTTTTGCTGATAATACTCGTTAGGCACCGGCCCAACAAGTCAGCTTTATCCCTAGTGGGAATGATAATGCTAACCAATGGCTCAGCGGCAATTTCATAGCGGACAAAAAACGGGAAGAGGGACTCTTTGGCCACTCGGGCCCTAAGCTTTCTTCTCTCCAGAGCCTCTTCGATCGCCTGATGGGCCAAGATATAACACTGCGGTTTAGCATCAATTCGATAGGCTGTTGAGTTTAGCGTCATTCGCCAGTGATACAGCACTTTAGGAATATGAAAAATTTGGTTTGTTAGCTCGGTCGCCCGAAGGACTAAATCATAATCTTGAGTTCCATCATACTTCCCGCGTAACCCGCCAAGTTTATTAATAAGAGATCTTCTTAAGACCGTTAGATGGCAAATATAGTTCATTGAAAGTAAGAGGCTTGGCGACCAATCTGGCTTGAAAAATGGATAACAATACTGCCCAGTAAGATTGATCTTGTCTTCGTCGCTATAGATCAAATCGGCCGATGGTTTTCGATTGACAAGTTTAGCAACTTCAAACAGGGCGTCTGGGCTTAATTCATCATCATAATCGAGAAGGGCAACGAATTCTCCCGTGGCGAGCGCCAAAGCGGCGTTAGAGTTTCCTGATATGCCTTTATTATTCTCGAGGTGAACAACCTTGATACGATTATCTTTTTGGGCATATCGGTTAAGACATTCGACGACTTTGGCATTTTGACTGCCATTACCGATACACAATTCAAACAAAGGATAATGCTGGCGAAGAACGGATTCGATGGTAATCGATAATAGCTTGGGAGAGATGTCCCAAACGGGCATCAGGATACTGATTTTTGGCAGATGCGAAAAGTTCTTAATCTGTTTGAACGCTCGATTTTTTAAGTCGAGGTCAGATTCTTTTAGTTTGACAGTTTGATCATAGTCAGAACTAGGCAAGAAGGGCCGGCCAGCGCTTGCTGTTGCCAAGAAATTATTACTAGCCTGAAGTTGAAGAAAATCATAGGCATTTTGCCAGGCCTGGTACAAACCTTGGCGAAAAAGTATTCGAAAAAATCTCGGGAGCAGAAGAGGATTTTTAACAACATAATAAGGATAGTGTCGGACAACAAGGATGGCTTTTTTGATTTTATCCCAATGGGAAGATTCGGCCTTGGCGTTTTTAGCTAATGCGGAGTCTTTAGCCCTAGTTTGGTCTCGGTCCCTTTTGTAATCAAAAATCTCGGAAATTTTTCGTCGAGCGATTTCTAGAGAATATTCCCGACTTATGGCCAGAGTTGCGTTCGTTCTTATTTTTTCCCACAATTTTGGGGTTTGGTATAAAGTTACCACCCGCTCAGCAAATTCCGTCGGCAAACTTCCGATTAAACACTCGTTCGAATCTGCCCAGCCCAATTGCTCGCCCAACAAGGGGGTGACCACGCTCGGGAGACCGGCCGCCGCGGCATTGACCACTTTTAAGGGAATCCCGGCAGCAAATCTGGTTGGAGCAACAAAAACGCGACAATTATTATAGTAATCGTTGAGATTATCAACCTGACCGACAATTTTTATTCTCGCTGACTGCAATTTCTTTAGTTGTTCAGATTTATTTAAACCGACAATATGCAAGTTGCAGTCAAGTTGTGAGGCGATCAAAGGGAAAACCTCTTTAATAAAATAAACCAGTGAATCAAAGTTGGGGTTATCGTCGCCCTCCGTATGGACACTGCCAACAAATAAAATATCTTTCCGTGACGCAAAGGGGTTTGGTGAGAGTTTAACTTCAGTGGCTTGACCAAGAACCGAAACGTTTTTTACGCCATATTCTTGGAAGACTTCTTTCTCACTCTCTGATACAGCGATGATTCGATCTGAGTCTTTAGCCAGCGCCACCTCCGATTCGATTATTTCTTCTTCCTTCTTTTTTGATAAACCGCCACCCAAAAGATGCTGCCGAGAAACCTCGCGCCGAGCAAAAATGGCTTCAGCATCATAGATTATCTTAGTCTTTGCCCTATTGATTTTGCCTCTAATAAGATCCCCCAGCCTGGCCATGTTGGCGGGTCGACTAATCACAATCTGATCGTAAAAATCTTCCCGTTTGGCCAAAAGATCTGCGAGATTAGCGGCGTTGAAGGGATTTCTCTCGGTCTGGCAAAGAATTTCGACGCTTAATTGTCGGAGCTCCCTGAGACAATCAATATCCTCTTCGTAGTTAATTTCTGTCGGCAAAAAGGTAACAAACCTTTTTTGCTCTAGCAGAATATCTAGGATGGCCCTAGCCCTCGGGTAGCCAGCGCCAAGTTTAGCATTGGGCAATCGGTCATCAATAATCAAGACCCGACTTTTAAAATTTTGATTGTCTCGCGCCCATAAAGTGTTTTTTAAATCCGCCGGATATTTAAAATTCAAATATTCCTGCCACTTAGTTCTAAAGAGTTGGCCATTTCTTTTTTGAAGTTCAGTGGCCGAGCTCTTGCCGTGGCTGGTAAATTCATAATGAATCACACTGGCCAACGGCTGATAAATTACCTTGTACCCTTTATTAATGACGGCGGTACAATAATCGGCATCTTCATAATAGGCGGGCGCAAAACGGATATCAAACTCGCCTAGTCCTAAAAATAATTCAGTTGGTGTCAAGAGAAGAGCGCCTGAACAATAATCGATTTCTCTCACATATGAATACTCGGGCTTAAAAGGATCATCGCCACGGCCATAACCAAAACAGGTTCCATCGCTCCATAAAATACCGCCAGCCTCCTGTAAGGTTTGGTCAGGCAAAATTAGCCGACCGCCGACAACCCCAATTGTTTCATTACTTTTGATCGTGGCGAGTAAGTGTGAGATCGCACCAGGCAGTATTTTGGTGTCATTATTTAGAAACAGTAAATATTTACCTTTGGCTTCAAGGGCCGCTTTGTTACAATTTTTCAAAAATCTAAGATTTGTTTCATTTCTGATTACTCTGATCTGACTAAAATATTCCCCTATTCTTAGAGTCTCATCAGTCGAGCCATCGTCGGCGACAATGACTTCATATTTTAACCCTGGTTCCGCCTCAAGGAGAGACTTTAGACACCGGTAGGTATATTTAAACTTGTTATAGACGGGGATAATAATGGAAACTTCCGGTTCGACACAGGCTGGCAAAACGAGAGGTTGATAATTCTCAGTTAAACCTATTTCTACCTTTTCTGTTTTGGGACGAAGAATAAATATGAATTCGTCCTTGTCTTCTTGCGAATAAATCATTTCCCAACCAAAACCATAATTAATTTCTAGACTATTGATAAAATCAATGGCCGATTGATAACTAAAGACATGGAAATGAATTGGATACCCCTTAGCGCTTAGTTCATGGGCAATTCTATTAGCCTCATCAATATTTTGAATTTTTAAGACGTTGATTGCCCAGTCTAAATAATGACCAAGATCTACAACTTTTCGTTCGCTGTTATTAAGATCAAAATCGTCTCTGAAGTGTTGGGATCTGGTAATTTCTCTGGCTGAATCAAAACAGGATCGACTGTTCGGCAGGGTTAAAAAAACGATTCCACCCTCCTTTTTGGTTACTCGGTAGAATTCCGAGAGCGCTTCGACTGGATTAGAAACATGTTCAAGTAAATGATTGGCAATGACGAAATCCTGACTACTATCGGCAATCGGACTCAAGTCTTCGGCCTTGGCAATGATCTCAGGGGTGGTGATACTGTCAGAGTTTATCTCGGGATAAACTTTTTTTAATCCCTCTTGGTCGAGGTAATCAACATAATGAACCCTGGCCCTACTTTGGTCCAATTTAAGCGGCTGATGCAGGGCGCCAATTTCAATTCCCTCACCAATCAAATATTGGCGGGCAATTTCTTCCCGCGAACGACCCCTTTGGCCGTCATTTCGACTAAGCAAAAGGCTTATCCATCGATCAACAACCTTTTGCATTCTCCAGGTCAAGCTACTTTTTATAGTGGCTAGTTCCTGATGTTGAGATTCAATAAAGATATCGCGCTCGAGATTTTGTTGCTTTAATTCTTCCAGCTGTTCTTGCCGGGTGGCGATCTCAACATCTTTTTTTATGTTTTCTTGCTGCAACCGCTCTCTTTGGTTAAGTACCTCGTTCAGTCTTTTTTTATCTTGTTCGATAGTTTGATTGGTCAAGACGATGGTCTGTTCATTTTCATTAATATTATCCAATAGCGAAAACAGGCAATCATCTTGGCTTTGCTGGCCAAAATGTTTTAACTGATAATCTAAAAAGGCATCTATTTCCTTTTGGCGTACCTGATAATCAAAGGGTATTTCGGGAACTAGATTTTTAATCAAAGAGATTACCTGGGCCGGATTGTTCAAGAGTTGGTTAAATTCAACCGTAACGACTCGGCGTCCGACCAAGTATTTTTCCAGATATTTTTGATACTTACGATAAAGTTGTAACGCTTTAACCAGATTCAATTTTTCTGACCGCCCCAAGGAAAAAGCGACTTCGGCCGGAGCTCTCTGGATACGAACCAAGCTTGAATCGATGGCTAAATCTTGAAAAATCTCAAAATAAAGTGGTAACAATAAACAAAGGCGAGGATCCTTTATGGCAAAAATGGATGAAGACCCAAAATCTCGACTGATAATTTTCTTTAGATCTTCTTTAAGCGCCAATACCGACGGGAACCTTACTGGCCAGTTATCAGGGAGTTCGTTTAGATCATTCCAACCAGAACCAATAGCTGACAGAATTTTATCGTTTATCCCAACAATATCAAGATCTTCAAAGTAGCCGCGAGGATTAAATTCGCTTGCCGGCATCAGGTTGGGACCCAAGTCCACTCCCAAAAACTGTAGGATGCCGGCCAAGGCCGAGGTACCGCTTCGGTGCATACCAAGAACCAAAATTACTTTTTGTCTTTTTTCTCCGTTCACTCGTTTACCTTAACATAAGCCTCGACCACTTCGCTAGCCGGTCCCTGTTTGACAATTTTCCCCTTGTCTAGCCAAATAACATCATGGCAATACTTCTCAATCATGACTAAATCATGGCTAACTAAAACGACATTGGCACCGGTGAGTAAAATTTCTTCCATCTTATTTAAAGCCTTATTCCTAAAGTTTAAATCAGTCCCGGCCTCGAGAGCCTCGTCAATTAACAAAATATCCGGATTGCGATGTTTTAAGCAAAAAATCGTGGTTGAAAAACTTAGTCGCGAAACCATGCCGGAGGAAAATTTGTAGACCGGCGTTTCAATGTATTCACCCAGTTCAGAAAATTCAACGATCTCCGCAAAACGCTGTTTAATTTCTTTTTGACCCAAGCCAAGCAAAGAACCGACCAGATAGATATTTTCGCGCATTGTTAATTTGGGCATTAAGCCTTGGCCAAATCCGGTTAAATATGCCACCTGACCTTTTAACTTAACTGTTCCCTCATCAGCTTGATAAATTCCCGCCAGTACCCGAAGCAAAGTTGATTTACCTGAACCATTTCGGCCAATGATGCCAACAATTTGGCCATCGGCGGGCGTAAAATCAATTCCGCGAAAAACCCAAAAATCGTTAGTGTTTTTGCTCAAGGAAAAAACCGACAACAGACGGGCAAGGATACCTTCCCTCTTTTTGAAATTTAGATTAAATTTTTTACCAACTCCCTGTAAATTAATTCTCATAGATTTTCGGCAAATTTGTTTTTAACCAAACTAAATAGATACCAGCCGACAAAAAGGGCGAGGACGCTGGTTATCGCCGATAAAGAAATAATCTTTAGGCCCGGCCACTCATGATAAATAATCAGACCCCGAGTAATCGCCAAAAAAGAAGCTAGCGGATTAAGCAAAAGGATCAAGGGTTTTGCCGAGGCATAAAAAATTGGCGTGGCAAAAAAGAGCGCCTGAGTAAAAAACTTCCAGACGTTGTTTAGATCAGAAACATAGACACCAAAAGCCGCTAAGAAAAAAGATATGCCCAAGGTAAGAGCGCAAAAGAAAATAAAAATTGGCAAATAAATAAGTAAACTTAAGAGTGATGCGCCAAAATAGACCGTCAGAGCAACCAAAACGATGATTTCAAAAAGATGCGAAAAGATTGTTTGGAGTAGAATCGAGACGACAAGAACCTCCGATCGAATTTTCATTGATTTAATGAACAGGGCATTATTAACAATAACCGAAGTTGCTTGACTCGTGACCGTCGTAAAGAAATTAAACATCACCAGACCCCAAATTAAGTATAGTGGGTAAAACTTAATAGAAGCTCCCAGATTTGAGCCAAAGACATAGATCAAGATTGCAAAAAGCAAGACTGGATCGAGCAAATACCACAAAACACCCAAGTAGCTCCCCTCGGTTCGCAATTTAAAATTGGCCTTGGCCAACGTCCAACTTAGACCAGACACTTTTTGCCACGATTCGGTCATGGGTAGATTATTGCCTAGTATAATTCATTTTGGTTCAAAAGTCCCCCCTGCACCAAACTTGAGCCAAACTAAATTACGAGTTATAATAGCGGGACCGTTAATCAATTAATACTCATGTTTAATTTTAAAAATGACCCAGATTGGTCAATTTTTGAGCCCATTAAATTTTTAATCGCCGGAAGTATCTCGTCGGCTTCTTCGCTCCTGACTATTTTTGTTTTGGTGAGCGGTTTGGGCCTCTGGCCAGTCTGGGGGACGATTGGTGCGAGTTTAATTTCGGGCACGATTGGTTTTACTCTTCATAAAATCTGGACTTTTAAAGATCAGTCCCCCCGTTGGCTTAAACAGGCTTTTTTTTATTTTTCTATCACCAGCCTCAATCTCGTTGTCTCAGCCCTGGCCATGTACATCTTAAACGACCAGTTGCATATTTGGTATCTACTAGATCAAGTGATTATTCTCGCCGGTTTGGCGATTGCCAATTATCTTATTTATCGAACCTTTATTTTCTCTAAGATAGCACGTCAAGCGATTTAAGATTTTTGACTAAAGATTTTAGCAAGCTCCGCTCGATATTTAGTTGTCACCGCTAAAGCCGCTTCCTGATGACCCATTTTATTTTTGCTTACCTTTTCTTCAATTTCAGCTCCGAGTTTTTGAAAGAGACCGGGATTACCCTTAACCACCTTCATCATGGCATCTAATTGCTCACCAGATACGCCCATCTTCTTTAATTCACGCTTAACAAAGAATTCTTTAAACATTTTTAGTTTAGTTGGCTTTAGTCAAAGATAATTTTAGGAATCCAGCCCTTGCGCCTGAACAAAATCCAAAGAATGATGATGATGGCAATTACGATGACCGTTGGCGAGATTGGAGAATAGATCTTAGCTATCTGCCACCAGCTGACCCAGCTGATTGTAATTGTTCCGTTCACTGTTTCGATATTATTTGCGAACTGGCTACTTTGGTCATTAACACTCGTTAAGTTATTATTAGCATTACTAATCATTCTATCGAGGTTCTGATTTTGACTTGAATAATTATTATTCTCGCCACTCAATTTTTGTCTTTGAAGAGCCTCTTGCTCAACCAATGAATTTTCCTGATTCCTTAAAAGGGTAATTGTCGAGGAATCTGTTTCTTCGGCAATCGTTATTCTCACATCGGCTAACTCGGCACGAATCCGAGCCAGTTCATTGCTAATAGAATTGATCGTCTGAGTATGTTTAAGGCCCAGATCATCTTTTTGTTTCTTTAAACTCTCAAGCGTATTTAAGACACTGATTGTTTGGCTTTCGATTCCTTGTTTTTGACTAAGCAGATTTTGCGACGAGATACTCTCAGTATATAACTTGGTATAGGTTAAACTTTCAATTTCAGATCTAAAATCTTCAAATTTACTTTTGGCGACGACAAAACTAATGCGACCGCTTTTCTCGGAACTATACAAATTGTCGATCCGGCCATCGGCCACCTTAATCGCGCTTTTAACATCTTTGATTACGCCTGAGACATCCCGGGTTTTAATTGTTGAGGAATAACTGGTTTTTAAAAATTCTCTGGTATCAGCGATCGATGGTTGTTGGCCACCGTCATAATATGGCGATATTGTTTTAGCGGTGTAACTATCGCCAAGGCCCATTTCTGGCGCTGACATTCCGACATAATTGGCCGTCCTTATCCGGGCTGAGGAAAGTGACGACAACACAACAAATCCGAGAGCAATTAAAATTAAAATGATTACAACAAAAACTACCAATTTTCGGCGAGAAATTCTTACAACCCTTCTCGTCGCCAGATTAGTTTCATCCATAAAAATTAATGTTGGTTAATTATTAATTAAATATATTATAGCACAAAACTCGAAATTTGCCCTATGTGGACCGTAGCGGACTCGAACCGCTTACCTCCTGCTTGCAAAGCAGGCGCTCTACCAGATGAGCTAACGGCCCAGTAGTCGTGTTTGCACTATGTCGATAAATTTAGAAAGTGCGTGTACTGCGTAGCGGGAGCGGAGCAGTGGACCATAGCGGGATCGAACCGCTTACCTCTTCCATGCCATGGAAGCGCTCTACCAAGTGAGCTAATGGCCCTTAACGCTTGATAATATAACAAACTTCTCAATATTTGGGAAGTCTAAAATCCCCACCCCTTTGCAAATTTTTATACAAAATTAATTCTCCCTTTACGGACAATAACGAGTTTGCTAGTCTGGTTCTGGATCTCCGAGGTGTGGGGTTCCCAGCCGGCACAGGTGTGGGGCGTGCTCTACCCCACACCTGCCGAAATTTTTCTAAAAAAATCATAGCAAAATCCCCCGAGCTTTTCGGGGGATTTTGCGTTAAGTCAGGATCTTACCAGAATTTCCAAAAGGGCTTAGCTGGGGTGGTTGACGCGGTCGAAGTTGGTTTGAGATTAGGATTATCTATTGTAGTATTCGCTCCCCCCTGAGCAGCTAGGGCCGCTTGAGAATGCTTAAGGTTATATCTTTGAACTTTTAGATCGTTCAATTTTTTCTTCAGCTGCTGAATCTTTTTTTGCCTAGCCAACTCGGTCGTATTGGTTGTTGATGCCCTAATAATTTTAGCAGTTGAAGTTCCAAGAACTTGTCCCCTGATTTGGCGACCCGGTCCCCAACCGGGAATATAGTCGCCGGTATGACTAGAAGAGCCTGGTGCCGGTTCAACTTTAACCGTCCTGGTTACTGCCGTTGCAACATTACCCAGATCGTCACTAACGTTATAGGTTAGAATATAGGTACCGACAACGCTAGTATTAACCAAACCGGTAGTAACTATTCGAGAAGTTATATCGCCATCGAGACTATCGAGAGCTGTGGCACCAGCCTCAACGTAAGTGTCGCTGACTTTAAGGTTAACCGTGGCATCACCTAGTAAAGTTATCACTGGGACGACAGTATCAACTTTAACCGGCACCCAAGAACTCGAGGTATCAAAGCTATTGGCCGCCAAATCGTCAATCGACACAGTAACACCCGAAGCGATTGAAGTATCAATACTATTTATGACGCAACTATTAGTCGTCGAATTATAAGCCGTCGTCGCTAATACCCAAGAAGAACCGCCGTCAATCGAATAACGACAAGAGTTAGGATTAACTCCGATCCCGCCGATATCGGTTGCTGTTGCAGAAATTGTTGTTAGTGGCGAAAGATAGAGATCAGAACCAATTACCTCGGATGGGCTAAAACTGATTGGGCCAACAGTCGGGGCTTCTTTATCCCAAACGACGTTAATATAGGGATTAGTGACTGTTGACTGATTACCGGCGACATCAAAAACCTTGATATCGACACTGCTGCCGTCTGGGATTATTGTATGGGCAATCGAACAGCGGCTAGTTACTGAGTCAAAGGCGGCCGGATCATAATTCCAAGTTGAAGCACCATCAAAAGTAAAGAAACATCCGCCACTAATGCCCGAACCGGTCTCAACCACTTCAGCTTGAGCAATCGAGTTGCCACCGATCACCAAACCGGTCGTCGTTGCTGCTGACGGAATAATTTCTTGAGTAACAACGGGTGAGGTGTTGTCGACAATAATCGTACGGCTGGTATCAATCGTTGTTCCGCCGGCGTCAGAATAAGTTATCTTTATTGTATAGGTCCCATCAGAAACAAAATTGCTAGATCCATCTTTTCCGTCCCATGGTTTAGGCAATGGATCGGTGACGTTATTGCCAGTGTAGAGGTGTTTAATTAAATTATCTAACCCGTCGACAATATCTAGATCAACCGTATCCACCTGGGATGAGAAAGCAATATCAATTGAGGTGTTGTCCTTGGTTCCAACACTCGTTGAATTGTCCGGGGAAATAATTGGTTCGGAAATTAAGTAAGTAAGGATACCGGCATTGGCCGGCGGTATGGGGGCCAAAACTAAAGGCAGACTCATTAACATCATCCCCGCTCCTGAGTACGATGATCCGTAACCAGTTTCAGTAGCCGGAACAGATCCATCGCCGATTTTGGTTGTCGAGGCATCGGCTAAGGCTTTTATCGGGCTACTAATTAAGAACGACGAGGAAATGGCCAAAACAACGAACAAAACTAGGCCTAATTGCAGACTAGTTAAAAGTTTCTTATTCATAAATAAAATTAAGGTTAATAATGTTTTTAATTAAAACTCACTACAGGCAAAATAGCGTACCCCAAGCCAAAGTCAAGACTTTACTTTGAGCCCAAAATAGGGCCATTTGGGTTCTAAAAGACAAATTAACTTTTGTCCGATAGAAAGGGTTGAAAAATAAGGAATTTGCTAAAAGCCAATAATTACTTGAGCCTGGTAATCTGTGGATAACTTTGCTAGGATATTGATGGAAGGAGGTTTCTGTCAATGAGATACAGACTAAGTGCCAAGCGGCGAAAGGACTTCTGGACATGGTTCGCCAACTGGATGGGGCTTAATGCCGGAGGTGTCTTTCGATTAGCGATCGGTTCTCCAATTGAATGGCTGATCGGGCTGCCCCCGCTAGGAATTGCCGGCTTTCGGTTCTTCAGTTGGGTGCTGGACTCTGTTCTGGCATACCCTTTCGGTCTCATCCGCGAGGGAGTGTACGACCTTGAGTTTGTCGACAGGGAGAATTTCTGGCACAAAACGGTCTTCGACACCATATCTATCTCGGTGTACAAGGACCTGTCCTACGCCATCAGTTTATGGTTGTGGATGGATGTGTCCAGGCACACTTTCTGGACATTGTTTTGGATCAACGTCGGCCTCTTCGTGGTAACAGGAGCAGCTAACTGTTACTGCATTGACGTCTTCAAACGGAGTTTGCCAGATCTAACTCCCAGAATCTTGGCTTGGGCCGAGATCCAGAAAAAGAAGTTCCGCCGAAAGAAAAAGTAAGCTCGGGCCGGTATCTGCGTGTTGCAGCTACCGGCCCTTCACCATTTATTTAAATAATTTTTAACGCCTGTTTAGCGCCAAAGTAACAATATGATCAAGAAATTGGTCGTAGGGAATACCCGCCGCCTTTAATGATTTAGGAATTAATGATTCTTCGGTTAGGCCGGGTAAAGTATTAACCTCAAGCGTATAGATGCCACGTGGCGAGATAATAAAATCGGATCGCGAATAATGGCGTAGGCCGAGAACTTTGTGAATTTCGGCGGCCAAGCGTTCGAGCGCGGCTTTTTCTTCTTTAGTAAAACGACCCGGGCAAATTTCTGAGGTGATACCTGTGTACTTTGCTTCGTAGTCAAACAACGATTTGTTGGCAGGGGTAACAATTTCAATCGGTAAAAGCGGGTAATGATCTTGTCCGCGCAAATTATCCACCACACCACAAGTCGCTTCCTTACCCCTGATATATTCCTCAATTAAAATCGAGTCGCTAAGCTCAAAACAGCTTTCAACCGCCCGAACGAGTTCAGGGTAAGAGTGAGCTAAGTACAGACCCACCGATGAACCGCTCCCGGCTGGCTTAACGATCCAGGGCGGGGCAATTTTTTGAAAAACGTCGTAAGCAACAGCCTCGGCATCAGTTTGATAATCTCTTTTTGTTACAACACCATTGGGCACCTTAATCCCCGCTTTTTTAAAAATTTCTTTGGCCCGTGGTTTATCCATACCCAGTGCCGAGGCAACAGCGCCAGAGCCGGTGTAGGGGGTGGCCAGATAATCAAGAATTTGTTGAACTTGGCCATCCTCGCCAAATTCACCGTGCAAGGCATTAAAAATAACGTCGACACTGCGCACCGCCCGCTCTGGTGGTACTGGCAAACCATTAACATGCCAGGTGCCATCACGCGACAAAAGCATGTCGACTGGTTGGTACTTATCGTTGGGCAGATTTTTTAGGATACTAGCACCAGTCTTAAGCGACACGTCATATTCGTGCCCGGCGCCACCACGCAAAATACCAACCCTGATTGGTGCTCCCATTTGTTTATTTTAAAATTTCTTTAATTTTGACGACAACATCATCAAGGGTAAAATTGGCCTTGATTAAAAAGTCGGCCGCCCCAAGATTGTGAGCTTTTTCAATATCCTCTTTTTGCCCGAGGTTAGAGAAAACAATAACCGGAATGGCCTTGGTTTTTTCATCCGCCTTAATTCTTTTCAACACCTCGAAACCGTCGATACCCGGCAAGAGCAGGTCCAAAAAAATCAAATTGGGCATTTCTTGAGGGATAAGATCAATAGCATTTTGGCCATCAACAGCCACCACCACTTTAAAACCTTCCGTCTCCAAACGTTTAGCGTTTAGGGACCGTAAAAATTCATCATCCTCGACAATTAAAACTTTTTTAGCCTCAGCGTTGTCCATAATCTTTTTAAGTTAGGTTATTAATTAAGGGTTCACCCTGTTGAGTAAAAATTATTTTATAATTTTATGATGCTCAAGCATCATTACTCCACAGGGTAAATTATACTTTCTTTTGGTGCAAAGGTAAAGTGAAGGAAAAGACGGTCCCATCCCCGGGATCATTTTCAAACCAAATGGCCCCGTTATGCTTCTCAATAATATCTCTAGCAATAAATAGCCCTAAACCAGAACCGTCCGGCTCAGCCTTAATAGCATTAGACGCTCGAAAGAATTTTTGGAAAATTTTGTCCGTCTCGCTTGAGGGAATACCGATGCCAGAGTCAATAATTTTGATTTCTATTGCCCCCTCGGCACTATTTATTCGCTCGTCAGATATCTTGATGGTAACCTTACCGCCCGATGAGGTATATTTAATGGCATTATCAATTAGATTTTCTAAAACCATCCGGACCTTATCGGGGTCCATCTCAACTAAAGGAATGGTGTTTTGCGGTTTAAGAAAGAGAAAATTTATTTTCTTAATCGCCGCTTGATTAGTGAATTCGAAAATGATATTAGAAATTAATTTGACCAAGTCAGTCGGACGAAAAGTGTAATCAGCGCGCTCAGCGTCAATGGCATCTATTTTGAGCAGATCATTTACGATCGAGATTACACGCTCCGTACTTATTAGTCCTTGCGACAAATATTTTTTTTGTTCATCAGTAACTGTTCCCAGCTGGCCCTTAGCCGCCATGTCGAGCGTCCACTTAATCGCCGCCAGCGGTGTTCTTAGTTGATGGGTTGTGACTGAAACAAATTTTGACTTGGCCTCTTCAAGTGATTGGAGTTTCTTATTAGCCAGAGTCAGGCCGAGTTCTTTAGAATAAAGCTCTCGATTTTTAGACTCAAGTTCTTGATTCACCTTTTCCAACTCCTGAATTTGTTGGGTCTTGAGATTGGCCTCATTAATCAAAATTTGCAAATGACTCTCGCGACTTTGCCAAAATCGGCCGAGATAAAAAACGGCCACAAAGAAAATCAGCAAGATTGCCCAGAAGCTGGGGTAATTAACAAAAGAAAAATTAGCGAATGGCTCTAACACTCCCATATTATACCAATCGCCGGCGTAATTTTCTATGGTAGGCCAGTGCAAAACGATGGGCTTCGGCATTGGCCTCAATTATTGGGCGGTGGTAATCCCGAATAATAGCCGAATCTCCGATGAGGTTAGAAGCCTTATGCCTGTCGTCTTTGGTCACGGCAATGGCTTTAATTTGTTCTGGCTCTGTGCGAAAAACGACTTCGGGCGCACTTGAAGTCGCATTTCTCACATCGCCAGGGCCCGTTTTGAGAAGTCGTTTCTCGCGTAGCCAGATGCGACTTCGCAAAACCTCTTCAACGACATCCCTTTGCACCTGATTCCCATCCACCACAATAATATCTGGTAAGGACCACTCCGGGTGATTAAAACGTCGCTCTAGGATTTCGCGCAAATTGGCCGAGTCATCAGGTTGATTAGCTTTTGATCCCTTTAGCTTAAACTTACGATACTCATTTTTATCCATTTCGCCATTTTGCCACACCACCATTGCGCCAGTGGTATTTTTACCGGATAGGTGAGCAATATCGTAAGCTTCAATTCTAATAGAACGAGCTCCGCGAGGTGAGACCTCGGGCTCACTTGAGGATTCACCTCTCTCCGCTCGTCCTTTCTTCTTAAGCAATGACACATCCCTAATATGATTTAATGCAAAAATCTGATCTCTAGTTTTACTCGCTTTTTCAAATTCTTGTTCTTTCGCCAGAATCTTCATTTCTCGTTCAAGATTTTTAAGTACTTCTTTTTTCTTGCCTTCGAAAAACAATTTGATGTTTCTGACGATTTTTTGATAATCAGTTTTCGAAATTTCGCCAGTGCAGACACCCGGGCATAAACCAATCTGGCGATTAAAACAAGCTTTGCAAAACGGAGAGAGGTGCGACCTCAAGTGCGCCCGAGGTCGTTCCTCGCGTAGTTTGCAAGGCTCACATTTGTCCCGATACGGGAAAATCTTGCGAATTATTTTAAGCGCTTCTTTCATCTCGGCCCCATACGGAAACGGCCCAAATTCGAAGTTGGATTTCGCAAAATAAGGGTTTTTTGAGTTTTCTAGTTCCCGGCCACGGATGGGCAAAATGCGCGGAAAGTCTTCGTCGGTGATAATCACATACCAATAACTCTTATCATCCTTCTCGCGGGTATTGTAAGGCGGTTGATGCTTCTTAATTAATTCCGTTTCCAACAATAAGGCCTCTAAAACCGAATCGGTTTCTTGCCAATCAATTTTTTTGGCCAAAGCCAGCATCTGGGTAATCTTTGGCCCACGTGTTTCGCCCAAATCACCAGCAAAGTAACTCTTCACTCGGTCTTTAAGTGATGTTGCTTTGCCAATATAAAGAATTTTCCGTTGACGTTTAAAAAAGTACACCCCAGGCCTATCGGGTAATCTATATTTTTTTAAGTCGCGAGACTCCATATTTGTTATTTTTTTCTTAACGCCCTTTTCAAATACTTTGCCGTGTAAGATCCCGGCGCGTAAGCCACTTCTTCAGGTGTGCCTTTGGCCACCAAGTTACCACCACCCAAGCCACCTTCAGGGCCCATATCAATAATGTAATCGGCGCATTTGATTACCTCCATATTATGTTCAATCACCACCACTGTGTTTCCCTTCTCGACTAATTTTTGCAAAATCTCATTTAATTTTTTTACGTCTTCATAATGCAAACCAATTGTTGGTTCATCTAAGACATAAATGGTACGTTCGGTATAGGGCCGATAAAGTTCGGACGAAATTTTCACCCGTTGCGCTTCGCCACCCGAGAGGTCGGTCGCTGATTGGCCAAGTTCGAGATAGCCCAAACCAACATCGTTTAGGCTCTTAAGCCGATCATGAATGGCGGGGATATCATTAAAGAATTCAAGCGCCTCCTCCACCGTCATGTGCAAAATCTGGCTGATATTCTTTTTTTTGTATTGAACCTCAAGCGTATCCTTTTCGTAACGCGTACCCAGGCACACATCGCACGGCACATAAATAGTCGGCAAAAAGTGCATCTCAACGGCCACTTCGCCATTACCTTGGCAAGCCTCGCACCGTCCACCTTGCACGTTGAAGGAGAAACGTGATGCCTTCCACCCTCTTGCCCGAGCCAAGGCGGTTTCGGCTAGTAATTCGCGAATAAAGGTGAAGGCGCCAGTATAAGTGGCGGGATTCGAACGCGGGGTTCGACCAATGGGCGATTGGTCAATCATTACCACTCGACTAACATATTCACTGCCCGAAAACTCTTTGCAATTAAACAATTCATTAGTGCGATAACGTCGTTCGAGTCGAGCTTGCAAATTTTTATGCAAGATTTCGTAAACAAGCGAAGATTTACCTGAACCTGACACGCCAGTAATCGCCACTAATTTGCCAAGGGGAATATCGACATTAAGATTTTTGATATTAAAGATATTGCCCCCGCGGATTTTGATCGTCCCCTTATCTTTTGACCGACGTTTTTCGGGCACGGGAATCTCAATATCCCCACGCAGATAATCAACAGTTAGCGAGTTATAGTCATTCTTTTTTGAAGTTAAGAGCTTGTCTGTTTCGCCAGCCACAACAATATGACCGCCATGCACACCAGCACCCGGGCCAATATCAACGAGATAATCAGAAGCGAAAATTGTGTCTTCGTCATGCTCAACCACGACAATCGAGTTACCCAAGTCGCGTAATTCAAGCAAGGTCTTAATTAACTTATCGTTGTCGCGCGCGTGCAAACCGATAGTTGGCTCATCAAGCACATAAAGTGTACCCACCAAACGCGAGCCAAGTTGTGACGCCAAACGAATACGTTGCGCTTCTCCCCCCGATAAAGTATCAGCCCGCCGGCTTAACTCGATATAATCTAATCCAACATCGTTTAAAAATTTAAGCCGAGCGCCAATCTCTTTAAACAAAACTTCGGAGATCGCTTTTTCTTTGGGCGTTAATTTTACAGTATCAAAAAGTTTCTTGGCCTCGCCGATTGAAAGATTAACTGTCTCGACAATGTTTTTGCCCGCAATCTTTACTTGCAAAGCTTCTGGTCGCAAGCGTGCGCCATTGCAAACCTCACAGACTTCGTTACCCCACATGTGTTTAGTACCAAGACCATGACACTCGGGACATGCCCCATAAGGTGAGTTAAAAGAGAAAAGACGTGGCTCAATCTCGGGAAAAGAGAAGCCGTCGTTTGGACAGGCAAATTTTGAAGATAAAAGGGAAGTCTCCCCCGCCAAAACAATTTTGACCAAACCGTCAGATTCTTTAAGCGCCCGCTCAACCCCTTCGGTTAGGCGTTCGTTGGCCGAATCGGACTTAGCGGAAGCAACCAAAGAGCCCAAATCCCCCTTTTGTTTTTTGGGTTTAACTTCGGTCGAGGTTGAGCCTCGACCAGTGAAATCTGCTAAGGGAATCTCATCAATAACAACATCAATATCGTGCTTCTTAGTTTTGGTCAGGATAATTCGCTCACGCAATTTGTATTTTTTACCATCAATTAAAACTTCGGAGTAACCCTTATCAATTAAGTCGTAGAGAAGCTGATAGTATTCGCCTTTTCTGCCTCGTACGATCGGCGCCAAAAGGGAGATGGCTCCGGAAGTTTCAGCCTCCACCATTTTGGTTTTCACAAAATTCACAATCTCCTCATGCGATAATTTCTCAATCCGTTCTCCGCAAATTGGACAATGGGGCTGGCCAATCCGCGCGTAAAGCACACGCAAATAATCGTAGATTTCAGTGATTGTGGCTACTGTTGACCTTGGGTTATGGGAACGAGATTTTTGATCAATCGAAATCGCCGGTGAGAGACCGCTGATTTCGTCTACGTCAGGCTTAGGTAATTGCTTTAAAAATTGTCGGGCGTAAGCCGAGAGCGATTCCACATATCGTCTTTGTCCCTCGGCAAAAATTGTATCAAAAGCGAGGCTTGATTTGCCCGAACCTGAGAGACCCGTAAAAACCACCAGCTTGTTCCGCGGTATTTCTAAACTAATATTCTTAAGGTTATGCGTTCGTGCGCCCTTAATTTTAATCTTATTTTCTTCCATACTCTATATACACACCATGAATGGCCCTCTGGTTTGCCCATAGGGTGATAGCGCGATCATAACACACGTATTCTATTTCACAAACCCGCCGGCTTGGAATTGCCAGAGTTTGGCGTAGATGCCACCAGTTTGACTAGTGAGATCGTCGTGCGAACCCTCCTCAACCACCTGGCCCTTATCAATGACCAAGATACGGTCGGCATGGCGAATTGTGGAGAGCCGGTGAGCAATCACTAGCACGGTTTTGTTTTTCATTAATTCGTTAAGCGCTTCTTGAATTAGGTGCTCGGATTCGGAATCGAGCGACGAGGTGGCCTCATCCAAGACCAGGATTGGCGCATTGCGCAAAATCGCCCGAGCAATGGCCACGCGTTGGCGCTCCCCGCCCGAGAGTTTAATCCCCCGCTCACCAACAAAAGTTTCGTAGCCAAACTCGAGGTGCGAAATAAATTCGTGACAATGAGCCTTCTTGGCCGCCTCAATCACTTCTTTATCGGTCGCCTTCGGCTGGCCATAGCGAATATTCTCCATCAGGGTGCGATGAAAGAGGATCGGGTCTTGCGGAACGAGGCTGACATTTTGCCACAAACTTTCTTGCGTCACTTTGGCAATGTCTTGACCGTCAATCAAAATTTGGCCATTGGTAACATCGTGCATGCGCAATAATAATTTGACCACGGTTGTTTTACCGGCACCCGACGGGCCGATTAAGGCCACCGACTCGGCGGGGGCCACGGTAAGATTAAAATTATCAAGCACCTTGCGACTTTTGTGATATTTAAAGAGAACATTTTTAAATTCAATTTCTCCCTTTTTAACTTTGAGCGTTTTGGCATTGGGCGTGTCTTTTATTTCATGGGGCAATTCAAGAATAATGGTCATCTCCTCAGCGTCCGACAATGATTCGTAAAGCCGGCGAATAACATTACCAAAGCTCCAAATTTGCTCAAAAATCCGGATGAGATAGGCCTGAATCATGGCAAAATCGCCAATCGTTAACACCCCTTGTTGCCATAAGCGGATGGCAAAATAGAAGACACCGACTTCCAGCACCACGGCCAAAAAGCCCTGAACGGCGTCAAAAAAGCTCCCCAAATTCCAAGTAAAAAGCCGCCAATAACGTACCTCTTCATTTGATTTGGCATAGGCGTTTACCTCGCGATGATAACCATTAAATAATTTAACGTTGGCATTATTGGTAATCGTGTCGGCCAGTAAGCCCGTATTACTCGACTCAACTTCATTGCGCTTAATGTCATAGCGGATTTTATAGCGAGCTAAGAGTAAGTTGATGAGGATAAAGATAATCATCCAAACAATAACGCCGACCGCGAGCCAGATGTTGGCCAAACCAAGAATAACCGTGATTGCTATCGCGGTTATGATGAGCGGGACAATATCCCAGAGCAATTTATCGGTCACGGTCTCAAAGGCGCCGGTAAACCACTTGACCCGTTTGACGAGCGAGCCGACAAAATTATTGTTAAAGTAAGAGAAGGAGTGCCGGTGCAAATAATTAAAACAATAACTTGATAAGTCGGAGATGACGCGCGCCTCAAAATAATTAGCCGAAAAATTAGAGACTCGACGCACTGCCCACTGAATTAAGTAGAGGGCGGTAATCCAGAGCAACACGATAATACATTCGCGAGCAATTTGATCAACCGGTTGACCGCTGGCCAACGAATTGAAAAGGCGCCGATAAAAGAGCGGAACAATTATCTCAAAAACAGTAACCGCAACAGTACTAGCCACTAGCAAAGACCCCAACCATTTATATTTGATGGCGTGTTGCCAAAAGATTTTTAGAGTTTTTTTAGTATTGTCTTTCATAAACACAAAAACCGCCTCGCGGTTTTCTCATTATACCATACAAATTCTTTCCCGCCAATTATTTTATATTTTCTAACGCTCGGATCTCATCCCGCAAAATGGCGGCGGTTTCGAAGTCGAGATTTTTGACCGCCTCATTCATTTGTTTGGTCTTATCTTTGACTAATTTCTTATATCCTTTTTTATCGAGCCCGGGTGTTTCAATGGCCAGCAAATTAGCTACCGCTTTATGACGTTCGGTCGAGAGCGAGTCAGTGATATCGTGAATTTTTTTGGTAATAGAAACGGGCGTAATGTGGTTATCTTTGTTATATTTGAGCTGGATTGCGCGCCGACGATTAGTCTCATCGATCGCCTTTTTCATCGAGCCGGTTACCATATCGGCATAGAGAATTACTCGCCCGGCCAAATTGCGCGCGGCCCGGCCAATAGTTTGGATGAGCGAAACTTCAGAGCGCAAAAAGCCCTCCTTGTCAGCATCGAGAATCCCGATAAACGAAACTTCGGGCAAATCTAAGCCCTCGCGCAATAAGTTGACGCCGACGAGACAATCGAAAACCCCACGACGAAAATCTGTCAGGATTTTGATGCGCTCCATTGTTTTTACTTCACTATGCAGATATTCAGCCTTAACGCCTTCATTTTTTAAATATTCGGCCAAATCCTCGGCCATTTTTTTGGTTAGGGTCGTCGCAATCACGCGATGGCCATTTTTAATTTCTTTTTGCGCCTCTTTAATAAAGTCTTTAATTTGATTGTTTAGGATGGGACGAACCTCAATTTCTGGATCAATTAAACCGGTCGGTCTGATTATTTGTTCGATTACACCGTCGGCTCCAGACTGCCCAAATTCATATTCACCCGGCGTCGCGCTAGTGTAAATCACCTGGTTTACTCGCTCCTCAAATTCAGGAAAGCGGAGCGGTCGATTATCAAGTGCGCTGGGCAGACGAAAACCGTATTCCACCAAATTTTTCTTTCGACTCTCATCACCGGCAAACATCCCGCGAATTTGTGGTACAGCCACGTGCGACTCATCAATAATTGTCAGAAAATCAGCCTTTCCATCAGCCGTTTTGGGAAAATAATCTAAGAGAGTAGCCGGCGCCTCCCCTTTCTTTCGTCCCGACAAGTGACGCGAATAATTTTCAATACCGTTGCAATAACCAATCTCTTTAATCATTGCCAGGTCATAATTGGTTCGCCGCTTCAATCTTTCGGCCTCCAATAATTTACTATTTTTATTTAACTCTTTTAGTCGCTCTTCAAGCTCAAGCTTAATCGAAGAAATTGCTCGATCACGCTCATCGTCGGTCGTAATAAAATGCTTAGCCGGATAAAGATAAGTTTCGTTTGGCTCATTAATGATTTTGCGCGAAATCGCGTCAATAATTAAAATTTGGTCAATCCGGTCGTCGATCATTTTAAGATTTACAATTTCGCGTTCGCCCGGTGGCATAATCTCAATTGAGTTACCAATCGCCCTAAAAGTACCCGGCGTGAGGTCAGCGTTGGTTCGTTCATAATAAACACTGATCAATTTCTCAATGATTTCCTGACGAGTATATTTATCGCCCACGAGCAGACGCACAAAACTCTTAGCATATTCCTCCGGACTGCCCAAGCCATAAATACACGAGACCGAAGCGACAATAATCACATCCCGACGAGTTAAGAGAGCTTGAGTTGAAGCGTGGCGCAAACGTTCAATTTCTTCGTTAATACTCGCGTCCTTCTCGATATAAGTATCCGAGTGCGCAATATAGGCCTCGGGCTGATAATAATCGTAATAAGACACAAAATAATGAACGGCGTGATCAGGGAAAAAGTCGCGATATTCTTGCGCCAATTGCGCGGCCAATGTTTTATTGTGAGCAATCACCAGGGTCGGCTTATTATAGGCCTCAATCACATTAGCCATCGTAAAAGTCTTACCCGACCCCGTCACGCCTAAAAGCGTCTGGTGCCTTTTACCCTTTTTCAACCCCACCACCAGTTCTTTAATCGCTCTAGGTTGATCGCCCGCCGGAGCAAATTTTGATTTTAAATTGAATATCTTATTTGACATAAGCAGGATTATGTTATCACAAATTTTACCAAAACAAAAACCGCCAGAGACAGCCCTGGCAGTTGCTAAACGAGTTAAGTCCGTGGGATTACTTCATTCTCTTCCGCATTTCTGCGGCAAAACCCAGGAGATCTCTCTCCTCTCCTTCTGTCAGGCGATCAAATATCCGAAGATCTTCTAGGTATGTGCCCAGACGACCAACCTCCAGAGGAGAGGTAAGGTAGACGAGACAGATAATCGCTTCCTTTTGAGTCTTAGTGATCCGTCCACTTAAGACAATCCCGTTCAACAGGGAGCGAAACATTCCAATAAACGTTCTCAGGGCTTAGCCCCCTTTCTGAGTTTTAGCCAAGTCTGTTTTCTAAAATATCACTCCGAATTTGTTTTGTAAAGTTTACCAAAAAATAAAGGTTATGAATCGAAGCGAGAGTTGAAGCGAGAATTTCTTTCGCGCGAAAGAGATGGGCCAAGTAAGCGCGAGAATATTTGGCCGTGCCATCAGAGTTGAGCTGGCAAGTGTAACAACCACAACCCTCTTCGATCGGGCCAAAATCTTCGCGATATTGAGCGTTAAAGATATTAAGTCTTCCACCCTTAACCATTAGCGTCCCGTTGCGGGCCATCCGGGTAGGCGTGACACAATCAAAAGTATCGGCGCCATTTTTAATACCCTCAATAATATCGGCTGGTTCACCAATGCCCAGCAAGTGTCGCGGTTTATCTTCGGGCAAAATCTGGCTCACCCAACCAACAGCCGTGCCCATGTCTTCTTTATTAAATGATCCACCAATGCCAAAGCCGTCAAATCCGCCAGTAGGCGGACATAATCCGGCCAAAAATCGCGCGCTTTCTTCTCTCAAATCTTGATGTCGACCACCCTGCACAATACCAAACAGGGCTGGGTTAGAAGTCGTATCTCGCGTATTTACCCCTCGGAGCCTTGGCGAAGTGGGGGCCAGATCCGACTTCGAACCAGCTTCGGCGTTTAATCTCTGATGTTCAGCCAAAGACCGTTCCGCCCAGCGATGGGTTCGCTCCATCGCTTGCTTTTGATATTCATAATCGGCAAGAGGTGAAGTACATTCATCAAAAGCAAAAATAATATCTGCACCAAGATTATGCTGAATTTGCATCGACCGCTCCGGTGTAAAGCGATGCTCCGAACCGTCAATAATTGATTTAAAAGTTACACCGTCTTCGTCAATTTTGGCCAACTTGACGATGGCCTCCTCGTGTTCGAAGTTGGATTTCGAAAAATAAGACTTATTTGACGATTTTGTACACAGATTATCAGAGTTTTTAACAAATTTCGAAATACCCCCTTCGCCGAACGCCGCGCCAAGAGAGAAGACCTGAAAACCGCCCGAGTCGGTCATCACTGGGCCGTTGTAGTTCATAAACTTATGGAGACCGCCGGCTTTTTTTATCAGTTCATCTCCCGGCTGAAGATATAAATGGTAAGTGTTGGCGAGCACCACCTGCGCACCGAGCGAATTAACCATCTCGGGCGTGAGCGCCTTAACCGTCGCCTTAGTCCCCACCGTTACAAACGCCGGCGTCTCAATATCGCCATGCGCTGTATGAATTACTCCGGCCCGGCCTAGACCAGCCTGCATTTTCTTCTGTATTTCGAATTTCACTCCGCTACTTTACCACGTTTTGCGGCATTCCGGAAGAGAAAGATTTTATATTTTCAAGCGTCGTATTGAGGATGCGTTGCAGAGCCTCCCAAGTGTTGAAGGCGTTGTGGGGCGTGACGACAACATTTGGCATATCGACAAGAACGTGATTTTCGAGCACCACCCGCAAATCGTGCTCGCCCGGGTGAGCACCCGTCAAGAAGTTTAGCTCATCTTTAATTATCCCCTCTTCTTCAAGCACATCTAAACCGGCGCCGGCAATCACTCCACCTTTAAGACCCTTGAGCAAAGCTTCCGTCTCAACCAACGCTCCGCGAGCGGTGTTGATTAAGTAAACACCCTTTTTCATTTTGGCAATTATTTCGGCATTGATTAAATGGTGGTTTTCGGGCAGGTAGGGCACATGCAAGGTCAAAATATCAGCTTGAGCCAGCACTTCGTCCATCATTAAGTAGTCATAACCCATTTTTTGTTTATAAGCCTCGTCGGGGAATTTATCATAAGCAATCACTTTCATATTAAAGCCTTTGGCAATCTCAATCACATTTTTGCCGATCTTGCCCGTGCCAATTACTCCTAGAGTTTTACCATTTAAATCAAAACCGCGCATGCCGGTAAGGTCAAAGCTCCCCGTCTTTTTAATGCGGTCGTAACTTTCAAAAATTTTGCGTGAGAGCGTGAGCATTAAAGCAAAAGCGTATTCCGCCACCGTCTCTTCGCCATAACTGGGCACAGTCGCCACCGCTACGCCCTTGGCCTTACACGCTTCGATATCAATGTGATCATAGCCGGTCGAACGAGTGCAAATTAATTTGAGATTGGGAAAACTCGCCAAAATTTTTGCATTGATTACCGAGTCAACAAAAATCGAAATAATATCTGTGCCCTTTTGCTCGTCTGTTAATTTACCAACCGTCTCCTCATCCAAAATCCCATCGACAAAAACAAAGTTCGAAATCGTATCTCGCGTAGCCAGATCCGATTTCGAACTTTGCGAATCCGACCCCGAACTCGCTTCGATATACTCTTTTTCCCAATTTTCTAATTCAAAAAATATTGTTTTCATATTTGTTAATTATACAACTTCGGCTTATTTTAAAATACTTGACATCTTTTATTAAAACTGGTTTTATTATATCGGATGCACAACTGGCCGAATGAGCGCAAAACGCATCCTGCGCAGTGATTCGAGCCAAAGAAAGGAGTTTGTCATGCAAGTTACTACTCGTAAGGTGTTGGAGTGTCTTTTCGACGAATTCTATAAGAGATGGTGGGCCGGACAGCAGGTGGGAATAGGAGAAGATTTGCCCGGTGTTGAAAAAGAACTAAGGGGCGAGTCTAAATCGAAACCACGCTTCCGAATCCCGGCCGCCGACAATGGCGTGGATATCTTCTTCGACAATCAGGAGCTATTCCTCCGCTATGCCGGTATGCCAACTCCGACACAACGACATTTCCTCATCGCAATCAGGCAAGCGATGAAGGTGGAAGGTGTCGAGCGAATCGAAATTCGCATCCCGTGGAGCACAAACGGTTTCAAAAAGCTTGAAGTGTGTGCTCCGAGCATGGGTCCTGACGGATCGCTGGATTTCGAACTCCTGAAATAGCCCCTGCCTGTCCCCGCCCCGCATCAACGCACTGGGAGAACCCACCGTTGGCGTGTGGCGGGTTTTCTTTTTTCTAGGTTTAAATAATTTCGAAGTCGGACTTCGGGCTCACTTGAAGTACGACTTCTAAATTAACTACGCATTCGGCGTTGGATACTTTTTCTCCGCCGCTTCGATGATCGGCAAGGTTTTAATAACGGTGTCGGGATTGAGCGAAATGCTCTCAATACCATTCTTAATTAAGAACTCGGCATATTCGGGGTAATCAGACGGGGCCTGCCCGCAAATGCCAACGTATTTATTATGACGTCGGCAAGCACTAATGGCCACTTCGATTAATTTTTTAACTGACGGGTGATTTTCGTTGGCAATATGACTGACAATCCCTGAATCACGATCAAGACCGAGCGTTAATTGCGTTAGATCGTTTGAGCCAATCGACATCCCATCAAAAATTTCCAAGAATTCATCGGCTTCGGTCACGTTCGACGGAATTTCGCACATCACATAAATTTTCAAGCTCGGATCCTCCATGCGAGCCAAGCCATTATCTTCCATCAATTCAAGTACAGCTTTGCCCTCCTCAACAGTGCGACAGAATGGTACCATCGTGACGATGTTAGTGAGCCCCATTTCTTTGCGCACCTTGGCGAGCGCCCGGCACTCGAGAGCAAAAGCGGCTTTAAATTTAGGATCATAGTAGCGAGAGGCGCCCCGCCAGCCGATCATCGGATTTTCCTCCCTCGGCTCATATAAATCCCCGCCAATTAAGGTGCTATATTCGTTGGTTTTAAAATCGGAGAAACGAATAATTACTTCATTGGGCCAAAAAGCGGCGCCGATCAGGGCCACGCCCTCGGCCAATTCGTTGACATAATAATTGGTCTTCTTTTGGCCTTGATATTCGGTTGTTAGCTCATCAATTTGCTTAATTAACTTTTTCGTTTTAGCATCTTTAGCCTTTTTTAACTTATCATAATCAATTAGCGCATTTGGGTGAACTTTGATATAGGAGCTGATGATAAATTCAACGCGTCCCAAGCCAACACCGGCGACCGGTAAATAATAATTACGCATTGCGTCTTCAGGCGAACCGATGTTCACCATCACCTTGGTGCGCGTTTTCGGCAAGCGATCTAAGTGGTGCTCAACAATTTCGAAATCAATTTTACCAGCATAGGCAATTCCGTCTTTGCCTGATGAGCAGTCAACAGTAACTACTTGGCCATTTTTTAATTTTTTCGTGGCGGTGCCGGTGCCAACAATGCACGGTACGCCGAGCTCGCGCGAAACGATGGCGGCGTGGCTGGTGCGTCCACCCTTCTCCGTAATAATCGCTGAAGCAATCTTCATAATCGGCTCCCAATCAGGATCGGTAATTTCGGTTACCAAGATTTCGCCCTTCTTAAAGGTGTTCATTTGTTTAGCGTCGCGAATGATCCGCACCGGACCAGTCGCGATCTTTGAACCAATGGCAATTCCCTTAATTAGTTCCCTTGTCTCGCCGGAGCCTTTGGCGGAGGCGGATTTTTTGAGTACCCATTCTTTGTAAACACTCTTGTCAGCCTCGGCATGAATAGTCTCGGGTCGGGCCTGAACAATAAAGAGCTCACCAGTTACGCCGTCCTTAGCCCATTCCATATCCATTGGCTGGTATTTACCGCGGCGATTCGAAAAATATTTTTCAATCGTGACCGCCCAAGTAGCCATTTTGGTCGCTTCATCATCGGTTAGGCAGAACTTGGTTTGTTCTTTAGGCGCAACTTTGACTCGGACTGTTCCCTTTTTACCATAAATTAATTTGACATCCTTTTGGCCCAGTGTCTTCGATAAAATCGGGTAGAAACCCCGTTCGAGCGATGGTTTGAAAATCACAAATTCATCAGGGATTACTTGACCTTGCACCACCATCTCGCCCAAACCGTAAGCACCGTCAATTACCACTACCTTGTCAAAACCAGTTTCGGTATCAATTGAAAACATCACGCCCGAAGCGCCCACGTCGCTCCTAACCATTTTTTGTACGCCCACCGAGAGCGCAATATCGAACATTGAAAAGCCCTTATCGACGCGATAAGAAATGGCGCGATTGGTAAAGAGCGAGGCAATACACTTCCTCACCGATTCTAAAAGCATCGCTTCGCCGACCACGTTAAGATAAGTCTCTTGCTGGCCGGCAAACGAGGCGCCAGGCAAATCTTCAGCCGTCGCCGATGAACGCACGGCCACATCAATAGTTGGCTTATGGTAGTTAGCGGAGAGTTCTCGATAAGCATTAGTGATCTCAACTGTTAATTCGTCGGGTAATTGCTCTTTAATGATCATGTCGCGAACTTGTTTGCCACGTTTTTGCAGATCATTAATGTTGTGGGTATTTAAACCCTCCAAGCAATCTTTGATTCGATTCTTCAGGCCGGTTTTTTCAATAAAATAGCTGTAGGCATAAGCGGTAATGGCAAAGCCATCGGGCACATTTACGCCCAATTGCGTTAGATTATTACACATTTCACCGAGAGCGGCGTTTTTACCGCCAACTAGCGGGACGTCACTGATACCCAGATCTTTGAACCAAATAACGAAAGCTTTAGATTTTTCCATATGCCCCATATTATACAGGAGCAAATAAAAATAGACAAAAAATATGGGGCTATTTGATCACAAACGAGGCCTTGGCAGTAACCATTACCTCCTTATTGACACTTGAAGTGTCATAATTGCCATAATCGCTCACGTCTACGGAGTTGGGAGGCAAAACTTGAACCACTCCCGAGGAGGCGGACTTTAGCGCTCCAACCGAGCGGCCACCAGCCTTGGCAATTTCGACAGCACGCGCTTTGGCATCGGCCAGGGCGGCGGCAAGGAGTTTAACGCGCAGATCGGGCAATTTAGAATAATAGTATTCGAGCGATTGGGTTGAGAAGACGACACCCGAATCAATTAGGCTTTGGGTATTTTTAGACAAGCCAGTAACTTTTTCCAAATCGGTAATGGAGTTTAATTCGATCGTTTGGCGTAATTGATATTGTTTGTTTTGCGCGTTGCCATTTGGATTATAAATTTCCTCCATAAAAACCGGAGAGATAATCAGATCTTTATCAGCGTAACCATTATCGGCATAAAACTTTTTGACAGCAATCAAGTCGCTCGCCATTTTGGCGTAGCCATCTTTAAGCGTACTGACATCAACCGCTCGCACAAAAAAAGTAGTCCACTTAACCGTGTCAGATTTTACCGACATTTTGGCCGAACCAGTCACCGTGAGTGAATTGTCGAGCGAGCGCACGTTATAAAAAGAATAGCCGCCCACCGCCGTAGAAATAATGATGCAGAGCCCGAGCAATAGGCCGGCAAAAACAATGGAATCTTTGTTCATAATTTTTTTGTCTCGAGCAAGGTCGAGAGATTATTTACCGCGATTAAAAACTTTAGTCGGCCGATTTTTGAAATTGTTGGCCTTCCTAAAATTATTTTTTAAACTTTGATTGGCAATAAAGGTTGAAGGCGTCCGAAACTTCGGCTGCCCCTTTTTATTACCAACCTTTCCAGTGTTTTTCATACCTATACATTTTATCACCAGTCCATAAAAAGAAAAGGACTCATTTTTGAGCTCTTTTCTTAATTGGTGCGATATGAGGGTAGCCAATCCATTAGGCGGCGGCGATGTTTGTCGATAGTCCATCGACCGCTAGTGTCAAAAAGGGTCGCGTGGGTAGTCTTAAATTCTTCTAGGGCCTCTTTGGTTGCCCGAGGAAAGGAGGCTGGGATATTTTTATTATAGTAATTGGCGAAGCCTTCAAGCGTCATGTCGGCAAAGTTAATCTCTTGTTCCTTTTTATAGTCAGCTTTCACTCCACAATTGTACCACAAATCTTTTCCTTTTACAAGATTTTCCGTCCTTGCTATAATTATGGTTATGGAACCAAATTTTGAACAACGCTTAATCAAGCTCGAAGAAAAAATTGATAACATTTACCTTTCGGTCGAAAAAACGCGAAAATACTTTCTCTGGACGCTGATTATTACCGTTGTCGTGTTGGTCATCCCGGTGATCGGGCTAATGTTTGTTCTCCCGATGTTTATGAACGATTATGTCTCCCAACTTAGCGGATTGGGATTGTAAAGCCACGCAATTCTCGCCTAAGTTCCAAATAATTAGGGGTGCTTTGTCCAACCAGCGCCCAAAACCTTTTGGAGTGATTGAACTCTTTTAAGTGGCACAACTCATGAACGATAATGTAATCAGCGAGATGAGCTGGGATAAGGGCGACTTTATAATTAAAATTCAAATTCCCCTTTTTAGAGCAACTCCCCCAGCGCGACCGTTGGTTACGAATACTGATCCGACCAACGGGCAATTTATAAATTTGATTAAAATATTCAACTCGCGCCAAAACCAAAGCCCTTGCCAGCTCTTTATGCTTTAAATAATTGCGTCGGCTAAAACCACGCAAAATCGATCGCTTGATAAAAAATCTCCTCAAGATTTCATTTACTATCGTCGCTTGGTTTTTCTAAATCAGCGCGCTGGATTGGACTCTCGATTTTGGGCGGAGTCATATCAATCTCGCCAAATTGCTTTTCGTAATTTTGCACCTGACCGTCTAGCCAAATGGCAATACTCTTCATAATTTGCGGGGTAGTAATAAAAGAATCCAAGCTATTGCCCGAAGTTAAGGCAAACGAGAAAAGTTCTTTGCCATAAGCGCCAATTGCCCCGTCGCAAAACTTCTTAGGTAATTGATTAAAATCTACTTGTTTTGGGTCTACCATAATATACCTATCTTATAAGCAATTACCCCAATATACAAGCTCGCTAAATTTACTTGATTCCACACTCTTTTTTCAGGGCAGCAAGGTCGTCGGCAGTTAATTTTATATTCAAACCTTCGTTAAGATAATACATGATGGCCTTTGGATTATTGATATGGTCCAGTCCTAAAGCGTGCCCGAGTTCGTGAGCCAACACTCTGGTTAGCTGATTATTATCGTTAAATTGATAAATGTCGATGGCTATTCCGCTCACGTCGCTCTTATATTCTCCCTCATTAAACTGCTCACCCACTGATGACCCGGTCGTATTATAGGCGCTGACATGGAGATTAAGAATGCTAACCAATTTGTTAAGTACCAGCTCGGTTGAATTAATACTATCGACCAAGCTATTGAAGTTTTTTTGGTCCTGATTAATTACCGCGATTTGATTATTTAACTCTAGTCTTTTTTGTTCCAAGGCATTAAATTCGGCTTTTGGCGCACCACCGCGGCTATTCCAAGAACTTACCTCTTGATTATAGGCATTTTGATCGGCCTGATAATTCGCCACCAAGGCTTCGATTTGCGCTTTATCTTGGTTATACAAAGTAACCAGCGAGTCATATTTGACCTTGAGGGCATCGTAGGTCGCCCGGTCATTGTCGATTGTTAGGCCCATTTTTTTCAAAGCATTAGTCGCTTTTTGCCGATCGTCATAAATAAAATTTATTTTTAAGGCCCCGGTGGGCGAGGATTCGAAGAGCTGTTTATCAACTGGCGCTTCCCAAATTTTCTCGGCTTGTTTAATATCAGCCAAAACTTCGGCCTTGGTTAAACCAAAACGCGGGTCAATGTTGCCAAGAGAATAAGTAATGGATTGCGAACAAGGTACAGTTCGATTCACCAGTTCTCGCCCAATCCGGCCAAGATCAGCGCGGTAATAATAGCCCGCGCCTAACAGCGCTAAAATGATGAGCAAGTCAACAAAAAATCTAAGCCGAAAGATTTTCATGGGTAAACTTATTGTTGGATCTGAAAACTCAAGCTCTCCGCCATTTGATCAGTGGCATTATCGGGGCTAAACAATGATCGCTCTTGTTTGCAGGCGCTTTTTTGCGGATCATCATAATTGTCGCACTGCACGAACCGGAGGCTAAAAGTAAAAATGATCGTTGTATTATTGTAAGGAAAAGCGTAGACATAATTGGTATAAATACTGCCAGCCGCGCCCTCGCTTTCCTTGGTGACACAATAGTCTTGCCCATTAATTATTTGCCTCGCCGTTTTACCGGCCCGGCCAGTTTCAGCTCCAGTTTCGACACAAGAAAAAGGTTCCCGCAATTCTTGGACCTTAGGTGGCCAGTCAACGGTTTCGATATATTTGGTTAAAATTTTATCAGGATATTGAAAGGTAATACCGGTTTCATCGTCGACAAACGTTTTAAGATTTTGACTAAAATATTGTTCGACCGTACCTGTTTGATTATTCTCGGCAAGCACACAATTAGCAAAAGTCGTTTTGCTTGTCCCGAGCGAAGCCAAAGGATCCTTTTCAGTTATAAAAGCAGTATCGCCCTTATTCCAGAATACAAAACTCTCATCGCGGTTAGCATAACGCGCGCCCGAGGCCGAGACAGCCTGATTCAAAAGCAGGTGACGTCCATCATTTAAAGTCAGCTCAGCTCGATCTTTAAAAAAGATGGCGTCGATCGCTTTTTCATCCTGACAATTGAATGTTACGGCATTGATCACCCCCTCCGGCTGGCCCTTGGTTTGCAAAATATAATCAACCAATTTGGGCACCCAAAGATTTTTCGTGAAGATCAGAACTAAACCAACAACAATCAAGACCAGCAAGACTAACCTAAGCGCCTTAACCGCCGGACCGGTATTATCCTCCCATTTGCTATTTTTGCGATATAAAAACATGTTATTTTACTAAGTATAGCACACTTAGCCCCCCATCTTTCTGAACCCTTCTTTTTTGAGCAAATCAGCTTTGGCTTTGGCGCCGCGGTTATAACCGCCCAATTTACCGTCTGATCTAATGACTCGATGACAGGGAATAGCTGGGTCGTGATTTTTATTCAAAATATTCCCGACAGCTCGGCTCGCCTTGGCATTGCCCGCCTTTTTCGCCACCTCCCCATATGTTAAAACCTTCCCTTTCGGGATCCTCCCCACCACCGCCAAAACTTTTTCCGTAAAGGTCTTCATCAACAATTATTCTCCGTCACCATTTCCATTTCGGGGATAAGCGAACCGCTTTTCATCCGAGTATTTTCAGGAGAAAAACGTCGGCCAGTATCAACAAAACCAAGTTGTTGATAAAAACTTATCCCTTTTTGATTGTAGGTTGCCACCTCAACGGTTATCTTTTTATTAGGATCAAAAAACTTTTTAACCTTTTGCCAAAACATTTGTCCAACACCCCTGCCCTGGTATTCGGGCAAAACGTAGATAGCGGTTAATTGATTTTTCTCTTCATTTTTCAGAGCCCGGCAAACCCCGACAATTTTGTTTCCATCTTTGGCCAATAAAAATAGGGAGTTAGGCTCAGGATTAGCAATTTTGTCAGCCATCTTAGCAATACCCTCATCAGTTATCCGATCTTTAAATCGATCTTCGATATCAGCAGCGGTAATACCACATTCTTCGTTAGGGTAAGTATCCAACCAGGTTTTATAAAAAACCTGTTGGGCTCCAGCCGCATCTTCTGGTTTAGCTTGAGAAATCTCAATCATGTTTTTATAATATCAAACCTGTTTCATCCCAACAAACTCCAGTTTGTAAGAATGATATTATGGACAATCATAGCCGTTGGAAAGATTGCAAGAATTTGACGAAGATTTTGCCGTAGGCCGACAACTCGTGTTCCACGAACTTTCCGTGATATTTTTTGTTAATCAAGCCGGCGGTATTAAGCCGCCGAGTATGTTCGCCAATTGTTTTAGGATTTCCCTTTAGTGTGTCGGCAATTTCCTCAAGCGTGATTTTGGGCTGTTCAGCTACCAGCAACAAAATCCCAATTCGATAATGATTGGCCATCCCTTTGAGATGGCGCTCCATTTGTTTGGTTGTTTTTAATTTGCCTGCCACTTCTATATTTTACAATAACATCCTTACATTCTCAAGTTTGTAAGGATGTTATTTTGGCAAGACACCCCCGTGATTGCTGCAAGGCACTTAGGTTGTCCGCAAAAGTTTTAATAAAAATCAAGTTGGGTGTAAAATAAAAAAGTAAAAAATGTTTCAAAGATTTATTTTTTTGATAACGTTACTTTTATTAAGCTCGCCTCTGTCACTTTTCGCTGAGACGATAATTTCGGGTGCCAGCCTAAGCACTAATACCACTTGGACCAAAGCTGCTAGCCCCTACATCATAACCGATGACGTTTATATTAATAACGGCGTAACCCTCGCCCTCGAACCGGGTACTATTGTCAAATTCAAAAATAAATCCGCTTTTTACATCAACGGGGAGCTTAGCGCCCAAGGCAACACCGGTGACGAAATTTATTTTACTTCTTACAAAGATGATTCGATTAGTGGCGACTCAAACGGCGATGGCACCACCACCATACCGGCGATGCGCGATTGGGATCAATTATATGTCCTCGCCACCGGTCATCTTAATTTCGCTCACGTGATCGCTCGTTATGCTGGTTTTTATTCTGGTGGCGCGGCTATCCACGCCGCTGGCGGCGAATCACTGATCACCGATTCGCAGTTAACCAACAATCCGCTAGGTATTTATCAAGAAAGTGGCTCCACCACCATCAGCGCCAGTATTTTGACCAATAATAATGTTGGTTTTGGTTTCATAGACGGCACGGCCAATATCACGCAAAGTCAAATTCATCATAATACCGAGGCTGGCCTGCGAGACTATTATGGTCGAGCAATGGACGCGCGCCATAATTGGTGGGGCGATAATAGCGGACCCTACCATGTCGATCTTAACCCAAACGGTTTAGGTGATAAGATCGTTGGCGCTAATGTCCTTTTTGACCCCTGGATTGGCCAAACGCCAGCAGTTATCCCGCCAACCGTAAGTGATGAGAATTCTTTTACCACCTCGCCGTTCGGTTTCTCAAGTGTTGTTTTTATCCCCGGTGTCGAAGCCAGCTTCTTGTATCGCCAAGAACCGGGTTGCACGTTGTTTAATTGTGAGAACGAATTGTGGGTGCCTAACCGCAACGATGATGCCCGTAAATTATTTATGACGACCGCTGGCGAGAGTGTTGATCCTTCAATCTACACCCGCGAAGTAATTGATAACGCTTTTCTCGGCTTCATGCCGATTTATGATGGTTTCATCAAATCAATGAATAAAATGGTGGCCGCTGGCGATATTGCCGATTTTGAACCCCTGCCTTATGATTGGCGTTTTGATTTAGATAAAGTGGTTGCGCGCGGGGCAACGACAACAAAGGGTATTTCTTATACTTCCGACTTGTCGGCCGGACAACTTCCCTACATGATCGCCGAGATTCAAAAATTAGCCAACCGCTCCAAAAATGGCAAGGTGACAATTGTTGCCCACTCAAACGGGGGTTTGGTGGCAAAGGCTTTAATGCAAAAATTACAAGAAATGAAAACCTCTAACCAAAGCGATTTAGTCGACAAAATTGATAAAGTAATTTTGGTAGCGGTACCACAACTCGGCACGCCTGAAGCTATCCCCACCATGCTCCATGGCGCTGATCAAGCCTTAGGTTACGGCTTTCTCCTTAATCAATCGGTCGCGCGCCAAGCGGTTGAGAATATGCCGTCAGCTTACAATCTCCTCCCTTCAACCAAATATTTTGCCACCGTGCAAGAACCAGTAATTAAATTCGACCAGTCAGCGGTAAAAATTATGCCCGGTTTGGCTAGCTACGGCACCGAAATTTCATCGGCCGACAAACTCCAGCAATTTGCGCTTGGTCAACTTGACGGCCGAGCCAAACCGGCGGTAACCAACCTGGCGACCCCCAATATTTTAAATTCCCAAATGTTCACCAAAAGTCAGATTACTCATGATAACCTCGACAATTGGCAATTCCCGACAACGACCGAGGTAATTCAAATCGCCGGTTGGGGCATCCCCACCCTCAAAACCACCGAGTATTTAGCTAAAGACAACAAGCTCGACATCCACCCCCTCCTCACCACCGACGGCGACGGGACGGTGGTTTCGCCAAGCGCCACCGGAGCAGTGGGGAGTCATAGAGATTTTTACCTTGATATACAGAAATACAATGAGGTTAATAATAAAAGTTGGGTGCATAAAGATATTTTCGAAATGAGCTCTGTGCAACAAGAAATCACAAATCTCATCAAAAACACTATTGATTTACCAAATTATTTTTCTCTAGCCAAACCGACTCCAACGGCAGGGCAAAAAAACTTACTCATTAGCGTCCATTCGCCCGTCTCGCTTAATGCTTATGATAATTTAGGCAATCACACTGGGCTTATTCCTAATCCGAACCCGAATTCAGATTTGCAATTGATCGAAGAGGATATCCCTAATAGCAAATATCTTGATTTTGGCGAGGGTAAATACATTGTTTTACCCTTCGGAAACGGGCTCGCCCCAGCTAATTATGCGATAAAATTAGCGGGGTTAAGCTTTGGTATTTTTAGTTACGAGCAAGAAGAAACAACCGATGGTGTTAGTACTACAACTGTATCATTTACCGATATCCCCGTTACGCCAATGACGATAGCCAGTTTAAACGTCTCGGCTGGAACTTCGACAACTCTATTAATCGACGCCGATGGTGATGGCAAAAATGATTTTGCCGTTAAACCAAATACCGGTTTTGATCTAATTCTTTACTTACAAATGATGAAAAAGGTTGTCGCCAGTTTTGACCTTAAGCCTTTAGTGGAAAAGTTATTAGAAGCGAGGATCGATAATATGATAAAATTAATCGAGCGAGGAAAAATAAAGAACGTTGAACGCAGAATAAAATTGACCGTTTGGCTGGCCGATCGTCCGCACTGGCGCAACCGGCAAATAATTCCCCAATCAGACAAAGATATTCTTGTTAAAATGCTTAATCAATTATTAGATAATTTGAAATAAAATGTCTCACAAAAAAACTATTTGGGTGTTTATCGCTATTTGTCTAGCTCTTTACGTTTGGGCGGATTTTTGGTTAAAATCTAGTGCTTTTTCTCTTGGTTTACCCTTAGCTATAGCAACACCAATAATAATTTTAACTCTAGTCATCCTTTTGTTTTTTTCTAACCAAATATTCAAAACATGGAGTAAATTTGCCATCATCTTTATCCCCTTATCAGTTCTGGCCGAGGTTTTCACTCCCGATTACTGCCACGGTTTTTTTGAGATTTGTATAAATAAATATATTCTAACCTGGTTTTTAAGTGCCATCTTTCTCTTCGTCAGTTTGGGAATAATCATTTACAAAAAAGTTAGGGGATAAAAACGATGACCAAAATCAACAAATTTATCTATTGGATGCCAAGAATTGCTTCAGTTGTCTTTATTATTTTTCTAGCAATGTTTTCTTTAGATATCTTTGATGGCAATTACGGTTTTTGGGGAACCGTCGTTGGACTATTCATGCACAATATTCCGGTCTTTGTTTTGGCGATCATCCTATGGATTTCTTGGCGCTATGAGATCGTGGGCGGAATCGCTTTTATTCTCGCTGGCTTGCTTTATATTCTCCTCTTAGCCATGAAGCCCAGATTTGAATGGTACATGATCTCGTGGTCGGTAATAATCGCCGGCCCAGCCTTTCTGATCGGCATTTTGTTTCTCATCAATTGGCGGAAAAGACTTACTAAATAAAAGCGGGTTTATTCGGATCAATTCTCATCCTTACATTCTCAAGTTTGTAAGGATGTTATTTTTATGGTGAAAGGCTATTCGACGACAACGGCCGTACCGTAGCAAAGCACTTCGGTCACGCTTTGCATCAGCTCGGTGGTGTCGTAACGCACGCCGATGATGGCGTTGGCCCCCTTCTCTTCGGCATGTTTAATCATTAGCTCGTAGGCCTCCTCGCGCGTTTTTTCGCAGAGTTCGGTAAAGAGCGAGATATTCCCGCCCAAAATGGTTTGGAGCGACCCGCCAATCGTGCCCACAATTGAGCGCGAGCGAACAATGATCCCCTTCACGACCCCTAAATTTTTTACAATCTTCTTCCCCGGCAACTCAAACGCCGTAGTGGTGTTGTTATGATCCATGGTTTTTTATTAATTATTAATTGATTTTAAATTAAGATGTTTTTTGATTTCGTCAATGTCTTTGCCGTTTTGTAAAGCCATCCGTGGCTCAAAAAGACAGTTTGATATTCTGATTAAGAGAGATGAGGCTTTATCTATATCCTGGAGATCCTCTTTTATAAAAATTTTCCTGATTAAATCTAAATTATTAAAATAGCCAGTTTCCAGGTCGCAAGAAAGTTTTCGCATTTCACTAGAAGTTTTTAAGTAATAATCTAAAACTTCTTTGCGATTTATCTCTTGTAAATCATCTTGACGAGTTTTTGTAACAGTAGTAAATAAATTCTCGACGGGTTCCAGCAAATTGAGAGGATTCGTAATTAGGTTCGAGTAATACTTTAGTTTGTTTGATATACGATATTTTATATCCCGATACTCTCTATATGGTTTTATGCAGAGTTCCAAAACAAGCTGGCTGACAACGAAAACAGCTACCCCACTGATTATGGTCCAAAATATGCTTTCAAACATATTGCCAATATGGTAGCACTTTACACAGCATATTTAAATAACTTCTCCTATATCACACACTCCTCCCGGCGGCATACCTCGTGGTCTTATCCCAAACCTCTTTAAAATAATCGTTATATCTCGCCACGATTTCAGGATCGGTAATTTCAAAGGCGGCCGGTTCGGTACCCCATAAAAGATTAATTACCCGATCTCTTAAAATAATTACTCCGACCGGGACTTCATCTTCGGTTGGCCTTATTTCAATATTTGAATTATCTTTATACGTTTCTAACAATGAATCCAGATTTTCTTTTTTGCAAATAGCCTGGTCACTAATCTGGCGATCTTCTAGCGCCTTATGAACATTGGACAGTATCTCTCTAACCTCGACATTGTGATATTCGGGGCCAAAAGCAAAAACTCGATAATAATCATCTTTTTTAAGATCGCGAACAACAGAATCAAACAGCCCCTTAAATTGCTCAAGCCCCTCATAAATTATCTCGGCCTCTTTATAATAAAAAGGATATTGCTCCCCTTCAATAAAAACGGGATGATACTTACCACTCATGATCAAATCACTTTCATAATGAACAGAGACTTCACCATTGTTTTTCAAAACCCCCACCCCCATCCAAGGCAACAGATAGGTTTTTTTCCGAACTAGGTAGATACCTATTTGCCCCTCTTTTGGATGGACCGTGAGCCTAATCCCATTGGGAACACGGGAATCAAAAAAGTTGGCCTTCTCTAATGCATGTTGAACAACCATGTATTCAAAAGCACAGTTTTTGGCCTTTTCTTGTATTTTTCGTTTTATTTCCTTCTCGGTGTTGGAAAGGTCCCATTCTTCAAACTCAGCGATCTTGCGTAATAGATTAAGGGGCACATCTGACAAATTTATATTTTGCTTAGCTGACTCTAAGATTTGCGATATTTTTTCGTTTGAAGCTGAGTTCTCCCAAAGCTTAGTTATTTCTTGCCTCGCGGTTTGAGAGATTTCTTCAAAATTATCCATTTGTTCCAACTCTTTGTAAGCGTCTCGCAATTCAACCACCTCTTTTAGGCCAAGGGCGTCAACAAATTTATTTAACGAAGAGAAGTAGCGATCGGCATCTTCTTTGGTATGGAGAAAGTGCCGATAATATAAATGGCCGTCATGAAAAATAATAAAACGTATTCCCGGAGAGTAAATCTCTTTTATTTGTAGGTTGATTTCGTTAAATTTACAAAAAGCTCCCACTTCGGCAAGATCCGCGTCTCGACGTGAAGATTTTAGCGGGTTGGCAACCTTAAAAGGGAAGGCGGGCAACATAAACTGTATCTGTTCATTCTTCTCTACCCAGAAATTTATTTTTTCTAAAAAGAAAGTTTTAAACTTTTCTAAATTGATGGTGTCCAGAGATCCATTTCGATATTTAGGCGAGGTAATTATTCTTAAGATTTTCTCGGCGACAGATTCGCAATTTTTAAAATCTTTCTCAGTAAAAAATTCAATCGATTTATTGTATGAGTTGAGAAATTCTTTGAAATCGAACTGGGCAATAACCTCCTTTCTTAAATTGTTATAATTGACCACTTCTCCAAGCTGATGACCTTCGAATTCCTCATACTCCGTGCCGGTCATATCAATCCGGCTTAAATCATAGGAACTTGGCAGGGTTGTTTCGTCTAAACTGCGATCTGGCATACCATTGCATTATACCACAAATGCGCCAAAACAGAAGATTGGACCTTACACACTCCTCCCGGCTCAGCCTTCATCGAGATTACGGCCGGCAAGGCACATACCCCGTGGTCCAGCAGAGTTGGAGGAAAGATTCGAACGTATTTGAAACAATAGAAAACCGCCCTCCAACGGTTTTCGTTGTGGGCGATGATTCAATTACTTAACCCTTAGCTTGAAGCTCGCGAACGCGATACCGGGCACTAGGCTGTGGAGCACCAAGCAGTTTACCGGATAGCCGAGGTCTTGCCATTGGTTTTTCCAGCACACGATTACGGTTATGGTCAGGACGCAATAGGCTCCCACCCAAATCCACCAAGGGCGCGGGCGTTCTGCTTGAGGATCTCGCCAGACCAGACGATAAGTTGGGATAAAACCCAAAAATATCGCGAACTGCAAGATCATGTTGGCCGACACTGCTGACTGGTACTGCCACCAAGTCACGGCAGAAATTAGTCCCGTCGCCAGAGCCAGCCAATCCCAGAGATCCGGCCAATCAAACTTTCTCAATCGGAGAGCAAGAAAAAATGTCCCGATACAAAGAAGAGTGTTGATAAGCGGCAAGAGAGCCGTTGCAAGTTCCCTGCTGGTCATGACCAGGTAGCTCGAAGCGTTTAGCCCCGCAAGCGAGGCCCAGATGAGCCAGGTTGCACCATTCGGCTTTGTTTCCCCTCGAAGCACCTTCTGGTTGTAATCAAGATAGGCGACGGTCTGCAACAGCGCCGCCACCAGACCTAGCATTTTTCCAATCAACATCCAGTCCGTCCTCCTTCCTGTCTAAAAACAATCCGCCCCGAAGAAAACATTCTTCGGCTTACGGCAAACATCTATTTATTATTATAAGGCCTGTATCGTATTATGTCAATACTTACACACTCCTCCCGGCTACATACCCTGTGGTCCAGCAGAGTTGGAGAGAGAAGCCGCCGGAGGGGCGGGAGATATTGAGGAGATCGCCAGTAACGTAGATGTTGGGGTGGAGACGCGAGCGCATGGTGCGGAGATCAATTTCGGCCAGTTCAACTCCCCCATCGGAGACCACGGCACGATCGAAGCCCATGAGGCCGGTAATGGTGAGAGGCAAAGCTTTGAGCAAATCGACAATAACACGACGCTCATCTTTGGTAATACTGTGGACTTTTTTATCGAGGTTGAGCTTTTTGGCAAGCAAGAGGGCTAACGCTGGCGCGAGCCCGTCAGGGGCGAGCGCCGGTAAGGTGTTTTTTAAAACCTTATTTTTATTTTGATCTAAAATTTTGATCACCTGCTTTTCAAGCGAACCGATATCGGTATCGGGGCAAGTGTCGATGGTGGCCGTAACGATACCACCAGTTTGAATTAACGGTTTAACCTCGCGCGCGCTATTTAGGATTAGGGGACTCGACAAACCAAAATGAGTAAAAAGAATTTTGCCTTTTTTTGAAAACCTTTTAACTCCATCTAAGAAAAAAGTAATCTTCATAAACGAGAGCGACACACCAGAGAGATCCTTAGCCCACTTCTCTTTAACCGCGAGCGGTACAATATCGGGCGAAGATTCTTTAACCTTATGACCAAGCGAGCGAAGCCAAGCAAAGCCATCGCCTGTGGCGCCCAGTTCGGGGTGCGAGAGACCGCCAGTGGCGAAAATGAAATTTGAGGCAAAGTGCTTGTCGTGATTTGAAAGTATCACTCCCGTGACTTTTTGATCATTATCTTTAATCAATTTCACTACCTTAGCGCCGGTTTTAACGGTAACTTTACCGGCCCGCATGAATTTCTCCAGCACGCGAAAAACATCTTCAGCTTTTTGGGTCGCCGGGAAGGCTCGTTTGCGTGCCTCAACCACGAGGGGTAAGCCGTGCGATTCGAAAAATTTAAAAGTATCGGCCACGCCAAATTGCGCAAAGGGCGATTGGAGAAAATCTTTAGCCTCGCCATAATGACGAAGCAAGGCCTCCTTGTCCTCCTCGGCATTAGTGATATTGCACCGCCCGCCGCCAGTCGCCTTGAGTTTATCGCCCAATCTTTCATTTTTCTCTAACAACAAGACCCGTTTGCCTTTCTCACCGGCAATCCCCGCTGCCATCATCCCCGACGGCCCGCCACCGATAACTATTACCTCATAGTTTTCGTCTTTTTTCATTTTAATAATCCTACCATAAACAACAGAACCCGCCCACGCAGGTCCTGAAGTAGGACGAGCGCAGAACGGGTTCACACGTTGGATGCCTCCGCCGGGCAGGGTGAGCACTTGTGCGAGGCCATGTACCGCTGCCAGGCCGTTCGGCAAGAAGCGCAGCCCTCGTCTCTTATCCGAACAAGAATGGCTGTCCCCTGCGCGTTCTTCTCATCCGGTGTACCTTGGAATGAACACTGGCAAAGAGCGTCCATTTCCTCTTTGGTCACGTGAACGTGACCCTCGACTGTGGCCATAAGCGGCCTCCTTCCTGAAGTTAAGCACCTGAAACAACAAGAACCATTCACTTGTAACTCTATTACTTTTAAAAAACTTGTCTAGTTATATTTCCTTATAATAACCGACTCAAAAAATTGCTCTTGAAAATTAGTGGCTTGGCGAATTTCCTCGTCGGTAATATTTTCGCCTTCGGGCGGGACGATTACCAATTTATCGTCATCGTCGTTTAAGCGGTGGATAATTGCCACACATTTACCTTCAAATTCCTGAACGGGCTCGGAGATACCTAAAACATAGGCATCTAATTCTTCGCCGTCTGGCGCCATGACACCGGGAACAAAACCATAATTGGCATCGTAAACAAAATCATGTTTGGGATGCTTTGACCCCAAAGCTCGATCAATTTTTACCTTAACCGTCTGGCCAAGAAATTTCTCAAATTGGCTAGACGGCCCCGTCTCTTTTGTGTTATCTGTGTTATCCACAATTTTTATTAGCTTAATAATTTTTCAATAGTTTCAAAATCAAAACCGACAATAATTTCTCCGTCAATTTCAATTACCGGTACGCCCATTTGCCCGCTCTTGGCGACCATTTCTTGGCTGGCAATCGGATCTTTGCCAACATCTTTGTTTTCAAAAGGAACACCAACTCTCTCCAAATATTCTTTGGCGATAATACAATAAGGGCAAGACCGAGTTGAATAAACGATTACCTTATGTTCGCCCATGACTTTATTCTATCACCACGAAGCGCCATTTGCCGAATTGATCCCGATGAAATCGGCAGTGAGCGTAGTCGAACTGTTTAATCAACTTCTCAATTTTCGTTTTTTGCCCCTGACCAAATTCGAGATAAATTCGCCCATTAGTATTTAAATGATCTTTGGCTTGTTTGAGAAATTTTTTGATAAAAGTTAAGCCGTCAACGCCACCAAGCACCGCCTTTTTCGGTTCCCACTGGAGCACCGATGGGCTAATTAATTTCATTTTGCTAGTGGCGGCATAGGGTGGATTAGCGAAGATAACGTCGAATTTCTCTTGCACGAAGTCCAACTTCAATAAATAAGGGTTTTTTGTATACTTTATCCCCAACTTTTTAGGGCTTATCGAAGTTCGACTTCGATAAGCTTGAAAAATGTCTGATTGAATGACCCGCGCTCGACCCGACAACCCTTGGGCACCCTTACGGGTTGTCGGGGGAAAGAGAGAGAGATTTTTTTTAATTTGCTCGCAAAGTTTCGGATCTTTCTCGGCAAAAGTAACATGGGCGTTAGGAATATGTTTAAGAATGGCCAGGCCGATGCAGCCGGAACCAGCAAACAAATCGAGGACTCTAAGCGGTTGTGAGAAGTCGTTTTTTGTGGAACTAAATGCGACTTCGCACGCCGCTTTGTTCGGTTTCGCGAAGTTGGACTTCGGGCTCATCGAAGTCCAACTTCTCAAAACCTCGCCCACCCAAAATTCAGTCTCTTCGCGCGGAATCAAGGGCTTTGCCGACAAATCGATTTTACAGCCCAAAAATTCTCGCCAGCCGATGACATAGTCGACAGGCTCGCCAGTCTTTAGCCTTTTTATCCCTTGGGCATAATAATCAGGCCGATCACGTTTAAGCCAAGTTATTTCTTTATCGAAATTATTTTTCTTCATTTTTTTAAAAAATTAAGGGGGTGGTTAGCCCCCATCACTGTCTACCCGATCCCGCAGCAGACGTTCATTTTCCTCGTGCTTGGCCATAACAATACAGGCCAAGAGGACGCCGACGACTATCCCGACGACAAGCCCAACTGCGGCGCCACCTAAAAAGATCAGCGTGTGCATATCAACCTCTCCTTAGTTGCTGAACCCTGGTCTATTTATACGCAAAAAAACAATAACCGTCAACTATAAAAATTTCCTGACTTTAGTTATAATCTTATCATTATCACTAAATATTTTTAGATAAATGCAGAACAAAACCCTAATCAGTATCATCTTGATCGTAATCGTTATCGGCTTAATTATTGTCGGCTGGGGCGCCACCCGCTCAAATGGCAATTCAACCCTTGATACTTTAGTCGCCAGCACTTCGCCAGACGTCTTGATCAATGTCGCGACCTCAAGCGTTCCTCAAGCAGGTTCGAATAATGGTTCGACAAGCTCACCACAAGTTAATCAAAACAAAAAAATGCAACTTATTACTTTAGAAACTTCGCTCGGTCAAATTCAGTTCACCACTTATAACCAAGATGCGCCAAACACTGTGGCTAATTTTGTGAAGTTAGCCGGCCAAGGCTTTTATAATGGTCTCTCCTTTCACCGGATTATTAAGGGCTTCATGATTCAAGGCGGCGATCCCAATTGCACCCCCGAACGCTCTAAGGGCCCTTGCGGTACGGGCGGTCCCGGTTATCAATTTGCTGATGAGTTAAATCCGGCGACCCCCTCTTATCAAGCTGGCTATAAAACCGGTGTGGTAGCGATGGCCAACTCTGGTCCCAATACTAACGGCTCGCAATTCTTTATTATGTTAGCCGATAATCCGCTGCCAAATAATTACACGATTTTTGGCAAGGTCACCAAAGGACAAGAGATTGTTAACAAAATTGGCAATGTTAAAACTGATGCCAATGATCACCCAATCGACCAAGTGCTTATCAAAAACGTAACGATCAGCGAGTAATGAAACTCCTCTTCTTAGATACCGAAACCACTGGTAACGATGTGGCCAAAGATCGCCTCTGTCAGGTCTGTTATAAGACAACGACCAAAACGCACACTGAATATTTTAAGCCCCCGCTACCCATCTCGATAAAGTCCTCGAGCATCACTCATATCACCAACAAAATGGTGGAGAACAAAGCGCCATTTGAGGGCAGTGAGATGCAAAGAAATCTTAGAGACTTGCTCGAAAATCACGCGTTGGTTGCCCATAATGCCAAATTTGATATCGCCATGCTCGAGGCCGAGGGGTTGAAAGTGCCGAAGTTTATTTGCACTTTGCGCATCGCCCGATACCTAGACGAAAACGGAGTTATCCCCGAATATAATCTGCAATTCTTACGCTATTATCTTGATCTCGAGGTCGAGGGCACGGCCCACGACGCCCTTAGTGACGTATTGGTAACTGAAGCGATTTTTAACCGCCAATTGCAAAAATTCTTGGATCAAGGCTTGGATGAAGAAGCGGCCATTGCCGAAATGATCAGAATTTCGAGCCAACCGACCATCTATAAAAAAATGCCGTTTGGCAAGCACAAGGATAAAACACTTGAAGAAATTGCCAAAACCGACCGCGGTTATCTTGAATGGCTTTATAAACAAAAACTTGAAGACGGCGAACAAGATGAGGATTGGCTGTACACGCTAAAACATTATTTGGGAAGGTAACAAAAAGCTTTGTGCCTGCTTTTTAAAAAGTCCTCGGATCTCCTCAATCTACGATTTCGGCCAGACATTTTTAAAAAGCACGCACGGCAACTTTTTTTATTCTAATTAAACTCCGGGCTTGAAGGTGGTACGCTTAGAGCGTGAGCGTTCAGTCTCGGTTAAAAGCGCTTTGCGTAAGCGAACTGATTTCGGCGTGACTTCAAGATACTCGTCATCAGTCATCACCTCAAGTCCCCGCTCAATACTTAAAATAAATGGTGGGGCAAGCATGACCTTGTCGTCGGTCCCAGCCGCCCGCATGTTAGTGAGCTGTTTACCTTTAATTGGATTAACAGGCATCTCTTCACCCTTGGAAGTATTGCCGATCACCTGACCCTCATAGACCTCATCACCAGGCGCGACATAAAGCGTGCCGCGAGTTTGCAAATTGTCTAAAGCATAGGCCAATACCTTGCCAGTGATCATTGAGATCATTGAGCCAACACTGGTTTTGCGGATTTCGCCAGCGTAAGGCCTGAAACCGAGAACGCGAAATGACATAATCCCTTCGCCACGAGTATCAATAATAAATTGATTGCGGTAACCCAAGAGGCCACGAGTTGGTCCCTCAAAAGTTAAACGGACCGTCGTCGAACCATGGTGAGTTGGCTTGAGACTCGCCATCACTGCCCCACGCTGACCGAGCCGATCGATAATCGCACCCTGAAACTCTGTTGGCGTATCAATGGTTACCTCTTCAAATGGTTCCATTTTTACTCCGTCAACCTCTTTAATAATTACTTGGGGTTGAGAAACGCAAAGTTCGTAGCCTTCGCGACGCATATTCTCGAGCAAGATGGAAATATGGAGCTCGCCACGACCAAAAACCTGATATTTATCGCCACCCGAAAAATCAACCCTAAGACCAACATTGACTTCGAGTTCTCGTTCGAGCCGTTCACGAATCTGCCGGCTAGTCACATATTTGCCTTCCCGACCGCCAAACGGCGAGTCATTAACCATAAAATTAAGAGCAATGGTTGGCTCATCAACCAAAATGGCGGGAAGTAATTCGCTATCGGCTTCGACACAAATTGTCTCGCCGATATAAATTTGCGGGATACCAGCAATCATGACAATATCGCCAGCTGTCGCTTCGCTTACCTCTTCTCGCGCTAAACCACGGAAGGTAAAAATCTTGGTAATTTTACCGGTGTAATCGGCGCTGCCTAATTTTTTAATAATAACAGTATCGCCAGATTTGATTTTTCCCTCATAAACCCGACAAATAGCCAAACGACCTAAATAGTTGTCGTAGGCCAAATTAAAGGGCTGAGCGCGAAATGGCAAGGTCGTATCGGTCTTGGCGGGTGGAATTTTGGCCAAAATCGTGTCGAGTAGGGGTGTAATATCAGTGCTCTCATCCTCAAGGTCCAATTTGGCAATACCATCTCGACCAACCGCGTAGACCACCGAGAAATTAAGCTGGTCATCATGAGCGCCGAGATCCATAAAAAGTTCGAGCACCTCCTCCTCGGCCCGTTTAGGATCAGCGGCCGGTTTATCAATTTTATTAAGGACCACAATCGGTTTCAAACCAAGCTCAAGTGATTTCTTTAAGACAAAACGAGTTTGCGGCATTGGCCCTTCCTGTGCATCAACGACCAAGACAACGTCATCAATTGAGCGCAAAACCCGTTCAACCTCTGAACCAAAGTCGGCGTGGCCCGGAGTATCAACGATATTGATTTTAGTTACGGGACGTCCTGAGCTCGTCGAAGGATAGAACAGCGAGGCATTTTTAGAGTAAATCGTAATACCCCGCTCTTGTTCAAGAGCGTTAGTGTCCATACTAAAGCCCTCGGCTACCATACCCGTCTGGCGCAAAAGAGCGTCGGTCAATTTGGTTTTACCGTGGTCAACGTGGGCGATGATGGCAATATTACGAATTTCCATATGTAGATTAACCCCACTTAATTTCGAGGTAAAAAAATTCTCCCCGTGGAGAACTCCTCCGAGTATAACGCAATTGCTTTAATTATACAATTACCCTATAATTGACGGATTATCAGTTTTTAATAATTAAATATGGACGACGATAAAAAGAGCGACTGCAAATGTACTGAGGATTGCACTTGTAAGTGCAACGATGTGAATTGTGGTTGCTGCGAGAAAGTGAGCGCCGCCGATACTGAGGCCGACCCAGAGTCCGATGAGCCGACCGCCGACGAAATGGATCTCGCTGCTTAGTTTGTTAATTTGATTACACCAAACAAAAACCTTTTTCTTTGGCCCTTCGACAGGCTCGGGATAAAGGTTTTTGTTTTTTAAGCGGCTTTTCTTGGCTTTTTGAATGGAAATCTAAATCGACAAAAGGGACAATTGCGATAGGTGTCATTGTGAGGGCAATCATCATCTGGATTAACCGGTGGACCAAAAACTATTTCGGGCGATCGACTCACGGCCCCAAGAGATTCAACTGACACATCTTCCTGAATTTCGGGCGTCTCTGGCCCTGTCTCTGGTTCAGATCCTTGGTCAAAAAAATCTAATTGTTCCATAACTCTCTTATTTTATCACGCTGCTGCGGGACTTGGAATCGAACCAAGATACTGAGCTTCAAAGGCTCATGTCCTACCTTTAGACGATCCCGCAATTGTTTAAAAACAACTATATGTTAACACGATTTTTCGTTATTTAGCAAATGGCGAAACAATTGGTCATCAAGCTAATTTTTTGGTATTCTGAGACAATGAAAATCAAAACTGCTTGGAACTTAAAGTTGCTTTATAAAAGTGGTGATGATCCGCAAATTGAGAAGGATCTGCGAGAAATCGAGCAGCGCTGCGAAACTTTTGAGAAAAAGTATCGCGGGAAGAATTCTATGGCCTCGCCCAAAAAACTCGCTACCGCCTACGACGACATCGAGAAGCTAGACACCCGACTCAGCCAACTTGAACCAGCTTGGTATTTTGCTCTCAAGACCGACCTCGATTCGGCCGATAGCCAGTCTCGCGCCCTAGCGACCAAATATGGCCAAAGAATGACTGAGGCTTTTAATCGGATTAAATTTTTCGGTTTGGAGATTGCCAAGATTGACCCTAAAAGACAAAGGGCTTTTCTGGCCTATACTCCATTAAAACCCCATGTCTACGCCCTAACCCGCATTTTTAAGCAGGCCAAATTTAATTTGCCAGAGGGTGAAGAGCAATTAAAGAGTTTACTAAAGCAGACAAGTTATTCGATGTGGATAGATGTTCAAGGAAAATTGCTTAGTCAACAAACTATTAAACACCACGATAAAGATTTACCCATTGCCGAAGCCATCGCTAAGATATCAGACTCGTCCAAAAGAGATCGCCGGGAAATCCACAATAAAGTTAATGCCGTTCTAAAGTCCATCAGCCACGTTGCCGAGGGCGAGATTAATGCCGTCTATAGTTACAAAAAGGTGATGGATAAACGACGGGGTTATGAGAAACCTTATAGCTCCACCATCCTCGGTTATGAAAATGACGAGCATGCAATTGAGAACTTTGTCACGCTAATCTCGAAGAACTTTAAGATTGCTCACCGCTTTTACAAATTGCACACCAAACTTTTGGGTGAAAAAAAGATTACCCTCGCTGACCGTAGCGCCCAAATTGGCGAGATAAAAACCAAATTCGATTTCCCCGCTTCAGTCTCCATTCTTCAATCAACGCTTAATAAAATTGATCCGGAATATGCCACTTTGTTTGAAAACTTTTTAACCAATGGTCAAATCGATGTTTATCCGAAAAAGGGTAAAAAAGGCGGAGCCTATTGCTGGGGCAGTGGCCGACTCCCGACCTTCTTACTCCTTAACCACACTGATGACCTAAGGTCGCTTGAGACTTTGGCCCACGAGATGGGCCATGCTATCCATACCGAATTAAGCAAATCCCAACCGCCAGCTTATCAAGGGCACTCGATCGCGACAGCCGAGGTGGCTAGTACTTTTTTTGAACAAATTATCTCGGCCGAGGTTGAAAAACATCTTTCGCCGAAAGAAAAAGTATTTTTACTTCATAACAAAATTATGGGTGATATATCTACCATCTTTCGCCAAATTGCCTGCTTTAATTTTGAGTTAGAACTCCACCAAAAAATCCGTGCCGCTGGTCAAATTTCGAAAGAAGAAATGGCCAACCTGATGTCGAAACATCTAAAATCTTACCTGGGCGAAGCGGTTGAGGTGACACCTGACGATGGTTATTTCTTTGTTTATTGGCCGCATATTCGTAATTTCTTTTATGTTTACACCTATGCTTATGGACAGCTAATTAGCCGAGCGCTTTATGAAAAATGGCAAGCGGATCCAAGCTATGCGAAAAAAATAAAACAATTTCTTTCGGCCGGCCGATCAATGAGTCCGGAAGATATCTTTAAATCCATCGGTATCGACACCAGTAAGCCGGCCTTTTTCGAAGCCGGCCTAAAGGGTATTGAGCGAGATATCATTGAGCTAGAAAGATTAACAAGGAGTTAGAAGTGCACCTTATTCTCCACCATCTTCAGAATCTCCTTTTCGGACATATCCATCTTCATCTTGGCCAGGTCATCCTGATGTTCCATTTTGATATGCTCCATCATTTTGTCAGCCACCTCCTTGACCGTTTTACCGTCGACCTCAAAAGCACAATCGGTGCCGGGATTAATATCTTTACAAGCGATTCTTTTCATAATGTTTTTTGTCTTAAGTTGATAATATAAATAAGAATTTAAAGCTGCCCGACCTTTATATTTTTAATTACGCTACATGATACCGTTTAAGTTCTAAATTTTTGATGAAACCCATGTTATAATAAGGGCCATGATTAGTTCGTGGATTATTTATGCCATCCTTTCGGCCGTTTGCGCGGCGCTAGTCGCCATCTTTGGCAAAATCGGCATTAGCCATGTCGACACTACGCTCGCCACTGCTATTCGCTCGGTGATTATGGCTGTCGCCTTGGTGTTAGCTGCCCTATCGCTTGGTAAATTTGATTTAAGCAAAATTGATAACAAAGCTCTGATCTTCATTGCCCTGTCGGGTCTCGCCGGCGCATTATCTTGGTTCTTCTATTTCGGCGCGCTCAAAAACGGCCCGGCCACCGCCGTGGCCGCTCTTGATCGCTTAAGTGTCGTTTTTGTTCTCGTCCTCGCCGTTCTCTTTCTCGGCGAAGCCCTCACTTGGAAAACCGGCCTTGGTGCGCTCTTAGTTTCGCTCGGAGCGATCTTACTCGCTCTTTAAATCATGTATAAAAACTCCCCACTCGGTGCCATCGGAGTAAGAAATTGAGCCAACTTCGCGGCAACCCTGTTTTAAATGGTGGACAATTGAGGCAACATTCTCAATTGGTTTTCTCATAACCTCGGCCAATACCATATTATAACCCCGATCTTTCGCGACTTTCTGCAACGATTGGCTTAAAACAGAACCGATGCCAGAGCGCTGGTTAGCAGTAGCAATATGACGACAATAAAAAACTTTTTGGCTTTTGATTTTTTCTTTTAGATCAGCTGGGACATCAAGCGCTTCAAACCAATCGGGTTTATGTTTTTGCCATTCGTCTAAATCATAGCCAAGAAAATAGCCGATGACGTTTTTGCCCTCCTTGGCCACCATTAAAGCGTGGCTTTCTGGATGAGCAATAATCTCCTCCAATTCCTCAGTGTCGAGTGGATACCAGAGGAAACCTCGATCTAATTCCTTGTTATTGGTGTGCAGTACACTATTTTGGACATCTAAAATTCCCCTGATGTCATCGGGGGTTGCTTCTAAAACTTGTGAAGATGTTGCCGGTTCAATCATTTTATTTCTCTTCAACCACTAATTCTTCGTAACCGGTTTTTTCATCGAATTCTCTTTTGAATTTTAGACCCTCTAATTCCCCGATAACTATCTCGGCCGTGATACCGACAATAGACCCTTTTTTAAGATGACCGCCAAAAACATTCCCATCTTTATCTGAAATTGACAGATGCAGATGACTATTGCCATCTTCTGTTGTCCCAACCAGTGAGACTATTTCAAAAGTTCCTTCCCAAATTTTAGTAAGATTAGCATCGGCCATCCTGATAATCGCCTTTGAAAGATTACCAACACAAGTCAAAATAGCTCCGGCCTTAATATTTTTTTCGGTAACAAACCTATCAATCTCTTCTCGCAAATCTTGCCCGGGATGTAATCTAAAAGCGTATGTTTTCATAAGGACCTTAAGCTTTTGGTTCCAAAATTTTCACCACCGCTAGCTCTAATGGAATCTGGGGGGAGAAACTGCCACCGAGAAGGTTATAAGTATCGAGAAATTCGCGCAAGGCAGTGGCAAGATTTTTCGAGCCGGGTTTGGTAGAGAGGGTGGTGAAAAATTCTTTTTCTTTATCCCCCGCTTCGGCCAAAATTTTAGTTTTTAAAGTGGGCGACATGGTGGTGAGCAGGGCCAAGCGAATCTCGCGCATTACGAGTTTTAGGAAAATTTTAAAATCTGTCCCCGCCTCAGCCGTTTGGTCAATGACCGTGAGTGCACCATCTAAATTATTATCAGCAATCGCTTCGACTAAATCATAAACTAACTTAAGCGGTGGCGCGCCAGTGATATTTTGTACCTCTTCAAGCGCGATCTTTTTGTCAGCCGACGAACCAATTATTTTTTGCAAAATACCGATGGTGTCACGAAAGGAGCCATCACCCATAAAAGCGAGCAAATCGGCGACATCATCGGCGATAGTGAAGCCCTCTTTCTTAGCAATATCTTTGGCAACTTTTTTAAGAATCTCGTTGGTTGGTTTTTTAAAAATGAAGGTTTGGCAACGTGAGACGATCGTGTCTATAACTTTATGTTGTTCGGTTGTGGCTAAAATAAAGATGACATGGGCCGGAGGCTCTTCAAGAGTTTTGAGCAGGGCATTGAAGGCGTCTTTAGTGAGCATGTGCACCTCGTCAATAATATAAACCTTATACTTGGATTCGAACGGCAGGGTGCGCACGGCCTAGCGTAAGGCTCTAATTTCATCGATACCGCGGTTGGAGGCGCCATCGATCTCAATCAGGTCATTGTCGCTAGTGCCAATCGTTTTAGCGAAAATCCGGGCTACGCTCGTTTTGCCCGTGCCCCGCGAACCGACAAAGAGATAGGCGTGGACAAGGTTGCCTTGCTTAATGGCTGATTCCAAAACACCGGTTACCTGCTCTTGGCCGATGACCTCGCTAAATTTTGAGGGACGATATTTGCGATAAAGGGCTAGTTCGGACATACGGGGATTATAACAGCAAGTAGTAAGGAGTAAAAGTAGTAGATAGTAAATCACGAAATGCCGTCACTCGGGACGAGTGACGGCATCGCAAACGGGGTCAGTCGCCCGGTAACAGGCGACAATCTTGGCGGCAGGAACTCCCCCGCCGCCGGAGCGAATCCTCTGCGGCTCGGACGGCGAACCGAGAGGGTCTATCTTGGGCCCCTTGTGAGTTTCAGCCTCAGCTTTGGAGGGGCAACGCGAGTCCCCACCGAGACATAGGGATAGGAGCCGAGAAAAAGAATCCCTCATACCCCGCCACCTGTCACGGAAAGACTCGGAAGATAGAGAACCTTCCTCCACCAAGACAACCTCCTCTCAAGCAAAGACACCTTGGCACGCAACTCTGCTTCTTGCTCCTCGAGTCGACAGGCGAGAGATTCCCGATCTTCTAACTCGAGATTCACGCCCTCCTGGCCAGAGTGAAGTCTTTCGATTATTTCGGACAAACTGACCAGCTCAGCGTTGTCCCAGTCCAAAGCCATCCTAGCCAAGAACGTTAGAACGCACCAAACCCAACTGCGAAGTCCTAAAAACATGACCCAACCCTCCCTTGTAGAACGGAACCAGTTTCTTCCGTCTTTATTTATAACACAAAATGATGATTAATCAATCCAGCAAGAATTCGTCTATTATCTTTTCAACTTCATCGGGATTATTTGCTTGCATTAATTTGGCCCGAAGAGCCGTTGCCCCTTTGAAGCCAGAGGCGTAGGCTTTGAAATGCTTGCGCATAACGGCAAAGTTTTTGGTGTGGCCGTTGAAAAGTTTTTGGTTAGTTTGAGTATCTCCGTATAAATCCCAAAAAAGTTTAGAATGTTCAACGGCCATGCGAAGTCGTTTTTCAAGTGAGCCTGAAATGCGACTTCGCACTGCGTCTTTAGCGAACACCCAGGGCTTCCCAAACGCCCCTCGGCCAATCATCACTCCATCAATACTGTATTTTTTTACCAATTCTTGACCCTCCTCAACACTCTTCACATCGCCATTGATTATGATGGGAATGCCACTGCTTTTAAAAATTCTCACAATTTCAGGGACAACTTCATAATGCGCTGGCACGTCTGACATTTCTTTACGAGTACGTAAATGAAAAGTAACCGCATCGGGTTTAGCGTCTAAAATTGTCTGGATCCAATCGAAATCTATTTTATTGTAACCAATTCGTGTTTTCACTGAGACGGGCATCTTCCCAGCCGCCTTTTTCGCCGCCGCGATAATTTCTCGCGCTAACTTGGGATTTTTAATCAAAGCAGCTCCCGCCCCCTGTTTCTCCACCGCTCGATCGGGACAGCCCATATTGATGTCCACGCCGTCAAAACCCAGCTCTTTAACCAATTTAATGGCCTGTTCAATACTCTCCAGTTTAGAGCCAAAAATCTGGGCCACAATCGGCCGTTCGGCCTCCGTGTAATAAAGTTCGCGGCGGAGCTTCAGTCGCCCCGCTTCGCTCGCCAAACCGTCAGCGGACACAAATTCAGTAAACAAGACGAGGTCGTGCGAAGTCGTATCTCGCGTAGCCAGATCCGACTTCGCACGGCTTTTACTGTGTCTTACAAACATCGCTCGAAACGCCGCGTCGGTCACGTCATACATCGGCGCCAAAGCAAAAAAGGGCTTGGTCAGGTCTAGCCAAAAATTTTTAGTCGGTTGGCAATTTTTCATCCTTAACAAAGTATATGTTATTGGTCAGATAGTCCAGTAGCCTTTGGGTGTCGCCATCGCGGTCGTTGCTTTTTAACACAATTATCGCTATTCGCCTTTTTTCGTTGCCAAAATTTAACTCGAACAAATTAAGTGATGTTTGCTTCGCCGCTTCGGTTTGCCCATTCTTCCCGCCAAGAAAATCTGGACGAGAAACAAAAGGATTCGAGCTTTGCCAGGTATGACTAGCAACTGCAATTTTGTTCTGACGAGAGACCGAAAAAATGTAATTTTTCTCAAAAAATATATGCCGGGCGAGGCGAAATAAATCTTCGGCCGAAGAAATATTAAGAGCATCAATTCCCGCTGGATCGGCAAAGACCGAATTAATCAGACCAATTGTTTTTGCCCGGTTATTCATTTCAGTAACAAACCTTTTTTCGCCAAGGCGAGAGGCCAGGACTTCAGCCGCCTTATTGCTTGATTCCAAAAGCAGGGGCCAAAGCAGGTCTTTAGCAACAAAAACCTCACCCGTCTCAAGTTTACCCACCTCGCGATAAGGGATAATTTGATGATCTTCGCCGATGACAATTTGATTAATAGGATTGACTTGATCAAGAAAGACCAGGGCAGTCATGAGTTTTGTTAAAGAAGCAATGGAATAAAGTTTTTTGCTATTTTTTTTAACGATAACCGCGCCATTATCAAGATCAGCAACCAGATAACTTTCGGCAGTAACCGTTGGCAACAAGTTTCTGTCTTTGGCCAGATAGCGACCAAGAGAGCCATCGGGTAAGTTATTGCCGGCAACAATCAATGGCGTACCACGATCGACAAAAGCAAAAACTTCTTCGGCATCAATCGTCTTTAGTCTGATACAGCCACCGGAAAAACCTAACCCAACCGGAGTTAGATCGTCATAATACGGCCAGCCATGAATAAAATAATTACCTAAAAATTGCATACTGTATGGCATCCACACGTCAGTAACCGTTGACTGATGATTTTCTTCTTTTGTTAAGATATTAAACTGGCCACGAGGCGTTTCCCATGGCAATCCCGATTGGCCAATAGAAACAATGGAAAAAATTTTTATTATTTGTCCATCCTGATAGAGACTAATGGACATCTTTTGGAGATCAGCCAAAACTGCTTTACCCCTAATCGGGATGCCAATGAAATTCTGGCCAATGAAATCAACCGTTCCGGCAACTTCGGCCAGATCACGATAAGTTAAATCTTGTTTTTTAAAGTAGTCAGAGGAACGATAATCAATTGTTCCAAACTGATCCCAGGCTAAGTTAAAATCTTTAGAGAAATTAGAGTCGGCAAAGCTATAACTTAAAATCAAAAAGAATAAAAAAAGAGACAGAACCAAAAACAAAATCGTTCTCCCCACTCTATTTTTCAGCATGTTGTCTTTATTAGTTCAAAAGCACCGGGTTTGGAGCCATCGGCACGAAACCGTTTTTACCACCTAAGTAAGAGGTGTAGCGCATCAGATAATTTAAGAGACCGCTTGTGTCTTTTTTACGATCGTTGCTTTGGAGCAAAACCAGGGCCAATAATCGGCTCTTTTTTTCGGACAAAGTTGTACTGACCGCCGAAGAATTCTCAATCGGAACTTGAAAAATAGAAACTAGGGTGCGGTTGGCTTCCTCAGTATAACCATTTTTGCCACCAATATAATTAGGCATTAAGGAGATGTTATTGACGTTGACCCATACATGTTTGCCTAAACGATGCTCTTTCTCTCTAGTTAAGGCGAGGATTTCTGGCCGAGAGTGATAAAGATAACCGGCTAATTTTGCGAGATCGGCCGCGGTTGAGATGTTAATTGGCGACAATCCGCTGGCATCATCAAAAAAAGTGTCCGTTAAACCAATTTGTCTGGCACGGCGATTCATCTCAGCAATAAACTTCTCTCGACCAGCCGCCTCGGCGAGAGCTTCCGCCGCATCATTGCTTGAAGATAAAAGAAGTGGGTAAAATAGGTTTTTGACACTAAGCTTTTCACCAACACGCAAATGACCAGTATTACCATAGGTATTGTAGGCCGTTTGCGATATTGTAACAACTTGATCCAGCGGTAAAAGATCCTGGGCAACCAGCGCCGTCATTAATTTAGTGATCGAGGCAATGGGCAAGATCTTTTTATCGTTTTTGTTAACCACCACTTCATTACTCTCAAGATCCGTGACCAGATAAGCACCAGCGGAGAGAGGAATAGATTTGTCTGATCTTTTAAAAAGATACGATGAGACATCAACCTCTTCCCCGCCACCGCCCTGGCCGGGCAGGCCAAAATCAGCGCTATAAACCAACGTCCGTGAAGGTAATAAGAAAATAAGACCCAATGCGCTGATAGCGACGAGTCCACCACCGGCCAGAAAATATCTAGCTGGTTTCCATTGCCAAAATGATTTCATCATAGTTTCTTAACTGCCAACTGCGGCCGTTTATCGTTCAAATTAGAACTAGCAATAAAACTAACAATGGAGCCACTTCGTACGACCCCCTTTATGATAGCGTCAGCGACCTGTTGCTCAATATTATCCTGAATAAAGCGTTGCATGGGTCTAGCGCCAAAAACCTCGTTGGCGCCCAATTCGGCCACCGCTTTTACCATTATATCATTAATTTCAAGAGTCACCCCCTGATTAATGAGGCGTTTGGCTAATTTATTAAGCATCAAGAGGGCAATCTGATTGAGTTCGTCGAACTGAAGAGGATGAAAGATTACAACCGCGTCAAAACGATTAAGCAATTCGGGTTTGAAAATACCTTTTTCAACAATATGGTTAACGAGATCGTCAACTTTGTCCTGTGGTTTGATTCCTGATTTGACCATTTGCCAAATAAGATCGGCCCCGGCGTTTGAAGTGGCAATAATAATAAGGTTACGTAAACTAACCCGCTTGCCCTCCTTGTCCGAGAAAAAACCTTCATCTAGAATCTGGAGAAAAATATCAAGAACATCGGGATTAGTCTTTTCAAATTCATCAAGAAGAAGAACGCCATAAGGACTTTCTCTTACTAGATCGGCCAGAATTCCGGGTTTGCCAGAAGAAAAGGAGCCGATTAGTTTGGCAACGGCATCGGAAGTTTGATATTCAGACATATCAAGACGAACCATTTTTGTCTCTTGACCAAACATGACCTCAGCTAGGGCTTTGCTTGTTTCAGTTTTTCCGACACCGGTTGGACCAAGAAAGAGAAAGGAGCCGATCGGCCGTTCAGCATTGCGCACCCCGGCGCGCGCGCGGCGCAAGGCATTGCTGACAGAGACAATGGCTTCATCTTGGCCAACCACCCGGGCATGAAGATTTTTTTCGAGAGCCATTAAATTTTCGCGTTCGGCCGGCTGAAGTTTACCAATTGGAATACCGGTTTTCGTTTGGACCATTTCCTCTACCTCGGTTTGACTAATAACCTTATAGCTGCGACTTTGAGCCCAAGGTATAATTTCAACTAAGAGATCAACCGCTTTATCGCCCGAGTCGCTCTCGGTAAAGTAACGATTGGCGTCTCGCACAATTTCTAAAAGAGCGGGGTAGGTGAAGAAAAGGCGATTTTTCTTCTCAATTTGCCAAACGGTTTGCTCAAGATTATGAATAATTGATTCTTCGGGTAATGGTCGGATAAAAATTCGATCAAAAGTGGTCATTAGTGTTGCGTTCGTTTCTAGTAAATGATGAAAATCGTCATTACTCGACAAACCAATAACTTGAATGGAATTAGAGGTTAGGGCCGGATAAATTAAACTGACAAAATCGGTACCCAGAGCCGTCATCCCCTGCAAGAGACCAGCAAAATTATCGAAAACCAAAATAATATTACCGGCCTTACCAGCTTCGTTTAGAATTTTTAATAATTCCGTTTCGAGCGATGATCGATCTTTGAAATGGGCGAGAAAAACCGCCGTGTTAAAAAGGACCGGCCGTTTGTGTTCAAGCGCTGGCGGGGCTACTCCGTCCCGAATTTGCCGAACTAAATGCCAAACTACATCCATTCGCTCGCTGGCTGAGTCGGCCACAATAAAAACATTGGCTTCTTTTTGTTTGGCTAAAATATTCTCAATTTGAGCAATCTCATCAGACCGAGTGGAATACTCATAATCAGCCGAGGAGTAGCTCAGACCAAAAATCAAATCCCAGCTGTATTTATCGAGGGTATAGGTATTACCAAAACCCCAGTCTTTTGCAATACCGGGCAATTTAGCTAGATTACTTTCGCTCCACCAACGCTTACGGTATTCGCCATATTCAATTTCGTAAACAACCCAGCCAACTGCGCCGATTAATTCGGTTTCGTTAATTTCAGCTTCGGAGAGCCACTGGGCAAAAGCGCTGTCATTTTCAAATAAAAATTTGACTAGGTCGCGCAATTTTAGAACTCCGTCTGAATTAAGCGGTAATTTATAAAAAACCGCCGGTCCGCGATGGTTTAAAAATTCATTAGTTGCCCGATCGGATAAGCCACAACGCCTAATAACTCGCCGACCAACCTTTGAGAGCAAAAAACCCTCTAAAACATCATCATTTTGGACACCAAGCAAGATTCGCCCGACGGTGAAAGTAAAAATGTCTCCCGGACGGTAACGATTAAGAGCAACGTTGTCGAAATAATAAGAGGAATTAAAGTAAAATTCAGTCATTTTGGCAAAGAGATAAAAAGCTAAACTGACAAAAATCAGACCCCAAACTTTTGGTGCCAAGCTTGAGAGACCGGAGAAAGAGAAAAAGGCCGCAAGAACAACTAAGACCACAAATAACCCACCGCTAATTTTAATCATCCAGGAGCGAACACGATTCGACAAAACCGACTCTAAGATTAAGATTGGGTAAAGTGGACTATTTTTTACTAATTGCGAGATATCCATCTAACTCTTTGTTTATTTAAAAAATAAGCCAAGGCCAATAAAGAAAATAATAACGACAATGAGAGGCAGGGCGAGCCACAAAACCAAAACCACCGGGTAACTCAAGATAACAACCAGTGTCGTTACCAACCCCAAAACGATGGCCACCGTCCGCATAAAAATTCCCACCAGGCGCATAATCAGGTTAACCGTAAAAGTTGAAAAATAGTCAAAGGGATCAACGCCATGCTCTGGATATTCCTCGCCCATACGCCGCCAGGGCGCAAAATAAGATCTGACCAAAATATCCACTGAGAAGAAATTAAAAGTAAACGCAATCAGATTGCGATAAATTCGCGTTAAGTCCTTAATCGCTCGGCCATAATGCCAGATAAAATAATGCCCAATAACTACCGCAATGCGCATGTCTTAATTATACTATAGATTTATTGTTTTGGGCGTAATGGTTGTGTATAAAAGCATTCTCACTTAAACCGGTAAAATACCTTGTTGTCGAAGCGCATGTCGAGATAATCGAGATTTTTACCGACCCAATCTTTAGTCAGCGTCGGATCTTTTATCAGAGAATGAAAATTGGTAATCAATTGGTCAGAAGCGGTTCCCGTATTAAATAATAACCTCCAAGAATTATCAGGGCTAGCGTTTGAAACAATAATCGCCTCAAAGTCTTTGAACGGTAAGACATTAATCCGCGCTAATTTATAAGCAGAACTAGAGATAGCTTGTCCTGAACTTGCTTGTAGTGAGCTAGTCGAACCGGCCGAAAGGGACCAATCGGCTAAAGAGGATTTTAAAAAACTTAAAAAAAGCTTGGCTCGGGATAAATCTTGGGGATTTATTACTGACGAGGGGAGTTCTTTGACTATTCCCCTGCTTTCGAACTCCATAATGATCGCGTCCGAAAAATTGGGAGCTTCTTGGTAGGCCAAGCCGTCATCGTTTAGATAGAAACAACGTTTACCGCTAACAAGTTGATTACACCAGAGAACTTTAGATTCGCGATCAATCAAACTAATATTTAGAGTATTTAAATTTGGAGAATCAACCCCGACCGATTGTAAACCGGGAAATTTTTGTCTTAACAAAACAGCAAGGTTCTTTTTGGAAAAGAAAAAAACGCTATTGTTGGGTACCAGCCCCAGATAATAACCATTGAGATTTTCCCTAATCACCCCCTTAAGAACTGACAGATCTTGGCTTGTCTGACCCGAAACATTGAAAGCGGTTAAGCGAAAAAAATTAAGGTTAAGTAAAAGTAAAAAACCGCCGACAATAAACACCACCAGCAAAAGTCCGAGAATTCTCTTGGTATTTTTTATCTTTTTTTCGCGCTCACGACTCGAGCGGAGAATTTCAGCCTTGGAATAAGCGGGCATGAATTTTAAACTTACAGCAAATTACTTAATTATTTCGCGACCACCCATAAATGGTTGGAGCACTTTGGGGATGAGAATACTGCCATCGGCTTGTTGGTAATTCTCAAAGAGTGGCACCAAGATTCGCGGTGAAGCCAGCGCCGTGCCATTAAGCGAGTGGGTTAGGCGCATTTTGCCGTCAGTATCTTTATACTTAATATTGGAGCGGCGAGTCTGAAAGTCGTGGAAATAAGAAATGGAGTGGGTTTCGCGATATTTATTTTCAGACGGCACCCAAGCTTCAATATCATATTTCTTGACCTGACCCTGTCCCAAGTCGCCCGTACAATTAACCACGACGTGGTAAGGAATCTCGAGCCCTTGCATAATCTTTTCAGCATTGGCCAAAATTTCTTCATGATATTTAACACTCTGCTCGTGATCGGCTTCGCAAATGACCACCTGTTCTACTTTATAAAATTCATGTAAGCGAATCAAGCCGCGAGTATCTTTGCCATGGCTCCCCGCCTCACGTCGATAGCAAGGCGAAAAAGCGACAAATTTAACCGGTAGGTGCTCGCGCGGGATGACTTCGTCAAAATAATAGCCCATTGTTGGCACCTCGGCGGTACCAGCCAGATAATCACCGTCCTGCGTTTTATAAAGATCCTCTTCGCCTTGCGGGAGATAACCGGTACCCATAAACATCTCGGGCCGATCAATGATTGGCGGAATTATTGGCGTATAACCGTCAGCAATCGCCACCTGCATAGCATATTGCCAAAGGGCCATTGATAATTCGGCCGCTTCATTTTTCAAAAAATAACCACGAAAGCCGGCGACCTTCGCTCCGCGTTCAAAATCAACCAACTTAAGAGCGGTCATCAGGTCGACTTGGCTCTTGGGAATAAAATCAAATTTCCGTCGCTCACCCCAGACCTTAACCTCTTGATTGCCGCTATCGTCATCACCCTCGGGCACACTCATATCGGGAATATTTGGAACCTCAAGCATCAACCTTTGCCAAGTCTTCATTACCTCCTTCAACTCTTCTTCGCCTTTTTGTAAATCAGTTTTGACACTAGACATCTTCTCGATTAATTTGGCCTTCTCATCACCACTCGCTTGTGAGATACCAGCACTGGCCTCGTTTTGCTCTCGACGCAAATTATCAACCAGACCGACAATTTTAACCCGCTCGTCGTCAGCTTTTAATAATTCGTCGATCTTAAAACCTAGACGCTTTTTGCGCGCCGCTTCGGCGATCAGGTCCTTGTTCTCACGAATAAATTTGATATCTAACATAATTTTATTATTTTATTTTAATATAATATTTAATTTTTATAAACTATTCTTCGCCCTTAGATTCTTCTCTCAAAATTTCTTCGGCTTTAGTTAAAGATTGAGACACATGAAAATATTCAACGTCAAACCTCAAGTTAGAATCTTTATCTAACAAAACTTTTAGTAATTCTTTGCTTTTTTCTATAAAAAACGGAAAAGGCTTTTCTTTTGCTGATAACCATTCTTCGTAAGCTATTTTTATTTCTTCTGGAACAGGATCCTTAGAAGATGGCATCCTGAGGCCAAACGGAAGCAATTTGAATAGTGATTGTTCAATGCCGTTTGTTATAATATCCTCTGTTTTAAAACCCATTTTTTCGCCAAAAGTGAAATATTCATCGTCATTCAATTCGAGCCTCTCTCTTACTTTTTCCAAACGCTCCAATATTTTCCGGAGATTGATTAACTTTTCCTCTCTAATCAAGCCCTCACCCTTGTAGACTTGTTCTAATAATTCGTAGGCTTCCTGGTCACACTCTTCAGCTAAACTCCTAAGATAGGCAATGCCATGGGAAAAGTCAGAGGTAGTACTTGCACCCTGAGTTTCTATATAATTTCTAATACCCCAAATGGCCTGAGCCACACCCTGAACAGTACCAACTCTGTTTATTTCGGACTGGAGACTTGGAAAATTATGACTTATTTTGTATTCTAAATTAGAAAATTCGCATCCACCACGAAGAGTATAGCCTCTAAAATCATTCTCGCCAAACTCTATTTGGCCTTCGGTTTGAGAATTTGTCGGCTGTCCTGGTTTTGGATCCATAATTTTAATAATAGCACTTTTATTGATAAAATAAAGCTCAATGAAATCTAAGTTTAAAAAGATCCTGCCGGCAGATTTCCCATCGCTACTTAAAGAAATTAACGATCCGCCAGAAGAATTGTGGCTGGAGGGGAGCTTTCCCAACGAAAAAGAAAATAAATTTTTAGCCGTGGTTGGCTCGCGCAAATATTCGCGCTACGGCAAGGAGGCTTGCGAAGAATTAATCGCCGGCCTCGCCGGCTACCCAATTGTGATTGTGTCTGGTCTTGCTTTGGGCATTGATGCCATCGCTCATCAAAGCGCGCTAAAAAATAAGCTCCTAACGATGGCGATCCCCGGCTCTGGTTTGAGTCGCAAAGTTTTGCACCCCTTCTCTAATCATCGCTTGGCCGACGAAATTGTTGAGGCAGGGGGTTGTTTACTGTCTGAACTTGAACCGGAGTGTCCCGCCGGTGTGCACACCTTCCCTCGCCGTAATCGTATTATGGCCGGCCTGTCACGGGCGGTATTAATAATCGAGGCCGGCGAGCGATCAGGAACCTTAATTACCGCTCGCTTGGCGATGGAATATAATCGGGATGTATTAGTAGTGCCCGGTTCGATCTTCTCCCCCAGCTCACGCGGGGCTAATGGTCTGATTCACCACGGCGCTATGCCCATTAATGATAGCGAGGACTTACTGCATGCCCTTGGTTTTAATTTAGATTCTGACATTGAAAAATCTGACCGCCAAGCTCGCCTTTTTGCCGACCTCTCACCCATCGAACAAAAAATTGTCGACCTTCTCTCTACCGACTCCTACCCCCGCGACGAATTAATCGAACTCGCCGAACTCTCCATCACCGACGCCAATATCATTCTCTCCACGATGGAAATTAAGGGCATCATTAAGGAAGCCATGGGGGAAGTGAGGTTGGTTTAAAAATTGCCAAATTTGACAAGTTATGACAAAAAGAATAATACTTGCTAAACTGTCTGGGATAGAAAAATAAAAACTCGACAGAAAACAAAAATGAAATTACTTATTGTTGAATCACCGGCTAAAGCCAAGACGATTTCTAAATACTTGGATAATGCTTACACTGTGCGCGCGAGTGTTGGGCATATTCGTGATTTGCCGAAATCAAATAAAAACGCCATTGATATCGAGGGGGGCTTTATCCCTCATTACGAAATCAGTAAGGGCAAACAACATGTGGTTGATGAGCTGGAGCGTTTGTCAAAAAAAGCCGACGAAGTGGTGTTGGCGACTGACCCCGACCGCGAGGGTGAAGCGATTGCTTGGCATATTAAAGAGGCCATCAAATTAAAAAATCCTAAGCGCGTGGCTTTTCATGAAATCACCAAGGAAGCGGTGCAAGAAGCGATGAGGCATCCGCGGGCAATTGACACCAATTTGCGTGTCGCCCAAGAAGCCCGGCGTGTGCTCGATCGACTCTTCGGCTATGATCTCTCCGCTCTCATTTGGCAAAAAGTTCGTTATGGCCTCTCGGCCGGCCGGGTGCAATCTCCCGCCTTGCGTTTAATTGTTGAACGCGAAAAAGAAATTCGCGCTTTTGTGCCTGTCGCCTATTGGGTAATTGAGGCGCTTTTTGAGGATAATAAAAAAAATCAGATCCCCTTCAAATGCTCGGTTGAGCCCAAAACTGAAAAAGAAGCTATTGGGATTGTCGAAGAAGCTAAAAAATCAGACTGGCAAGTCGGCAATACTGAAGAAACTAAAGCTAAACGTTCAGCTCGCGCGCCGTTTACCACCTCGACCCTACAGCAAGCGGCTTCTTCGCGTTTAGGTTACGCACCAAGTGTCACGATGCGTCTCGCTCAACATCTTTACGAAAAAGGGTTGATCACCTATATGCGCACCGATAGTACCAATCTGAGCCAGCAAGCGATTGGCGAAATGGCCAGCGTTATTAAAAAGAAATTTGGCGACAATTATTCCGAACCACGACAATTCAAGACCAAGAGCAAAAATGCCCAAGAGGCACACGAAGCGATTCGTCCTACTCACGCGAGCGTTTTATCGGCCGGGGCCAGTCCGCAAGAAAAAAAGCTGTATCAATTAATTTGGCAGCGCGCTGTCGCCAGCCAGATGACGGAGGCTGAAGTATTACGGACTAAGATTATAGCGACCGCTGTTCGAGATCCCATTTCGTTGCACGAAAAACGATCTCAAACAGCTTTGCCTGATTTCGAAACTAACGGCTCGCGCATCCTTTTTGACGGCTGGCTCAAGGCCGACCCTGAAGCGCGTGGCGAAGAAATTGATTTACCAAAACTGGCCACTGGCGACAAATTGAATTTATTAAACATTGGAGCCGAGGGTAAAGAGACTCAACCGCCGGCCCGCTTCTCTGAAGCCGGGCTAATTAAAGAGCTTGAAAAACGCGGAATTGGCCGACCGAGTACTTATGCGACTATTCTCAAAACCATTCAAGACCGTGGCTATGTGATTAAAGAAAACAAATCGCTCAAACCAACCGACACTGGCGAAGTGGTAAGCGACTTTTTGAGCCAGTATTTTGCTGACTATATCAGTGACACCTTTACGGCGGAGATGGAAAATGAGCTGGATGAAATCGCTGCCGGTGAGCGTGATTACGTTAAAACCTTAAAAGATTTTTATGGACCGTTTACCAAAGACATCAAGAGCAAAAAGAAAATTGAGAAATTAACCAATCTTGGCGAGGCGCCGGAAAATATTAAATGTCCTAAATGTAATTCGCCAATGATTATTAAATTGGCTAAGAGCGGAAAATTTTACAGTTGCTCGCGCTTTCCCGATTGTGACGGCGCCCTCACCATGGAAGGCAAAGAATTAGAAGGGCCCAAACTCACCGGCGAGAAGTGTCCGGAGTGCGGTGGCGATTTAGTTGAGCGCGACGGCAAATTCGGCCGTTTCGTCGCCTGCTCTAATTACCCTAAATGCAAGTATATTAAAAAAGATGCCGTGATTGAGGGACAAGAAAAACAGGGAGACACCGGCATGGAATGCCCGGTTTGCAAAGTGGGCACGATGGTTCAAAAACGCGGACGCTATGGCATTTTTTATGGTTGTTCAAATTATCCTAAATGTAAAAACATTGTTAAGACAAAACCAACTGGCCGAATCTGCCCCGAGTGTGGATCGCTGATGATGGAGGGCACGAAGACCATCCCCGAACGCTGTTCAAACAAGACTTGCCCAAACCACAATCCCCACCGGATGAAATAAGCCGACTTTTGTGCTATTTTAGGGGCAATGGACCCCAAAGAGATTATTGGGTTAATGAGAGACCCGAGCGGAGAGGATAAGACCTTAATTGAGCGGGCGTTCGCTTTTGCTGAACGAGCCCATGCTGGACAAAAACGAAAATCGGGCGAGCCTTATATCATCCACCCCTTTAACACGGCCTTGATCTTGGCCGAATTTCACGCCGATGCCGAGACGATTGCCGCGGGTCTTTTGCATGACACGGCCGAAGATACTGAAATTTCTTTGGCGGATTTGGAAAAAGAGTTCGGCAAACAAATCGCCTTTATGGTGGAAGGGGTAACCAAGCTTGGACAGCTTAGGTATCATGGCGTTAAGCGCCATACCGAAAGTTTGCGCAAATTGTTTGTGGCGATGTCGGAGGATATTCGCATTATTGTAATTCGTTTGGCCGATCGATTACACAATGTGCGAACCCTGAAATACTTGCTGCCTGAAAAACAAAAGCGAATAGCGCTCGAAACCTTAGAAATTTACGCTCCGCTCGCCGGCCGTCTGGGCATTTGGCGCTTGAAAGGCATGCTGGAAGATGCCAGTTTTCCTTTCGCCTATCCCGAGGAATACAAAAAGGTGGTGACTTTGCGCAAAACCAAAGGTAAAGAAACGGTCAAGAGATTAGAGAAAGTTTATCGAACCCTGCAAAAAGAATTGTCCGCTCGCGGACTTAAAGACTTCGACATCGACTATCGAATAAAATATCTTTATAGTCTCTATGCCAAGCTCTTGCGCAAAAATATGGATATCGACGAGATTTACGACATTTCGGCGTTGCGTGTAATCGTCAAGACGGTTGATGAGTGCTACCAGGTGTTGGGAGTAATTCATAATCTGTGGCGCCCTATCCCCGGCCGACTCAAGGATTATATCGCTAATCCCAAACCCAATGGCTATCAGAGCATTCACACCTCTATTTTTACCGGCGATGGCAATGCGGTGGAAATACAGATTCGCACCGTCCAGATGCAACACGAAGCCGAATTCGGCGTGGCCTCGCATGTTATCTATGATGAGACAGGTAAGCTAAAAACTGGTAAAAAATTAACCAAAGACATGGGTTGGATTGAGGAATTAATTGAGTGGCAAAAACACATTAAGGAGGATGAAAAATTTATTACCCATTTAAAAGATCGTTTAAGCCACGAGCGAATCTTCGTTTTCACCCCTAAGGGCGAGGTAGTGGAGTTGCCAAAAGACTCCTCTCCACTTGATTTTGCCTACGCGATCCACTCAGACATCGGTCACCATGCGGCTGGCGCTAAAATTAACAACAAGATGGCCCCCCTCGATAGCAATCTCAAAAATGGCGATGTCGTTTCAATCATGGCTCACAAAAACAGCCATCCGACAGCCAAGTGGTTAAACATGACTAAAACGACTAACGCCAAACGCCATGTCCGAAACTTCTTGCTCGAGAAAAAGGAATTTAAAGCGAAAAATTCTTGATAAAATAAAGGTCGTCATCTTTATCATCTTTTGGTTCGACTTCGCTCACCATCTCCGAGGCTGCCGGGGCAACCTCAACTTCTTCAGCTAAATTGAGATCGGGTACATCAAGAACGCTTTGCGGTCCATTTTGCTCGAGCATGGACAAAATTCTTTTTAGTTCTTCGGCCGAAGTGTAATCAATCGAGATCCGCCCGCCGGTTTCACCTTTCATCTCCACCTTAACGCGATTACCGTACTTCTCAGTTAATTTTTCTTCAATCTCAATTATTTCCGGTTGAACGAGCGAGGCATGTTTACGTACTTTGTCATAAGCGATCCGCCGAGCAATTTGTTCGGTATCACGAACATTGAGGCGCTTGATGAGAATTTCTTTAAAAAGCGTCATCTGCTCTTCTGGGCGA
>JBAZRF010000002.1:35832-101061 GCA_041663165.1 Minisyncoccota bacterium | reverse complement strand
GGGTCTTATGTATAATACAAACGCACTTTAATACTCGGTTTCCCTAAAGCTCCATCGCCTAAGCGACTTAGCTAAGCAATATACATAAACTCGTTGGCTCATTCTTCAATAGGCACGCCGTCATCCCGACGCCTTGCGGCGGAAGGACTCCGACTCCTTGTAAGCACAGGGTTTCAGGTACTATTTCAACGTCCTCATCGGACTGCTTTTCACCTTTCCCTCACGGTACTAGTTCACTATCGATCTCTAAGCATATTTAGCCTTGGCGGTTAGTGCCGCCGGATTCCCTCAAGGCTGTCGTTCCTCGAGGTACTCGGGATCGGTAACAAGAGAGATGTTAGATTTTTCAACTACGGGGCTCTTACCCACTTTGGCCCGGCTTCCCAGCCGGTTCGTTTAAATCAACATTTGATAACTCTCCTAGTCAAACTACGTTACCGCCCCACAACCCCCATTATGTAAACATATTGGGTTTGGGCTCTTCCCTTTTCGCTCGCCGCTACTAAGGGAATAATTATTATTCTTTTTTCCTCCGGGTACTAAGATGTTTCAATTCCCCGGGTACACGTCCCTCGCTTACGCTCAGGATGATTTGCAAAGCAAATCAGGTTTCCCCATTCGGATATCTCCGGATCAAAGGTTGCTAGGCACCTCCCCGAAGCTTAATGCAGCCGAGCCACATCCTTCATCGTTGCTTAGAGTCAAGGCATCCACCCTGCGCTCTTAGTTTCCTAACAGGAAACTTAAAAACCATTTTCTTAATTATTTCTCTATTTGCTCTTACACTTTCGTGTTTGAACATACAGCTTTCTACCTACCCAGCTCCGACAATTCAAAGACCCCAACAATTGGAATATAATTGTCGTACTGGAATTCAGTTGTCAAAGATTGGAATTTTCTATCAAAAAAACCGCTTTGGCCAAGCGGGTTCTGGGACGGCTCGAAAAACCGAGCTATCTTGGCCGCTTGATTTTAGGGTTAATTTCTCTATTCATACCGACCTCCCTATTATATACGAAAAGAACCCGCCGTCAAGGTGGATACCTTGACGGCGGGTTTGAGCCCTGATTTAGGCCTTTTAAATTACTTAGCTAGATGGTCTCGGCCAGAAATATCGCCCCGTAAACGGTTGATGAAACCCTGGGCCGCATCCTTACCGCCCAAACCGAAGGACAAGCCAACGGCAATGGTAATGGTGGCAACGATCCCCGTCATGAAGATTTGGAGGAACGGACCAACCAAACCAAGCTGCTCAAGCGCCATGACAAAAGCGAAGATCCAGATGAGCCATTTGGTGATCCCGCCAAACAGTTCAGCCGAGGAAACGGCAGCGGCCTTAGCGGAAGCGACAACAATCTTTTGCAAGACGTCAGCGACAATCGCAGCAATGATCAAGATCAAGGTGGCGATAATCACGCGCGGGATATAGGTTAATACATCACGCAAGAAAGCATTAATCTGTTCTAACTGTAAAACATCTAACGCCGCGACTAAAAAGCCAAGGATAACAAACCACTTGACCAGCGTTCCCAAAAAGAGGCCAGTATCTAAGCGATAACCGGCTCTTTGCATAAGAACATGCAGATCCAATTTCTCCAAGACCTTATCAATCTTGATGGCTCGCACAATCTTGGCAATCCACATGCCAATGGCATCGCCAACTACCCAACCAATAACGAAGAGAATGATAGCGATAATAATATTCGGTACATAGGCAACAATACCGCTCGCTAGGCCTTGAAAAGAACCGGCCAAAGCCTGACTCCAACTTTCAACTAACATAATTTTTTAAAATTTTATTTAATAATGACCTTTGATAATAAGAGCCATTTTAGCACAACCAGGCCCCCTTGCCTAACAATTTAAGCACTTTTTGTGGAAAGTTTGCTTAAAATATGGCTAAAAACTGCCTTTTGGGGGGGTAATTAAGCGTCAAACTTATCAATTAGCCGGCGATGAGGATAATCCATAACATCCCGGACAAAACGATCGCTAGTCTCGAAACGGTAATAGTAGTCGCGAGTATCTAAAATGGCATAGACCAATTCACGGCCCAACTCAGATTCGATCGTTGAAATAATCCCCTCAATTACTCCCCGCCGTAAGTCATCGCCAACAATTAACAAGTCGGCCCTAGTTCCCCCATTTGGCATGAACAGGCCTGACAAAACAACCAATTTAATTTTTCCACAATTTTTAAAACGTTCAGCTAGCTCACTATGACTCGCCAAAAAATCAACATTAAACATTGAGCGCAAGTGTTCTAGGTAGAAGAAATCCTGACTGAGAGACCAAACCTTGCCTTTCGAGGCTCCTTTGGTAATTGCTTTCTTTTTCCCAACAGGGACTGGAGTAACCACTAATTTCTTAGCAACCACAAAACCAATCTCCTCAAAAAGTTCGAGTTCGCGCTTCAAAATTGAAGTCCTAATTTTAGTTCGTTTGGTAATATCAGCCTGAGAGAAAAAGAGGTCTTGATTATATAGAAATAGCTTCAGCAATTTGACCCGTTCCCGACTCCCGAACAATTTTGGCAATACTTCCATACCCCCAAATTACCAAGCTTTGCCCCCGCCGTCAAACAAAAAAGCCCTTATAAGGGCTTTTTTGTTAAAAGCAATTTTTTTGCTATTTGACCTCCACTTTCCCGCCAGCGGCTTCAACGGCGGTCTTGATTTCATCGGCTTCTTCCTTCTTGGCTTCAGCCTTAAGAACCGACGGAGCGGCGTCAACCAAGTCCTTGGCCTCTTTTAGACCTAAGCCAAGCTTATCTTTGACCGCTTTGATGACTTGAACCTTCTGATCACCGGCGGCCGTTAGGGTAACAGTAAAGCTATCCTTAGCCTCGGCCGCCTCCCCAGCAGGAGCGCCACCAGCAACCACTGTCGCTTGAGCTGAGACACCAAATTTCTCTTCGAATAATTTTACGAGCTCATTAAGTTCTAACACTGACATTTTTTCGATTTTCTCGACAATATCTTTGAACTTGGCTGGTACTGCCACGTCCTTTTTACTCTCTTCTACTTTTTGATTTTCGTCCATAGTAGTTTTTATTAATTAGTAATACCCTCCTTTTGTTTAGCAATCGCATCAAGCGCAACTACCAAACCTTGGATCGGCGAGTTGATCACATTAACGAATTGGCCAAGCAAAACTTCGCGCGACGGAATTTTCGCCAAGGCGAGCATTTTCTCCATATCGGCATAAGCTCCCTCAAAAACACCACCGATAATTTTGATTACCTCGGTATTTTTCTTGTGAAAATCGTAAATCTCTTTCACTGGCAACAGCGCGTCTTCACTATAAGCAACAGCGACCTCACCATCGAGCTCGGGCAAAGCGCCAGTAATTGGCGAGCCGTCAAAAGCCCGCTTAATCAGGGTTTTCTTGGCAACATAATAGCCAACGCCCTTGGCACGCAGACTGCGGCGCAATTCGTTAACACCGGCCACCGTCAAGCCATGAAAATTGACAAAGACAATAGTTTTGCCTTTTTTGACAATTTCTTTAACCTTGTCGATGATCTCGGATTTTTGTTTCTTAGTAATGGCCATATTTTTTTAATTTTGAAAAAAATTAAAACGGCTAAATAACCGTGTTTCGACCTCGGCAGGACTTATGGATGCCTACTTTCTCCGGTTATCTCCAGCTTAGCACAAATAATAGGATAGTCAAATCGAACTATTGCTCCCCTTTTGAGCCGGCAACATAATTTTCGGGATTAGAATTATTGTTACCATAAATTTGGCAAGCAGCCAGAAAAGCAATCCCCATAATTAAGACAACGGCTAAGCCGATTATCATTCGCCAAAAATTATTATTTAAATAACGCATTTTTTATTTTCTCGAACCAACCAAGCTTCTTAGCTAATACTACCACATGGTTAGGTTTTGAGACTAAACTTCTTTGGGGATTAGCTCTAAGGGTGTCAATGTTATTGCTATTTTCAGCTAATTGCCACTTCATCTTTGCCAATTGTTTTTTCAGGTCGGCGATCAAAAGTTGGTTTTGATCATTTTGCAAGCTAGCCCCGCTAGCCACTCCCCCATCGGGATAAACCAGAGTGATTTCTTGAATATTTTGATCGACCAAACCGAGCACTTTAAGCGGAACTTTTATTGCCGCCTTAGGGCTAACAATTGTATCAAGGGGAAAAGTGTATTCATTTTTAACCGCTCGCAAAGCCCAGCTATTCAGATTTTGCTCTTCATCGCCATTATTTGTTATCTCAACATAGCCAATCGCCGGATCAACCGCGGTAATTTTGATTTCGGGCTCAGTTACCAACACGGCCGTTCGAGCGACCGCCCCCTCTCCACTGTCAATCAGGCCATTAAGCACAACGTTGTAGTGGCCGGGAAATTGATAGGTGTGATAAACTTTAGCGCCAGTGGCGTTAGTCCCATCGCCGAAACTCCAGACAAAGTAATTAACATCTTTCCCTTTCTTGTTTTGTGACGCGGAAAATAAGATTGGCGTTCGCACGGTCGCCAAGCGTTCTCGTCCGGCGCCAATCTTAAAAGATTCGTTTTGATAGTCACTCAAATCGGTTTCACCAGTATGAACCGAGGAGTCGCGACTGACATTGTTATCACTATTGCCCGAGTTTGTCAGATCAGAATTTATCGCCGGCTCGATTGGGACATCGTTCGAGTCAACCGTTATCTCGCTCTTCATTTTCAAAAAAGTGGCGTCACCTATTCTATTAACGTTTTTTATTTCTTCAATCGTTTTAAAAGGGCCGTTGGCATTTCGATAGTCGACAATCAGACCGGCAATCACCGTGCCAACGCCGGTTATCTTCTCTAATTCCACAGAACTGGCCGTATTGATATTTATTAGGGCCGCCAAAGCCAAGTTAGGCAAGAGCGAAACAAAGAAAGCCAGCAGGATTATTTTTTTCATTTTCCGGCCAAGCAACGCCATTAGTAGGAAATTTCGTCAACCAAAAGACCCTTATTATCGTAGAGGGAGATTGTTTCGCGACGATCAGCCCACAGCTCCCAGGTTTGATTTAAGAAAATACGCCACTCAGCGCCAACGAAGTCTTCATCTCTTGAATATCTAATAAAACAGGCGTTAAAATTATAATTATTTTGGGCAAAATCTTGGCAGTACGAACTTAATTTGCAATTGCCATCCAAACAATAACCGTCGTCTTTAACATAAACATCTTTGGGTGTATGGCAGGGTCGAAGCGACCGAACAAAATCATAACAAACATTATCTAAGTAACTAACCCCAGGAACATCGTCAGGAGAGGGGCATTGGGATCTTAAGCTGGGATAGGCTCGATAGCTGTTATCATCCTCAAGATAACCTAGGCATTTGTTTATCTTAAAGTTATCTCTTATCGTTAGTCCGTCCAAAACCGGCCCCAAACCCGTGGTGATAATGGCCCGATCTCCAGACTTAAGAGCAATTGGCACTCGACGATTGTTTTGTGGATGATACGGATCATAAAGAGCAATGCCGATACTGGGAATTTTTACTGCCGTCGACGCCTGACGAACGGTATTGCCGGAGACAACAAGTAATTGCTTATCGCGTCCATTTTTTAAGGTCCACCCGCCGATGTCAATCGGCAGATCATTACCGCTGGCAGACAAAGTTATATATTCTTGACTCGGCTGATAAGAAGATCTCGCTGTCCCCGAACCAAGACTGACCTCTCCATTATAGGGACTGAAGCTTTCCTCTTGCCCTTGGCTAGAAACAGAATTATTGCGACTTTTTACCGGAGCCACTTTTACCGGGGCCTCTTTTACTGGCTTCGACAAACCATTATGATTATTTTGATTTTTAATACCACTTGGTCCGTTATTGGTTAGCCAAAAAGCAAACAGAATCATTAGCCCAATCATGACACTTAGGCCGCTTACACCACTCACCACTTTTTTTTCTTTGTCATCAGCCATCTTCTCTTTTTATTACTTTAAAGTATAAATGAATTTTGAATTTTTGACGAGTTCTTCATCCACAACAAAAAACCGCCCCGAAGGGCGGTTTTTTGTTGTGCCATAGCTTAAGTAAAAAACGTTAGGCTAGACACACGGGGAGAAAGATTAGTCCTGAGAGATCTGGGTAACAGCATTGGTTCTCCAAGCGCTATTTCCAGCCATGAAGTTGGAAACGGTTAGAGCGCCAACACCCTCAGGAATAAATCTAAGTCCTTCCATACCAACGGAGTAAGCACTGCCAGTAGTGGTCTGCAGAGTTCCGTCAGTTGCACGACCATTAAAGGTCACGGTCACAGTAACCCTTTCGGTGTTACCATCGCCCACAGTAACCGTAGTGCCTGATACATTTGAAGTAAAGGCAATATTGGATACGGATGGGACAATCGCGGTCGCCGTGTCTCCACTGTAGATCTTGAAGTAGGTTGTAGAGGAAGCAAAGATCGGACTAGTAGAAGCTTGCTTGCCCAATTGCAAATTGGATCCAGCCGCCGTTACGTCAACAACGAAGGTAGCGGTATAGGTTGTCGTGCTAACTCCGGTTGTCGGATTGGCCTGTGAGTTGTCGGAAGCAAGAGTCTTGCTAACCAAGCTGATTCCTGTACCAGCTGAGGTAATAGACATGGCTTCGCCAACCGCTGTGCCAGTCGGAACAATCGGCGTTCCGTCTGAATTCTCAGCAGTGATAGCGGCACCAGTAGTCGAAGACGTTAAGACAGCAACGGTCGGATTAGCACTCCTAATATCAGCCTTCAAGGTTAGGACCTTGGTGGTATTAGCAGGAATCGTGTAATTGATGTCCGAGAAAAGAATGGAGCCATCGGTGGTATCAACAGTAGCCGAACCAACCGTATTAGAACCATCCATCAAGTACGCGGTGGTCGCAGTTGCGGCACCAGCGCCAGTCTTCGAGATAGAGGCGACAAGATCAGTAATGGTGATAGCATCCTTAGCTGCAGCCGCATTGAATACTAAGAAGGTAACACCATCTTTCTCGTTGTTGCCAGTACCATCAGAGGCGATAACAGATTGAGCCTGGGGATTGCCTGAATTCGTTGAGATCTTAAGGGTCGCAGAGTCAATCAAGGCGCTACCTTGAAGAACAACGGTTCGGCGGGCAGCCGGAACGGAAGAGGCCGGACCAGTTTCGGTCAGACCAGCGCCGTCAACACCGCGAACGCCATCAATCGGAACAAGGAGACCGTAGGTGCTGACACCATTGTAAGAACTATCAATGGTATTTTGAGCATCTAAGGCCAAAGTCAAAACTTTAGTCCCGCCCTTAGAAACAATCGAGTTGAAACCGGTTAAGGTAACGAAGTAATTCGTACCATCCTTAACAACAGTTGACGAATTAAGAGCAGATTGAGCAACAACCGTACTACCATCCATCAAATAAATTGTTTTGAACAATTTATTGTAGAAAATAGAGCTTGTACCCAAATCGACTTTAACTCGTTGGACAGCGATGTCAGATGTCTGAGCCTCAAGTTTGAGACCCAAGACCGGTACCTGAGCATCTCCAGAGCGAATGGTTAAACCAGCGCCTGGGGTTGGGTTGGCGGTAACAGTTAAGCTACCTTCAACTCCTGGGGTAGTGATACCAGTAGGACCAGCGGTACCGCTAGCGCAAGAAACGCCAGTAGTCGGGCTAAAGCCAACTGCTGAAGTACAACCGGCTGGCAAAGCAGAAGCAGTGTTGCAAGCAACACCCGTGGTAGTGCTAAAGCCAACTGCTGAAGTACAACCAGCTGGCAAAGTACCAACAACAACCGGGGTAGCTTCGGCTAATGCCTCTAATGCCGCGCGGCTGATCGGTCCAAAGAGACCGGAAGCCGGGCTAACATCATTGGCCTTCTGCCACTCGACAACAGCCGCTTTGGTTAAAGCACCAAAGTAACCGGTCGGGGCATCAATCGCGAGCAAACCTTCATCAATAAGATATTGCTGAAGGGCAGTGACCTCGTCACCCTTGCTACCGACAGTCAAAGTCTTAGTAATGGTCGGGATAGAACTAGCAGTAACGGCTGTACCTCCTTGCAAGGCAGCAAGTTGCGCCTGCAAAGCGGCGATTTGCTCCTCCAGGGTAGCCGCGCTGGCTACACTAACGAGAGCAAAAACCGCAACAAGTCCGAGAACAAAAACTAACTTTTTCATGATTAATAATTTACTTAATAATACTAAACTTGTAATCGCTAATAATTTGTTGGTTCGTACACCTCGACGCCAACAGGTAAATAATAAAGAAAATTATTACTAGCTACCTGTTGACAACGAGAGGCACAACAGAGCGTTTCGATAAAGCTTATCGACCAGCCTTCAGCGAAACAATTTTACCAATAATTAACAGATCGTTTTTAAACCGTAAAAAGAATATTCGGTTGTCAACGACCCTCGTTCAACATTATACTCCCCCGTCTCGACGGAAACAAAAAAGTGTTTGTGGATAACTATTTTTCTACCCCAAAACAGGTGCTCGCATTCTATACCAAAAAGCATTTTTGGTCAAATTTTTAAGGCTTGGCCCCTTGAACAAAATTTAAGCCAAAAGATAACGGCTCCAACGACGATCCCCCTTCTTTTTTAGGACCCCTTTTTGAACCAGATCAGCCAGTTCTCTTTGGATCGTTTTGGCACTACAACCATCAACCGCTTCGGTAATGTCCTTTATGGAAGTCCAGTCTTTTCCCTTGAGAAAGTCGAGAATTATTGATCGTCTAGAATCTTTAGCCAGGTCACGATTCTTGTGGGGAAGACGGTTTATTTTTAGGTATTCAACCTGTTTTTTCCCTACCAAATTGTGCCTATCGGACAGGGTTTGCGAATTTAATCGGGAGTTATTAGAACTATTATTAGGCAAAATTTGATCCAACGGAGAAAGTTCGAGAAGCCGCCCAACATTGTTTTCTTTAGCCTTTTCTTCAAGAGATTGCTTGAGTATCAGATATTCTTTCTTTAGCAAAACCAGATTCATCTCTGAGACAAAATTAGCTGCTAAGGACACCTCCAAAAATGACAAGAGATGGTTGACCTTAAGCAATACTGTTTCAAGGCCGGGTAATTTATAAAGAGGAGAAACATGATGATCATGACTTAGAGTCGTGTCCGATAGGATGTCAAGGGCTTCTTCACGAAGGCGCCATTTTATTGGTTCATTATCACTAATAAGTGAGGTCACCAAATAGACAGCCTGGGTGAGCTTTTGAACTTTTAGAGACAAATACCAATCGTCCTTTATTTGATTGTCCTTTTGTTCATCCATCTTATATCTTGTCCTTTACGTCTTAATTATTCCGTTGTCTCTTATTATATACCGGTTTGGGCAAATGTCCAATACCCCTCCCCTGGCAGTCGTTTTAACTCTTAGCTAACAAAGTTTTTAAATTGAGGCTTGTCTTGTTATAATCTTAGAATAAATGGCATTAAATAATAACGAAAGGAATGGTCAAGGGCCCAAAAGGAAACGTGGGCGTCCGGAAAACAAAAACTCTCTCCAAAAACCAAGGACCGAGTATTTGAAAGCCGAAACTAAGCGGGCAATCTTGGCTGTTCTGTGTTTTGCTTTGGCTATCTTTTTTATTTTGGCTAAGTTTAACACTGGCGGACCAGCGGGCCAATTAACTTATCAGATCTTGGATAAACTTTTTGGCGCCGGTTTTTTATTAATACCGATCATTCTATTATTTTGGGGAGTCATTCTTTTGCGTTCAATTAAGGTTGGACTGGTAGCAACTAGGGCAATAAGCGGTTTCTTCTTTTTAATTGCCGTTCTAGGAATGGCGAGCATTCTTTTCAAACCAGAGACAGGTGGACTGGTGGGATTATTAATTTCTACTCCTCTTCTTAATTATTTTGCTTATTATGCCAGTCTCGTCTTTCTCGGAGCAATAATCTTGGTCTCGTTGATTGTCGCCTTTGATACTCATAAAATTTTAGGTATCGCTTTGTGGCGAAAAATATTTTATCGTTCATCGACCGGCGAATCAGCCAAAGAAATTCTCAGTAAAGAAAAAGAGCTTAAAATCAACGGAGAAAATGCCGGGGAAAAAGAAACAGCCGAGAAATCTGTTGAGACAAACAAAAAAGATGAGGATAAAAATAGAGAAAATATTAAAGACAAAAACGGCGACAGCTTATTGGGTGTTTTTCCCTTCTTTGGTCGAAAATCTAAGACTGGCGCTTTTGTTCCTCCGCCAATTTCTCTGCTTGAACAAGACAGCGGTAAACCTAATGCTGGCGACATCAAAGCCAATGCCAATATTATCAAGAGGACTCTGGCCAATTTTGGCATTCCGGTGGAAATGGACGAAGTCTCGATTGGGCCAACGGTCACTCGCTATGCCCTAAAGCCGGCCGAGGGCGTCAAGCTTTCACGAATTGTTGCCCTACAAAACGATTTATCGCTTTCGTTGGCCGCTCACCCTCTCCGCATTGAGGCCCCAATTCCCGGAAAGTCATTGGTTGGTATTGAAGTTCCCAATAAAGTTAAGGCGATTATCCGCCTGGCTTCACTCTTGTCGACAGTCGAATATCTGGAAAGCCATCATCCCCTCTTTGCCGCCCTGGGCCGAGACATTACCGGCGCTCCGCGTTACGCCAATTTAGCGAAAGCGCCACACATGTTGATTGCCGGCGCGACCGGTTCAGGTAAGTCAGTTACCATCCACGCGATTATCAATTCTCTCCTTTATCGCAACCCGCCCGATCAATTGCGTTTTATCATGATTGACCCAAAGCGCGTTGAGCTAACTCTATACAATCGCATTCCTCACTTGCTCACGCCAGTCATCACTGATCCCAAAAAAGCGATTGCTGCCTTACGCTGGCTGGCCAAAGAAATGGATCGCCGTTACGACATCCTGGAAGCCGAGGCCGTGCGTGACATTCAGTCTTATCACAAAAATATCTTAGCTAAAACAGCAGCCTCAACTACTAAGAAAACTGAAGGGGATGAGATTGATCAGGTAGAAACCATGCCCTACATTATTGTTATTATCGATGAATTGGCCGATATTATGACCTCTTATCCGCGCGAATTAGAAGCGGCCATCGTTAGGCTTGCCCAGATGTCTCGGGCCGTGGGCATCCACTTGCTCCTTTCGACCCAACGGCCGTCGGTTGAGGTCATTACCGGCCTAATTAAGGCCAATATCCCTTCTCGTATCGCTATGCAAGTGGCCTCACAGATCGACTCACGAACCATTTTGGATGCCGCTGGAGCCGAAAAATTGCTTGGCGCTGGCGATATGCTTTATATCTCTGGCGAAATGTCCAAGCCCGTTCGCCTTCAGTCCTCTTTTATTACTGAAGAGGAACTCAAAAAAGTCGTTAATTATTTAGCTGATCAATACGCCGACAATTTACCGAGCGACTTAAACCTAAGCGCCGAAGAAGCCATCGCGAGCGGCAGTGGGTCTGTTGGCAATGGCAAAGCCCTCTTTACCGAAGATTTTGGTGATAACGGCGCCGACGATGACCTCTACGAGGATGCCCGTGCCGCCGTGATGGAAGCGGGTAAGGCCTCGGCCTCATATCTCCAACGAAAACTTAAGGTCGGCTATGCGCGGGCCGCTCGCCTTTTAGACATGCTCGAAGAACATGGGGTAATCGGTGCCGGATCAGGAGCCAAACCGCGCGAGGTTTATGGCGCCCAGATTGATAAGGAAACTAATGGCGTTAACAATTTTGCCCCATGATGATGTCAAGGAAAAAAGATTATCGTTGTATTATAAAACCACTGATAGTTAGTTTGGTTGTTTTACTAATTATTGGTTACTCGGGATTAAAATTAAAGAATTTTTTAACTGGCCCGGAAATAACCATTGTTTCCCCGAGTGACGGGGCAACGATAAAAAAGAACTTGGTCAATGTTAAGGGCCGAGCTGAGCGAATTAGCCAGATTTATTTAAACGGAAAAAAGATTTTTACCGACGAAGAGGGTAATTTTAATGAGCAATATCTCTTGGCGAGCGGTTATAATCTCTTAGAAATTATCGCCCGCGATCAATTTGGCCGGCAAATAACTAAAAAATTACAATTAACAACGTTAAATTAATCCCGCCACGGCGGGGCAAGAACTATGGCAAAAAAACCAAAGGCAAGTAAAGAAACCGGAACAAATATCGCTGATACCATTCGCGCGATTCAGAGCAAGTTTGGCGACGAGTCAATTATGAAGCTTGGCGATAAACCTCACGTAGGTATCGATGCCATCCCGACCGGTTCATTAGCCCTCGACGCAGCCCTTGGTATTGGCGGTGTCCCCCGGGGACGGGTCATTGAAATTTTTGGGCCCGAGTCGTCCGGCAAAACCACGCTCGCTCTTCACATTGTCGCCCAAGCACAAAAGAAGGGTGGTATTTGCGCCTTCATCGATGCCGAACACGCCCTTGATCCTGAATATTCGAAAAAACGTGGTGTCAAAACTGAAGAATTACTAATTTCTCAGCCAGACTATGGCGAACAAGCCCTAGATATTGCCGAGAGTTTAATCCGCTCGGGTAAAATTGACGTTGTTGTTATTGATTCTGTTGCTGCCTTAACCCCTAAGGATGAAATTGAGGGTGATGTTGGCGATTACCATGTTGGCAAGCAAGCTCGCATGATGTCGCAAGCTCTGCGCAAAATGACCTCAATTGTTGATAAAAGTAAAACGGTAGTCATTTTTATTAATCAAATCCGCATGCAAATCGGGGTGATGTTTGGCAATCCCGAAACAACACCGGGAGGCAAAGCCCTTAAATTCTACTCCTCCGTGCGCATGGATGTGCGTCGTATCGCCCAAATTAAAAAGGGTGAGGAAGTGATTGGCGGACGCATTCGGGTGAAAGTGGTCAAAAACAAAATTGCTGCTCCTTTTCGTCAGGCCGAATTTGATCTTCTTTACAACGAGGGCATCTCGCCCGAAGGCGAGCTGCTCGCGTTAGGCGAGAAATATAGTTTAATTCATAAATCTGGCGCTTCTTACTCATATACTCCCGACAACAAAGCCAGCCATGAAATTAAGCTGGGGCGCGGTTATGATGCCGCCCGAGCATACCTACGAGAGAAGCCGGAGTTAAAAGAAGAATTATTGGCGAAATTAAAACCGCTCCTCTCGGGCCAACCAGCCGAAGAGGGTTCAGAGGAAGAAGAGTAAAGTTGCGTAAATGGCTAATTTAAGTTAGGATTTTTGGGTATGTTAGAATATAACGAAATTAAAGAGCGAAAAGTTATCGTCTATGATGGGTCCCCTTTTGTGGTTCTGACCTCGCATGTCTTTCGCAAACAACAGCGCAAGCCGGTTAACGCCGTCAAAATGAAGAATCTGCTCACCGGCAAAGTAATGGAAATTTCTTTTCACCAAAGCGAGAAAGCCGAAGAGGCCGAGCTGGAGAAGCGTAAAATAAAATATCTTTATGAGACCAAGGGCAAGTATTGGTTCTGCGAAGAAAAGGATCCGGGCAAACGCTTTGAGCTCGACAGTGAGCAGGTTGGCGAGCAAATCCATTTTGTTAAACAAAACACCGTTGTCGATCTTATTTCTTTTCAAGATAAAATTATCGGCGTTGAGGTGCCGATCAAGGTTGAACTTAAAGTAACTGAAGCGGCCCCAGCCGTTAAGGGCAACACCGTCCAAGGCGGGCTTAAACAAGTGACAGTCGAAACCGGCTTCACTGTCAACGTCCCGATGTTTGTTAACGAGGGCGACGTCTTACGAATCAATACTGATACGGGAGAGTATGTGGAACGAGTTAACTAGGCGCTCGGTTGCTCCCGCTTAAAAACCTCGCCTTAAAATTTTCCAGCGAAAATTTTTTGCTCCTCTCTCGAAGTGCAGGTGTAACTTGTCTATTCCCATCGCGATTTCTCCTTTCGTAAGGTAGCGGCTCGCTATGGCCGTGTTCATTTGCCGGCAGAAACATCTGCCAGCTTCTACTTATCTTTTAACACTTAGTTATTCAAAAAACAAGGTGAAAAAAATTCAAAGCGAAACCACCCGGGACGAACCTTGGGGTGGCAATGCGAAGTGGAAGTGACGAGAAGCTACGGCGTCGGTCGGCGTTCTGTCGAACGAGATTGGTTTCCCCGTGCCAGGGATTGTATCGGCGACGATGCGTGCACTCGGTGCGCGGCCTCCTGCAAGATGGCAAGGATCCGTGTAACAATCAGTTCGAAGAGTCGAAAGCTTTTTGTCAAACCACACGATGTGTACAAGACCTGATTACATCTTAGCAAAACCAAAACAACCGTCAAGGGGTGGTTGTGGATAAATAAAACAACCGTCCCCTGGCCAAGCCAAGCGGGACGATGTTTCTTTTGTGGGCTTATCCTTATGAAAAGGATTGGCCATCGGAATCGTTGTTAAACTTTAACAGGTGCGTCGATTCCTTCTGATTTCATTTTAACAAAAAGAGAATATACGTCAAATTGTGATTTGCAACCAAGCGAGGCCTTGTTCAGTTAAACAACCTCGCGGAGCTACGGCCAGCATGGTTTTCGCCGTTGTAAAAGTTTTGAGCGTAGCGAAAAACTACGGCGAAATGGCCGTCGCGGAGCGTAAGAAAACCGTTCGCGGGAACGGTTTTCTGTGTTGTTTAACTGAACGTAGGCCGAACGCCTTTAGCCGGCCAAGTAAGGCAAGAGACCGAGGGTGCGAGCGCGCTTGATGGCGGTGCCGAGAGAACGCTGATGTTTGGCACAGACACCAGTCTTGCGATGTTTACTGATGCGCATGTGGGTATCAAGATAGTTCTTCAATAATTCCACATCCTTATAGTCCACACCCTTAACGTTGTTGGTACAAAACTGACATTGGCGAAGGCTATTTGTTTTTTTGATCATCATAATATTTATTTAAAATTTAGAATGGGATATCGTCAGGATTAATTTCTTCTTCGGGATACTGAATGGTCTCTAATTCGGGTAGCTGGCTGACGGGATTCTTTGTTGCTCCGGCTGAGCTTACTCCCCCGCTTGGTTCATAACCACCGGTTTGGGGTGAGCTTATCGAGCCGTCCCGCTTTGGTCCGAACTGAAAGGCGTCAACAACAATTTCGGTACGATACTTTTTTGTGCCATCCGGCGCATCCCAACTGCGTGTCTGGATTCGTCCTTCAACTAAAATCGAACTCCCCTTTTTCATATATTGAGCAATCGTCTCAGCCTGCGGACCAAAAGCGACAATGTTGTGATATTGTGTGTCCTCTTGCTTAACCCCATTCTTATCCTTATAAACACGCGTGGTCGCAATCGAAAAACTGGTGACAGCGGCACCACTGGGCAAGGCTCGCTTCTCAGGATCACGAGTTAAGTTACCAAGAATAAAAGCTTTATTTAAATACATGATTTAAGCGACAGGCTCGACTAATTTATCAATTTCCTTATCAATCTCCTTATCTAACTCTTCGGCTGACAGAACCACTTTCTCCTCCTCTTTGTCGGGTATAAGACGTTCAATCTCAAACGGTTTGTCCTCGCGACGGGCAAACACCCGTTTGGGGGCAACAATATTCTCCGAGCCCTTGGGCATTGAGATCAATAGAAAACGGATAAGATTATCATCTTTTTTCCAATTAGCTTCTAGTTTCTTTACTGCCTCACTCGAGACCTTAAAGCGCAAAGCGCCAAAATAGGCATCAGAAAATTTGGTGTGTTTATTATTAATAACCTTGGTTATGATATAAGCTAAACGGGTCATCACCGGTTCTAGGGCAGTAGTGATTTCTCCCCCCGATGATTCAATCTGAGACTTAATTAGGTCTTCAACGGATTTGGCCACGCTTTCAGCTGGCAAATAAGGCACCAATAGGTACCCCAACTCGTAAATTTTTCGCTCATCCACATTATCCATAACAGGGCTAATGTTATCAGGTTTTTCCTTAAGAGTCAACGGGTAAATAAAACGACAAAACCCTCCGCGACAGGGCTCTGTCGGGGAGGGTTGATTCCCAGAAACTCGATCAGGAGAACAGGCCAAATCGGGCCTTCTCACACCTAAGGCCGGGCGAGAGTTTCCCGGCAAGCCAGGCCGAGACGAGCGCGAAGAACTCTTGCTGCTGTTCTTCGCGCAAGGGGTTGAAGAACTTCCCAAGATTACGGCAAAGCTCTTCGTTCATATCGTATAACATTCTCTTTGCCTCGCGCTGCCAATCGGGGAACTGCGAACCAAGAAGGTCCTTGAGACGACCGTCAACGACCGGACTGATTGTGACCCAGTAACGAAGCTCGCGAAGCTTCGGGCCACCAGCGACCGTCACCGGCTTGAGTCTCAAAGAGAAGGTCTGGCCCTTCATCTTGTAGATATGGCAACTGAGCCTTTGCCAGATCCAGATCCACGAGCTGCCGACCAGAGTTATATTGCCAGTACTGTCGACCACCACCTCTTCGGGACATATCGTCCGGCCGAGCACGAACCTTCCGTGCCAGCCGAGCACAACCATGACCACTCCGGCAATCGCCGAGAGAATAGTCATAAATACTACCGCCGCCCAAACGTCCTCAGTCGGCCATCCAGGATGCCCGGCGATAGCAAAGGCGTTGATCACGACCACCATTACACCGATTACGGCCAGGTAGACAACCCAGCCAAGAACCTTCTGCCACCACATGATGTCTCTCCTTTTCAACAGAACAAGAGGCCGTTTCCTCCTGTTTTTTTCTGGTCACATTACTAGCACGGTTTTTGTAATCTGTCTAGGGGTAGGGATTTTTAGCCTAGCGAGTAAAATCTTTCGGCATTTTTAACTAAAGCCGCTAAAACCTGTCCATGCGGTTCGGAGCGCAATTCGGCGATGTGTTCAGCGACAAATTGCACATAGGCCGGTTCGTTGCGCTCGCCGCGATGCGGTACCGGCGCCACGAATGGAGCATCGGTTTCGGACAGGATTCGATCAAGCGGAATGTTTTTTATCACTTCGTCATATTGATTGGTGAAGGTAATTACGCCATTAAATGAAAAACGACCACCTAGTTCAACAAATTTATTGGCCACTTCTAAGGTGCCCGTAAAAAAGTGCATGATAAATTGCAATTTATCCCCGACTTGAGACTTATACTCCTTTAAAATTTCTAGCACATCTTCGTGGGCATCAATGACGCCGGCGCTCCCGCGATTGTCGGCCGTATTATTCAAACTAGCTCGACAGTGAATCATCAACGGCTTCCCCACCTCAAGCGCCAGGTCAATATGCTTAATAAAAAGTTCGCACTGTCTCTTTTTTACTTCTTCATCATCAATTTTAAAATACTCCAAACCGCACTCGCCAATCGCCACAACCTTCTCATTTTTGGCCAATTCTTTTATTACTTCAAAATCGCTCTCGTTTCCTTCGGTCGGATGAATACCTACGGTGCACCAAGATCCGCCATCAAGTTCTTTGACTTGTTCAAGTGCCAACCTAGACGACTTTTCATCAGCGCCAACATTTACAAACCAGGTGCCACTTTCAATTGTCCGCTTGCCCACCTCCTGCCAGTCTTGTTCAAACTGCATATTTAAGTGGGTATGCGCGTCAAAAAACTTCGGAATCATTTTAGTCTTTGCGCAAAAAGAGCGGGACTTCAGGCATTTTATTATTTCTAGTAGCTTCAATAATTTTTTCTGCTGTTTCTGGCATAAAGGGTTTGAGTAGACAGCCGATTCGATAAAGATTCAAGGCCAAGTTCTTAATAACTTCTTTGTCTTTCGATTCCCATGGTTTTTTTTCTTGAATCTCGCGATCTAGCTCGGCAATTTTAGCCCAGACATAATTCATCGCTAGATCAATTCTGAATTGGTCCATTAATTCGTTTACATAATCAGGAAATCTATAGCCAACACTATCAACTCCAACTGGCCCGTCAAGGTTAGTTTCAGCCATTTTCATTATTCTATTCGTCAAATTACCAACGCCATTAGCCAAACCGGCATTGTAGGTCTCTTTAAATCGTTCAATCGTAAACGGACTATCTTCAAAGCTGTTTACCTCTCTTAGTAGAAAATAGCGAAGGGCATCGGTGCCATACTCTTTGGCAATATCGCGAGGGTCAATAACATTGCCCAAGGTTTTAGACATGCGCACTCCCCCTTCGCCAGTAATGAAGCCATTAACAATAATCTGGTGAGAATTAGGCAACCCCGCGGCCAAGAGCATCGCTTGCCACATTGCCGACTGAAAACGATTATTGTCTTTACCACAATATTGCGTCGGCGTTCCATCCACCCAGTATTTTTCAAAATTCTCTAAACTGTCGGGCCAACCTAAGGTTGAGATATAGTCAACGAGAGCGTCAAACCACACATACATCACGTGATCCGGGTCATCGGGCACGGCTATCCCCCAGGGCATTTTTGCCTTAAGGCGAGAGATCGAAAAATCTTGCAAGCCACCGGTCACGAAATTTTTTATTTCATTCAAGCGCCAGTCCGGAACAACGAAATTGGGATGCTCGCCATAAAACTTTAGCAACTTGTCGCCAAAAGCCGAGTACTTAAAAAAATAATTTTCTTCGTCAATAAGCTCGAGTGGTCGGCCTGGGTGCAAGAGGCATTCGCCCTGGTCGTTTAGTTCAGAATCAGTTTTTTCACTTTCACAACCAACGCAATATTTAGCCTGATAATTTTTTTTGTAAATGTAGCCGTTATCTCGCACTCGCCGCCAAAATTCTTGGGCGGCTAATTTGTGGTGCGCATCAGTCGTTCGAACAAAATGGATATCGGCGCTCACCCCAAACATTTTCAGTTGGTCTTGAAAAGTAGCAAACCCTTGATCAACAAATTCCTGAGGGCTTAATCCTTTCTCAAGCGCCTTGTCGTAATTTTTTTTGCCATGCTCATCGGTACCGGTATTGAAATAAACATCAAAACCGGCCAGTTTTTTGTATCGAGCAATAGCATCGGCGCGCACGAACTCAAGCGCATGCCCCAGATGAAGCGGAGCGTTAACATAGGGCAAAGTGGTAGTGATATAAAACGGTTTAGGCATTAGGATGTTTTCGCTTTTCAAGATCACCAATTAACTCCATCAATAGGGTGGCCAACGGAACGGCCAAAATAATTCCCAAAAAGCCAACTAGCTCATAGCCAACAATCAAGGAAATAATAACAATTAACGGGTTAACGCCAATAATTTTTTTGACCACCAGGGGGTAAAGTAAATGGTTTTCGAATTGATGAATTATTAAGTAGAACCCAATCAAGATCAAGCCGAGGGTGACGCTGTCACCAAAACCAAAAATAACAGCTGGCACCGCCGACAGAATTGGGCCAAAAATAGGGATGATTTCAAAAACCGAAGCAACAATTGCCAGGGTCAAGGCATATTTTACTTGGAAAAGGGTTAGCCCGAGAAAGACCAGTGGGCCAATAATCACGGCCAAGAGTAATTGGCCCTGCATCCAGCGGCCAATTTTGGCCTCAGTTCGATTCCAAAGACTAATGATGTATTCTTCTTGTCGTGAGGGGATGATTATGCGCAAAAAGTTCTCAACACCATTTTTTTGAACCGCCAGATAAAAAGAGATAACGACAATCAAGATAAAATCAAAAATGCTTGAGAAAATGGACCTCGTTAATTCAATGGCATTTTTGGGCAAAGATGAGTTGAATAAGCTGGAACCGACAATGTCTTGGACTGAAAATTTAGTCGAAAAGTTACCGAACATTGAGACGGCCGTACTCCAGGTAGGATTATCATTTATTAAAGAATTAATCTGGGCAGGAATTTTAAAGGCGATATCTGAGAAATCTTCGAAAAGCGGGGGAAGAAAGAAAAACAACGTTCCGATAATAATTGAGAGGGCGATAACATAAACCAAGAGAACGGCAAAAACGCGCGGAATTTTATATTTAACAAACCAACTGGCAGCCGGATCAACAGCCGAAGCGATAACGACCGCGGTTAACAAAACCAAGACCGTACCACGCAATACATATACCGCCCAAGCCACAGCCAAGACGATAAGCGCCTTAATAATGGTCCCTGAGTTAATGTTTATTCTGATATTTTTTATCTCTTCCATTTACTACGTTTACTCTGCAGAGTTAATTATACCTTTAATCTCCTCCAACGGACAGTCTGGACCAACGATCGCCAAGCTTAAGTGAGCCGGCTGAAAAATCTCTTCAGCAAGCGTCTTGAGCTCCTCGGCGGTTACCGCCCGAATCTTTTCGACATATTGTTTAAGCGACAAAATTTCTTCTCGCAAAATCGCTTGCTCGCCATAAAAATATGTTTGATCAGACGGCGTTTCAAGACCCAAAAACAAATTACCAACAAGACGATCTTTAACTCGACGAAGTTCTGCCTCCGAAATAATTTCAGTTTTTATTTTTTTAATTTCGTCCATTATGGCGCCGACAACCAAGTTAAGCTTTGGGGCGTCCACACCGGAATAAACAGCAAGGTAACCATGGTCCATATGCGAAAACTGGCCGGCGCCAATATAATAGGCTGCACCCAATTCTTCGCGAATTTTTTGAAACAAACGGGAACTCATACCCCCACCTAAGACACTGGCCAAAACAGTTAGAGGATAAAACCGATCATCAAACAAACTAACCGACTTAAAGCCGAGAACAATGTGACTTTGTTCAATCGGACGCACCGATAATTCAATTCGAGGTTCAGCTTGGTCTTCGGTCACAGCTTTAATATTTTTTTTCTCACCCGTAAGCAAAGAAGAAAATTTTTCACTTAATAACTTAACCATCGATTCCTCGTCAAAATTACCCACAACAATAACAATGGTGGCAGTGGCTGAATAATGTTTATCCCGATAGGCCAAAAGGTTCTCGCGAGTAATATTTGAGACAGTTTCGCGATCTCCAATAATGAGCCGTCCGGCCGACGTACCGGCATAGGCTAATTTGGAAAAGACATCCCAAACAAAAGAGGTCGGCTGATCCTCATAAAGTTTGATCTCTTCAATGATAACCCCGCGCTCTTTAGACAACTCTTCTTCAGGGTAAGTCGAGTGGAGATACATATCCGCCAAGAGATCAACGGCAGGCTCGATCTTATCGGGAATGACGGTAACATAGTAGGCCGTTGAGTCATGAACGGTAAAGGCATTATAACTGGCACCAAGAGCGTCAAATTCGCTCGAGAGGTCCATCGTCCGGGGTCGACGAACTGTCCCCTTAAAACCCATGTGCTCTAAAAAATGAGAGATGCCCGAATTTTTCTCATTCTCGTCTTTAGACCCGGCATCAGCCAGAATCATTACCGAGACCGACAAAGCTTCCGGCTGCGGAACCGTCAAAATCGTCACCCCATTCTTCAATTTAGTTAAGCGGCAACTCATGTCCCGCTACAGTAACATATTTTACGAGATAAGTAAAGTTAAGCCTTGGCCTTGAAAAACTCCAGCAAATCGGCAGTCCTGAGACGTTGCTGTTCGCCAGTATCACGGTCACGAACAGTAACTGTGTCGAGAAGGTCAGAATTCTCACCGAGAGTGTCGAAATCGATGGTAACACAATAGGGCGTACCAATCTCGTCCTGTCGACGATAGCGTTTGCCAATATTGCCGTTATCGTCAAAAGCAACTTGTTTAATTTCTTTCTTTAGAGTCTGGTAAACCGTTTGCGCTTTAGCCACCAGTTCTGGCTTATTTTTAAGCAAGGGAAACACCGCCACTTTGATTGGCGCCATTTGATAATTAAATTTTAGATAACTTCTTGGCTCCCCGCCCAGTTCATCTTCAGTATAGGCCTCAAGCAATAGAAAGAGAACGGCACGGTCTACTCCACCCGAGCATTCAATATCCCAGGGAATAAATTTTTCTTTTGTCGCTTCGTCGTAATATGATAAATCGATTTTTGAATATTCGGAATGACGTCTTAAATCCCAGTCTTGGCGATGATGAACGCCCATCCCCTCTTTCCAGCCAAGACCGAGAACATTGTATTCGATATCCCAGGCGTCTTTGGCATAATGCGCCAATTCATCAGGTTCGTGCTGACGCCAGCGCAAATTCTCTTTCTTAAAACCTAGGTTGAGATACCAATCAAAAGCAAATTGCTTCCAGTATGAGTACCACTTATCCCCCTCTGCTTCATTAGGCCGGACATAGAACTGCAATTCCATTTGTTCAAATTCACGCTGACGAAACAGAAAATCACGCGGAGTAATTTCGTTGCGAAAAGCCTTGCCGATTTGACCAACACCAAACGGAATCTTGGGATGCATCGAATCAAGAACATTTTTAAAATTAACATGCACGCCTTGAGTAATCTCACCCCGCAAATTAACATCCGTGGCGCTTTTTTCTGAGGCGCCGAGTTTGGTACCAACTAAAAGATTAAAGATGCTTGGTTCGGACCAATCAACTTTTTCTTTATGTTTGGCCTCGTGATCGATAATTGCTTCTGGCTGATCAGCGCGCACGCGCTCATGGCAAATTTTGCACTCCACCAGTGGATCAGTAAAAAGCTCCGTATGGCCCGAGGCCTCCCAGACCCGCGCGGGCATTAGAATCGCCGCGGAAAGGCCATAAACATCTTCGCGCTCACCAATAAATTTATCCCAAAAATATTGCTTAAGATTATGACGCAACTCAACACCAAGTGGACCGTAATCATAAATACCCGATAATCCGCCATAAATTTCCGAACCAGGGAAAATAAACCCGCGACGCTTGCAAAGCGAGACAATTTTTTCCATTAATTCATTTTTATTTTTTTCAGCCATAAAATTTTTATTCAGTGACTATTTCTTGTCCGATAACAAAATTCGGGTCGGTCAGGAGCATTGTTGAAACAGGAGGGGTCTCCTGAGAAATCACGGCACCAGTGTAGAGATCTTTACCATCAAAAGTTGTTCGGCCTGTCAAATCAAAAGCTTTCCCAACATGACTCAGGCTGGGGAGTAAAGAGATTTGGAAAGAAACTTGTCTGGCCGGCGAGCTATCTCCGGTACCGGCAGCAACCTTACCCAAATTCCAAACCACCTCCCCGTTAGTTTGATTGTAAACAACTTTTTCGTCAAGGGGAGAGACTAGACTGAGCCACTTAGTAGCGGGCGGCAAAATTGTTCGCACGACAACATCCCCTAGATCATTTATTGTGTTCGTCACGACCCAGTTAATCGTGTAAGTTGTCTCTTGCCCCACCTTGGGAGGGAGGGGGCCGGTATTTTTGAAAGGGCCGGTGTGATAGACACCATTTGCCACAAATTTAGCCAAGGTGCTAATTTTTACAGTTTTTTCTGATTGAGTAACGACTTCTTCGGTTTGATTTTCGCCAATGACTCTCGTTCCTCGAAAAGTAAGTTTTAAGTTTATTTCCTGACTTTTAGAATTTACTGACCCCAGCAAAGGAGAAAGGTCGAACTTGAAATTTGTTTGTCCCTCGCCGTTAGGAAAAATTTCTTTAAGACTCGGAAGAATTCTCTCATCCCATGAAATGGTGTTGTCTATTGAGTTGTAAAAGCCAGAACTAGCCTGAACCGTTCTTTTGTCAATTAAATCTCCTTGTAATCTTAAATTAAAAGAGCCGTCAACAATTTTGTCATCCAAATTGTTAAACCAGCTGACATAGCCAGATAAAATCCCGCCAGGAAAAACAATTGGGTTATTGCCATTTTTATCAACCAAGAAAATGTCGGCAGAAACAAAATCTTTTCTTAGATTAATCGTTTGAAAAAGATTGCCATATTCAAGCGTCATTTGGTCCTTCCCCCCATTCGAGGCTAACCCCGCTAAAACTTTAAATGGTTTAACGTCGCCGCTTTGGCCAGACAAGGTTCCGGTAAAATTAATTTCTTTTTCCATCCCCGGGACAAGATCTCCAAGAAACCAAGCGTTATCGCTTTCCGAGGGTGCCGGGTCGGCGGTTTTAAAAACAAAACCTTCCGGCCATTCAAAGCGAATCGTACAATTACGCAAAAGACTCTGCGCATTAGAAACAACCCGTAGGGTCCCCGTGAATTCTTTGCCAATATTAGTTTCAGTCGGCATTTTTAGGGCTAAGTCAAGAGAGGATGATCCGATCGTTACGGTATAAATTTTCTCCTTGGTGAAAAGCGCGTTAGAGTCTGGAATTCGATACTCTAAAACAATTTTGATTTCCCGAGTAGTATTTTGTCCACCAAAAACAACGGCCCGGCTGGCAACATCTATAGTTTGGCCGGGGTTTAGATCATTTAATTTTTCGCGCCAAATAGGCAATTCTTGATTGGGAGAGAGCGGATCCATCGTTCCCGACGGATAACTAAAGACCAGGTTGACCGAGTTCAAGATAGCTTTATTTTTATTAACAATTGTTGTCTGCAAGTTAAGCTCGTCGCCGGAACGAATTTGAGCTGGCCCTTTAACCAAGAGGTCGATATTATTGCCAGAAATAACGTTGGTGCTGAAAAACAGAGCGTAAATTGCTATAGCGACGGTCACCAAAAAAAAGAAAGAGGAGCCCCAAAACAAACGCCAGAGAAAAGTATTTGTCCTTTTGGCGATAGCTGGTCCATGATCAACGGCCGTAAATTGATCCTCGGCCCAATCATTACTAACCTTAAAATCTTTGGGGGGTAAAAGGGTAGATTTAAAGCTGGATTGATCCCCATCTCTACGCTCAAGGCGTCTTTTAAATTTGTCTAGGCTGCTTAATTGTTCAGGTTTATTGGAGTCATCCATTGCTAGAATAATAACATAAAGAATAAAAACGTTATAGCTGGGTAACTTCTAAGGCCTGATTGATTTGTTTTATTAGCAGAGATTTGAAATCCTTAACTTTGCCGACCTCGAGCCACGAGAAGGTTGGCGGTGAAAAAATATTTTTTAATTCGGGCAGGGGGACTAAGTATCCAAGCTTTATCAAAATACGAACCATAATAAAGATCTCTAGGTCGACAAGACAATCTTTAGCTTGTGAGTCACCGTCCCCAAGCAGCAAGGAAGCCTGTTTTAAGTCTTGATAAATAGGAGAATTTGTCTCTTCTCCATGGATCAAACGTTGCAAAACAAGAGAAATCTTTTTTAAAAAAGACAGGATCTCCCTCGAAGGCTTGCCCGGCAAATTAAGATCATTGGCCCCCACAACGCGCCAAAACTCTCGACCGCGCACCAAAATCAAACGAGCGAAAGAGAAATTTTCGAGATGGTGGCGCAACTTTGATCGATCATGACGCACGCCCTGAGCAAGAACGTTGATTAAGCCAAAATCGAGAGTTAAGATCTGATACAGACGATTTGCCTCGCCTAAATTGCGGTGGCTAATGATTAAACCTTCGGTATCGTAATGGCGATAAGCCATAGGCTTAGAGTTTAATGATTTTTATTTTGAACGGCCGCTCGCCTGCCCAAATTGTATCGCTCTCGCCAACAACGGCATAATCAACTTTTTGCGTCGTTGTTCCTAATTTAAATTCCGCCTCGAATCGACGCAGCAGCTCCCGACTATTATTATCAGCTTCAATGACCAAATTAATTTTTTCGCCTGGCGCCAAGCCCTCAGCTTTTCGCATCTCTTGAACCTGGCGAATAAGTTCCCGCACCGCCCCCTCGGCCTGCAAATCACTCGTAATTTCAGTATCTAACCAAACATCATCCTCAATCTCCGATTTGAAATTAACCGCCTTAACATTAAGCTCATCTTTAATTAAACCGAGATACTCCTCTTTATTTTCCAAATAATTGTCCCGGATTAAAAGCTCCGCCAGCGGCTGACGTACCTTAATTTTAGTGGCCTGGCGAAATTCTAGGCCTAGCGATACGATCTCTCGAACTTTTTGCATATCAGCCAACAGGGTCTCGGCTTCGGGGAAAGAAAAATTCGGCCAAGAGGCAAGATGAACACTTTCCGAATCGACTTCAGTCTTTAATTCTTGATAAACCATCTCGGCCACAAATGGAGCAACTGGCGCTAATAATTTGGCTGTCGCCATTAAGACAAAATGAATTGTGGCGATGGCTTCGTCGCGATCTTTTCCCCCCTCCTTAAAACGGTCGCGCGACCGGCGCAAGTACCAAGTCGAGAGGTCATCAATGAAGTCATCAACCGGCCAAACCGAACGGTCAATTTCGTAATGATCAAGAGACTCCGTTACCTGACTAATCGTAGTACTGAGTCGAGCCAAAATCCATTTATCTAAAATATTTGCCGTGTTGTCGAGGCGAGTCCCCAAATGAGCCCGAGGTCTCTCTTCGAGAACACCCCCATCTACATACATTTTGTAAAAAGATAAGACATTTAAGAGCCGGGACACGACTCTCCGACCGATATCGACGACACCCTTTTCAGAGAAATTAAGATCTTCGGCTTTCATCAGGGGTGAGGACAATAGATATAGACGCAAAGCATCAACGCCATATTTATCAAACATTAGCCAAGGATCAGGAAAATTATTTAAGTGTTTGGACATTTTTTGCCCATTCTCGGCCAGAACCGTGCCCGTGGTAACGACATTTTCAAATGATGTCTCCTTAAAGAGAATGGCTGAAACCGTCAGCATATAATAAAACCAAGTTCTGGTTTGGGCGATATACTCGGCAATAAATTGGGCCGGGAAACCGACTTTTTTGATTGGGTCAAAAACCTTTTGTTCCCTAAAGGGATAGTTGTTAGCGGCAAAAGGCATTGAGCCTGACTCGAGCCAGCAATCTACCACTTCGATAATCCGCTTCATTTCGCCACCACAGGTACAAATCAACTTAACTTCGTCGATATAGGGACGATGTAAATCTAATTCAAAATTATCGTTATGCGGCACAGGGAAAAAGTTAATTGATCGCGCCTCGCCAGTAGTAAAATCTGTTCCTCGTCGTGGCGCCTTAGCGACACCTTCATCCGTTAAAAATTGGGTTGTCGCTTGGAACATAAATAGGGGCAAACCATGGCTAATAATCAAAATCTTTTGATCCTGATACTTTTGATCAAACTCATAAATCGCTGCCATCACTCGCCGACGAATATCATTATAATTTTCTCCGCCAGTCGACAAATGCCCATTTATACGATTGGCGCGCGAACCAAAAGCCGTGTTGTATTCTTTCCAGGTCTGACCGGCAAAATCACCGGGATTTATCTCGCGCAGACGCTCGTCAAAAATAACTTGCTCCGACTTGAGCCCCAACTCACCAGCAACAATTTTAGCCGTTTCTTTTGTTCGCACAAAATCCGAAGAGATGATCAGATTGATTTTTTCTCCCTTCAATTTTTGGGCTGATTCTTTGACTTCATCCTTACCTTTAGCGGTTAGCTTATCTTCGAGAATCGGATCAGCACTAATTAAATTCTTTACATTACTCTCAGCTTCACCATGGCGCATCGCCCAATACTTATTGTCAGATTTTTTTTGATTATCAGCTAGATTTTCGAGCGAACCAATGATTTTTATTTCTGGACATTGCTGGCACTTCCAAATTGGCAAAGGCGTCGCCCAATAACGATTGCGCGAGATATTCCAATCCGGAGCGCTCTCGACGCTATTATGAAAGCGGCCGCGTTTTAAATGCTCGGGAATCCAAGTTATCTTTTGCTCGTTGAGATTTAAGATATCGGCTTTAACTTTTTGGATGTCCACAAACCAAGCCGGGATAGCATAATAATAAAGTGGGGTCTCGCACCGAAAACAGTGGGGGTAGGAGTGCGTGATTTTAGCTTGGTCGAAAAGCAAACTATGATCCTCCAGATATTTGACCACCTTAATATCAGTGATTAAGTGGCCAGCTGGTGAACCAGCCAGATCATCTTTGGGCTTGACCAAGTCGCCAGCAAAATCTTTAACCTCCGGTTTAAATCGTCCGGTGCCGTCAACATGCCAAATAATTGGCAATTTCTCCTTCTTGGCCAAGGCCATATCGTCCTCACCAAAAGCCGGCGCGATATGAACTACCCCCGTGCCATCTTCGGTCGTCACAAAATCGGCACTATAAATTTGCCAGCCCTTTTCTCGGTTCTCTAATTTTTTATCGTCAACATAATAATTAAAAAGCGCTTTATATTTTTTGCCAATTAAATCTTGGCCAACAAATTCTCTGAGAATTTTAAAATTATTTTTAAAGACCGTCTCAACTCGAGATTTGGCTAAAATATATTTATTACCCGATACTTCCCCTTCTACTTCGACATAAAGAATACCTGGATTAATCGCTAGGGCGACATTGCCCGGCAAAGTCCAAGGTGTTGTGGTCCACGCCAAAACAAAAGTCCCCGGTTCGTCAGCTAGTTCAAACTCAACCGTAACCGAGATATCTTTAATATCTTTATAACTATTGTCCATCGCGATTTCGGAATTGGCGATGGGCGTTTCGCAGCGCGGACAATAGGGCAAAACCCGCGTGCCCTCATACAAAAGACCCTGGTCATTAAATTGTTTAATCGCCCACCACACCGACTCCATATAGGAGTTATCCATCGTTTTGTATGATCCCTCAAAATCAACCCAGCGACCCATGCGATCGACGGTTTTTTGCCATTCGCCAATGTACTCGAGGACCTTGCTCCTGGCGTGCTCGTTAAACTCCTTGACGCCAATTTCTTCAATTTGCTTTTTACCCGAAATTTTTAGATCTTTTTCGGCAATGTTCTCAATTGGCAGGCCGTGACAATCCCAGCCCCAACGTCGAGGCACGTGATAGCCACTCATTGTTTTATAGCGCGGAATAGCATCCTTAATGGCGCTCGCCAAAATATGACCATAATGGGGCGTGCCGGTGGCAAACGGCGGACCGTCATAAAAAACGAATTCACCCTTGGGCGCCTCCTTGGTTAGGGTTTTTTCAAAAATTTTATTATCCTGCCAAAATTTGAGGATCTTCTCCTCTTTTTGCGCAATCTCTGATTTTTTTACCTCCGAGGTTTCTTCAGCCATTATCCTCCTAATTTACCGTAAAATAAGGATATTTACAAATTTTACATTTTCTCTAGCACTGGAATGCCAAGTAGATTTAGGCCGTTTTTGAGGACGATTGAGGTGGCACGAGTGAGAGCGAGAAGATAGGCTTCATCGTCACTGCCGATAATTTGGTTTTGGGCGTAAAAAGAGTTAAAGGCGCCAGCGACTTCGATCAGGTAAGAAACAAGATATTGTGGCGCCAGTTCGTTATAAGCCCGTTCGGTAATTTCAGGAAGTTGATACAATATTTTTTCGAGACCAGAAATTGAGGCTTCTTTCGAAGTTTCGGCTGGCAATTTCTGAAGTTGGACTTCAGGCTCATCGAAGTCCGACTTCGAAACTGCCTCGGCTTTTTTGAGAACCGATAGCGCTCGCGTGTAAGCATATTGGAGATAGGGCCCCGAGTCGCCCTCAAACGATAGTGATTTATCAAAATCAAAAACAATATCTTTGCCGATCGACTGTTTCAAAATCGAATACTTAATTGCCCCAATGGCAACACCCTCGGCTATTTCGTTTTTTTCACCAGCGCCAAACTCGCGATCTTTAATTTTCGCCAAAACTTTTCCCCTAACATCGTCAATCAGTGATTCGGCCGTTATGATGTTGCCGGCCCGGCTAGACATTTTGCCCGTCGGCAATTTGAGTAAACCGTGAGAGAGATGTTTAATCTTTGATTCAATGTCCGGCAAAACTTGCTTCATGGCCTCGATCACAACCTGAAAATAACCGTCCTGCTCATGGCCAGTAATCGAGACAGACAGATCAAAAGGATATTTCTCGTTTTTAATTTTGGCTAGACCCAAATCTTTGGCCTCATAAGTTGGCAGCCCTTCAGAATTAATAAAGACGCGGGTATGCAATTTGGGATTATGCTGTTCACCGCGAAAGACAATGGCACCATCACTTTTCTCAAAAATTCCTTTAGCTAATCCGTCCTCAACCATTTTTTGGCCAATTGGCCAAATCTCACTTTCAAAAAAATTGAAGTCGAATTTGGTGCCCAAGCGCTCGTAAATTGTTTCGAATTGCTCCAAACTCCAGCGCCGACCGAGATCGTAAAGTTCGTTAAGTTTTGGATCGCTCCTCTTATAAATCTTTTTATTGATAATTACTATTCCCTCCTTAGCATTATCACTCCCCTCTTCATATTCGGTCGCCCCTAGCGCGTAAGCTCGGCCTAAAAATTTTATCTTGGCAACCAAAGAATCTTCTTCTTTGGGCAATTCTTTTTCGAGCTTAAACATCCCCCATAAAGCCTTGGCCACATTCATCCCGACATCGCCCTGATAACAAGCACGCTTAACATCAGCGCCATTGCCAGCCAAAAGCCTGGCCAGTGCCTCACCTACCGTATTACTCATTAAATGGCCAATATGAAATTCTTTAAACGGATTAGTGTCGGTATATTCCACCATTATCTTTTGGCCCGCGAGAATTTTGATTTGGCCAAAAGTGCCAGCGTTCGCTAAAATTTCTTTGAGCGAATTGGCAAAAAATTCATCTGCCAAATAAAAATTAATGAAGCCTGGGCCAGCGACCCGGGCATCTCGCAGGTTAGGGTTTTTGGCCTCTAGAATTTTGTTTTTGATTTGTTCAGACAACTCTTGTGGCTTAGTCCTATTTTGGGAGGCGGCCAACATTGCCACGTTGGTTGAAAAATCACCCAAAGATAAGTCGGATGGGTGTTCGAGCCTGATCTTGTCCCCTCCTAATTCCAAGCCGAGAGCTTTAACCGCATTAGTTATTTCTTTAATTAGCCAGTCATTAGCCATTTTTCTATCCTAGCACCTCCAGCCACTAAACCAAATGGTTTAGTAATTCTTTATAATCATCAGTCGTTAAGTGCCAACCGCCCGGCTTAAGGGGGCTATCAAGATCAATGACCACCAAATAAACAACAAAGCCGAGAATCGCGATCCCTAGTTCAAATAGATAAGCCAGAGCAATATCCTGAACACCGACAAAAAGAGAAAAGACGATTAACATGATGTCAGAGAAAACGAGCGTGTTGATGATGATTCTGGGCGTATGCAAGAGACTGAAGTGGATGCGATCAGCTCGGGTATTAAGAATCTCACTGAACAAATCAAAGGACTGGTCAGACATTTCGGGCGATTCTTTGGCAATTGAGACAATCGCCTGATTGAGCTCGGTTAAAGGTTTATCAATTTTGGCACTCTTTTGACCGTTTCGGCTCTTCTCCCATTCGTCCTTAGCAACCAAATTAATATAGTCTCTCAGACCTTTAGTCAGTTTAGCTTGAGCCTCGGTTGAAAAATTCTTAGACCAAATAATCAACTCCCCGATGGCGCTAATTTCATTATTTACCGCTTCGTTTAAGCTAGACCAGCGCTCCGCCTCATAGACGATAACGAAGGCGGCCATTAAGGTGAAAATCAATCCAATAGTTGAGTAAAGCCAGCCTAAACCGCCGACATCGGCCATTAATAATGGCAAACTAGAAATAAGAAGCCCCTCCTCGCCGCGAAGCAACCAAAAGACAAGAGTAAAAATGATAATAAAAATTATGATCTTTAGCCAGTTTTTCATGATTAATTATTTAAAAAATTGATAATTTTGGTTTTAAGCTCAGATTGTGAGGAGAAAAGAGCAACGCCATGACCGCCGGTTTGATAAGTTAATAATTCGCCAGCGCCATCAATAATTTTTTCTAGTATTCCCAAACTATCATAGCTATAAACATCATCGGCTGAGGCGATTAGTAAAACCTCCTTATTTTTTAAACTTTGGGCCGCAATTGCCTTGGAGCCCTTCTCGGCATCTAGGCCTTTAAAATTCAAGCCCGGACTTAGGGCCACGACCTTAGCAAAACCTCCGCCAGTCGGCGGATTCTTTCCTTTTTCGATCAAACTCAAATTGGCGCCAATACTTGAACCAATTAAATCAACGCTGGTCTTACCCTGCTGTTTGAGATAAGTTTGCCCGGCCTCAAGGTCAAAAGCCATATTATTAAAATCAAGGTCGGTAAAATTTTGATATTCCAGGTCGCTCTCGCCATGTCCGCGCAGATCAATCGCTAAAACCGACAGCTCGGCTTTTTGCAATAATGCTGGCAAATCGCCCCAAGAATTTTTATCTCGGCCAAATTGATGAACCAAGATTATCCCCTTCTCTCCTTCGGCTGGATAATAATCGCTGGCAATTTTTATATTATCAATTGTAACTAAACTTACTTTTTCCATATTTTTACTTTTTGCACTTAAGGGAACTTTGGCCACCACCGAACGGCAGGATCCGCAAGTTAATAACCGCCAGCCGACGATTATCGCCAAAATCAAAACAATTGCCGTGATAACAATTTTGGCTTGCCGGCCCATACTCAATATTTTACTACTTTTTACCGGTACTGCCAAAACCACCGGCCCCGCGACTAGTATCGCTTAGTTCTGCTACCTCCTCCAAATCGGGTAACTCAATCGGTTGAATCAGCATCTGGGCAACTTTGTCATGTTTTTTTATGGAATAGGTCTCAGTCGATAAATTTATCATACCAATCTGGACTTCACCCCGATAACCAGCGTCAACTACCCCGGCTAAAGTTTTAAGTCCCTGATTAGTTGAGAGCCCACTTTTATCCCAGACCAGGCCAACGAAACCATTGGGAATTTCCAAAGCAATACCAGTTTTAATGCGCCCGCGTTTGCCTGACTCCAAAATCATATCTTCCAGAGCAAAGAAGTCCATCCCGGCATCGCCCGGATGGGCATAGCTGGGAATCCTGGCTTCGCGGTCTAGTTTCTTGATTTTTATTTTCATCCCCTATTTTTTCGCAAAATTTTATCGATTCGTTCAGCAATTTTAATCATGTCTTTTTCTTTTTTACCCCGCGTCGTTTCGGCCGCGGTGCCCAGTCTTATGCCTGACGGATCGGCAGGTGTTCGTGTGTCAAATGGAATGGTATTTTTATTAACAATGATCCCCTCTTTTTCTAATCTCTCGCCGGCTATCTTACCAGTCATTTTACCGTCAGTTGAGCCGGCGACATCCACCAGCAATAAATGATTATCCGTTCCGCCCGAGACAAGACGCCAGCCACGTTTTTTTAATTCAGCGGCCAAAGTTTTATTATTAGCAATGATTTGTTTGGCATATTTTTTAAATTCTGGCCGGCTAGCCTCGGCTAAGGCTACGGAGACCGAAGCGATCTGATTAGCATGTGGCCCGCCCTGAAGACCCGGAAAAACCGCCCTATCGATCTTTTTACTTAACTCCCGACTATCAATGCGCGAGAAAATCAAACCGGCGCGCGGCCCACGCAAGGTTTTGTGAGTTGTCGTCGTCACGATATCAGCATACGGGAACGGCGATAGGTGCACTCCACCAGCCACCAGACCAGCAATATGTGACATGTCGACCATCAAATAGGCACCTTGCCTGCCGTCAGGGTATACCACCGCGTCCGCAATCTCGCGAAATTTTTGCCAATCAATTTTGCGCGGATAAGCCGTAAAGCCGGCCACAATAATATTTGGCTGCTCTTTCAGAGCAATCCTTTTTATCTCATCATAATCAAGCTGCTCAGTTTTTTTATCAACGTAATAGGGTGCCGGTATCCAAAATTTACCGGTAATCGAAACTTTGTGTCCATGCGTTAAGTGCCCACCCTGATCGAGGGCCATACCCATAATTTTTCCGCCCGGTGGCACGAGCGCCAAATACACCGCCACATTCGCCGGTGAGCCAGAGAGCGGCTGCACATTGACCGCCCACTCCGAGGGCCTAAGTTTAAAAAGCTTTAGCGCTCGCTCTTTACACAAACTTTCAATCTGATCAATAATTTTTGTGCCATAATAATAACGGGCCGCTGAATAGCCCTCGGCATATTTATTAACCAAGATTGAACCTAGTGCCCCAAGAACATCTCTCGACACATAATTCTCCGAAGCGGTAAGGTTGATAGTGCCCTTTTGCCTCTTTTCCTCAGCCTTAATTAATTTGGCGATTTGTTTATCTTTCATGTTTGCTTATTAAACTACACGGGATGACAAATTACAATCGCAGGCGATAATTCATGAAGCGAAAAATATCTCGGGCCAACTTTAACCGTTCTCGACGATCGCCCGAAATAACAAAAACTTCAATCGGACGATACTTATGCAGAAGGAAAAGGGTTTTGATAAAGAAGCGATTTATTTCGTCGATGTACTTTGTCTCGATATCGCGCAGCTCGCCGTTGACCAATTTAACCGAGACCGACGATGGGATAAAGATTATCCCATCAAGAAATTCGAGCTGCTTGATCGCTAAATCAAAAGTCTCGTTCAAAAACTCGAGGCTCGCTTGTTTTTTCTCGTAAAGGGACAATGAATAAACGTAATTATCAATCACGCAGCGATCAAAAAGAATATTCGATTCGCGATTATGGCAAATCTGGTCAAACAAAAAATCTCTAATAATCTTTTGAGCGATTTCACTAGTTTGTTGATTAACGGCTAATTTCTTTTGCTTAATAACGTCCCGATAACTTTCAACTGGCGTCAAGTATTGGGGAAAGGTTTTAACAAAGTCTTGGATAAAAGTGGATTTACCCGTATTTTGTGGACCAATAACTGCCAAACGCATATTTAAGTTGATATCTTTTGTAATATCTTTTCGACCTGATTATTTAAATCTTCAATTGTTCCATCATTATTGATTAAATAATCCGCCCGACGAATACACTCGGCTAAATTTTGTTTATTGGGATCAGTTGAGGTCATTTCTTGTTTCTCCTGCTCAGCAAATTGCTCAAAAGTAACCGAATCTTTTTCTCCTGCTCGTTTTACAATACGATCATAGCGCGTCTTCATTTCAGCATTAACGGCAAACAAATAAAAACCGATTTTCTCTTTAAGGGCATCTACTTCACCAACGGTTCGAATTGATTCAATAACGGAATCGCCACCATTAACACTAGCTCGCTCGTACAATTTTTCGACAATATAAGCTGAGCCATACTCGGCGCGCAGGTCATTGGCCACCAATATCATGTTGTCACGGTTGACAGGCAAGCCCCGCCTGATTATTTCGTCAGTAATAAAAGCGGTGACAGAGTAATGCCTAAAATCTTTCTTTTTTAAATACTCAACCACTGTCCCCTTGCCTGCCCCCAATGTCCCCGTAATGCCAATAATCATAGTTATTGGTTTTTATATTGTTCAACTTTATCCTCAAAAAAATCGATCATAATACCCGCCTCTTTAAACATGGTTTCACTTTCCGCGCCGGCATGATATTTTTTCTCGCAAACAACGCGTTTAATTCCAGAATTAATAATCATTTTGGCACAAGCGGCACAGGGTGTCATTTTGCAATACATGGTCGCGCCGTTGATCGGGACACCTTCTTTGGCGGCCTGGCAAATGGCATTTTGTTCGGCATGAGCAGTGCGGACGCAGTGTTGGCTTTGATGGCCATCTTCATAAGTGACCGTCCGCATTTGATGGCCGACATCGTCGCAATGGGGCAAGCCTTTGGGTGAACCAACGTAACCAGTAACTAAAATCTGTTTATCAAGAACAATGACGCAACCGCTACGACCACGATCGCAAGTGGCGCGTTCGGCTACCGTTCGGGCAATATCCCTGAAATATTCGTCCCAAGACGGGCGGGTGTGTTTTTCGGCCATAGTTCCTATTATACAAGTTTAGTTCCAAACAACGAAAAAACGGGGTTTTACCCGTCTTTTTCGTAAATTATCCACTTTTTATTAACTATTTACTTAACCTCCAAACCCATCGATCGGGCGGTGCCTTCAACCATGCGCATGGCCGCTTCAACATCGGTGGTATTAAGATCAGGCATCTTTTGCTCGGCCACTTTACGAACTTGGTCTTTGGTTACTTTACCAGCCTTGCTTAGAGTATTTTTACCAGAACCTTTCTCAATCCCCGCTTGTTTCATCAGCAAATTAGCAGCTGGTGGCGTTTTAAGGACAAAGTCGAAACTACGGTCAGCATAAACCGAAATCTCCACCGGGATAATATCACCGATCATCTGCGCCGTCGCAGCATTAAACTTCTGCACAAAGTCACCGATATTAACCCCGGCCGGACCCAAAGCGGTACCAACGGGCGGTGCCGGTGTTGCTTTACCAGCGGGAATCTGTAATTTTATTTTCTTTTCTACTTTTTTTACTGCCATAAATGTGTTGTTAATTTACCTTATATCTTCTTAACTTGCAAGAAATCGAGTTCGACGGGAGTTTCGCGACCGAACATCGAAACCAGAACCTTGACCTTACCTCGAGCCTCATCAGTTTCGTTAACCTTGCCCTCAAAATCCTTAAACGGCCCATCAACAATCTGCACCGGCTCACCCTTGATCAAGTTGATAGTGTGTTTAACCGTCTCGTCGCTCATTTTAACAAAGAGGGCATCGACTTCGGCCTTCTCAAGCGGAACCGGGATTACTCCTGAACCGATAAAGCCGGTTACTCGTGGCGTATTACGCACGACGTACCAAGAATCATCGGTCACTACCATGTCAACGAGCACGTAGCCCTGATAGATTTTTTCCTCAACCGTTACCCGCTTGCCACCCTTAATCACCACTTTTTTTTCGGTCGGCACCAGCACATTAAAAATCTTATCCTCCATGCCAAGCGACTCGATGCGCTGCTTAAGATTACGCGCCACCGCGTTTTCATAACCGGAATAGGTGTGGATCGCGTACCAATTGCGCCCTTGATCTAATTCTTGTTTGGCCATAAATACTTATTTCAAAATAAAGATTTTTAAGAGATCACTAAAGGCAAAGTCAAAAACCCCGAGCAAAAGACCGATTAACACCGAGAAACCGAGCACAATCACGGTAAAATTAATTGTCTGTTCGCGAGTCGGCCAGCTAACATGATTCATCTCGCTCCTGGTGTCTTTGAAATAATTAAGTAAACGGTTCATATGATTGTATTGTACACCCTAATCTTGGTATTTAAAAAAGCCCCGTCGGGCCCTAATAACCTAATCTTATACCCTTGCTCAAAATAGTCAAGTGGGGTCAAATTTGAGCCTCATCAAGCCGAAAGGAGCTCTGGTTTGGGCCCTTAAGTTTATGAGTTAGCTTGGTGTAAACAATCATCCCAAGCGTTATAATCAAAAAGGCGATAAACGACATCAAGGGGATGGTAATAAAGCCAAGGAGAGCAAATTCTTGGATCGTACAGGGTAATTGGACCGAACAAACAATCAGGTCAGCCGGAGCGAGATGCCAAACAAGCAAATTGTGGTAGCCAGAGACAATTAGCCCCAAAATGGAGAAAGGTAAGACATAATAAGGTAGCCAGCGATCTTTTTTCCATAGTCCAACACCCATGATTAAAATTAACGGATACATCAAACCGCGCTGGATAATACAAAGCGAGCAGGGAGGCAGATTCATGACTTGACTGAAATACAGGCTACCTAAAGTTCCCGCCCAAACCTGCAGATAAATAGCCGCAATGACATATTTTTGGATTAAAATCTCGGCTTTTTGGCGCATTGAGCTATTATAGCAAATTTTATGATATCATCTAGGCATGGGTAGTCAGCCACAAAAATTCGCCGCGTTTGATGTGGATGGAACGATTTTTCGTTCGAGCCTATTGATTGAGTTGGTTGAGGAATTGATCAAAGCCGAGCTCTTTCCGCCCGAGGCGCGCAACCACTACGAATCCCCTTTTCGCCGTTGGCTCGACCGCGAAGATAGTTATGAAAAATATATTGGCGCCGTGGTTGAGGCCTTTACCAAAAACATTAAGGGGGTTTATTACGGTGACTTTGTCGATGTCGTCCACAAATTGATTGATGAAAAAAAGAATCGCACTTATGTTTATACCCGGGAGCTGGTTCGCAATTTAAAAAAACGTGGCTACTTTTTGCTGGCCATTTCCGGCTCGCCCAAAGGCGTACTCGATAGCTTTTGTCGCGAACTAGGTTTTGACAAAGTCTATGGCCGTTTTTATGAGCTTGGTCCCGGCGACCGCTTTACCGGCTTAATGGTTGATGAACACTTGATTGCCAACAAAGCTAATATTATCCATCGCGCCATGGAAAAAGAAAACCTAACCCAAGAGGGATCTATCGCCGTTGGCGACACAGCCGACGATATCTCTATGCTTGAAACGGTGGAGAAACCAATTTGCTTCAACCCTAACGAAAAACTTTATCGCTACGCCAAGCTTAATAAGTGGCCTGTTATCGTCGAGCGCAAAGATGTAATTTACAGGATTAATTAATGTGTTAGGCTAGTAACGGAAAGGAGGGTAACTGTGATGAAAATCAGACACAGAAACCCCCAAGGGACAACGCCCCGAGAGGCCGGGGTGGCACACAAGAAACAAATGGTGGAAGCCAGTAATGGGCACCACGGGCGCGGCAAGGAAAGGGTCCAGCTCGCGCTTTCATACCTGAATGACAAACTTGCCGAGCTGGGTCTGCCGGGAAAGGCAAAGGCCATCCTTACCTTCGCCAATAATGGCAGGATCGCCTGCTTTGGAGAAAGTCTTTCGAAGCTGGTGATAAGCCAGATTCTGGAAGGTCCGCTGGCCTGGCGCTGTTGCTACCCTAACGGGCAAAGACTCGAGAGCTGGGACAACGGAGAATTCGTTCTCGACCCAAGATGTTCTCACCCGAGAGAGGATGCAAGCTGGGTCGCCCTGGTCGGAGTATCCGTCTCAAGGAACTCCGGCTTGATCAGGAGATCCTTTGGCAAGTAGAGGGCGCGTTAAGCCTCAAGCGCGCCCTTTCCCATTTTTATTTTTTCTTTGAATAATTTTTTAGAAGATGAACCAACCCGGGCAAAATCGATAAAAAGATAATGAGTATGACGATCGGAATAATATATTGGTCAACATTGGGAATTACGCGACCAAGGTAGTAACCAGCCAAAGTCAGCCCAAAGGTCCAGAGCAGTCCGCCGAGGATGTTGAAAAAGAAAAACTTTTGATAATTCATCTTCCCTACCCCAGCCACAATCGGCACGAAGGTGCGCACCACCGGCATAAAGCGCGCCAAGATCAAACTTTTGCCACCATATTTCTCAAAAAAATCATGGGCGCGATTGACATATTCTTTTTTAAAAAAACGCGAGTCTTCTTTGGCAAAAATCATTGGCCCCACTTTGGCCCCAAACCAATAACCAACATTGTCGCCTAAAACGGCGGCAATAAATAAAATGACTAACAATAACCAGATATTGAGATAATTTTGTGAGGCTAAAAAACCCGCCGTAAAAATTAAACTGTCACCCGGCAAAAAGAAACCAAAAAACAGGCCTGATTCGGCAAAGATAATCCCAAACAGGCCCAGGTAGCCGACTGTTTTAATGATTAAAACTAAATCAAACACGATATTAGTATAACAGATTACACACAATTGAGATTAGTTGCTCACCTTGCCATAATTAGTATCCATGTTACGATATTATCATATGTTTAATACTAAACAATGGGCTAACAAAGTTATTGAGCCATCGGGCGTTGTCTTAGATGGCCCCAATCCGTGGGATCCACAGATTAAAAACGAGAAGCTTTATAAACGCGTTAAGGCTGAGGGATCGCTTGGTCTGGGCGAGGCTTATATGGATGGCTGGTGGGATTGTGAGGCCCTAGACCAGTTCTTCTACCGCGTTTTGTCGCTTGAGGATATTTATAAGCGCCTGGGTTTATCTTTACCGGTTATCGCCGATTATGTTAAGGCTAAAGTGCTTAATCTCCAGGCCATTAAACGGGCTTTTGAGGTGGGCGAAAAACATTACGACACCGGCAATGATCTTTTTGTCCCCATGCTCGGTAAAAGCTTGGCCTATAGTTGCGGCTATTGGAAGGATGCCGATAATTTAGACGAGGCTCAAGAAGACAAATATGACCTAATTTGCCGCAAGCTGAACTTAAAACCCGGCCAAAAAATTTTAGATATCGGTTGCGGTTGGGGCGGTTTGGCCCGTCATGCCGCCAAAAATTATGGTGTTTCTGTCGTGGGAATTACTGTCTCGAAAGAGCAGGCAAAATTGGCCAGCGAGCTTTGCGCCGGTTTGCCAATTGAATTTCGCGTAATGGATTATCGCGATTTAAAAGAAAAATTCGATCATGTCGTTTCGGTTGGCATGTTTGAACACGTCGGAGTGAAAAATTACCACACCTACATGAAGACAGTTAGAAAGTGCCTCAAGCCGGAAGGACTTTTTCTACTTCACACGATTGGCAGTTTGAGATCTGGAAGTAACACTGATCCCTGGATTGCTAAATATATCTTTCCTAACGGTATGCTCCCTTCGCTCAAACAAATCACCAACTGTGTCGAAGGACTCTTCGTGGTTGAAGATGTGCATAATTTCAGTGCCGATTACGACAAAACACTGATGGCCTGGCACGCTAATTTCGAGAAGGCTTGGCCAGATGTCAAGAAGAATTACAGCGAGAAATTTTATCGTATGTGGCGCTATTATCTACTTTGCTGCGCTGGCACTTTTCGCTCTCGATCAAACCAATTGTGGCAAATCGTTCTCTCCCCTCGTGGCGTCCCGGGCGGTTATCAATCGGCCCGGTAGAAAAGCTGTCGGTCTTTTTTAAAAAAGGTTTCGGCTAAGTGATGAATGGTGTAGGTAATAAAGAAAGCGGCAAAAACATCAATTGAATAGTGCCGATGAACCATTAAGACAACGGCGCCAAAAAAGACGGCAGAGACAATACAAAAAATCCGTAGATATTTGTTTTTCCAAAAAATTAGAGCCATTAAAAATGGCATTCCCGTATGGCCGGAAAAAAAGAGGTCTCCTCCGTAAGATAATCTTTCAATAAAATTAAGAGGGACTTCGGTTTGGATAGCTTCAAGGGAAACGCCCAAATGAGTCAGGGTTACAAAAATTGATCTAATAACAACAAACATGGCAATCGCCTTGATGGAAAAAGGTAAAGTTTTAGGTTCTCGGAGAACAAAAATAGCTATCACTAGCCAGAAGAAAATCGGGCCATAGGCAAATAGCCAATCAAGATTAAAAGTAGGGATATTGTCTAAAATTAGATCGCCGACCGGTCCGCCGGCGCGCGCCGTCGCATAGGCACTAGTAAAATAATTTAAAGTTAAACTTATCGCGAAAAGCAAAATAGCCATTAAGAGCGAGTGGACAAAGGCTCGATCAAGATTCTTATAATTGTTTTTTATTTTATCCATATTATTGTGATCTACTTTAAACCAGGGCTTCTTTTAACCTTTTTATTTCGCTCTCCACTTCGCCGGAGGTCAAAATCATTCGATCGGCGCCGCTATGATCGGTATTTCCCAGATTAATGTTGGGAATAAGATGATAATGGAGATGAGAAACACTTTTGCCTGAGCTGTCGCCCTCACGAACCAAAATTGAAACGTTTTTATAGCCCAGCTTCTTTAGAAGCATCATCCCTTTCTTTTGCAATAATTCGACATCTTTCCATTCTGATTCATTTAGATCTAAAAAATGATCGAGGTGCCGTTTAGTAATAATCAACAGGTGATCTGGATGGTAAGGGGCTAGAGCATAAGTTAAATAAGCCGTTCCTTCATCACAGATTGCTTCATTTTTGTTTTCGCAAAAAGGACAGCCGGTAAGAGATTCTAAAAACTCACTGTATTTCATGAGATAATTATAACAAAAAAATTTTAATTAACCCGTCTTGGCAAATATCGCCAATATTTAAGCCAGTAATAAAGATTCAAAAGGCAAATCGTGGCCAGCGCGCCAAGGAGACCAAGGGTAAGATCGCCGACCGTATCGGTATTATTGGGCTGAGCTAAAATATTAGGGTGAATCAGATTAAAATGGAGGAAATCCATCTTAAAGTGATCGTAGGAAAATTCTAAGATTTCCCAGACAATACCAATTAAAGCCGCTATGCCCATAATCATCAGTGCTCGCAGCCATTGTTTGTTGATATTAATCGTTCGTTCTAAATAACGACGCTCAGTCAAAACCACCGCCAGGGCAATGATGACCCCGCTTAAAAAATGAACTAACCCATCATAGCCAAAAAAGTCGGAATTACAGCCTAAATAACGATAACAGAGGTCATTACTCATAAAGTGGGACCAGATATCTCCGCTCAGCATCAAAAAAATGTAAACCGGCAACAGGACGGCAAAAACAATCCCCAAACGAGACCGGCGCTGGGAATAAGACGCAGATTCTCTTTCTCCGTTATCCATACCAATAGTCTACCAAGCGAAAATTAAAAAGTCATTTCGTGGATACCTAGAACCCAAGCTTATCGTTTTCCAAACAAAGATTTCTTGCCAATATCCCGCCTAAACTGCATACCTTTAAAATCTAGCTTTTTGATGGCTTGATAGGCCTTATTTAGAGCCTCGGTTAAACTAGCGCCAGTAGCCGCCACGTTGAGAACGCGACCTCCATTGGTAACAAACTGGTTTTTAACTTTTTTCGTACCAGCATGAAATAGCACTATCTCCCCTCCCCCTGCCTTATCAACTCCCCTAATTGAGATTCCCTTTTTATATTTCCCGGGATAACCGCCAGAGGCCAAAACTACTGCGCAGGCAAAACGATTATGCCATTTGATTTTCACATCAGAGAGTCGTCCTTCAACGCAAGCAATTAAAATATCTAGTAAATCGGTTGAGAGCAGGCGCATGTATGACTGGGTTTCGGGATCTCCGAATCGAGCGTTAAATTCAATCACCTTGGGTCCGTCTTTAGTAACCATAATACCGGGGAACAAAACTCCGACGAATTTTCGGTTATGTTTATTTAGCCCGGCAATTGTTGGCCTGATAATTTTTTTATCAATTTCTTTCATCAGGGCCGGCGTTACCCATGGCAAGGGCGCGATTGTTCCCATCCCACCGGTATTGGGACCTTTGTCGTTATCGTAAATTCTTTTATGATCTTGAGAGGCCGGAAACAGGACCGTTGTTTCCCCGTCGCAAAAGGCATGTATCGAAATTTCTCTTCCTTCTAAGTATTCTTCAATAACAACCGAACAACCGGCAGCTCCGTACTTTCCTTTCTCCATCATGTCGATTAGCGCGGTGTTGGCTTCAGAAATATTGCCCGCAATAATAACCCCTTTCCCTAGGGCAAGACCGTCTGCCTTTATCACGATCGGAAGTTTTTGACCTTTGACATAGGCTAAGGCCTTCTTGACATTGGTAAAGGTTGCAAAAGCGGCGGTCGGTATTCCCTCCTCCACCATAAACCGCTTGGCAAAAGATTTTGACCACTCTATCTCCGCCGCTTTTTTTATCGGACCAAAAACTTTAATCCCATTTTTTAATAAAATATCGGTCAGTCCCTCTGCCAGATATTGATCGGGACCAATAATAACTAGGTCGATGTGATTTTCTTTTATCCAAGCGATTAATTGCCGGTGATCTCTATTATTTAGTTCGATATTACGACCCAGCGAAGAGGTGCCACCGTTGCCAGGCGAAAAATAGAGATTGTTTATCTTTGGTGATTGTCTTAACTTCCAACCAAGCGCGTGCTCTCGCCCACCACTCCCAATGATTAGAACGTTCATACCCAAAATTCTACCACGCCCTAGCTCAATAATCACATTGATCTAATTGGCCGAGAACAAAGTTAACTCTTTCTTCGGGGTTCAAAACGGGCACCTCGCAGATATCATACCCGAACTCCTCGTATGATTTTTTTATGGCCTCGTGAATAGCTGTTTGGAATTTAAAAGTCTCCTTCCTAATTGAATCATTTTCATAATTAGGCAAAGGCTCCAACAAAAATACCTTATTGTAGCGGCCCCTGGCCAGATTCGAAATTTTGACCGGAACAGGCACATTACCAAAACGGCAGTAAGCATAGCCGTCAATAATTCCCCGATCTAAAAAAATTAGCCCGTCATGGACCCTCTCCTCATTATCAATTTGTCGTTCGGCCACCAGTTCTTGAAACTTAGATAGGTCCGTCCAGGGAAAAATGTTGCCATCTCCCGCCTGTTGTTCCTCTATAATCATCTTGGCTGCCTCTGGCACAATCTTGTAACCTCTCAGGGCCAAGATATCAATAAGAGTGCTCTTACCCACCCCAAGCCCACCGGTCAATACATGTTTACCAAACATTATTAAAATTTTAACAGGGCCAAGACAAAAAGTCACCCATTACCGCATACGCCACCATTGCTTCAACCCTTTCTGGACGATCACGACGAAAAGAATAATATTTCTGATTCAGACAATAAGTACATTCATCACTAATGGTTACATTGTCAGGCCTGACCCCGGCATTCTCTAGTTGTTTTTTTACAATAGCCGAAAGGTCCAGTTTGATAGAGTTACCTTCCTTGATAATAGATTCTGAATAATTAGCAAATTGTTCGGCAACATCATCTTTAATTTCAAAATGACAATTTCTAATATGGGGACCAATATTTACCTCAACATCAGCGGGGTCTGATGCAAATTCAGACTGAATTTTACTTAGCATCAGAGAAACAATATTCTGCTTAACTCCGCGCCAACCAGCATGAGCTAAGCCGGTCACTTTTTTACTTTTGTCAAAAAAGTATACAGGCAGACAGTCGGCAACCGTGATAGTTAAAATAACACCAGGCTCTTTAGTTATTAGGCCATCGGTGTTTTCAATTTTCTGACCAATATTTTCTTTGCCAACCACCACAATATTGTCGCCGTGAACCAACCCAGCCAGAACCATATTGCTGGCATCCAGACCTAACGTGGCGAAAAACTTTTGACGATTTTGCAAAACAAGATCAGCATTATCAGGATAGACCTTCATTTGCCCATCCCCTTTTTGCGAAATGCCAAACTTGTAATTATAACAATTTTTCATATTGAAACTTTTACTTAACTAAATCCCTGTACTTTCTTTTAAATTTTTGTTCGTCCTTTTTATTATCAAACCAGAAGAGGGTCCAATATTTTTTCTTTTTTTCTAAACAAAGAGCTTCATAGCGATGATTACCGTCACGAATAGACAAAATTGGCCATGGTCGTGGATTTACAATAATAACTGGGAATTTCTCGCCCTCTTTGATTGCCCTCCTTAATTTGCCCAACTTTCCTATCCATATTTTCTCTGTCTCTGGATATTCAATGCCTTTTTCCGGCCCGCAACAACGGGTTAGCTCATGGAGAGGGAAATTAATGGGTCCGAGCCAATAAACCTCGCCCGACTCAAATCTCCTTCTCATACCCTTAGCCATGTTTTGATTACCCCCGGGCGAATCCAAAAAACGACAAGCCCAGTCATGAGTTTTCTCTTCTTTAGCTGCCAATCTGGCCACCTGTGGCGAAAAATTTTCATTCATTTCGGACTTTATCGTTTTTGTAATTTTATGTGACATAGACATACAAAAATCCTATCAGACCAGGACTTAAAAGTCACCTTGGAATAAGAGAATTGTTGAGGAAACAAGCGACGAGGTGCGCCCATGCGGACACACTCCAAAAATATAGCCGCCAAATTTCATTTGGCTCGTTATTTTTGGGTGCCGTAGTAAACGAAGTTTGGACTATTTTCGGAGGTTAGATAATGCAACAATTTATACCTCCGTGTTTTACCCGACCGCTTAGACTTTAATACAAATTAGAAGTCTTCTTTGAGATCATACGCCTCTTGGTAACGCCTCTTCAGTTTTAAATATCGGTCACGGTGGTCGTTCCAAAATCTTTCATATTCTTGTCGCGGAATAAAGCTATAAATATAATCCGTATCTGATTTTAATTGTTCATGTTCACCATAAAAGTCCAAAGACTTATTGTTCTCATAAGTAACTTCTAATAACTTTGTCTTACCGCCGATAGATTGAAAATATCCGTTATATGGGACAGGTGCTTTATTTTCTGCCTCTACAATCATTCTTAAGTTGTCAGTATAAATGACTTCCCTTTCAAAAACTATTTCTGCCACATCTCGAAGAACTTCAAGAGCTAGTTTTCTGATTGTATTAAATGTTTTTTCCTTAGAGCCACCAACGGTCAAATAACCAACAGGATTATGGATATTGTTTCCTTCAAAATTAATATCCCCCATAGCAAAAAGGTGCGAAATAGCATACTTGAAAGCATTAATTAAATCATCGTCCCTGGAATTAACGAAGGAAATAGCTTCATCTGATAATTCTTTATTCCCAAAAAGTCTTGATTTTTTGTATTTTGCCAAGGAGAGTCTCGTCTCCCCTATCTCCTTTGGATATTTTCTTTCTAACACGTTCCAAAGACCCATTAATTTATTCTCTGAAATTTTTATAGGATCTTGAGCAACAACATATTCTATAATGGAAAAATCATCGGGGAAGAACTTTTCAAAAAAACTCTTAAGAAAATCAAACTTTAAATTGTTATTAATTGCCATTATCTTCTTCTGGTGATCATTTTTTGCATTCCATTTCAAAGCCATATTTAAGCCGCTCACCACAAACATCCTTGGACGTCTCTCCTGTTTTCGGGCAACTTCAACCATGGGTAAAAAATAACTAACTAAGCGTGCGTTTAGCTTAGAGTCTAAATCGGCCTCTTTTAAATTTTTCTTAGAAAATTTGAAGGAGGGTTCATTAAAAGCAATGAGCATGTCACGACCCTCTATATCTATATGATTTTCCCTGAGATTTTTTCTCTCAACAATAATATCCTTATTGTCTTGCTTTTTTTTACCACCCGTTGAGACTTCGGGTTCTGCTGTCTCTCTCATCCCGAAAGTATACCAAGGTAGAATTTAAAAGTCATTAGAGGGAACTGCGTTTGGTGCGAGGGTGCCTATCGGGATTCGAACCCGAACTGAGAGTTCCACAAACTCTAGTGCTAACCATTACACTATAGGCACCATGTTGTTCTGCCCTGACTATTTGTACTCGGGCTTTCTTTCCACTATCCCCGCCCGATGGTTTACCAAACGGGCTAAAGCATATAATAAACTAGAAAGACGATTTAGGTAAGCGAGCGTAGTTGATTGTAACTTAATATCACCAATTTCGGCAACCGCCACGACTTGTCTCTCCGCCCCCCGCGCCACCGTGCGCGCCACATCGAGCATGGCTGACAGCTCAGTTCCCCCGGGGATGATGAAGCTTTTGATTGGTGGTAATTCTTTATCAATTACTTTAATTAGGGCCTCAATTTTGGTAATCGCCGTTTTGGAAAGTTTTTTGGGCGCACCAGCCAACTCGGCCTGGACAGAAAAAAGGCTGTTTTGAGTTTCTTCTAAAATCGTTGGCAAATTTTGTTTAGCCACAACAATGTAGCTGGATTCAATTTTTGTTTTACACCAACCCAAAAGCGAATTGATCTCGTCGAGCGCTCCCAAAGCCTCAGCGATCAATGAGCTCTTTGAAAGCTTTTGATCACAATGATAGAGCTTGGTTTGCCCCTTATCGCCTTTGCCCGTATAAAGCATGTTTAATTTGTAACATAAAAATGAGAAAAATGGAAGCGCGCCCTTTGGGTAAGGGCGCGCGGGCAAGGGATGTTTTCACACAAGAAGTTTGGCGACGCGGATTTCAACGTCAGAACCCAAATCCCGCGCTTCTTGCGGAAAGTCCTTATGCGCTCTTGCCTTTTCAATGACAAAGGACTTAGTATCCTCTGCGGTAAATGGTATGGCAAGAGAGACGTGTCCGGACTGGAACCTAACAGCCCCAACGAGATCCTGACTTCTGGAATCAATCAGGCCCCTAATACACTCCAGAGCATAGCGCCTGATTTCATCCAGACTCACCACAACGGTAATAGTGGAATCTTTGGTGCGATGACCACCGCACCAAAAACTCACCTCGTAGGTGGCATTCTTGTCAGACCCGCTCGGACTGCAAGACCCGCCATTCACTCCATTAGACCTTTTCATCTCAGACCTCCACGACGTTACAAAACCCACTGTGATTGTAATACAAAAAACCATAAAGTCAAGCAAAATGTTGCCAAATGAGCATTTTGGGCTTATTATCTAGCTATCTGCGCGGGTGGCGAAATTGGTAGACGCGCTACCTTGAGGTGGTAGAGCCAGCAATGGTGTGGAGGTTCGAGTCCTCTCCCGCGCACAAAAAGAAAAAACCAGGCTGACCTGGTTTTTTCTTTTTGAATTTGTTTTTTATTCTTTAGTCTCCGCTACAGCCACTACTTCCTCGGGAACCTCTTCGATAACTGGCTCGATCTCGATACCAGCCGTGACCTGTTCAACCAGCTCATCCGGCTCGCGCTTGCCGGCCACAATCTTGCGCATCCGACGGCGAATCTCACGAGCGGCTTTGTCGCGAATATAATATAATTTTGAACGGCGAACTTTAACTTCGCGCAAAATTTCAATCTTATCAATCATTGGCGAGTAAAGAGGAAAAATTTTCTCCATGCCAACACCCGAAGCCACTCGGCGAACAGTAAAGGTCGCGCCGGCATCCTCGCCATGCTTGCAAGCAATCACCAAGCCCTCGTAGGCCTGCAGACGAAACTTGCCATCCTTTTCAGGCACCTTCTGCCAAACCCGCACGGTAAAGCCGGCCTTGATGCCCAACTTTTGGCGTTTAGCCATATCAACAGGAGAAATTTTGAATTCTGAAACTTTCACCATAACGCGAGGCAGTTTAACACGAAGCTTTAAGTTTTTCAAGCGCAGCCTCGAAATCTGAAGCTAAGGGAGCAACAAAAGTCATTTCTTCTCCCTTAGCTTCACCCTGCGTAGTTTTCTTGGCCAACGAAGCCTCGGCGGAGTTGGCAACGAAGCAGGGCAATTTAACAGTCAAGCTAAAAGCGTGAAGCGCCGTTCGCTCAATCGCCCCCTCGCCATTGTTATTTGGATTATACAAACTATCACCAATAATTGGATGATTATAGGCTTTAAAATGAGCTCGGAGCTGGTGGGTCCGCCCGCTCTTGGGCTCGGCCTCCACCAAGGCGTAATTTGAACAAATATTTTCTAACAGGCGAAAAATGGTGACCGCCTCGCGTAATTTGCCCTTGCCTCCGCTTCGGGCAACTCTGATTCGCGGATCATTAGAGCTCCGGCCAATCGGCCAATTTAAAACCTTTTCCTCCCCGACCGGGAAATTGACGTGGCCCGATAAAATCGCTCGATAAATCTTTTTAACCTCGTGATTTTGAAATTGTTTTTTGAAAAACAAAAAAGCTTCCTGCGTTTTGGCAACAATCATCACCCCGCTCGTCTCTTTATCTAGCCGATGGATAATCCCCGGCTTTTTGATCCTTTGCCCCACGAAGCCATGGCGAAGTGGGGTCGACGGCTCCATCTCCTCACCCACTCCCTCAATCTCCGGATATTTTTTCATCAGCCAATCCACTAGCGTTTCCTGCTTACCAAATCCATCTCCATGCACCGTAAGCCCGGCCGGCTTATTGATTACCAAAATGTTGGCGTCTTCAAAAATGATTGGAATATCAGCCTTCATTGATTCAAGCCCTATTTTATAGTATAAATTAAGGACGGCAAGGGCGCTTAGCTCAGTTGGTAGAGCAACTCCTTTACACGGAGAAGGTCAGGGGTTCGAGTCCCTTAGCGCCCACTATCCACAAAGATAAATAGAGTTTTACGGAAAAGGTTAGAACTTTGTGATATAATCCCTTTATGCCTTATAAACATAGAGAGGATTTATATAAAGCACAAAAGAAACATCGCATAAAGGTGCGCGAAGAATTATTAGGATTTCTCTCTTCTAAGTCTTGTGTTGATTGTGGAGAAAATGATCCAATCGTCTTAGAGTTTGACCACACCAATCCAAAGAGTAAGTTTAAAACTGTTGCCAAAATGTTATCTGGTCACTATTCTTGGGAATCAGTATTAGCAGAAATCAGCAAATGTGAAATAAGATGCGCAAATTGTCACAGGAAAAAGACGTACGCACAATATAAATGTTTCGGGAAAACAAAAAAGCCCTCATAGTTTAATGGATAAAACTGCGGACTTCTAAGCCGCTGATGTAGGTTCGATTCCTACTGAGGGCACACTACTTCGCTAAAGCTTCCGATCTTCGCCAAGGCTACGACCGGCAAGCGCCGTGCAAGCCAAAATTAGAGAGACGGATCAATGAGATTAGTTGAGCCGTCAGTGGTGCTCGCTGATTCGATCGATCGAGCCTTTATTTTTTCTAAGACTTGATTAAGACTGTCAGCGCTAAAAGTCTTACTCTTTTTTACCCCACCTTCAATAACCGGGGAGTCTAAACCCTGCTCGACATTAATCCAAAAAATGGCACAGCCAATAGAGACAATGATTAGACTCACAAAAAATATTATAATTAGCGTCCGCCAAAAAAAAGTTACGCCGCGAGTCATGTTTTTTAATTTTTCAAACAAACTTTTCATAACTAATTTTTTATGGCGAACTGATTGAATCATTCTGTGTAATTACCCTAATGACAAAATCTCCCTTCCAAGAGCCTTTCTCTCCCGCTCGCAAATCTAGTCGTTCGAGCCGAAGGATATAAGGAAACTTCTCAAGAAGCACCGAAAACTGATTTATCGCCGAAAAACTGCCCTCGGTTGAAAAATTTAAACGAAGATTATCCTTGGCTTCTGCCTGATTAATTTTGAGGTTAATTTTCGTCAATTTTGCAACACTCTCAAGCCGCTCAAGAAATTCAACCGTGGTGCTGGCCGAGAGAAAATAACTATCGAGGGTAGCAATTTGTGGCTCAAGTTTTGACCAAGAATCAACGGCCGAATCTTCTTCGGAGGGTTCAGGGAGAGAAGCCTGGGCCAAGGCGTTGACCGATTCGACCTCTCGCTCTTTAATTTGCCAGACTAAAAAACCGATAGAAATGAGTAAGAGAATATCTACTCCTAAAATTAAATAAAAAACTTTTCGTGAATGACTGATCATTTTTCTAAATTAATAATAAATCGTCCACCCTGATCACTAATTAAACTCTCAACCGGCAAATCAACTCGAGAAAAAAACTTATCCTGACGCAATAAATTAACATAATTGACTAGCCCAACACGGCCACCGGCGGAGCCAGAGATAGACAATTTTGTTTTTTCGCCCACTTCTACCCGCTCAACGGCAAATCCAGAAATCTTGATATCCTTGGGCTTAAGATTGAGAATTTCTGCCATCATGGCCGAGACTGGAGTCTCCGACCAATAACTATTGGCAATCTTTATCTGATCTTCTGTCTTTTTTATTAATAATGTTAAGTCGCTCGACCTCATCGCATTTTTCGTTTCGTTTCTCGTTACCGAAGGAACTTTTGTTATTTTGCTTGTTCTAATAAATAAGCTAACCTGAAGAGAACCCAGAACAATTATTGTAACCACTAACAATAATCCGATGGCCAAACCGACAATTACCAATTTACGATTCAAAAAATCTTTTTGAAAGTTACGTTTTGCTTCGTTGGTTAAAAGATTAGCCACGGTAATTAATTTAATTTAGTAAAATTTCGCAAAGCTAGACCAATAGCAGTTGAGTAACGGAGAGCCTCATTAAATTTTAAAAGAAAAACCACTTGCCCCGAGGAAAAAACTTTGAGCCAGGGATTGCCCAAAACTACCGGCCTTTTTAAGTATATTTCAAGATACTCAGCAAAACCAGGCAAGGTTGATTGTCCGCCACAAAGAATAATTTGTTTTAGCTCTTTGGTCCGAGCGGAGGACAATTCGCCTTCGTCTTTATACTCAAGCCAAAAATTAATTCTCCGTTCGATTTCATCCTTAATCGCGGAGACAACGGGGATAGCCGCAAAAAAGGCCTCCTTGTTTTCAGCTGCTCGAGACAGCCCTTTTTCTGTTTTTAGTTTTTCTGCTTGAGTAAAATCAATTTTAAGATTTCTTTCTAAGCTGGTGGTAATCGCCTCTCCACCAACGGGGACAGCGGCCGCTGCCGTTACAACTCCATTCTTAATCAAAAAGGTAGCGGTATGGCTGCGGCCAATATCGACAATCGCCGTAGTTGAAAGATTTTCGGGAGAGATAAGGGCCCGAGCTAAAGCCTCACTTTGAGTCTCAATTGCCAAAATATTTAGACCGACACGAGAAAAGACCTCGAGGTAAGATTTGGCCATCTCTCTAGGGAGAACGAAAACTCCGACTTCTATTTTTCCCCCTTCCTTTAAGGGGGGAACTAAATCGTAGTCAAAAACCACGTCTTCCACCGGCAAGGGTATATGCTCTTCAAGTTGCAATTCGATACTCCCTCGGATTTCCGACAACTTCATCGGCGGCAAGACTAGATTAATGGTATAGGCCTTATCATCGGGAAGAGAAATAAAAACATTATCTAGATTAAATTTATTTTTTAATTCCCCAAGAATTGCGACGAGCTGGTTTATCTCCTTTAACTCTCCCCCCTCAATCACCCCAGCCGGGATTTCTCTCTCACCAAAACGACCAAGGGAAAATTCCCCGTCTTTATATTTAAGCTCCATAAATTTAATTGACCGGTCAGAGATATCCATGCCGACCGCCGGCTGAGTTAGATATTTTGGTACGGGGAAAAATTTAAGCAGGAGATCTTGCTTCATCTCTTTAATTATAATCCAAGATGGCGAGAGGGGCCAGCTTTAGTAGATGAAAATGTCTGGCCGAAATCGCAGATTGAGGAGAACCGAGGACTTTTCAGATACTAATGCTGGCCCCGATCTAAATATGATTTCAAAATCAACGCTGCCGCTCGCGCATCTGTTTCAGAGTCCGTTCCGTTTTCATCAATGACTCGCCGAGCCTCTCGTGTGGTAAAAAATTCTTTTTGCAAAACGACTTCTCTCCCCGCTTCTTTTTCCAACTTTTCTTTAAAAACCGAAATGTCTTTTTGGATCGGATTGGCCTCGCCCGATAAATCAAGCGACTCCCCCAACACAATTATCCCGATTCCCTCGTTATCACAAATTTTTTCAATCTGCCCCACCAATTTGTCGACGCCCTCATTTTTAATCACCTGATAAGGAAAAGCAAAACTCCCCGCCTCATCCGAAATTGCGAGCCCGACTTTACGATTACCATAATCGATTCCTAGATAACGCATTTCGTACATTCTATTAGTAATAACTTAAAAAGCAAATTGAAAAGCCCCGATCAGGGCGACCGAAGCTTCTTCATTTGACCACGCCAGACCGAGACCCATCCCCCGTCGTCCACTCGTTCCTCAAGAACGACGGCGATGAGATCGTATTCGGCCTCCAGCCACAGACGAGAGAGCTCCTGGGCGGCTCGGTCCCATGCTTTTTCCCGCGCCTCTGGGACAGGATCAAGCCAAACCGTGTTTCTGTTTGTATGAAGACTCCCCTCCTCATACACCCCGAGCTTTACCTTCAGCCGGTAAGGTCCCTTCTCTTTTTTCATATCCTGTCCTCCGTTTAGCAATTAGGCCTAAAGATCCCTTCCCTCTTCAAGTATATCAGATTAATTATCAAATTAGCATTTTAAAGCTGAGGGGAACAATGGTCCCAAATAAATTGAAACCAAGTTCGGTAGCAATCGGCTAGCTCTTGATTAATGATAACAACCAACGTTACATCCTCAGTAATATCTTTGAGACTTAGACCAGAAAAAGTAACAATATGGTCGCCAAAAATATCTATCGCCCCCGTACTAGAGTACCCCGTCGGTAAAAATTTGTAAGGTTTACCCAGCTCGGCAACGATTTCGGGTGCTAGTTTTTTCACTTCAGCATCAAAAATATGATGATATTTAATCCCCTTTTTCTTGGCTTCCCTTAAAAACTTCTGAATAAAGGGCTGGAGGTCCTGATCAAACCAGCCACCCTTGGCCCCGATAAAATAAACGTCTTCGCCAACTTTTAGAATATCCCGTAGATAATTTTTAAAGCCTTCAACCCCGCGATAAATATAAACAGCCTCTTTGGTCGCATTTTTCTTAAATTGGGCCGACATGGCCGGCAAAATACTTTTCAATTTACTGTCCTTTTCCCAAATAAGATCATTTAATTTATTAGGTTCAATCACATAATAACGACTCTCCCGGGTGCCAACATCTTGATAAATCAGCCCCTTCTTTAAAAGACGAGGGATGGTGTCATAGATATTGCGTTTATGGACACCGGTTTGGGCGGCAATGGCCGGAACCGTTGCTAGCCCCAAAGTTAAAAGGGCCTCATAAATCTTGGCCTCGTTAGGCGACAAACCGATATCCTGTAGAATTTCCTTGTACATATTATCGTAGTGGTGGTGTTGGCCACTCACTGTAGAAAGTATAGGCTAATCATGTTTATAAGTCAAATAAATAAACACCATGAACACGATTTTAGCTTTATCACCCAAAGAAGGGTATTTATTGCTCGTAATTTACGGGGTTTTGATGATTGCCATTACCTACCTCTTTGCCCGTTGGCGCCGTTACCGCTCAATTCAAGGCTTTCTCGTCGCCGAAAGAAATGTCAGATGGTGGCTGGGGGCAGCCAGTATTGCCGCTTCCTGGATCTGGGCTCCCGCCCTGTTTGTATCAGTACAATCGGCCTACCAGCAGGGTTTACCGGGCATTTTTTGGTTTACCTTCCCAAACATTGTCGCCCTTCTCTTATACATTTTCCTAGCTCCAAAAATCAGAGAAAAGATGCCCTACGGCTATACTTTGCCCCAATGGATAAGATATCGTCTCGGGAGTGAGAAGGTCCATAAAATTTATCTTTTCCCTTATTTCTTCTACCAGCTAATGGCGGTTACAGTTCAGCTTTTTGCCGGTGGTTCTTTGGTTTCTTTTCTCACTGGTATTCCTTTAATCAACGCTATGCTCATAATGGCGGTAACGGTTTTAATCTATGCCTTTATCTCTGGGCTAGAATCGTCGTTTGTCACCGATTTCATTCAATTTATTCTTATCGTCGTCGGAGTGGCCGTGGTTATCCCCTGGGTTATATCAACGGCCGGCGGCTGGGGTGAAGTGGTGAAGGGTATGGGCGGAGTGTCGGGTCAGTTCAAAAATATTTTTGATCCGGGCGTGGCTTTTTCTTTCGGCATCGTCACGGCAATTGGCCTTATCTCCGGAGCAATTTCTGATCAACAATATTGGCAACGCGCTTTTGCCATCAAAAAGAGTAACCTGGTCCCCTCTTTCGTTTTTGGCGCAATCATGTTTGGCATTGTACCAATTGCCCTTTCTTCTTTAGGATTTTTGGCCGCTAATGCGAGCCTTGGTATCACCTTGCCCGTCGGCGTTGATGTCTCCATGATTGGCGTAGCGACGGTCAGCAGGTTCCTGCCCGTTTGGGCCATGGCTTTATTCGTTGTCATGTTATTAAGCGCTCTTTACTCAACCCTCGATTCGGGTGTTGTTGCCACTAGCTCTCTCTATGTCACCGACGTTGTAAAATACGACGACCAAGAAAAAGAGATCCTGCAAAAAATTGATCGTGGAGAAACTCTGACCACCAGCGAAACGGAATTGGGTAAAAGACTCGACAATCGCGGAGTTAAACATTCCCGAATAGCGATGCTGGCAATTACAGTCCTCGGACTTCTTGTCGCTTTGGCCGTCACTTATATTCCCGGCTTTGGCTTGAAACATTTGTGGTGGGTCTTTAACACGATCGCCGCCTGTGTGGTCGTACCAACCGTTTTGAGTTTGTATTGGGAGAGACTTGATGCCCGTGGCGTATTTTGGGGAGTTCTCGTTGCCTTTGTTGTTGGCGTTCCCCTCTTCATTTACGGCAATATTATCGACAAGCCCGTTTGGATTGTAGGGGCCTCGTTATTTATCATTGCCATCAGCACTGGATTTTGTCTCGCGATGCCTAAAAAACATCCCCAGAAACAACGAGAAACTTAGAACTGGAGGACTTCAGGTCGAGCCATATGAGTGGGGCACCCACACTCCCAAGTGACACGATGGTTTTTGAAAGATATTTTTACCCTAAAACCAGAGCGTGCGGGTCAAGCTGTTTTAGTCTTTATTTGTTGTAATTTCTATGAAAAGTGAAGTATTTCTTCTTGCCTTATTAGTTAATAGATCTGATTCACTAGCAAGATATTTAATGTCCTTTTGTTTCCCGTCATTATCTTTCGAATACATCTCCATGTATTTTTCAGCATAAGGACCCCCGTGGACAAATGACGATAATGTAGAATAATCTCTTGAGTATTTATTAAAAAAATCTTTTGATATTGTTTGTATTTCTTTATCCTCTCCAATTCCTTTGTTTAGGTAAGAAAGAATATTATTGATTTTAAAGTTCTTTGCTACATCATCTAAGTTGTCATTTCCCTCGCCTTTTAAACTAAAAGTAGACTTCTCTCCATTTAATTTTGTGTTTAATGAAAAACTACTTCTTAGAAAACACAAATCCTCGTGCCCCTTTAACTTTCCATAATACTCAGCCCCGACCTCGTCACTATTTTCTCCTAATGCTCTAGAAAAGATATAAAGGTGTCTGAAATAATGTTCAAGTGATGATCTGAAAAGAACACACAGAGAATAATAATCTTCGGTTTCTTTACAAAGATTAATTGAATTACTGAGATATTGTAATTTTAGAGAATATATTGTTAGTGCCCTGGCGCTTTGAGGAAACTTGCTTCTCTCAAAACTCTTAGCGTTAAGCTCCAATTCCTTCATGGTTGGAATATTTTTTATCTCATCATCTTTCATAATTGTAATTATGGCTCTCGGGCTTACTCCGATACTAAATGGTCTTGGCGGAGGGGGTGGGATTCGAACCCACGATACCCTTTCAGGTATAGCGCATTTCAAGTGCGCCGCACTAGACCAACTATGCGACCCCTCCGTGTATTTATTTTTTACCGAACAAGTAATGCTCCTCACAATGACAATTTGGACATAGTAGCGCCAAATTTTCCATTGTGTTTTCTTTGTGATTCCAATTTTTGTGGTGCACCTGTAATATTTCTTTTCTATTATAGCCACATCGTTCGCAACAATTTTCTCTTAGCCTTAGAAGTTTATTTTTAAGAGCTAGTTGAGTATAGGCATTGTCTTTAGGGCGCCCAATCTTATATTTTATCCCCGCTCGATAGGTGTTAGAGCAACTCCGACTGCAAGTTATCTTATGAAGACTTGCTTGAATGGGTTTTCCACAGACAACACATGGCTTTTCTTTTCTATTAGCAATGCCGTTGCAGGTATTACTGCAAAAAGCTCGCCGATTACTTCTTTTCAATTCAACGGGTCGTCGATAAATCTCTTTACCACAGACAAAACATTTGGTGTTTGGATTTCTTTTATATCGCTCAGGCACTCATCCAGTATACCACAAATATAGTTTTCAAAGAAACAGGGCTATTACAATCCCCCCCCCTGCCTTGTCATACTATCAAAAATATGACCAAAATCAACGTTTTTAGCTTAAGTTGGGAAATGGAAAGTCTCGGCAATCAATACCCTCTTTTTCAAATAGTTCGCATAGGTCGGCAACATGAATAATTGATGGGTGTAATTGCATTAATGAACGCTTGGAGTGTTCGCCGACAAGATAAATTTTGACACTCCCAGGAGAAAGCTGGTCCCTAGCAAGACAAACGCCCAGCTCAATAAACATGTCTGTTCCTTCGGGGTCACTAATTAAGACAAAGATGTCGGCCTCAATTAAGGAGGAAATGGATTGCCCGGCAATCGTTTGGACTTTAGCCAAATTTGCCTGGTAAGGCTTAAGCGATCCCTCGTGAATCCAACCTGAAATGACGCTTTCGCCTTTCTCCTCGAGAAATTGAGCAATTTTAGCAAGTTTTTCGCGATGTCTCATCCGCGAAGCAAAGTACCATTTCATAAAAATGATTTTACTATAGATATTGTTGGTTGTATAATTATGGGAATGACCGAACCAATTTTAGAATGGACATCATATAGCCGCAAGGAAATCGAGCGGAGCGAGGATTGGTTTTGGGGATTAATTATTCTTGCTTTTTTTGCTGCCATAATTTCTCTGATCTTTAGCAATTTGCTTTTAGCAATAGTCATTGTTTTGGCCGCTTTCTCTCTTTATTACCACGAGCGACACCCCGCAGACACTAAGATTTTGGTTAAAATTGACAAACGAGGAGTACAATTAAATAAAGAGTTATTTACTTATGAAAAAATCCGTTCTTTTTGGGTAGAAGAAACGAAGGAGAATAAGCCGCCAACTCTAATCCTGCACTACCAGCGAATGTTTGTGCCCAATATCCATATCCCGATTTTTGGACCAAGCCCCGAAGAGGTTCGCCAAACCCTCCTTAGATTTGGCGAAGAAGAAAAACACCAAGAGACCTTCACCGAGGGCCTCTTTGAAACGTTTGGGTTTTAGGATTTTTGTGATAGAATCCTCTCTGTTGAGAATTAAGATGTCCTCGTAGTTTAATGGATAGAACGCTAGCTTGCGGAGCTGGTAATGAAGGTTCGATTCCTTCCGAGGGCACAAAAAGAGCAAAGCTATTTTTGCTGACCGAGGAAGGAATCGAACAGGAAAGGGGTCGGGAAAACACCTGTTTTCCCGTGGAGGAAGGCAGGGAGCGAAGCGACCGTCGGAAAACCGTGGGTTTCCGAGGAGTGAGATATCCTTCCGAATATTTAGTCGCGGGAGATTCCTGACGACCCTACAAATATGGTAAAGTTAAACCATCCTCCCCGTATTTCAACGGATAGAATGCAAGCTTCCGAAGCTTGCGATCGAGGTTCGATTCCTCGCGGGGGGACCAACATCAAAAAACCGCCCAATTGGGCGGTTTTTTGATTTACTTCTTAATTGATTTGGCTAAGCGAGACTTTTTGCGAGCAGCGGTATTCTTCTTGATAATCCCCCGCTTGGCCGCTTTGTCGATAGCTTGATAGGCCTTGGCCAGTTCGGTTTTGGCGGCAGCGCCAGTTAATTTTTTAACTCCTTTAATTGCAAGCTTCATCGCTTTGGCTCGGCGATCGTTAAAAACTTTTTTGGTTTTTGAACCGCGAAGCGCTTTTTTGGCTGATTTGATAATTGGCATAGTGCTTGTAGCTTACGATATTTTCTCGCTAAAAGCAAGGTGTTTTGAGCTTTGGGCCCGGTATTGTATGATTAGTTTATGATTGGTCAACTTACTGGCAAGATTGTCCGCCACGAAGGGCGTTTTGTCATTTTGGACGTTAATGGCGTGGGCTACAAGATTTTTACTTCGACGGAAACCGCGAACCGGCTCAAGACACTACCTGAGTCGGTAACTGTTTTAACTCACTTGGTCGTACGTGAAGATGCCCTTGATTTATATGGCTTTATTGACCAAGCCGAGCTAGACTTCTTCGAGTTGCTGATCGGGATCTCGGGTGTTGGACCCAAGAGCGCCCTGTCTATTCTCTCGCTCGCTCCGCCCGAAACTTTGCGCAAAGCGATTTCATCAAGCAACACCAGTTACCTCACCCAAGTCTCGGGTATCGGCCGAAAAATTGCCGAAAAGATTGTGTTGGAATTGCGTGATAAAATTGGCGCGCTCGAAAGTGGCGACGAAGGGCTTGATCAGGAAGCCGAAGCGATTATGGCGATGGAGGCGCTTGGCTACTCGGCGCGTGAAGCGCGTGAGGCGTTGCGCCATATCCCAACCGAAATTACCGACACGGGCACCAAGATCAAAGAAGCCTTAAAAAACTTGGGTAATAAAAATCGCAAATAAAATGGTAGAAAAAATATTGAGTTTAGCTAAAAAAATTATCCCGCACCGAATTTTTACTTTTTTTCAGCCGGCTTATCATTACTTAATGGCGCTCGCCGGCGCTTTGATTTACCGCTTCCCTTCCCGACAGATCAAGGTTATTGCCATTACCGGCACCAAGGGTAAAACCAGTACAACCGAAATCTTGGCTAAGATTTTAGAAACCGCTGGTTACAAAATTGCGACCACTTCGACCCTACAATTTAAAGTTGGCGACAAAATCACGCGTAATTTATATAAGATGAGCATGCCCGGCCGGATGTTTATGCAGAAGTTTTTGCGCCGCGCCGTTTCGGCCCATTGTGATTTCGCCCTACTAGAAGTAACGTCTGAGGGCGCCAAAATGTTCCGTCACAAATTTATCAGTCTCGACGACCTAATTTTTACCAATATCTCCCCTGAACATATTGAGTCACACGGTTCTTACGAGAAATATTTGGAGGCCAAGCTTGAATATGCGCGAGCCTTAAATGGCTCCTCAAAGCCAAACAAAATTTTGGTAATTAATGCCGAAGATAAAGAGTCGGCCCAATTTGCGGCATTAGCGCCTAAAGCGAAAGTGATAAAGTTCTCCCCTACCGATGCCGAGCCGTACGAAATAAAAGAAGATGGCTTGTCATTAACAATCGCCGGCGAAAAAATCGAAACCGCTTTAACCGGCAAATTTAATCTTTATAATATTATCGGCGCCGTCAAAATGGCTCAAGCGCTCGGCGTCCAAACGACCAATATTAAAAAAGCACTCGAAACTATCCAGCCGATTGCCGGCCGATTACAAAAAGTGACTAGTGGCAACCCCAAACAAAATTTCGATGTCATTGTGGATTACGCTCACACCGCCGACTCGCTCACCAAAGCCTATGAAGCGCTGGGCACAAAGAGAAAGATCTGCGTCTTGGGCAATACCGGCGGCGGGAGAGATAAATGGAAACGTCCACAGATGGGCAAAGTGGCCAACGATTTTTGTGATGAAATTATTCTCACTAACGAAGATCCTTACGATGAAGATCCCGAACAGATTGTAAAAGAAATGACTACTGGTATCACCAAACCGTTTCAAATCATTATGGATCGACGCAAAGCAATTAATTCTGCCATCCGCCTCGCGAGCGCTGGCGAAGTGGTAATTATCACCGGTAAAGGCACCGACCCTTTTATTATGGAGGCTAACGGCAAAAAAACTCCCTGGAGCGATTATGATGTGGCGAAAGAAGAATTGGAAAAGGTTCTTGGCTTGTAATAATTCCAATATTTATCTATATTTACGAAAGTTCGGGATGAGACCAAAAGGCCTATCAGCAGTCATGCGGGGTTAGGTCGATGAGAGGTTTCGACCTTTGGTATAGTCTCGAACTCCTTGTGGTGGGCGCCCCGTGCGCTCACCCTTTTTCTTTGCTAATCTAAAAACATGCCCGAATTACCCGAGGTCGAGACTTTAAAAAGAGAGCTGGGAAAAGCTCTTGTTGGCAGTAAGGTCAAATCGGCTAAAGTCCTGTGGCCCAAGACGGTAGCACCTTTGTCTGTTCCCGCCTTCGCTAAAGCTATGGCGAGGCGAGGAAAAATAAAATCAGTTAACCGGCGAGCTAAGATTTTAATAATAGATTTTACTGATTCAACGGCCCTCGCCATTCATCTCAAAATGACTGGGCAACTTATCTTCGTGCCTAAAACGGGCAGGGCTATCACCGGGGGTCACCCTGACGAACAGTTAGGAGAAAAGCAGCCTTCCAAATACACCAGAATTATTTTTGAATTCACCGATGACTCGCATTTATACTTTAACGACTTACGCAAATTTGGCTGGATACGTCTTGTTGACGACTCACAACTTAAAGACTTAACTAAACATATTGGCATTGAACCACTATCAAAGATTTTTACCAATGAGGCACTAATTGATATTTTTAAAAAATACCCAAACCGCACGATCAAACAAATCTTGATGGATCAAACGTTAATTGCCGGCATTGGCAACATTTATGCGGACGAGAGTTGTTTTTTGTCCAAGCTTTTACCAACGCGAAAATCCGCCACTCTCAAACCCGCCCAAATAAAAACCTTGCGCGAGAAAATCATTGCCGTTTTAAAACTTTCAATCCAAAAAAAGGGCACCTCTTCCCGCAATTATCGTCGAAGCGATGGTTCTCGTGGAGGTTTTGTTCCCCACCTTAACGTCTATGGCCGCGCCGGCCTACCCTGTAAAATCTGTGGCCACCCGATTCAAAAAATAAAGCGCAATGGCCGTGGCACTCACTATTGTCTAACCTGTCAAAAATAGCCAGCCGTAAGGGCGAGGCATTTACCCTTTCAGTTTTATGAAATAAAAACTGTTAGGGCTCATTTTTGTAAATATTGTCAAAGATAACTAAACCAGCTAAGCTTAAATTGGCCATCACACCCTGCCTATGGGGTAAAAGTTACGCCCGAATACCATGGACCCTTTTAGCTAGCGGCGAGCAATAACCTTGCTCCCTCGCAAAAAAGGCGGCGAATCAGTGATGGCCTTTTTCTTTTCTAATTTCCCTCCGATTCGGTCACCTCGCCAACGTAGTCGTGCAGCATCACTTTTCTCAATTCTTCTGGTTTGCGATAGCCTTGAGCCAGCGCCCACATAAATTTTACTTGGGCCGCTACGTCGGTCATGTCTCTCGCGGGAATAGCACCAGCCTCGAGCGCCTTCATGCCCGGCTCATAAATATCCATATGCACCATACCGCCAACGAACTTGGTGGTAATAACGACGGGAATATTCAACTCAACGGCCCGCTTAATAATCGGGATAAGAGAGTATTCATCAATACTGGGTACGTTGCCGGCACCAAGAGACTTAAGCAATATTCCCTGGCAAGTTCCCGAGTCAATTAACAAACGCAAGAAGGACGGCTTAAGTCCCGGGGTTAACTCAATGGTTAAAATGTCTGAATTAAAATTAGGTTTAATGTCTAGCTTCTCTTTCTCGTCCGCTTTAAAAATTTCAGGAATAAAAGATACACCCACGGCGGTGCTCTCGGCCAGGGGGGGGGTAAGCGGGCGAATTAAAAGCACCAAATCTAGCCTCGCTAACTTTTACCGTTCGATTACCCCTAAAAATGAATCTATCAAAAGCCACCATCACCTCGGCAACATGATTATTAATAGCTAGGTTAATAGCATTAACGGCTTCTTCTAGGTTGGTAACGGCATCAGTCCGAAAAGAGGTTAGGGGCAATTGCGAGCCGGTAAAAATAACTGGTTTCTTAAGTCCCTTCCCAAGCCCAAGAGAAACAGCCGTTGCCGAATAGGCCATAGTGTCAGTACCATGAGTTACAACAACGCCATCATATCTTTCTAAAAGATCGGCAATTTTAGTCGTCAAAACACTCCAATTGTTTGGCGTGAGTTCGGTACTGTCAACGTTCCACAACTGTTCTAGTTCGACATCGACAAGATCCTTAATCTTGGGAACCATCTCCACAATTTCAGTTACAGTTTGGGCCGGGCGTAAAACTCCGGTTTTTTCGTCGGGAATCATGGCGATTGTTCCACCACAACCGAGAATTACTATCTTATTTTTTCTCATACTTATCAAAAGTTTAACTTTTTATCGTGAGATGGTAAAGGGGGAAATGGCACAGCCTCCGACGCACAAACGCACGCCGGAGGCTTTAAGCCAGAACTTTCTCATTGGTGACCGTAAACTCCCCGTCCTCACTGACAAAACCCTCTACCCCAAGAGAAAAGCGGACGTCACAATCCCACCGATCAGGGTTGGTTTCCTCTTTGGAAAGATGGCCCTCCGCCAGACGACAATAAAACCTTCCGCTGGCAAGATCGGGAGAGACCCTAACGATCGTGAAATCTCTTTTGAGGATGAGGAGATGATGTTCTGGCCTTACGTGTCGAAACACGTAATCACCGACTTCAGGAGCAGCTTTCATGGAAACAAACCTCCTCTCCGGCCAAATACCAATAATTCCAATTTAATTTCTAGCACATTTTTCGCGATTCGGTCAAATTTTTGTGGCCTACTTAGTTTTGGACGGGATCAGTGTCAGGTTCGGCTGATTTTCTGGGGCAGGAGTTTTATTAACTATTGGTTGGGTTGAGATCGGAGCAGTCTTTTGTTTGTTTTCTAAAACTTCTTTCACTATTTCTTTTACCATCTCGCTCTTGTTTTCTTTGGGCAAATCTTTCGGTACTTCCTTAACAGCAGCTTGCGGTTGTTCTTCTTTCTGCGATTCTTGGATAATCAGTTTCTGCACTTCTTCATCGGAGAAAGTCCGTTCGCAAAATAGGCCCTTATAAACAACATCACCTTGAGCGCAGAAATGGTCAGAGATTTCGCCGGCCAAGTTGGTATGCATAATCTTGCGCACCAATTCAACTTTTTCTTTAACATCTATCCCCTTGTAGTTGTCAGCCAACCCGACAGCAAAACACAATTTTTGATAAGCCGACTCCTTGATCATGTCGCCCAAAGCAATTGCCCCCGCCTTAACAAATTCGCCAATCCGTCCGATAGCGGTAATCTCCGCCACACCGTTATCGCTGTGCGAGATAAAAGCGACCGGCTTGTGGTAAGAGTTAACAGCTGTCGCTATATAGTATTTCATATATAAGGGCATGTTACCGCCGTCGTAACCACCGATAAGCACGGCCTTAACTCGGGGATTCTCAATAATATTTTCGAATTGTTTAGCCTCGATGCCGTTAATGCATTCGAAATAGGCCACCTCTTGGCTAAATTTATGAACAAGAGAAAAATCGCGCTTCTTAACATTTTTGTTTACATCATACAAATCCATCGTGGCATTAATCTTGCCAGCCAATTGATGTTTTTCGATTGGAGCAAAAGCATTGATACCATGTTCGTCCTCCTTAATAACCGTCGTGCCAATCATTAATTTGTCACCAAAAGCAACCTTAACGCCAGGAGATACCCGCGACTGTTTAGGCTGAGCGAGCCTCGCCAAAATAACTTTTATCGATTTAATAAAATTTCGGTCAAAATCGGAGGAGCCATAGCCAGGCTTCTGGGCACCGGTTAAAATCACATCCTTATCAATACCCAGGAGCATATAGGAGATGGCTGAAGCGGTATAAGCGAGAGTATCGGTACCATGCAAGACGACGAAGCCGTCGTACTCAGACAAATATTTGGCGATAACCTTGGCCAATTCGGCTCGGTGAAAGTGCTCGATATCGGTGCTGTCCAGATTAAAAAGTTCAATGTAGTCAAGCGAGACTAGTCGGTCTAGATTTTTAAACTTTAAACTAAACAAATCTCCCAGTGGACGCTTGGTTGGCGTTAGGGCATTTTCAGGGTTAGCCTCCATATAAAAAGTTCCACCCACACTAATAACCAAAATCTTGTGCGGAGAAGTGGTTGATTTACAATATTTTTTGACCTCGTACTCTGAAACTGACGGCTTTTGATAATTATAAAAAGAGTCGAGAGGTAGGGCGGTTTTGCGAAAACGATCACGAAATTGATTGACGGCATGACGCGAAAATGACTCGGGTACCTCCTCAGCCACCGAGGTTAGCAAAAGTCTGGCGACGTCCTGCAGATACTCGATCTTATCATCCCCCTGGGCGTTGTTAACCGCGTAACGCATTTTTTCGATGGCGGCGGGTTTAGTCATCGGCCCCAAAGAAATGGCACCAGCCTTAACAGCCGCCGCGCCGACATCATACAAACCCATGTCGGAACTCCCCTTCTTGTTGTTAGTGATGACCGCTATCGCCTTACCTTTTTCATAAACCGCTTTGTAAATATACGGGATCATCATCGAGGGCACATTACCGGCGCCAAAAGCGCCAATGACAATCCCTTGGATAAATTTGTCTTCAACCAATTGGTCAAAGGTGCTCAAGTGCGTTTCCGACACGAGATCAAAATAAGCAATATTAGTATTAACGTTGTGAGAGTAATTCAATTGTGAAGGCCGGCGCGGTTTGGCCATTGATTCGAGCTTG
>JBAZRF010000002.1:0-35822 GCA_041663165.1 Minisyncoccota bacterium | reverse complement strand
GTCCAACCCACATCACCCAGCCTAGGGACGCGTGGGCTGATCATTGGATTATTCGAGCGCAAACCGCGATTGATAGTTGCGACCGCTCGTGACAGCGAGTCGTCAAACAAAATTCCCACTTCGCCAAAACTGGGAGCGTTAACATCGGTCGCCCCCATCGTTGCCACCTTAATGGCATTCGGCAAATTCAAACGAAAGTCGGTGTCCCACTCTTCAACATTAAGCGCTGAACCGATAAAAATAACCGGAGTGCCCATGCCGCGCAGAGCATAAGCGGTGGACGAAGCGGTAAAGGGCATCGTGTCAGTGCCAGCGACGACCACAAAACCGTCGTATTGGTTCTGATACTTTTGGATAGTGCTAGAGATGTTAGCCACCTCAATCATCGATAGGTCGGCACTATCCTTTTGAGCCAGCGATATATAGTCAATCCGGCCAGCACAGTCAGACAAATAAGGTACCAGGAGAAGGGCTTCTTTGAGGTTTTCGTTGATACTTTGGTGAGTTTTGGGTATGCCGGCCCCACCGATCGCCAGGATTAAGACCTTGCCCTCAGCCCGAGGATTTTCAGAGAAATTATAGATTGCTTGGTTTTGATTGGCCATAATTACTACTTCCTTTCATTTCTAACACCTAAATCAGAATGTTGTCAAATTTTCAGAGCTCAAGGATTTGAAACAACGCCACCCCGACGGAGACGGCGACGTTGAGCGATTCTTTCTCCCCTTTCATTGGGATTTCGGCAATTGCATCGCATTTTTTTAAAATATTTTTAGACAAGCCGTCCACCTCGTTACCAAAAATAAAGGCTGTTTTTTCTTTAACTCTTACTTCTTTGTAATCAACTGAATTTTTATCTTGTTCGATAGCAATCAAATAAAAACCTTCTTTTTTGAGTTTAGCGAGCAGTTTTGAGATATCTTCGGTTTTTTCCCAAGTAATCGTTTTTTCAGCACCAAGAGCGGTTTTAGCAATTTGTTTATCAGCTCGGCCAAATTTATCAATCGGTGCCGGCGTGTAGCCCGTTAAATAAATCTTATTTACCCCAACAGCGTCGGCGGTGCGAAAAATCGAACCAACGTTAAGCGAGCTGCGAATGTCGGGTAAAATTATTACCGCTTCGGTGCGAAGTCGCATCTGGCTACGCGAGAAACGACTTCTCACCTCCGCCTTTTTCAACTTAACCTTCTTTTTCATTAGTGTTACAATACCAGCATGTTAAGCATCTTTCCAGACCTGTTAGATTTTGCCTCGGTGGCGCCAGTCTTTTTGCGTTTAGCGCTGGGCGGCACCTTCCTCGGTTATGGTCTGCGCGAATTATTTAAGCCTAAATATTTACCCGCCAGTGGCCTTCCCTCCAGCTGGTCTCGAATTATTGGCACCTGGGAATCTTTGATTGGCGCCTTAATTGTGGTAGGCCTTTTTACCCAAGTTGTCGCACTTTTAGCTGGACTAGAACTCCTGGGCTATCTCCTGCTTCGACTGAAGGATAAAGCAAAAATGCCCATACCAATTGATTATCTCCTCGTCATGCTCGCAATTGCGATTTCTCTTATTCTCCTTGGACCGGGTATCTTAGCCTTCGATCTGCCACTCTAGTTTAACTGATCTTAATTTAAGGTTGAAAATACTAGAAATTCTGGTATTATTTTTTTGTTAGTTAGCTAATATCCGCCCATAGCTCAGCTGGTAGAGCAGCTCCCTTTTAAGGAGACGGTCGTAGGTTCGATTCCTACTGGGCGGACAAAATAAAGAACCGCAAAGACGGTTTTTATTTTGTCCGCCCAAGCAAGCCAACTGCTTGGCTTGCGGGCAGGAATCGAACAGCGGAGCGATGTTTTTGTAGCAACAAAAACTAGCGAGCTGGTGCCCAGACAAACCCGAGCGACGGCGAGGGTTTAGTCGCGGGAGATTCCTACTAATTCTGTATAAAACTAAAATCCCCTTGCGGGGATAAAGGTCATGGTTTCGCTTTGCATCGAGACTCTGTCCTGGCCGCCTCGAGGGCAAAAACAAGACCTTGTTCGGGTTTGGACATCTGCAGTATTTCTGCAGCACGACCGGCTTTTTCCCATGCCTCCTCAGGGGTCCAGCCCCTGAGCTGAGCCAGTTCTTCGCACATTCGCCTTATTTCTTCTGGCTGGCTGGCAAGATCAATATTATCAGCCACGATGAATCACCTCTCTTTCCTATTCAAGTATATTTAATTTTTACCTATTGTCTACACATAGAGAGACCCGCTCTCCTACCGACTCACCATAAAGAAGCTGGTGAGATTTTGTTTATTATCCTGAAGATCTTTGGCCACCACTTCGAGATTATAGAGTTTGGCCAAATTAGCCGGACCGAGAATGGCCGTTTGCTTTGGTAATTTACCGAGAGACAAAGCTTGCGCGGCGCGTGCCGTGTCTACTAAATCGCCTTTGCCACTTTGCAAATCCCAGCCTTTATATTTCTCGGCCAAAGTGCTTTGGCATTGGGCAAAGACCTGAGGATGAGCCATGATCGTTTTAATTTTTTTAGGATCGGCATCGCCTCGTCGCATCAAGAAATGACGAATGAGAATGGCAAATTCCTCAACGATTTTTACCTTATATTTAGCTAGGGCATAAGTGGATTCTTGCACCACCCCGCCAACCGAATTGTGAATGGCGAATTGGCCATAATCGATATTGCCCTCATGCAATTGGCGCATCACTTTTTCGGTTGTATAGAGATACTTAATTTCATAATTTTTAATCTCATGGCGAGCAACGTAATCAAGCAGGGCTTCTTCGTTAAAGCTCCCGATTCCGCCCTGAATACCAAAAACGATTTTGTGGGTGTGAATTCGCTTCGGGATAAGTTTATTATAGAGATGGTCATAGGCCTCCCCCAACTCCAGACGAACCTTTTTTGTATACGGATTATAATTCTGCAGGTTTAGAAATAATTCCCAAGTATCATTACAAGTCTGGCGCACCACCTCATGCAACTTTTTTGCCCCCAGAGTATCAATCTTACTCTCCTTAAAATCCATATCATTGAGCAGGCGACCGATAAAATGAGTCAAACCTTGTGACGAGGCGGCCAGGCGATCATGTTCTTTCGCCGACATCTCAATTATCTCAAGTTTTTTAGTAGAGAAATATTTTTTCCAGCCGACATACTCTTTAGCCGTAGCGCTAAAACGATCCATTACCAAACGCAAACCAGCAAATCCATCTTTGCTTGAATCGGGACCAAACATGGGATGCGTTAAAATCGCGCGGGCTTTAGTCCCCTTTAGATATTTTTTAAAAACTTTCTCAGGGTGGAGTTTGACCGACAAAACGTCAATCAATAATTGATCTTTAAAATACTGGCGATGGAGAGCAATGACCGATTCAAAAGCGGAAATGGGCACGGCGTAAAAAATGACAGGGCAATTATAAACGTCAGCCAAATTTTTGGCCGACTGGCGATAATTGGGATCATAAACGGTAATGGCAAAATCATCTTTAAGCAAACGGTGAAGTGTTTGGCCAAACCGACCAAAACCAACAATCGCGAGACGTGGCTTATTTTTATTTTTTTTAGAAGTAGTCATTGATATTGTCGATATTGATGCAGCAACTAGCCCGCACGTAACGCTCGCCGTTGTGACCATAAGCGGTTCCGGGGACTAAAGAAATTTGTTTTTCTTCGAGCAGTCGTTCACAAAAAGATTCCGTATCTTTTTTGTCTTCAGGAATTCGCGCCCAAATGTAGAGCGCACCCTTGGGCAAATCAAAGGTTAAGCCCAGACCACGCAATTTTTCGGCAATGATGTTACGCCTAGCCTCATAGCTAGCAATCATCTGGCCGTGCCACTCCTCACCATAATTATTCAGGGCATAAGACCCCAAACTTTGCAGGGGTCGCGACATGCCCGAGTCGAGTTGAGACTTTACCTTAGCAATGGCCTCGACTAATTCTTTGTTGCCGGTGACCCAACCCATCCGAAAACCGGCAAAGGAGCACATTTTGGAAAAAGAACCAATTTCAATCGCAATATCTTTAGCCCCGGGCACTTGCAAAATACTGGGGGCGATAACGTCATCATAGGTAATTTCGGCATAGGCATTATCATACAAGAGCCAGATACCGTGCTGTTTGGCAAAAGCAACCAACGGCGCCAATTCTTCAAGCGTCGCCACTTGGCCGGTCGGGTTAGATGGAAAATTGACCCAGATGGCCTTTGTTTTGGGCGAAATTTTCTCCGCCAATTGATCGAGGTCAATTTTGAAATCGTGCTCGGGCAATAAATCATAATTCACCGGTTCGGCGCCAATCATCAGAGCAGGACCAACAAAACCAGGATAGCCCGGATCGGGCACGAGCACTTCATCACCCGCATCAAGCAAGGCCAGCGAGGTCGCGCCCAAACCATCTTTGCCACCCAAGAGCGGGTAGTATTCCCCACTTTCCAGATCAACCTTAAAGCGCCGGCTATACCAACCAGAGAGGGCCTCAGCAAATTCTTTAGTGGCACCATAGCCGGGATAACTGGCTGCCTCTTTTTCGGCAATCGCCTCTTGGTACTTGATCAAATGTTCTGGTGCCGGTGGGTAATCGGGATTACCGGGCCCAAAATTTAAAACTCGGCGGCCAAGCTCTTTTTCAACTTCAGCGACCCTTTTTGCTAGTTTGGCAAAAATATATTCACCAAAATTATCGAGGCGCTTGGCCAATTTAGGTTCTGGCGTGGTTGGAGCTGTTTCGTTAGTCATCTTTTTCAATTTTTAAGGCTTGGGTATGAATAAGTTCCCAAATCTGTTTAACGAGACTTTCGTCAATGCCAAGTTCTTTGGCCCATTCCGCGCGCTGGCCTAAAACCGCTTGCCAACGACCAGCGTCAAGCGCTGGTAAATCTTGCGCTTTTTTTAATTGGCCAATTTTAGCTACCACCGCCAATCGCTTGGCCAGAGTTTCAATTAGCTGATGGTCAAGCTGATCAATTTCTTGCCTCAGTTCGTCTAGATTTGGCATAAGCCCAATATAGCGAAAATCAGACGCTTAGTAAAATTTTCTCCAACCCGAACTCAAACTCATCGGTACCAAGAAAGGTGGTGTGATAAAGATCAAGAAAGTCGGCCGAGAGATTTTTAAGCTCGCTATTTGAAAAAGTTTTGGTGGCGGTTTTGGCTTTGGTTAGGGGGTAAGGTTTCATTTTGAGCTTACTCGCGTCCTTGGTATTTTTAACCAGCAAAAGATTGTTAATCGCCCAAATCAACTTCCATAAAATCTCCTCGGAACTAATGCCGGCCATCATCGCCTCTTGATACAACGCCCAAGCCCGATTTTTATTGCGCGCAGTAAAAGCGTCGGTAATCGAAAAAATATTGAAACCCGGCACTCCGCCGTATAGTCTCGTCGTCGAAATCACCCCTCTTGAAAATTCCTGATCTTTAGTTGCCAATTTTTTGATCTCAGCCAAAATTTTCTCGTCGGCATTGTTCTCGAGCAAAATAAACACATTGCCTGATTCAGCCATTGGCTTAAGCCACTCACGCGCCTGTTCCCCCACTTCCTTATTGTCTTTTTCAGCAGAAAAAAGATTATCGCCCTCAACAATAAATTTTTGATAAAATAATCCCTGACCCTTGGTTAATTCCTCCAACCACTCGATTTTAAAATTTTCGGCATTCAACTTAAACAAGCTCGCCTCCGGATTTTTGGCCAAAAGCGACCCGGACAAAGCATTGTACTTCGCCCGACTTTTTATTTCGTCATTGCCGTGGATTAAAATGATCATGTTTCCAAAATTATCCCTACCGGCGAATGATCAGAACCAAGTACTGTATCATCAATAAAAGCGTCTTTAATATTCTTTTTTAATTTTTCACTAACAAGGAAATAATCAATCCGCCAGCCGATATTTCGTGCCCGAGCGGTAAAGCGGTAACTCCACCACGAATATTGAACCTTATCGCCATTGATCAGGCGGTAAGTATCTATCAGGCTATTTTTAATAAATTTATCCATCCACTTTCTTTCTTCAACAGTAAAACCGGCATTGCCCTCATTTTCTTTAGGATTAGCTAGATCAATCGCCTCTCGCGCCACATTAAAATCGCCACAAGTGACAACCGGCTTTTTCTTCTCCAATTTTTTAACATAATCGAGCCAATTTTCATTAAATTCTTCTTTAAAACTCAAACGCGACAATTCATGATTGGCATTGGGAAAGTAGGTGTTAACCAAATAAAACTGCTCAAACTCTAAAGTGATGACTCTCCCCTCTTTATCCTCTAACCATTTTTTGTTTTCACCTTTTTCTTTCTTAACTTCTTTTTGTTTTTTTTCAGAACCCGGCACATTAAATCCTTTGCTAATAGCGCCGGGTTCTTCTTTTGTTAGTATCGCTGTCCCGCTATAGCCCGGTCGCTCAGCCGAGTGCCAATATTCGTTATAACCAACAAAATCAAATTCTACTTTTTCTCGCGCCGTGTCGTTTATCTTAATCTCCTGCAAGCACACAATATCCGGCTTGGTCTCCTCCAGCCATTCCGTAAAACCATTCTTCACTGCCGCCCTGATGCCGTTAACATTCCACGAATAAATTTTTAGTTTTTGAACCATTATTTATATTTCTCCAAAATTTTAAAATCTTTTTGCAATATCTCGAGCAAGGAGCGGTCATAAATCGCGGCGGCAGGGTGATAGAGTGGAATTATATACACCTTACCATAATCGGCCTCGGCTTGGAATTCTTTACCATGGAGTTCGGAAATTGAACGCAAAGCATCGGTCAAGCCGAATTTCTCCATAATATACTTCATGGAATAGCGGCCAAGCGTGGCAATTACCTGCGGTTGGATAATGGAAATTTGTCTATCTAAGAAGGGTCCGTAAATAGCGATCTCGTCAGGCAACGGATCGCGATTGAAGGGTGGGCGATCTTTTAGAATATTCCCGATATAAACATCGGGACGATTAATGCCGACCGAGGCAAGTAAGTCGTCCAAGATTTTACCAGCCAAACCGCAAAAGGGTCGGCCGGTTTTGGCTTCATTCTTTCCCGGCGCTTCGCCGATAAATATAATTTTAGCCTCATGATTACCCTCTCCGATCACTGGGAAATAATGATTCTCGGTACGATAGGTATATAAAGGCGAGTCTTTTAGAACCAAGACCTCGTCGCGAATTTTTTTAAGTTCTAAGTCTCGGCTAGTTAGAGTTTTCTTCATTCGCCTCTTTAATCAGCTTGTCCCGCCCCAGTTTTTTGGCTAATTCATCCTGGACATAATCACGTTCAATGATAAAGAGAATGGTAAAAATAGCGAGCGACAAACCCGTCGCAAATAAAGCGAGAGTATAGAGACCGAAACCGCAGGCCATGCCCACCCCGGCCGAAACCCACAAACCGGCGGCTGTCGTAACCCCAGTAAGATGTCCTCCACGCAAGATAACTAGTCCAGCACCAATAAAGCCAATGCCCGTCACAATTTGAGCCGCCAAGCGTAAGGGATCATAATTAAGACCAGCGACGCCGGATCCGGCAATGACCAGTCGTGAGACGTCCACAAACAAAGCCGAGCCCATACTCACTAGGGCATAGGTGCGCATCCCGGCCATTTTGCCAGCCAGATTGCGTTCGACACCCAAAATGGCCCCGAAGAAGACCGCGAGAAATAAACCAATAAAAATATCAGGGTAGCTAATGATCGTAGTAATTTCCATACATCTAAATTATAAACTTCTTTCCCAAAATAACAAAACCCTCCGCCGTGGCGGAGGGTTTTGTCAAATAAAACTAGTTTATTGGGTAACCGGAGTACCGGAAGCATCAACCGGAGCGCCAGTGTCAACCGGAGTACCGGAAGCATCAACCGGAGCGCCAGTGTCAACCGGAGCTGGCTCGGTCGTAACAGTTGTCTCGTTAGGGACAACCGGGGCCGGGCTTTTCATCTTGAACCATACCACACCAACAATAATGAGGATGATGATAATGGCCACAATAACGTAATTCTTCATTTGGAAAATTCAAAAAAAGGTTAATAACCGACCTTTATTGTATGCCTTGCCATGCCGTAGCCTTGGCGAAGGGTGGGTTTGCAATTAAACTTGCCCCCTTAGCATAAGGGTTTTGACCAAATAAATCAAGTTTCGCCAAATGTGGATAAAAAGCCCTTATTTCTCCATCTCGCCCCAACGAGAACCGACAGCAGAAGAAACTTCGATTGGGACAGGTAAATCTACCACCTTCTCCATGGCTCGCTTAATAATTGGTAAAGCGCGAGTGACCGCCTCTTTTTTAACCTCATAGATTAGCTCGTCGTGAATTTGGAGGAGAAGAAAAACTTCACTTTCCAATCCCGCTTCTTTAATATCCTTATCGGCTCGAATCATCGCCAATTTAATAATGTCAGCCGCCGTCCCCTGCAAGGGCGCGTTCATCGCCATTCGTTCGGCACTTGCTTTAATTTGCGGGAGTGGCGACTTGAGAGCCGGCAAATAACGACGCCGGCCAAATAAAGTTTCGGTATAACCGCGCTTTCTCGCCCCGTCAATTACCAATTCAAAATATTTTTTGATCGTGGGGAAAGAAGCGAAATAATTATCCATAAAACTTTGGGCTTCATCGCGAGTTGTGCCAAGATTGGCCCGTAAGGCGTTCACCCCCATACCATAAATAATGCCAAAATTAATTACCTTCGCTCTTCTTCGCATTTCTTTGGTCACCTCGCCTTCGGGAACACCAAAAACCCGCGCCGCTACTGACGAGTGAATGTCCTTGCCATCTTTAAAAATTTTGACGAGATCAGGGTCCTCCGACAAGGCGGCCAAGACCCGCAACTCAATTTGCGAGTAATCAAAAGCCAGTAATTCATAGCCCGGACGGGCCATAAAAGCGTTGCGAATAATGGCCCCTTGTTCATCACGGGTTGGGATGTTCTGAACATTGGGATTAGATGAGGACATGCGCCCGGTCGTCGTCCCCGCCTGGTTAAGCGTGGCGTGCAAAACATTATCTTTATCCAACAAATTTGGCAAATTATCGATATAAGTGGAAAGTAATTTTTGCAATTCACGATAGGCCAAAATCTCGGCGATAATCGGATGAACGTCTTTTAACTTGGCCAACTCTGATTCTCGGGTTGATTGGGCCCCGCCGGCGGTCTTTTTCAAGCCTTTAATTCTTAATTGCAATTTAACAAACAAAATTTCTCCTAATTGTTTGGGTGAATTAATATTAAACTCTGAACCAGCCAGCTGATAAATCTTTTTTTCAAGCTCGGTTAATTTAGTATGATAATCTTTAGATAAGCTAGCTAATAATTTTTTATCAATTTTAACCCCCCGTTCTTGCGCCTGAGCCAGAATTGGGATAAGGGGTAATTCGATCTCGCGATAGACTTTAGACAAATCGAGTTTTTCAAGATCTGGTAGGATTTTTTCTTTCGGGTAATTCAAGACATCTTCAGCCGTCGGGTTAGTAACATCCGACCTAATGAGCCAAAGGGCGATGGCTAATTCTTTATTCTCTTGCTTCTCAGCCAGTGTCGGCTGGGCGAAGTCGGATCTGGCTACGCGAGATACGACTTCTCCAGTCTCCACTTCGCCGGCCGCCAATCCACCGCCCAATTTCTTCACCCTCCCAATCAGCGTCCGAAATTCTAGCTCATTAAATAATTTTTCGGCTTCCGCCGTATCAAAAGTTTCGACCCAGGTTTTCGCCGGCAATTCAAAATCAATTTTGGCATCAGTTCGAATCGTCGCTAGTGTTTTGGAAAATAGCGCTTCTTCTTCGTTATTTTTTAAGATTTCAATGATGCGCGGCTTAATTCCTTTCTCCACAAAACTTTTCTCGTTTTTCTTAATCTTTTTATAAATCTCTTCAATTGTCCCAAACTCTTGAATTAAAGTGGTCGCCGTTTTCTCGCCAATCCCCTCCACGCCAATAATATTATCAGACGGATCCCCCCGTAAGCCCTTGTAATCAACCAAAAACTTTGGCTCAAAGCCATAGCGTTCTCGCACCATCTTTTCATCATAAATTACCGTGTCGTTTAAACCCTTCTTAAGCGTAAAGACCACCACCCGATCGTCATCTACCAATTGCAAAGTGTCCATATCACCGGAAGCAATAATTACTTTGGTGTTTTTCTCTTTAGCTAGTTTTTTTACCAATGTCCCGATAACATCATCGGCCTCCATCCCCGGTTGGTCGTAGATCGGGATGTGTAAAGCAGTAAAAATATCGCGCGAACGAATAATTTGCGCCACCAACTCCGGCTCGGCTTTAGGTCGCCCCTTTTTATAATTTTCATAAACTTGTTTGCGAAAAGTCGGCTCGGCACGATCGTAACAGGCAAAAAGATAATCCGGTTTGAGGTCAGTGATAATCCGCATGAGCATTGAAGCCAAACCATAAAGCCCCCCTGTCGGCTCGCCCTTACTCGATGAAAAATCTGGCAAAGCGTGATAAGCCCGATGCAAAATCGCATGAGCATCGATCAGAACGATTTTAGTCTGATATTTCCCTTGTTTGATCATCAATAAATTTAAAATTGATCTTATGCTCTCGGCCAGTCCAAAGATCGGCTACCCGTTCTGGCCATTCTATCACGATTAAGTTCGTTGGATTAGCCGTCAATTCAGCCCAGCCAAGAGCAAGCAGGTCCTGGCCAGAATTTAGGCGATAGGCGTCAATATGGATTAGATGTTTGAAATTTCCTTTTCGGAGAATTTCATATTTTTTCATCAAAACAAAAGTTGGACTAGTTAAATTAGACTTGACTCCCAGCTCTTGGGCTAAAAATTGAACAAAAGTTGTTTTGCCCGAGCCCAAGTCGCCTTCTAACAAGAGAACTACCGCTTTTAGCTTTTGGCTTTTGGCTTTTAGTAAATTGGCCAGGATAAGTTGGGCCGCCCCTTTCGTTTCTTTTAAAGATTTGGAGACAATTTTCATTATTTAAATACTAACAAACAAAGACAAAAAAGAAAGGCGCCAGAGGGGGCTCTGTGCCTTTCCTCCAGCGCCTGAACGCTGACGAACCACTTACCTGGTGGCTGCGCGGGCCGCCCGTTCGGCTTCCTTGGCCATGCGCATACCACGAACTCCCGCCGCCCGGATCCGAGCCTCGGCACGACGCCCCGCCTCGCGGATACTGGCTTGAGCCAGCTTGTCTGCTTGGCAAGCACCGGCCAGAGCTCCTCGGCTCTGTTGATGGATGACACCCGTCACCGCGGCGACTTGTTGCGGATCGAGACCGAAGTCGTCATCGCCCGCCACTGATGGTTCCGGTGGCTCCACTGTCGGAGCTTCGGGCTTCGGGGGTGCCGCCTTGACAGTGGCCGTTGTATCGCCATCGCTCACCGTTACCTCCCCGCCCGCATCAGACATGATGATGGCGATTTTCGACGTAACAAACGTATCGCCCGCCGCCGCTGTTGCCAGACCGAGACCGAATATCAACGCCACGATTGTAAAGAACTTGCCTGAGCTTGCGAACATGGAATCTCCTCCGTTGTCTGCCCGTAGGCAAACTACCTAGTGAACCAAACCTCACACTGTTAACTCTATGCAGTATAGCATATGACCATATCATTGTCAAGCATATTTGACCTATTCTATAAAATATGGCCTATTTAGGCCACTTATCCACTCCCGGCCATTGCCTTAATAACCGGTCATGCTAGTAATAGAAAAAGAAACGGGTTAAAATAATAAAAATGAGCGACGAGCAAGATCAAAAAAATGATGCCCAAACTAGTGAACGGCAACTTGGCGAATTGCGAGCCAAGGAGGCTGAAGGATTGGCTCAAGTGTTAGCCGATCACTATAAACTCCCCTATCTTGATTTATCCAAAACCCTAATTAACACTGATGCCCTGCGTCTTATCTCCGAAGAGGAGGCGAGGCAAGCAGGAATTGCCGCTTTTCGTTTAAACGGGAAAAATCTTAGTTTAGCTCTCATTTCTCCAGAAAAAAGCGGTGTGCAAACGATCATCGACGAACTAAAGGGTAAAAATTTTAATGTTTCCGTTTATCTTTCTTCCGAACCGGGACTGGAAGGTGTTTGGGATAAATACGAAGAGATCTCCAAATCTAACCGTTCGCGAGCTGGTTTAATAGAAATTTCGAGCGAGAGTATTGCTGAGTTTACCGAGAAATTTAAAACGCTCAAAGACATCGCCTCAGAACTTGCCAAAGAAAGCGCCACCGCCGAAAAAGAGGGCGGCATCTCGGGCATTCTCGAAATTATCATGGCCGGTGGTTTAGTGACCGAGGCGTCAGATATTCACATCGAACCGGAACAGGAGGATATCCGTTTGCGCTATCGCCTCGATGGCGTGCTTGAGGACGTCGCTTCCTTCCCGACCAAAATCTATACCCAGGTTATCTCTCGCCTTAAACTGGTCTCTGGCATGAAACTAAATATCAAAAAGGCTTCTCAAGACGGACGCTTCAGTATTATTTTAAAAAATACCGAGATTGAAATTCGCGCTTCGGTTATCCCTTCGGCCTATGGCGAATCGGTCGTCATGCGTATCTTAAATCCCGAATCAATTAACGTTACTTTTGAAAAACTCGGTATCGAACCCGAATTATTTGAGATTTTCAAACGAGAAATTCATAAACCAAACGGCTTAGTTCTCCTGACCGGTCCGACCGGCTCTGGTAAGACAACGACCCTTTACTCGTTTCTCCGCGAGGTCAATTCGACCGAAAGTAAGATTATTACCATTGAAGATCCAATCGAATACCACCTTACCGGCATTAATCAAACCCAGGTTAATCGCAAACAGGGCTATACCTTTCTCTCTGGCTTACGGAGCGCCCTGCGTCAAGATCCCGACATTATCATGGTGGGAGAAATTCGTGACCCCGAAACAGCCAAGATTGCCGTGCAGTCGTCCCTGACGGGACACTTAGTCTTTTCGACCCTGCACACCAACAATGCCCAAGGCGCTATCCCCCGGCTGATCGATCTTGGTCTTAATCCTAAAATTATTACTTCGGCTCTCACCCTCTCAATTGCTCAGCGTCTTTTGCGTAAACTCTGTGAGTTCTGTAAACAAGCCAAGGAACCCGAGGCCTGGGAGAAAGAATTGATTGAAAAAGTCTTGGAGAGCATCAAAAAGAAACGCCCCGAGCTAATCCCAGCCACTCACAAAATTTATAAAAATATCGGCTGCGAGAAATGCCATGGAACCGGCTTTAAGGGCCGCGAAGGTATCTTTGAGGCGATTTATATGGACGATGCTGTCTCGGCCGCCGCGATTACGAATCCCAATGAAAAAGAAATTAAAATCGCCGCCATACCGCAAAAGATTCTCGACATGCGCCAAGACGGGATTTTAAAGGTAATCAAGGGCGAAACCACCATTGAAGAAATGGGGCGAGTAATTGACTTGTATGAGGAGATAATTTAGCTCTTTGACAATCGAGAATACAAATCTCTAAACAATCTCTTTCGTAATGCAACTAAAGTTAGGAAAATTATCCAGGATAGTTTCCGCCTGATCCACTGCTAGGGTGGGAACCGAAACGTCCTATCAAAAAGACCCGTTAGGTCGATAAATCGGCCTAGATTGTTTAGAGATTTGTAGGCTTGATTGTCTTGCCCTATGTTAGCACAAAAGAAATTATATGTCAAGTATAGAAAACGATGTTTTTTTGGACCGCTCCCTTCGCCCAAATACTTGGGACGAGTATGTCGGCCAAAAAACAATAAAAGACAATCTTAAAATCCTCCTGAGAGCAGCTGCCGAACGCTCTCATCCGCCGGAGCACTTGCTCTTTTATGGCCCTCCCGGGCTAGGAAAGACGACTTTAGCCTACCTAATTGCCAAAGAGATGAGTGCTCAAATCAAAGTTACCTCCGGTCCGGCCATTGAGAAGGTTGGCGATCTAGCTTCAATTCTCACCAACCTCTCCCCGGGCGATATTTTGTTTATCGATGAGGTCCACCGGCTCAACAAGATGATCGAAGAGGTACTTTACCCGGCCATGGAATCTGGATTTTTAAATATTGTTATCGGTAAAGGACCGGGGGCGCGAGTTATCCAGATTGATTTACCGCCCTTTACTTTAATGGCGGCAACAACCAGAATTGCCTCCCTTTCTTCCCCTCTCCGTTCTCGCTTTTCGGGTGGAACTTTTCGCCTTGAATTTTATACCGACGAAGAAATCAGCCGAATTATTAAACGGTCAGCCGGAATTTTAGGAATATCTCTGGGCGATGTCGAATCTTTAGAAATTGCCAAACGAAGTCGTTTTACCCCTCGTATCGCCAATCACCTGCTAAAACGGTGTCGTGACTATGCTCAAGTCGCCAAAAAGGAAATTTCGCGCCAAACAATCAAGGGGGCGTTAGAAATGCTTGGTATTGACGAGCTAGGCTTAAACGACCAAGATCGACAGATCCTGGACTTAATAATTTCTAAATTCAATGGCGGACCGGTCGGCGTTGGCACCATTGCGGCGGCCCTCTCCGAAGAAGAAGCCACGATCGAGGATGTACACGAGCCCTATCTCATCCAACTCGGTTTCTTAGAGCGTACCCCCCGCGGTCGCGTCGTCACCCCGCGCGCTTATGAGCATTTGGGGTTTGATGTGCCACAAAATAAGCAAGAAAAATTAATCTAAAAAAAATATGTCTGGACATAATAAATGGTCACAAATTAAAGTGAAGAAGGGAGCCGAGGATGCCAAGCGTAGTAAATTATTTTCAATGCTCGTGCGCGGAATAACAATGGAAGCGAAAAAAGCGGTCGGCAATCGCGAAGCACCGAGCCTGAAGGCGGCAATTACTCGGGCCAAAGAAGCAAATATGCCGCTCGACAATATTGAACGTGCCATTATTAAGGGTTTTGGCGGCGGAACGGATAGTTTTGAAGAAGTAATTTACGAAGCTTACGGCCCAGCGGGTGTGGCTTTGATTGTTGTTGGTATCACGGATAACAAAAATCGCACGACACCCGAGATCAAACATCTTCTCTCGCAAAATGGTGGTAATTTAGGCGGCGCTGGTTCAACCACCTGGGCTTTTCTTAAACAAAACGATGGGAATTTTGTCGCCCAAAATACATTGCCCCTTCCTCCGGAAGATAAGGACAAATTAGAAAAATTACTCGAGACTCTAAATGAACACGAGGATATCAAAATCATTTTTCATAACGCTAACTTATGATTGTTTTAGGCATTGATCCGGGCTATGACCGACTGGGCCTCGCGATAATTAAGCAAGAGGCTGGTCGACAAGAGCTCCTTTACTCAAATTGTTTTACAACAGATAAAAAAAACATTTTTAGCGAGCGCCTGCTGGCGATCGGCAATGAGATTGAAAAAATTTTGTTTGACTGGCAACCGGACATGGTCGCTACGGAAAAACTTTTTTTCACCGTTAACCAAAAAACGGCCATGGCCGTGGCGGAAACACGAGGGATTATTATTTATCTTAGCGCTAAATATGGCTTGCCCTTGGCTGAATATACGCCATTAGAAGTAAAAACCTGTATCACCGGCTACGGTTCGGCTGATAAAAAACAAATGGCTGATTTCATCCCCAAATTGATAAGGATTGATCAAGCGATTAAACATGATGATGAATACGATGCCATTGGCATTGCCCTCACTCATCTGGCCCGCGCGCCCCTTGCTTCGTTATCCACACCTAAATAGAAACGGTTCTTGCAAAAAGAATCCGCTGTGATAAAAATAGAAGAAATTAAAAACTAATTTTTTAAACTATGACCGATGATCAAACTCCAAGTGACAACAATGCCGATCCGTTAATTAATTCGGGTATTGACGATATTGATGGCGAGGGAGACCTTTTAGGGGTTGACCCTGACCTACTTGAGGACGACCCCGTTCTTGACGAAGATTTGGCGAGTTGGAATTAGGGCCTAATAATTAATTTTTCTTTTTGAAGCAAGTGTGTTAGAATCGTCCAAATGAAGCTGACTCGACAGCTATTTAGAAAAGTCACTAAATTTATTCTTATCGCCGGGGTTATTGTCTTTCTGCTTGGCGGTTTTTCGACGATTTGGGCAATCACCCTGCCCGTTCCCGATTTTGAATCATTTTTTAATAAACAAATTGCTGAACAGTCAACTAAAATCTATGACCGCACTGGCGAAATCCTCCTTTATGATGTTCGAGGAGTGAGACAAAGCACGGTAACTTTTGCGGAGATACCTTCTTCGGTCAAATTGGCCACCCTGGCGATTGAAGATGCTGGTTTTTACCAACACCAAGGCATCCAGCCAACCTCTATTGTTCGAGCCTTAATAACTGACATTTTTTCTGGTAGTTTGCATCAGGGCGGTTCAACCATCACCCAGCAGGTGGTAAAAAATTCCCTGCTAACTCGCGACAAAACCATAACGCGGAAAATTAAGGAGGTTATCTTGTCGGTGAAACTGGAAAAATCAATGACCAAGGACGAGATTTTGAATGTCTACCTTAATCAGACTCCTTATGGTGGAAATATTTATGGGGTCCAGGAAGCTGCTCGCGCTTATTATAAAAAGGATGTCCGTAATATTACCCTCGCTGAAGCCGCCTATCTAGCCGCGATGCCCCAAGCGCCTAATTATTATTCACCCTATGGTGAACATCGAGACAAACTTGAGGAACGCAAGAATTTTGTTTTAGATCGAATGGCCCAAGTTGGCTTCATTTCTAAAGAAATTCGCGATCGAGCCAAAGGTGAAAAAGTAGTTTTTTATGAAAAAATCAACCAGGGGATTAAGGCACCACATTTCGTTTTTTGGCTTAAAGACTACTTAGATAGCCGTTACGGCCAAGATAATATTGAGACAAGCAATTTTAAAGTGATCTCGACGATTGATTGGGATCTCCAACAAAAAGTTGAGGAGCTGGCTAGACAATACGGCGACAGTAATGAACAAAAATTTAAGGCCCAAAATAATAGTGTGGTAATAATTGATCCTAAAACTGGCCAGATTCTTGCCTTTAATGGTTCGCGTGATTATTTCAATAAAATAATTAACGGCAATTTTGACGTCGCCACCGCCCATCGTCAACCAGGATCGTCTTTTAAGCCGTTTGTTTACGCTACGGCGTTCAATAAAGGCTACACTGACCAAACCGTTGTTTTTGACCTAAAGACCGAATTTAACACCAATTGTGACCCAACTGGCAAACCATTAAGTGGCACTAAGTCCGCCGAGTGTTATATGCCTCAAAATTACGACGGCCAATATCTGGGACCAATAACCTTGCGTAATGCGCTGGCTCAATCGAGAAATATTCCAGCCTTAAAAGTACTTTACCTTGCCGGTATCAATGATTCGCTTGAAACAGCTAAAAAAATGGGAATCACCAGCCTGGGTACCAAAAATCAATACGGCCTAACCCTAGTTCTGGGCGGTGGCGAGGTTTCACTCTTAGAGATGACCGGTGCCTATGGCGCCTTCTCCCAGGATGGCATTAGACACCAAACAACCGGTATTTTGAAAGTCGTTAGTCCTCAAGGAGAAACGGTTGAGGAATATAAAGATCAAAGTGTAGAAGTTTTGCCAGCCAACACCGCCCGAATGATTACCGATATTTTGTCTGATAATAAAGCGCGTCAGCCCGCCTATAGCGCAGACTCACCCCTTTATTTTCCAGGACGACAAGTTGCCGTGAAAACCGGTACAACCAACGACTACAAGGATGCCTGGATCCTCGGTTACACCCCAAGCGTGGTGATTGGCGCCTGGGCTGGCAATAATGACAACACGCCAATGGAAAAGAAGGTGGCGGGCACAATCATTGCTCCATTATGGCACGCGGTCATGGCTGAAGCCCTTAAAAAGCTACCAGTAGAGACCTTCACTCCCCCAGTGGTTAATTACACCGGTCTCAAACCAGTTTTACGCGGTTTTTGGCAGGGGGGAGAAATAAATCTTGTTAATCTGCCGGCAGGGGTCAATCAGACAAGCAATCAGGCCGAACTCTTGAAAGTTGACGTTCATTCGATCCTTTATTGGCTAGATAAAAATAACCCATTGGGACCAGCCCCAACCAACCCTACTGCCGACCAACAACTCGCCCTCTGGGATTATCCAATTCAGAAATGGTTTAAGAATAATAAACTAAAAAATGGGCAGTACCTTGTTACCTCCAATCAAACCGAATACAGCCCAAATTTAACCGATCAAATAAATTTCATTTCGCCGACAATTGGTGCTAATTATAAAAAAACTGATCTGGTAAAAGTAAGTTTGAGTTTGCCGGCCGGCCTGAAATTAAGCCAAGTTGATTATTTCATCAACGACAACATTATTGGCTCAAATAAAACTGCACCCTTTGATCTTTCGTTCAGAATTAACGATTTTAACCTTAATCCCGGCCCCAACACCATCAAGGCCGTGATCTATGATCAAAACAAAAATAGTATTGTTAAAACAATATCCCTTAACCTTATGGTTGATTAGTTTTACCTTAGGTCAAAAACTTTGACCCCTAGTTCTTTTAGTTGGTCGAGTATCCCTCTCTTCTTTAAGATAACTTCCAATTTGTGTTTGGATTTAGTTTTTAAAAATAAAATGCCCTCTTTGAGCCTTATTTCTTCGGCCATGATAGTTAAATTGGTTTGTTTTTTTACTGTTTCAGCAATTAAGCCAATTTCTGATTGTTTGTCTTTAAGGAGCTTTTGGTAGTGAGCTAATTGACTATTAAGCTGGTTCATCCTGATAAAAATTTACCTATTTATTGATCGGCATCACAATATAAGAGAAAGAGTCTTCGCCTGTTCCGGAAATTAAAAGGGGGTGATTTTTATCAGTAAAACGGAGATTAACATCACCACTTTCAATTGAGGGTAGACAGTCAATTAAGTATTTTGCATTAAAGCTAATGGCTAGTGGCTCACCTTTGATTTTGGTAATAATAGAAAACTTATTTTCCCCCACCTCTTGGTTATGAGAATTAATTTCTAGAGTATTGCTTTTGGGTTTTATTTCGATATCGATTTGATTAAATTTATCAGTAAAGATATTAGATAGTTTAAGAATATTTGATAATTCTTCTTTTTTTAAGTTAAGTTCAGTATTAAAACTGGTTGGTATAATTTGCTTATAGTCCGGATAAGCCCCGTCAATAATCCTTAGGGTTAAGTAGAGATTGTCAGTATTGATGGCTAATTGATTTTTATTAAAACTAACCATTAAGTTAGTGTATAGACCCTCAATCGTTCTTATTATTTCGGTCACGCTTTTTAGTGGGACAATCAGGGAGATTGGGTCTTTAATCTTATTATCAATATTTATTTTTTTCTCAACCAGTCGAAAAGAATCAGTGGCGACAAAAAATAATTCGTTATCTTTGCCATAAATGTAAACACTGGAGATTTCTGGCTTAATATCAGAAAGAGCTGCGGCAAAAGCGACCGCTTTCAACCCTTCAGCTAAAAGTGCTGAGTTTATGGAAAAGCCATTATCTTGGTTGATTTTGGGAATAATCGGGAAATCTTCAGTGTTTAAACTTTTAATTAACGTGCTGGTGTTTTCGGTGATAATTTGAAGATTATCATTAATTGTTGTTAGTTCAACCTTTATTTCTTTGTTTAAATTGGCAAGAAAATTATTTAAAATACTCGCGCTTACGGTAACTGATCCGGCCTCATCAATTTTAGCGGGAATTTCTATCTCTACTCCCACTTCAAGGTTGGTTGATTTTATAATCAAAACCTTATTTCCTGTCTCAAGTAAAATTGCACTCAATATTGGTAGAGTTAGGTTTCGTCCTGATACCCGTTCGGCAATCGCTACCCCCTCCTTTAATTTATCTTTAACACACTCTACTTTCATAAATTACATCTTTTGTTTTACTTTATAATTAAATCTAGAAAAAATCTCTTATTAATATTAAACTTGGGGATATGTTGATAAGTCTTAAAAATGTTGTCACTTAAAGTTATTTTTAATACCTAGACTTATTTAATTTGTTAATTACTCCACCCTTATTCTTACCCTTTTTATTAATAAAATTTATTAACCTTTTTATCCCCTAATACTACTAGCGTTTATTCAAAGTTTTTCCACTAATTATTAACATAAAGTAAGGAACGAATCTGCTCAATTTCTTGATTTAATAAAGAATTAACTTTCATATCTTTTTTTATTTTTTCATAAGCATGAATTACGGTAGTGTGGTCTCTTCCTCCCAATTTTTGACCAATATAAGGATAGGAGGTATTAAAGTCTTCCCTTAGGAGATACATGATGACTTGTCGGGGTTTAACCACTTCTTTACGGCGGGTTTTTTCATAAAGAATCTTTTCTTCAATATTGTAATAATTAGCCACGACGCTCAGAACATCTTTAATCGATAGGGTTTTTTGTGGTTTAATGTTATTTTTTATTATCCCTTTGACCTCCTGAAGGGTAATCTCCCTCTTTTTTGCTTGGCCCTGGCAAAGAATCGAATTAAGAGCTCCCTCCAGCTCGCGGATACTATCCTGAACAACAGAGGCAATATACTCAACAATCTCTGGAGATAAAAAGACAGAATTTACTTTCAATTTATTGTTTAGAATAGCTAGTCGCGACTCGTAATCTGGTTTAGAAATATCAATAATCGTTCCTCCCTCAAAGCGAGACCGTAAACGCTCCTCAAGACTGGGGATATATTTGGGAGGCTTATCGGAGGAAAAGATGATTTGTTTATTATTTTCGTAATAATGATTAAAAAGATGGAAGAGTTCTTCTTGGGAATGTTCTTTATTGGAAAAGAATTGGACATCATCAATGATTAAGAGGTCATACTTGCGATACTTTTCTTTGAAAGAGTTTCCTTTGTTGTTTTGAATGTTATTTATCAACTCAACAATAAAGTTCTCCGAGGTAATATAATAGACAGTTTTATTTGGGTAATTCTTTTTTAATTGGTTACCGATAGCCTGGAGTAGATGAGTTTTCCCTAAGCCTGTTCCCCCGTAAATAAAAAGTGGGTTGTGGATTGTGCCTGGATTTTTAACAATCGCCTGGCTGGCGGCATAGGCTACATCATTGAAGGAGCCAACAGTGAAGGTTTCAAATGTATATTTCGGGTTAAGGTTATTCTCTTTGTTTATATAAAGATCTCTTAGACCAAGATCATTGACAATTAAGCCGGTTTTATCTGGTTGGTGGCCACGACCGTTTTTAAACGCCTCATCCTTATCGTCATTTCGGCTAATAATGTACTCGATTGAGCGTACCCCTTGCTCTATCTCGCGCAAGGCCCTTAAAATAAACTTGTGATACTTGGTCATTAGCCAGTCGCGAACAAAGGCGTTTGGCACTCCAATATAAATAATTCCATCATCGTTCTTAACAATGTGGGTATTTTTGAACCAGGTGCCAAAATTAGCTTTAGAGAGAGAGAGTTCTATCTCGTTTAAGGCGCTATCCCAGAGTTTCTTGTTGTCTAACAGGCTCTCCATAACAATTGTTCCCATTATAGTGATTGTGGATAAACAAGCAAACTTCCCCAAGTTGTTTATATATGGTGGATTAATAGTGGATTACTTTTGATCTCATTTAACGCCTTGCCAAAATCATTTTTTTTGTTATACTAGCGAGGTATGTCTTTTACCTATAAACCCAAAAAGAAAAAACGAGCCACAACCCATGGTTTTTTGGCCCGAACCAAAACAGCAACCGGTAGAAAGGTTTTGGCCAGACGCCGAACCAAGGGTCGCCGGCGCTTGACCGTCTCAAAGTAAATGCTACCTAAAAGTCGGCGATTATCCGCTCCCCTCCTCTCTTTGGCGTTTAAAAAAAGCCAACTATTTTCGGCTGATCACTTAAGTTTGCGGGTTCATCGCCTAGCATCAGCCGAGAAAGACAAGCCAACTGTCGTCGCGATTGTTGCGCCAGCTAAGGTTAACCCGCGGGCTGTTGATCGGCATCTAAGTAAACGAAAGATTAGCGCTTGTCTTGAAAAAGATTTAAACTTAATCAAGCCAGGCCAATATCTGATTTTCCAAATTAAAAAAGATATTACCAAACTCAAGTCGGCCGCTTTGATTAATGAAATTGAAAATCTGTTAAACTTATTGTAATTTAGATTTATGATTAGCTTTTTTAAAATTATTCTATTTGTTCCTCTCTATAACCTCCTTATTTTCCTTACCACTATTATCCCCGGTGGCGACTTGGGCCTAGCGATAATTATCTTAACAATTTTGGTAAAACTCGTAATTTTTCCTCTCTACACCAAATCGGTTCGCACTCAGATTAAAATGAAGGCGATTGAGCCTAAACTCAAAGAAATCAAGGAAAAGTACAAAAAAGACCTGCCGGAGCAGTCCAGACGGACAATGGAAATTTATAAACAAGAAAGAATCAATCCTTTCTCGACAATTTTAGTCCTTCTTATTCAGATTCCAATTATCATCGCGCTCTACTATGTCTTTCGCAGTATTTCGGACCCTAGCGCTAACTGGCACGATTTGATCTATCCCTTTATCACTGCTCCTTCAGCTCCAATTAACACTGTTTTTTTGGGTTGGTTTGACCTAGCTTTAAACAAAAACGTTATCCTCTCAGTTTTAACCGGACTAACCCAATACCTTCAGGTTAAACTTTCTTTGCCGGTTCAGCCAAAGAAGAATAACAAGCTTGGCGAATCATTTAAGGATGATTTAATGCGCAGTATGGACCTACAGATGCGTTATTTTATGCCACTCATTACGGTTTTTATCGCCTTTACTCTCCCCTCCGCCATTGCTCTTTATTGGGTTACCAGCAATAGCTTCTCCACCATTTATGAATTTGTGGTGATAAGAAAGATTAAAAAAGAGTCCGAAACAGCTATTGTGGCAAACTGAAAGACTGGATAGAGTTATCTAATTTATTTATCGCATAAAGCCAGCCGCGCTTGGGGGCAATAACCAGGTTTACTAAGTCATAAGAGCTTTTAATTGGTATCAGTAGAACCGTCGTTTTTTGCTTTAAGTCAATCTTCCAAATATCATCAGTGAAGGCCGTTTTGCCCTGGTACCAATTATCAGGGTAGAGGCTACTAGGAATGGATCTGGGCACGGCGCAGTAAAAAATATCATTGTCGGCCCAGGTGCATTTTTCGGGCAGGGTGTTTACTCCAGACAAACTGATTTTTTTTGAAGCTGCGTCATATGAATAAAGTTCAAACTTGCCCAAACTACTGCGGGAGAAGATTATTTTTTGACCATCGGGCGAAACTTTAGCGGTTAGGCCGGGTACCCCACTAAGAATTTTTGTAAAATTGCCGGTATTTAAGTCGAGGAAATAAAGATAACCTAAATCGTTCGCGGAGGCCCGAGTTTGCAGGCTGATGATGTTAGCCTTAGGCCAAGTAATTTGCCAATCACTAAAAGGAAAGGACCAAGTTTTCTTTTTGTTTTTACCTGTCCAGTCATTAATGTAGCCAACCGTTCCGTTTACCGTTGGTTCAAGTGTAAAAAATTTACTTCCATCCGGAGAGATGGCCAGTGATGAAATGTTGACACTCAACATCTGGCTATTAAGAGTTCCAAGATTTGTGCTGGTGGAGTATTTAATTGAGCCGGAGAGAGTTACTGGCTGATTGAGTTGGGTTCGGCGGATGATTATTCGTTCTCCGACCTTATCTTTACCCCAATAGACTTCTTGAACGTTACTGAGAGTTTCTCCCGTTAAACGAAGTAACTCGTTTTGGGGCGTAATTTCGTAAATGTTGCCACTTTGCCGATCGACAAAGAAAACTTGCTCGGTTTTGTTATTATTTACAACGGTTAAACCAAGGGCGCTTGCTCCTGCCAACGTCGGGTTCTCGCTAATCCCGTTGCCAACGGCGAGCGAATTTATGGTGTCCGAAGCCAGATTGCTTAAATTGGCATTTATGGTGCCGGTTGCCTCAGGAAAGAAATTGGCTGGGATTTTAGGCGTCTGGTTATTTGTTGCTGTTCCCGATTGCCAAAATTTTAAGAAATTTAAGTCGGTATTTTGTGAGACAACAATATAGCCAATCATCCCCAAGGAAGCAATGATTAGGACAATCAGGATGGCAATGATGATTTTTTTTGTCATAAAGTTTTTAACCGGGTGCCTATTTTAGCTTTAAATTAAATTCCAGCAATTTGGGATTTATCAATTCGAGCAGTAAGACCGATGTTAATGCAATAATCAAACCGGCTAAGGCTTTTATTAGTTTATCCTTACCGCCGAGCTTGACGCTGGGTAGGTCCGACATAATATATTCTAAGCCGCCAAGAATGAAAAAAAAGATCACAGCACTAACGACCAAGACGAAAAGAACAAGATAGGCGGTCTTAAGGTATTCTTGCAGGCCATAAGTTTCTGGCTGTTTGCCGCTATTATCAAGGATAATACTCGGTTCGAGTAATTGGTAGCCTTTATTTTCGGCAAAAACCAATGTTGGCATAATGTTTAAGCCCAACAATATAAAATTGAGCAAAATGAAACCGATTATTCTTTTATTTAAAAATTTCATGTTTAAATTTGGGGTTTTAATAATCCATTGCCGTACTTAACAATAAAATAGTTGCTAAAGGTTGAGTTTTGACCTTGAACAGAAAAATTCACACGGTTCGAACCAGAGACATCCTGGCCCCGACGCAAAGTAATTGCCAATGGATCGTCTGGCCGGCTCTCGGCGGGAGATTGATCGAGGGTCCAGAGATATTTGAAAAATAAATTGCTGTTAATTGGTAGAAAATATGGTTCAGCGCGCACGGTGACCTCTTCGTCAAATAGGGGGTACTCTGTCGATAAAACCTGACCATAATTGATGCCTTCGAGGGGTTTTTTTTCGTAGAAAACGACTTCGGGCTTAACCAGATTTATAATCAAATCTTTGGTGGCTCTAATGTTGTCGGCTTGGCTCAAGGCCTCAACGCTAATCTTTACCTGGCTATTTTCTTGGTTGGCATTAACAATGGCCGAGTTTTTGCCCAAACCAGAAAACTCTCCCATTGAAACGCCATTCCTCTTCCAATTGTAAATCAAGTTGTCCGAAGTAATTTTTTGCCCGTCATGATTAACTATATAGGGCAGGGCAACGATCTTAATTATTGAGCCGGCAGAGGGCAAGGCTTTTCCTTGGTAAAAAGCCGGTTTAGAGGTTTGAGTTTCCCAAAAGAGATCAATTTCGGTTGGGTCAAAAATGAAAGTCTTACTAGCTTTTTGCCCACCTCTTGCCTCGACGTAGACCGTAACGTTTGTTTGAACGCCAACCGGTCCAAGACTGAAAACAAAGCTTTTTTTGCCGGTGCCGACAACGACGGTCTCACCATTGACCGACCAGCTCATAAAACTGGAATCGATATCAAAACCATAGCTAGACAAATTAATTGTTACTTGTTCGCCCGGGCCAGGGCTGGTGGGGCTTACCTCGGCCAGTAGGTTATTATTAACGCCCGTTTCTTGAATTGCGAACAGGCCGATCGGCAGGACCAGAATAAGAAGAGCGCTGATTAATAATTTTTTTTTCATTTTTTATTTAAGCGGCCCTTTGTTGTTCCTGGTCATCCCGATTGTTTGCTGGCGGAAAATTAACGATATTGCCCATCGTTTGTTGTGGTCTCGGCGAGGGGTCAAGGGCTTTCGTGTCGGTTGGCTTCTCCGCCTCGGGCGCTGTCTTCTCTCCCTTACCTTTGTTCAGCACCTTGCCCAGGGCCTGAGCCGTTCCTGGTGAGACTGAGGCTAAAACATCTTCGGCATAAGTTTGGGCTATCATTATTATAACACCGGCGGTCCAGGTTGGTAAATCATTAAAGAAAGGAATAATCTCAATAATCGAAGTCGCTCCCAAAGTTAGGGCTTTGCTCGGTCGAGCGAAGCTTGCTCCCTGAAGAGTAAACCAGGTAAAGAAAGTCAAAAAGGCCCACAGGTCAATTATCGGATTGATCAGCCAACCCAAAAAGCCCAAAGTGATCAATTCAATTAAGGCTTGGAGGCCATCGTAAATGAGCGCCACCGCGATCATTAATCCGGAAACAAAAAAATTAATTCGCAACTTAGGCTTTTCCATTATTAACTAGGAGTTTGGGCTGCTTGTCTAGCTGTCTCAAAGTCAGTTTTAGCTTTTTTAATGGCGAGGATTTGTGACGGGTCGGAGGTAATAATCTGTTCTTCGGTATAAGACGCAATAACTTTAATCTCGACGCGTTTGAGTCCGGCAATGAAGATGCCATGACCAACCGGAGCCTCGAGCAAAAAATATTTTTCTTCCTCGGTCAGGTTGAAAGTTTTTTGGACCAATTCAATTGAGGCCGGTGATTGTTTAAGAAGCATTTGAATTGAACCATTGGTGATAATTGGCCCGCCATACTCAGACTTTAAGAAATCCTCAACATCCTGCGTGATGGTGGCGACGCCCAGGTAGTATTTACGGCCACGCTTAACCATTGAATAAAGGAAGGAGGCGGCGTCTTTGGACCGCATCATCACCCAGGCCTCGTCGACAACCAGGAGGCGTTTTTTTAGATTACGGCGAATCGCATTCCAGATATGGTGAGTGATAATGTACATGGCCACGGGCTTTAAATCGTCCTCCATGTCGCGGATCGAGAAGACCACGAACTTTTTGTTAATATCAACATTGGTTGGCCGGTTAAGAAAGCCGGCCCAGGTACCCTGAGTATATTTGAGGAGACGTTGAGCCAAAGACTCTCCCCCTTCCATCCCGGCCAAGACCAGTTCAAGATCAGAGAGCAGTGGCGCGGGCTTATTAGAAAAGTCCGCTTCGGGCGTGATATCTTTAAGGGCGTAGGTTTCGGTAATGGCGTTATCCAAAATAGAATCTTCTTCAGGGGTTAAACCACCAAGCATGATTCGAAAGAGACCGACTAAATTAATAATATTAGAGCGCAAAACATCACTTGGGGATTCGTCTTCACGGGGGAAGGGCAGGTCAAAAGGGTTAAGATGGTGCTCGGAGGTTAGAGAAATATTAAAATAACGACCACCAACCGCTTCGGCCAAAAATTCGTATTCTCGCTCGGGGTCAATAACAATAACATCGGCGTCAAACATTAAACTACGTAAAATCTCCAGCTTAGTGGTAAAAGATTTACCAGAACCGGATTTGGCGAAGATGACCGAGTTATAGTTCTCAAGTGAAAATCGGTCAAAAATAACCAACGACGAATTGTGAAGGTTCTGACCGTAGAGAATCCCCTTGTTTGAAGTTAGGTCAAAAGAAACGAAAGGGAAAATACTAGATAAGGGTGAAGAATTTAACTTAGAGTTGACGCCCAAGTAATCAGTGGCAAAAGGGATAACGCTCTTAAATCCTTCTTCTTGCTGAAAGAGGGCGGTTTTCAAATAGATTAAACGAGAATCAAGAATCGATTTTACCTCAATTTCCACTCGCTCGAGCTCGCTTTCATTGTCGGCATAGATCGTCAAATAAAGACCGACATTAAAGATTTTTTCGGTCGCTTGTTGCAATTGGTCGCGGAGATTTTCAATATCGGCCTGAGCGGTATCGAGCTGGGGGTCGCGGACCATTCCCCTCTCCTCGCGGACCATAATCTGACTTTCAACCTCGGCGATCTTTTTTTGCAGGGCGCGCAGGGCCGTGGTCGTATCAAGAGGGTGAATAAAAATTGAAATATCAAAAATCTTATCAAGATTAACCACCGGCGAGAACCATTCTTCTGGTAAAAAGCGAGGATAGGAAATAACAAACAAAGTGCGGGCCACCTTTTCGCCCAAGTTTAAATTTTTAGGAGTTATTCGTAGGGCCGAGGGAGCGATAATGTCTCTAAGCTCCAGGGCTCCCATTTGGTAAATATCTTGAGGAAAGATGGGGACAAGGGACTCCTTTTTATTTTTTACTCGGCTTAAAAATGGAATATTCATGTTATTTTTTTATCTTTTTGCTTCGGGCACTTTTTGTTCGGCCTTAGATTCTTCGGTTGTCGGCGTTCCGGCTTCACCCGGGTTGAAGATTTTGAAATAAAGCTCAATTAGCTCTTCGGTCTCGAGGGGTTCATTTCTTAAACCGACCCGAGAGAGTCCACCGCGGACGACATTTACCCGTTGATTTAATTGGGCAACATTTTCTTCAAAATTACTATTTGCGATTTCCGAAGCCGAAGAATTGTCATTTCTCCCCATTAGCCCAGACAAGAAGCCTCCCTTTCTCGTGTTAAGAATCGGCGGAGTATAGGGAATAACCACAAAGAAATTTTTGGTCATAACATTATGGGTATCAGTAAAAAATCGGATAAACTCGATATATTCTTTAATCTGAACCTTTAAGAGCTCGTTGGTTTGATCTAGTTTTCTTTGCTCGAGGATAGTTAGATAAGGCCTAATATCAAGCCGACGCGACTGGATGAAGATTTGCAGCGAAAAATCGAGTGAATTAAGGAAATTTTGAAATTCAGAAATAATTGCCGCTCTTTCATCGTTGGACTTAAGACCGAAGTTAACGGAGGAGACCATCACCAGCGAACGCAAGGAGCCGTCTTTTAAAACGGCTACCCCGTTTCGAATTTCTTTAATCGGAACGAAGTTCTGCGTTGTGTTGGAAATTTTTATAATATCTTTAAAATCCATCTTGTTTGCTTGCCCCGAGCTCTGTCGAGGGGTTGTCTCTTACATCTAGGCTCCAAGACAACTCTTTAAGTTTGCTCTCCGAGAGTCTGGGTATGTTGAGATTAGCGCTACCTGTGGAATCTAAGACTGAGGATTTTTGGGTCAGGGCTGGCCGATCACTCTTCTTCCACAAATAGAGTTTTTTGGTAAAGGCATACTTGAAGGCCGATTCAACCAAGAAAATGGCTTCTCGCCCGTTATGCTTATAGAAAGTTAGACCCAAAGCGAATCCCGCGGAAAGAAGAATAAAGAAGATCGAGATATAAATTGGCAAATAAACATAAAAGATAAAACACAAACCTGCTCCGCCGGCCAAATAAAAGAATTGTCGAAAGGTCAAGGGGCCAAAAACTTTATCTTCGACTTCAATAAATTGTGGAACTTGAAATTGCATCAAACAATGGGCTCGCGATAAGGATCCCTACCCTTATTATCCCCCGTTTGGGGTGTAACAGCAACTTCTTGTTTGGGGACATTGGCTACTCCATGCATTCTTTCGTCAAAGACTTGGGGCGTCGGAGTCTCAGTGCTTGGTGTCACGGGTTTTGTTGGGGGCAGGGTTGTTACTTTGGGTGCCGGGGAAGCATTTTGCATCTGGGATAACTCCTCTAATTCTTTGCGAATTTTGGAAAAAATTAATTGATTGATGTCATAAGTGATTAGATTGACGATGTCTTCGGCCAAGCCAGTCTTGGCTTTAATATTTCTCCCAAAATTAGCGACGCCGGTTAAGCCAACCATCGCCAAAGTAATTTCTTCAGCAATTTTGCCCAATTGGTCAACATGCAGGTTGTATTTTTGGCGTAAATTGTCAGTAATCGTACCCATGTCAAGATCAGCAATTGCTTTCTTGACTATTTGGGGTAAACGATCAAATTGTTTTCGAACTTCTTCTTGGTTGTAAGCCATAAGTTTGTTTATTGGATAATATATCTAATTTTCCCTTTTAGTTTTAGAAAGCGCCCCCACCCTGTGTCGGGTTGTTTAAGTATTGGTAAGCTCTTTCAAGAATTGCATCAGGGTGGTGTCCTCCTGTGCCATAATGATTAGCATCTGGCCCGCGACGAAGATTGATGGCTTCTCTGATGGCATTTCTTTCTGTTTCGCTGACGCCCTCTAGGGTTAGAATACCTCTCAATTGATCACTGGTGAAGTAAGGATAAATATCGCGGTGGGTACCATCAAATAGATTGTTGTGGGTATTGGCAAATTCAACAAATTCTGGCCGGTTCATGGCTCTTAGACCATTAATTCTACCCATGGCAGCGGCATTCGCTGGGTTGGCGGCCCATGCCGCGTTAAACGCTAGCCCCGGATCGGCCAAGGTTGCTCTGCCGGCGTTATCTAGATCCAGACCTCCTTCGGCGGTATGCATTCTCTCAACCCTCCCTGTTTCTCTAACCGTTTCGGCTCGTTGGGCTGCCGTTGCGCGCGGGCTAGCATTAAAGGCTGTGCGCGCCGCATCAATCCTCGCTTGTTGCGGTGTTCCTCTGGCTAGATCTTCCAGTTCAGCTCTCTCTCTCGGATTTAGGCCTTCATAGAGGTTATTTAATTGAGCCTGATCAGTTATTGCTCCAAGGTGGGCCATGCGATCCGGTTGATTAACCCCTCGCCAAGAAGTGGCTGCCGCTGTTCGTGCTGCGCCACCGCCAAGAGTAGATAACAGCCGATCAGCTTCAACTCCGCGGCCTTGAGTCCGTAATTGTTGTTCAACTGTTGCCTTATCTTCGGCCGAGAGACTGCGATAGTAGGCATTTCTATCCTCAGCTGAAAATAGTCGAGACATATAGGTTGCGCGTTGAGCACTGGCATCTGGCCCGGTAAAGCTGGCCGCTCTTTGTTGCTGACCCTCTTGCCTTGCTTTTTGTCTGGCTTGATAGCCTTTTGTTCCCGTACCAAAACCTGAATCGCCAATATAATTGAGGGTGCGGCGAGCACCCATGCCAACGCGCGAATTAGCAGCCCAGCCCTGAACCTGTTCGCTGCGAGCTAAACGAGAGGCTGCCCGGCCAATGCCATAGGCACCAGCAGCTCCTATCGCTCCCCAACCAAGTCCTTTGCCAACCTTAGAAGCTAGGCCGGCACCAACGGCTCCGAAGCTTTTAGCAATAATAATACAGCCAAACATCAGACCGATTAATAGAAAATCTAATAAAATCAAAATCATTGGCCCGCCATTTCCCCCCGCTAAGGAGGTTATTCCCTTGTCCAAGATCAAAAAGACTACATATAGTGGTATCAAAAAGGCTGGGGCGAAAAATGATTGCTCGAGTAATTTTTTCAACCACTTGTCAAAATAATTGAGGCCCGGAATGATTTTAGAAACAAAAGCTAGGGGCGATAGAATGTAGAGAAAAATAAGGAAAATTGTACGAGCCAAGAAGAGAACCGCTGCCGCTAATAAGACAAATGAGGCTACTGATATCAAAATTATATTGCCAAATGATTGAACGATAATTGAGGCAATACTTAAATGTTTTGCTGAGGTGGGCACCTCTAGCTTAACAACGTTTCCGTTATTGTCGAAAGTATTTATGGTCGTCGTACTTTGAGCCAGGTAATTAGTTAGGTCAAGCTTTGAAACAAATTTTCCACCAATACCGAGTCCCCATTTGTCCCCCGTCGCAAGGCCACTACCGCCACTCATTTGGGAATAAAATTCATAAGCCACAACATTAGAGGCGTCGATTACTATTCGTGTGAAAAAGCCACTAAAATTGACCAAGAGAGCCATCGTCACAACCCCAACAATCATCTTTTTTGGATCACTCATTCCTTTCAGCTCAAAAACTGTACCAAGGGCGATATATAAAAGGACAAAAACAAAACAAAGATTAGCCAGGTCGCGAAAAACTCGCCAAGCAACCACAATCCCCCCGATACTTTTATAGCCAGTTCCAAACCAGTCCCTGGCAGATAATATTGACATGCTGACCGAAAGGTCTAGGAGTTGGCCTGCAGCAATCAAAAGCCAACCCACAAGCTTGGTTAGTTCTGTGCCAACTACTGCCATAAGGTCACCAACGCAAGCTTGCATGCTAAAATTGGCATCAAAGGTGCAAGTCGCATCGCTGATCGTGGAAAGGTAAGCCTCAGCTCCAGCCTGTGTTAGTTGCTCTCCATTTGGCCCTTTAGAAGCCATTATTCGGGCAAGCTTTAAGTCGTGTATGTTTTCACTGGCTGATTTTCCCGCTGAAAAATAGCCAAAACTTGGGTAAGTGGTCGCATAATAAGTGGCACTGCTTAAAAAGGCTTTAAGTGTGGACCAGGCACTACTTCTGGGTGCCCATTTGTTGGCCGCTTTCCATTCCTCAGTTGGCGGGGCGGCGAAACTAAGAGAGGGAAGAAGTACAACCAACAGCAAAAATGTAGCCAGAATTATTCTAAAGGTTGATTTTTGATTCAATTTCATATCTTCATTTCTTTGGTAACAGTTCCTTTGGCATTCTTGCACTCTAGTTTGTAACTAGTTATTTCAGCGGTAGTTGAAGTGGCGACCGTCAAGCTCCCCCGATTGGTTAAATCGGTTCCTGTTGGTTTAATAACTTCTGCGCCATTAACCCAGTCATTACTAGTCTTACAGCTTTGAGTGGCATTGGGCGAAGACCAGTACAGGAGCCACCTATTGCCTTCAAGCGTCTTAAACTTGAAGCTTACTAGCGGTTTTAGATTGCTATAGGTATTTGCTATTTGTTGTATTAACCATTCCAAAAAGGTCTGATCCTCAGGGGTCGTGCTCCCTCCCGTCGCGTTACTCTCTGTTATTGAACCAAAAAGATTTTCAAAAATTGTCCAGTCGGGACCACCTTCAACACCGGTGCCACTTCCATTTCCGCCGCCACCTCCTCCACTCCAGCCATTACCACCAGTGGCGTCGTTTGTTTGAGCATCGCTTCGTAATTGTGAATTATCTTGCTGGGGCAGAGAGCTTAAGGGGGCGGCCATCCCGGGTCCCGGAGCGCCGCCACCGCCCGCAGCGGGAGCCATGGTTATTAGTTCTGTTACATTCGGCTCATTGCCTTGTCCAACCTCACCTTTGGTATCAGCGGTTTCATACCGTGTTAGCCGAGAATTTAGGGACGAACCCTGTGCCTCCTTGATCATAATCGCTGGGGTCTTCGTCTCCCACATGAGACAAGTTTTAGTTATCGAGGAGTCAAGATTTTTAACCTCTACCCATTGTACGCAACTACGCAATGGCAAAAAACCTTGTCCGGCAATCATTTCGTCTCGAACGTTTTGTTCTGCCAAGCTCTTGCTTCGATTTAGTTGATTCTGAGCAATCATATAACTTCCCAAACGATTGTTTTGTGGCTCAAACAAAAGAGATAGGGATGTCCAAAACATATCACTTTCTGAAGCATCAGTGCCGGCAGTCTCAGGAATAACCGGATCAGCTGCGTAACTAGATTTTATACCAAAGAGAGAAGCCAGCTTGGCCATTGGTTTGACCAGATGGGCAAGAAAGGGGATACGGCTTATTGCTGCAAAAGCCGTTCCTTCTTCGACTGAACCATAAGAAATATCAGACCCAACGTTTCTAAGCATATCCATTGCTTCTGGTGGTATATTTGAGGTAAACGGCGCGTTAGTTATATCATCAATCTGCAGATCACTAGCAATCTCATCCTTGTATAGATTTTTAGAATTTTGAACATTAAAAACAACCTTATTTTTTGCTTCTTCTCTCGCTAGTCCAATTTGAAGAGTTGTGTCGGTAGTATACAAAGGACTGTTGGTAGCTCCATCATTTCCGACATATCCCCTCTTTACCAGATCTGCTAGGGCCTGCCGATATTTTTCAGATTCTGTTGAACCAATGCGGGTAGCATCGGCATCCTCAACCATCTTTGCTTCGAAGCGTGTTTGGATGCGGCGGATGGCTCTTAGGTGGGTGCAAATGTCGATTGAGAGCTTTCTGATTTTTTCCGTATGATCCTCAATTTTTTTAGTGTAGTCCATTAAGTCTCCGGGTTGTTCAACAACGGGCACATATTGACCAATTGCTTCAGCCACCTTCGGCCCAAATAGGAAGGCAAAAAGTTTAAAAGAACTTTGGATAATCTCTCCTCCGGCGCCGTCACAAAGTCTTTGGGCTGACGGGCTAGAAGCCGTTTTGTTGTCTATGATACTGCCATCGCTTGTTCGCATTATGTCGGCATTGTTATTGGCCCGACCTCCCACTTGGCCACCATATTGACTGTTGGTTATTTCGTCACCGGCGGCATTCCATGAAGCTTGGCTACCGGTATTTTGGGCATCTCGGATATTTCCCCACATATTGTCAAAGCCGGCGACACCGCCACCCCCGCCACAGCCCATGTTGTAGCTCATATCAGTAAGAACCGTTTGTCTTTCGGGGGTTAAGGCGTCCCAGTTGACCCCATGGTCGGCGGATGTTTGCTCGGCGCAATTTCTGGCCGTCGCCATGTCGGCATCATAAAGTCGGTTGACCTGCTCATCAGTTAGTGGTGTTCCCGAGTCAATTGAAGCTTTTATATCTTCTGGTTCGTTGCCGGTAATATCGTGGCCAACACCAATGGCTCGTTTGCCATTGTCGTTATAACTTCGATAATACACTCCCTCGTTGGCGGCAATATAGCCAGCAGTATTGCCGTCTTGGCAGGCCGGAGGTACCGGTTTTGTTGGGTCGGGTCTATATTGGTTATCGGGATTATAAGGATCTTTGCTTGGCTCTGGTTGCCCGGCCCCATTATTTATTCCCAAGCTGCCGTTAACCTCTTCCTTACAAACGGTCTCGTCATCTTTTTGCAATTTTTCTGTTGCTTTGACCTCGGCATCAGTTTGTGTTTTGTCTTCATTTTGTCGGGTGACAACCGGATCTTCACCCTCCGCTTCGCCGGCTCCCACTACCGCCATAGCGGTTTTTGTTGGAGATAGAGCGATCAATAAAATCATCGAGAAAGCCAGCAAAATGATTTTAGACCAGTTATTCATTATTAATTTTTTATCCATATCATTGGCCAAAACTTACAAAAATTTTTATTTCAGCTTGAGGGCGGAACTCACTGTCATTAACCGTTAAATATTTATTTAGATCGTCTATTGATTTGAGAAAAATTAGATAGTTAGACATAAAGGAATTACTGTTATTAAGCGCCGGCTGAGGCTGGTCGGTGGCTTTTTCCATCTCACGGAGAATACTAACTATAAAATTAAGTTCATCCAGGATTTTTTTATGTTGGGCGACGAGAGCCTTAGGGACAATGACCTGGGTGAGATTTTGGACGGCCGTTTGGTGATAAATTCTCGATTCGACGACTGGCCGGAGTAGGCTTGGGTCATTTTTATCAATCGCGGCCATGACCGCTTGCGGTTCATTCCCTCTTTTGAGACCCAAGGGCTCAAGGGCTTTAGCAACGGCCAAACCGTAGGCTCGGAGTTCATCGGTTGAACTGGCTGTGGAGCTAGAGATTATTATTGGCGGCAAGGTTTCGATTGGCGTTGGGACAACCCCGCCGTCTTGCAGGCCTTTTACCGCCACCGCCTCAATATTTTTTTGCTTATCAAGAAATTCTTTAGTGTATTGTTCTAACCGCGAAGCTTTTTCCTTTTCACTCTGGTAGCCGACGTACCACAAAACACCAATGGTTAAAACCACCAAAACAATCACTAGCCGTATTACTCTTTTGCTTGGTAAACGGGCCAATTGTCCTTTAATTATACTCTCTTAAGTTTAATTTATATACGTCAAATAGTGGATAATTAATCGATTTTGGTCTATGCTGAATAAAGAAAATTTATGAGAAAGTTTTCAATCAAATTTTATTTAACTTTTCTCTGCTCGTCTCTCGTTCTCTGCCCCGGCTTGGGCGGTGTTTGGGCCGCCGCAGCCTTGGGTCTAGGCAGCCATGGGGCGGAGGTTAAATTATCTCAAATTACTTTAAATCTTGACCTGGCGACTCGGGTGGCGGCGACCGGCGATGGCTCGCCCGGTAAAGAAACGGATTATTTTGGCAATAAAACTCGCTTAGCGGTTCTTAAATTCCAAAAGAAATATGGGATTAAGGGCGAAACAGGACGAATTGGCCCCCAAACTAGCACTCTAATGGCCTATTTACGATCAAAGTTAATCACTGAGCCCAAATTTGGGTCAAAAATTAAGAAGTCGGTTACCTCGGCGATTGGACCGGTGGCATCATCGGTTACTCTTAAGCTCGCTTCTTTGCAGCCGACAATTGTTGGAAATGGTGGCCGGGTAACCATTTATGGCGAGGGCTTTACCAAAACGGGCAATGACATCGAAACTAAGTATAAAACTT
>JBAZRF010000001.1:0-110945 GCA_041663165.1 Minisyncoccota bacterium | reverse complement strand
ACCGGTTTCAAAAATATCCGCCTAATCAGAAGTTTGGGTTATACTGAGGCGTTCTTTTTCGCCGCCCATAAAGATGTAAACCGTAAGACTCATGCCAAACACTTCTTATTTGAACTGTTAAATTACGACCAAAAACCTGTCTCAGAAGACGAGAGTGGGCAATACGAAATTGAGTGGCAATCTATTGATGAATTAAAAAAAATCGGATTACGACATGCCGAAGCGGAAATTTTGCTTAAAAAAATAGAGTCCGGAGTTGATGTTTATCCTGGTTATGGAGTTTTACTAGAATCCAATCAGTTTAGTGGTCTTAGTTCAGAAAAAGCGCAGAAGGCAATAACTAAATTTATCCGCGGACAACAGGTGGTAAAGTATAGACTCCGTGATTGGGTTTTTTCTCGTCAGCGTTATTGGGGTGAGCCAATCCCAATTATTCATTGTCCTAAATGTGGACTGGTGCCAGTGCCCGAAAAAGATTTGCCGGTCAAACTACCAAAGGTAAAAAGTTATGCGCCAACCGGGACGGGAGAATCGCCACTCGCCAATATCAAAACTTGGGTCAATGTTAAGTGCCCGGTCTGCAAGAGTCCCGCCAAACGCGAAACTAATACCATGCCACAATGGGCCGGTTCATCGTGGTATTATTTGCGCTATGTTGATCCTGAAAACGATAAGGCTTTAATTGATAAAAATAAGGACAAATATTGGTCGCCAGTTGATATGTATGTCGGTGGCACCGAGCATGCCACGCGCCACTTAATCTATGCTCGTTTTTGGCATAAGTTTTTGCAGGATATCGGGGTAGTTAATTATCCCGAACCATTTGCTCAATTAAAAAATCAAGGATTAATCTCCGGCGCTGATGGACGAAAGATGAGCAAGCGCTGGGGCAATGTCATTAACCCCGACGATGTGGTTAGGAGTCACGGGGCCGATACCTTGCGTGTTTATGAAATGTTCATGGGCCCATTTGAGCAGGGTGCCGCTTGGAGTACCGATAACCTGATGGGAGCAAGACGCTTTGTTGAAAAGGTGTGGCGACTTTCTTCCAAAGTTACTAAAAGCCAAAAGCTAACAGCTAACAGCTCTGACTATTTGCTCCATAAAACAATCAAACAGGTTACTGAAGATATTAGTAGTTTTAATTTCAACACCGCTGTTTCCGCCCTGATGATTTTAACTAACGATTGGGAAAAACGACCAGCGATCGGCATGGCGGAATTTAAGATTTTGCTTAAACTATTGGCACCATTAGCTCCGCACTTAGCCGAAGAGTTGTGGTATAGTTTGGGCGAAAAAAAATCAGTTCACCTTTCGGCCTGGCCCGTGGCTGACCACCAAAAACTAATTGCGAGCGAGGTTAAGATTGTCATTCAAATTAGTGGCAAGGTTCGCGCCGAACTCAAGCTCCCCGCTGGACAGCTTGAAGAAAACGTTATTAAAAAAGCACTCGGGGACTCGGCCGTCCAAAAATGGCTTCCAACTGGACAATACAAAAAAGCCATATATATTAAGGATAAATTAATCAACTTCGTGGTCTAATAATTATCATTTGACTTTATTAGTAATTAGTGATAGAAATAGAGACATATGAATATAAAGGTTAAGGATATAACTAAACGATTACTTGAAGAGTTGCCAAAGCGCAGCCAGGATATTTTGACTAAGCGTTACGGCCTGGGCAAAATCGCCAAGCGTGAGACCCTTGAGGGTATTGGACGTGAATACAAAATTACCCGTGAACGGGTGAGACAGATCGAGTCCTTTGCTTTGAACTTAATCAAAAAGTCCAAATCCTATGCGGCTAGTCAAGGGGTCTTCAATCAACTTAAAAAAATCGTTGATGATTTTGGTGGTGTCGTTCATGAACAGATCTTTCTTGACGCTCAAGCCAAAGACAAAGCAACTCAAAATCAGGTTCACTTTTTGCTAGTCGTTTCTGATGCCTTTACCAAACTGAGAGAAGATGAGGACTTTCACCATCGCTGGACAACGAACGAAGAACTAGCCACCAAGGTTCACTTATCGCTTAAAAATCTCTGTTCTAATTTTTCTGAGGGTGATTTAGTCTCTGAACCAGAGTTGGTTGAAAAGTTTTTGAAAGAATTAAAGACCCTTTCTGATGAACCAAAGGTTACTCAGTTTGCTGATAAATGGCTACTCTTGAGTAAAGCTCTCGCCAAAAATCCTTTGGGTGAATGGGGTCTGGCTTCTTCGCCCAATATTCGAATGCGCGGTATCCGTGATTATGCCTATCTCGTTTTACGAAAAGCGCAAAAGCCCCTCCACTTTAGCGAAGTGGCTAAACAAATTCAAAAGACTTTCGGTCGCGAGGCCCATCCGGCGACTTGCCATAACGAATTAATCAAGGATAATCGTTTTGTGTTGGTCGGCCGCGGTTTATACGCTCTAGTTGAGTGGGGTTATACCAAAGGAACGGTCATCGAGGTGATTCAAAAATTAATTAAAGAACACGGTCCTTTGTCTCGCCAAGAAATAATTGATCTCGTTTTAAAACAACGACAAGTTAAACTTAATACGGTAATTGTCAATCTTCAAAACCCTAAATACTTCAAGCGTCTCACTGACGGACGCTTTGGCCTAGCCAAATAAACCCCTCTTGCGTTATAATTGAGGCATGTCTTCTGTCCTCGCGCCTTTTCAACTTTTTAATAATATCCTTTGGTTTTCTACCCCGGCGATACTTCAGGGCCTTTATTTCTTTGTTTATCTATCACCCTTCCTGTTAGCGATCATTTTGTGGCAAACTTATTTGCTTTATATCCGTTCACGATACATAAAAGATCAAGAGTGGGTTTTGCTTGAAATAAAAATACCGAAGGAAATCAGCAAATCGCCCCGAGCCATGGAGCTGTTACTAGAAATTTTTTATCAGACCTATGAAGGGGAGTTAATCGATCGGTTCATCAAGGGTAGTATTAGGAGTTGGTTCTCGCTCGAACTGGTTTCGATCGGCGGCAAAATTCATTTTTATCTTTATATTCCTAAATTTTTTCATAATCTGGTTGAATCTCGAATTTATTCGCAATATCCCGAGGTTGAGATAATCAAGTGCGATCATGATTACACCGAAGATGTCACCTACGGCCAGCCGGGTTCACCCTGGCAAATCACCGGTCGAGAATTTAAGCTGGATAAATCGGAGGTTTACCCTATCCGCACCTACGTCGATTATGAATTAGATAAGGACCCAAAAGAAGAATTCAAAATCGACCCCATGACGCCAATGCTCGAATTTTTGTCCTCGATCAAACCGACCGAGCAAGTTTGGTATCAAATCCTTATTATGGGTGGCAAAAAGCGTTTTGCCAAAGATCCCAAAACCGGCAAGGCCACCGGCTGGCAAAAAGAGGTGCAAAATGAATTATCAACTCTGCTAAATCGAAATATCGATGCCAAGGATATGTCTTCAGCCTGGATCAAGACTGTTCTTTCTCCGGGCGAACGCGAGATGATCGAGGCGGTCGAGCGCAATCTAAAGAAATTACCCTTTGATACCGGCCTGCGCGTTCTTTACGCCGCAACCGAGGGCATTAGGCCAGCCGTCAAGGTCGGCCTGCTTAGTAGCTTACGCCAATATAGTTACGAACGGCGGAATGCTTTTGCCGGCGTTGATTATACCATCACCGGTTTTAATAATCCTTGGCAAGACCCGTTTGGCTGGCGAACAAAAAAGAGAGAGATGAAACATTTCAAGTACTACCGTAATCGATCCTATTTTTATCCACCCGCCGGCCGCAAACCAATGACCCTAACCACCGAGGAGTTGGCGACAATTTACCATTTCCCCGGTCAAGTTGCGACCACACCCAGCCTAGAACGTATCCAATCAAAGCGCGGGGAACCGCCGGCCAATTTGCCGATTTAATTATGCCTTATAAAACCTGGACAACCTGTCTGCTCGCCCTTGTTTTTCTTTTGGTTTTTATCGTGACCATTAAAGAGATTTTCCCGCCGGCCAATTTTCCCGCCATGCCGTTTTATCACGTCGATCGAGGCAAAACGGTTTCGCAAATTGCGGCAGAACTTAAGACTAAAAACTTTATTCAATCGCCTCTGGCTTTCAAAATCTTTGTTCGACTAATGGGCGGGGAAAAAAGTCTACAAGTTGGAACTTATTTCTTTAGGCAACCGACTTCTGTTATTAATATTGCTCTTAAATTAACTAATCACTTCTTGGGTTATAAACCGGTAACCATTACCATTTACGAGGGGATGTCTAATGCGAAGATCGCCGCTTTGCTGACCAAAAATTTTAAGGATATATCACAAAAAGAATTTTTGGCTAAGACCGAGGACTTGCAAGGCCGGCTCTTCCCCGATACCTATTTTCTCTCGCCGTACGACACCGTTGACGATATCGTCTACGAGATGAATCAAAACTTTAATGAGCAAATCGCCCCGCTTAAAATGAAGATCCTGATTTCGGGTAAACCACTGAGTGAAATTTTAGTTATGGCCTCTTTAATTGAACGCGAAGCCAAAATCGATGAAGATCGGCACCTTATTTCTGGCATTTTATGGAAACGTCTTTCGATTAGCATGCCCCTGCAGGTTGATGTCGCCAAGGAAACTTATAAGGAACAGGGCTTACCCGATCAGCCGATTGCTAATCCGGGCATTGCTTCAATCGAAGCCGCGATTAGCCCAACGGCTTCGCCCTATCTTTATTATCTGACCGGCCGGGACGGCAAAATGTATTATGCCAAGGACTTTGCCGAGCACAAGAAGAATCGGCGATTGTATTTGGATTGATTTTGACAACAGTGATAACTCCTATTACAATTTAGGAAGAATCACTGTTTCTAAAGGAGGTCGTACACATGGGTAGTGATGAAGAAGCCGTCAGTGTTAAGTGTCCATACTGCGGATTGCCGGTGGAAGACGACTCTCTCGGGAGTCATCTCATCGAAAAGCATCCCGGGGTGGTTCCCAGAGAAAGAATAAGATACCAGCTATGGACAAAAGGCCACTTGGAAACTCTGAACGGGCTCCCACCGTTTTAGTTGAATTGATCCTGGGCGCTTGGGGAGAAAGAACTTCCCCGAGCGCCCATTCGCATTTATACTCATAAAATAATGAAAAAAATAAATAAAAAGGTTCATCCTGAGCAAAATCGAAGGGTCTTTGTTGGCATGAGTGGGGGCGTTGATTCGTCCGTTTCGGCTGCCTTGCTCAAAAAAGCCGGGTATGAAGTGACAGGAGTTTTTATTAGAGTTTGGGAGCCCTTCGCTAGCGCTCAGGACCATTCGGCCAGCCTCTGTAATTGGCGAGAGGAGAGGCGAGAAGCTCGGCGTGCTGCCGCCCATTTGGACATCCCGCTTCTCACCCTTGACTTAAGTAAGGAATATAAAAAAAGAGTTGTTGATTATTTTATTGCCGAGTATAAAGCCGGCCGCACCCCGAACCCCGATGTAATGTGTAATAAACATATTAAGTTTGGCGTGTTTTACGATTGGGCAATGAGCCAGGGCGCTGATTTTGTTGCGACTGGACACTACGCACAAGTCTCAAGAAACGTAAAGCGAAAAGTCCCCGAGATCTCGAATTCCCCTCATCGGCCGAGAGAAGGCGAGGGGAGCTTTTCGCTTGAAGTTTCGCGAGATTTAAATAAAGATCAGACTTATTTTTTGTGGAATCTAAAAACCGAACAATTGCCCAAGGTCCTATTTCCGATCGGCAATTATACCAAGCCACAGGTACGGGCACTGGCGAAGAAATTTGGCCTGCCTAACGCCCTTAAAAAGGACAGTCAGGGTCTCTGTTTTGTTGGTCAGATTGATTTCAAAGATTTTCTCAAGCGTGAACTCGCCGCCAAACCGGGCGCTGTTTTAGATGAGCAAGGCAAAGTAATCGGCCAACACGACGGAGCGATGTTTTTTACCCTAGGCGAGCGACACGGCTTCGACATTTTTTCGCAAACTCCCGACTCTAAACCTTATTATATTATCGCTAAAGATATCGAAAAAAATACTATTACCGTTTCGCAAAATTCTCATTCAATTGAAGCAGAGAGTCTAGAAGTAAAAATAGAAAAAACAAATTGGATCAATTCAGGCGCAGAGGTGAGTCCTCAAGCGAGCCCGAGGTCTCTTCTCGGCGCCCACCTCCTTGCGCGCATTCGTTACCGCCAACCACTTCAAAAATGTTTGGTTACCAAACTGGATGAGAAAAAGGGGAGCGCCACCATTATCTTTGACCAACCCCAACTGGCCGCCCCCGGCCAATCACTTGTCCTCTATAATAAAAATGTCTGTCTTGGTGGCGGTGTGATAGAATAAGCAAAGATGGAAACAGCATTAAGTCCAAAAGAAAACTGGGAACAAAAATATCAAGAGGCCGTCAGTTTGGGGCAACAGATCAGAGCCAAGGGTTCTGATATGTATGGAACCGATAGCCGCTGGAAGGAACGTGTTACTTCTATCATCCTCCCACACTTAATTAAATTCGCTGGGGTTGAAACAATAGAGGACCTGCGTAAATTTGCCGCCTTTCACCCATTGTTGGGAAGTTCAGTTGACTTTGATTCACATCCCGACCTTGATCTGCCCGATGGGGAAATAATGAGCTTCTTACAAGTTCTTCTCGAAAAACTTAATGAAGCTGATAATACTGGCCGATATGATAAAGAATGGCTTGGCTAATAAGTTGTTAGATTAACCGTTTATGCTAATATATTTTCATGACTTCTGAGGAAATTCGGCAGAAATTTTTAGACTTTTTTAAAGAAAGGGGACATAAAATAATCCCCTCGGCTTCGCTTGTCCCCTCCGAATATGGCGATGAAGGCACTTTATTCACCTCGGCGGGAATGCAGCCCCTAATCCCATATCTATTGGGGAAGCCCCATCCCAGCGGAACACGCTTAGTTAACGTTCAGAAATGTGTTCGAACATGGGACCTTGACGATGTGGGCGATAACCGCCATCTCACTTTTTTCGAAATGATGGGAAATTGGAGCCTGGGAGATTATTTTAAGAACCAGTCAATTCCTTGGAGTTTTGAATTTTTAACTGATAAAGAAAAAGGACTTGGACTTGATCCAAAAAGGTTTTATGTAACCGTTTTCAAAGGTGTCGGTAATATGCCACGCGACGAAGAGTCAATTAAAGTTTGGCAGGGAGTTTTTAAAAAATATGGTGTAGAAGCTGATGTTGCTGGCGAGGATGAGGTGATTAAAAATAATATGCGGATTGTCCCGCTTGGTGTTGACGATAATTTTTGGATTGTCGGAGATACCGGACCCTGTGGTGCTGATACTGAAATTTTTTATGATACCCGTCCAAACGAGGGGCCCATTGATGGTAAATTTAACGAGTTGGTTAATTCCTTTAGGATAATCGAAGTCTGGAATAATGTCTTCATGGAGTTTAATAAAACTCTGGAGGGTAACTACGAACCACTAGCTAAGAAAAATGTCGACACGGGTATGGGACTAGAAAGAACAATGGTTGCAGTAAACGGTGTTAATGTTTTCGAAACCGATCTATTTGCGCCGATTACTGATAAGATTAAAGAAAACGCTAACTCACCACTTTCTAGCATCGAGGAAGAGGCGGTTAGGGTGGTTGCCGACCATTTTCGAACTGCTGTTTTTATGATTACCGATGGAGTAACACCTCTCAATACCGGGAGGGGATATGTATTACGTCGTTTAATCCGCCGAATAGTTCGCTATTCTCGCAAGATTAATTTCGACGAAAAAAACTTTCCTTTCCTCATTGAAATAATCGTTAATCAGTACAAAAAATACTATCCTGAGCTGACCCTTAAACAAGATATTATTAAAAAAGAAATTGAAATCGAGGTAGAAAAAGCCAAAAAACCTTTGAATAGAGTTGAGCTATTTAAAATCGACCTGAAAGAAGCTATTAGCGATGGAGTTATTAAAAAATCAACAAAAAATTTCCCGATTATACTCTCGGATGGGCAAGTCTCGGGAGAATATGTCTACGAAAACTATCAAACTTATGGAGTCCCAATTGACTCGTCCAAAGAGGTCATTAAGGAACTGGGCTTAGAACTTGATAATGAAACTCTCGAGCGCAGAGTTCGCGAACATCAAGAAATTTCTCGCTCTGGTTCAGAACAAAAATTCAAAGGCGGATTGGCGAGCACGGGCGAGATGGAAACTAAGTATCACACGGCCACCCACTTGCTCTTGGCCTCGCTAAGACAGGTTCTGGGAGCTGATATCGTGCAAAAGGGGAGCAACATTACCGCCGAGCGCTTGCGTTTAGATTTTAATTGGCCGGAGAAACTAACCCCTGAACAACTTAGGGCTGTTGAAGATTTGGTTAATCAAAAAATTACCGAAAAAATCCCGGTTGAGATGCTCGAGTTACCCAAGGACGAAGCTAAAAAGATTGTGACCGTTTTATCTTTTGACGAATCAAAATATGGCGATACGGTTAAGGTCTACAAGATCGATAATTTCTCAACCGAATTCTGTGGTGGCCCGCACGTCTCAAATACTGGAGATCTCGGCCACTTCCACATCACCAAAGAAGAAGCCGTCGCCGCCGGAGTACGTCGGATCAAAGCAGTTTTGGAATAAACAAAATGATTCTCATCCAAAAGGCAATTATCAAAAGAGAAAACAAATATTTGATCGGGTTAAGATCACCCAACGCTAAATATTATCCTTTGCATTGGGATTTGCCCGGCGGGAAATTAGAGCCAAACGAAGATCCATTTTTAGGCATAGCAAGGGAAGTAAAGGAGGAAACAAATTTAGATATCAAACCAATTAAAGTTCTGGGTGTTTATGAGATGGATTTAGATAACAAGGGGGAAAATACTCATCGCTTTACCATTTATTCTACAGAAATTGTTTCGGGAGAAGTTAAATTAAGCTCTGAACACGTTGAGCAAAGATGGGTGACAAAAGAAGAGTTGTTCCAATTACCAAAGAGTAACTTATTGAATGACCAATTAGAACCTTATTTCGAGCCGTTTTTTGAAGAAAATTTATCGATATGAAAAAGTTAACCAACGTGACCTTATTTGGTCTTGATTGTGTTGATATTGATAGATTGATAAAGGTGGCTGAAATATGTTGCGAGAATTTTGAGTTTGCTGAAGTTAAGCTTTTATCCTCAATTCCGTCAGGCAACAAAAACGTTATTAAAACTCACCCCGTTAATTCTTTGAAGGAATATTCTGAGTTTATTTTTAAAGAATTAAATAATTATATTGATACGGAATTTGTTTTAATTATTCAACACGACGGCTTCATTCTTAACCCTTATGCTTGGGATGATGAGTATTTGAAATATGATTATATTGGCGCGCCACTACTGGTTGACGAAAAATTAGTTGTTGGTAATGGTGGGTTCAGTTTGCGCAGTAAAAAATTGCTTAACATTTTACAAAACGATCCGAATATTAAAATTGAAGAAAATCCTGATCATAAATATGGCCAAAATGAAGATTGGATTATCTCGGTTATCAAGCGCGAATATTTAGAAAGTTTGGACATTAAATTTGCCCCGGTAGAATTAGCCCATAAATTCAGTTTCGAGAAAAATAAAGAGTATGGGGCCTACTGGAACGGTCAATTTGGCTTTCATGGTCTCAAATGGACCGATATTTCCGCCTGGACGAAAGAGCATCCAGAATATAATATAGATAATACGCTGATCGAAAAGCCAAACGAACATTTTTAACTAAAATAATAACAAGATGCCTAATATAAAAGTTTTAATCGAGGGCTATGCTAAAGAAATTAATGGCGAAGAGTATGCCTCTTCGTCGGTTACCCTAATTCGCGATAATAATCTCAACATTCTGGTCGATACCGGGATGAATCGTCAATTATTGATTGATACCTTAAAAAAAGAGGGTCTCGCGCCAACAGATATTAATTATGTCGTATTAACTCATACCCATCTTGATCATTGTCTCTTGGCCGGGATCTTTGAAAATGCCCAGATCTTGGACGATAGCTCCATTTGGTTTTTTGATAGTAAAATAATAGAGCATGAGAAAAAAGTTCCCGGAACAGATATTGATATTATTTCTACTCCCGGGCATGATCAATTCCATTGTGCTGTTTTGATAAACACCGAGGAATATGGCCTGGTAGCAATCGCGGCCGATCTTTTTTGGTGGCCAGATGGCAAGGAACAACAAACTGACAAAGAGAGTTTGTTAAAGCTTGACGATCAATACATGAAAGATAAAGAAGCCCTGCATCATAGTCGAGAAAAAATTTTAAAAATTGCTGATTATATTGTCCCCGGCCACGGTAAACCTTTTAAATTAAAACCTTAATCACTAATTTATGAAACAACCATTTATCATCGGCGTTTTCGGAATAATCAGAGACGAACAAAATCGGGTTCTTCTTTGTTTAAGAAATGATTATGATTTGTGGAATCTGCCCGGTGGCGGGTTAGAAAAAGGAGAAGCTCCGTGGCAGGGGACGATTCGCGAAGTTAAGGAGGAAACAGGCTTAGATGTTGAGATTGCAAAACTAGTTGGCGTCTACAGCAAACCAGACAAAGACGAGATTATTTTCTCCTTTGAGTGTAAAATCGTTGGCGGAGAAATTACATTAAACGATGAAGCTAAAGAGATTAAATGGTTCCCATTTTCAGAAATACCCCCAAATACATCTGCCAAACACGTAGAGAGGATCGGGGACATGTTAAAAAACGAAAATGATTTAATTATGAAGATTCAAACGGGAAAATCTTCAATAGAATTAATAAAAGAAGGTAAATTATAAAAACATTATGTCAACTATTGAGAAACTACGGCTCGAGATCGAAGAAATAAAAAAGCGCAATGAGCGCGTTGAGGGGGATAAGGCGTGGGAGACAAGCTGGGCAAGGAGAATTATCGTTTTGATTTTGACCTATATTGTTATTGTTATCTTCTTTGTTTTTGCTCGGTTACCCGAACCATTTCTTAATGCCGTGGTGCCAGCTCTCGCTTTTGTTTTATCTACCATGACTGTCCCGCTATTCAAAAAGTGGTGGCTAAATAGGTTTTATAAAAAATAAATTGCTGTTATAATGTAATCAATGTTTTTCTCTTCTTCGAAAAAAAACGGGGGCCGGGTTGTTGGCATTATTGATATTGGCAGTGCCCAGGTAAGTGGAACAATTGTCAAGCTGGGCCAAGGGCGCGAAATTGAGAGCGTTTTAGCTCAAGCTGACGAAAAAATTTCCTTTCAAGGTCTGCCAAACTTTGACCATTTTTGGTCTGTCACCCAAAAAGCCATAAAAACCGTTCTCCAAGAATTGCGCGCTGAAGCAAAAACCATCGAGCCTCAAAAGATTTCCATTTTCCTTTCGTCGCCCTTTTTTCAATCGCAAACCAAAGTTATTAAAACAGAAAACTCCAACCTAGTTAAGATCACCAAAAATTATTTAGCTGAATTAATTAAACAAATCGATGTTCAAACTGATTTGGGTGATAACTCCATCGTTATTGAGGATAAAATTATGCAAACGAAGCTAGATGGTTACCTCACGGCTTGGCCATTGGGCCAAAGGGCTAGAGAGGTTGTTTTTAGCCGTTTCCTTAGTTGGGCCGATAAGGATCTTTTGATTAACCTCCTCGACTTAATCGGGGGAGAATACGCCAAAGCTTCAGTTGTTTTCAATACTTTTTCTTTTGCGGCCTATGATATCTTTAAAGACTTTCTGCCTGACAAAGATTTTATTTTGCTTGATGCCGGTAATGAAATCTCTGATGTTCTAATTATTAAAAATAATGTTTTAGCCGAACATTTCTCTTTTCCCAAAGGCAAAAACTTTATTGTCCGCCATCTAGCTAAAGATTTAGGCACAGTTACCGACGAGGCTGAAACTTCCCTCAACCTTTATGCCGCCGGCCAGGCGAATATTCAACTTCAAAAACGTCTAGAACCAGCTCTGGCTCAAATTGCTGTTATGTGGCAAGCCGATTTTAGAGAAACCCTAACTAAAGCTCTGGAAACCACCTTTTTGCCAGAAATAATATATTTAATTGGCGATGACCCAACCGACAACCTGTTTGCCCAATTTATCGACCAGGCGGACTTAAGCGGCATAACCTTAAGTAACCATAAATTAACGGCTATTTTTGTCGAAAAGCTCTTAGCTGATGGTTTGACTCATTTGACTGGGAAAGCCCAGCCACTTACCAACAGTTGGCTGTTGGCCGAAGCTCTCTTTTGTGCTAAGGTGAATTAAAGAGTCAATAAATTTGTAAGTTTAATTTTTTATTATGCAAGATATAAATAATAAAACAAAAAAAAGCTTGCGGGATATTTTCCCCGAAAGCCCGCATGCCGACCAGACAGAAGAGATCGTTACAAATTATTATACCCCCGCCTCGCTGAGCAAGAGCGGCGGGAAGTCGTCACTCAAGGGTTGGCCAGTTAAGGTAGCCATTGGCGTTGTCGGCTTAATAATTATCGCTGGTATTGGTTATGGCTTAAGCAGTCATTTTGCCAGTGTTGTGGTCAAGGTTACGCCCAAACAAGGAAGGTTGCTGATCAGTAACGTTTACGAGGCAACCAGAGGAGGACAAACCGGTTTGAAATTTGTTTTGGCTTCAAATTTACAAGATGAGGCCACTTTATCGATCGCCACTACCGGTAAGGAAAATGTCCAAGACAAAGCCAGTGGCCGAATTACCATCTACAATAATTATAGCGGTCAATCACAGCCCTTGGTGGCAACCACTCGTTTTCAAACTTCCAGCGGTTTAGTCTATCGCACTCCAACTGCCGTTACCGTCCCAGGAACAACCAAAAACAACCAAGGTCAAACGGTCCCGGGCCAGATAGAAATAACCGTTATTGCCGACAAGGCTGGGGCTAATTATAATATTGACCCGTCAGATTTTAGTATTCCCGGTTTTAAGGGCTCGCCTAAAGCAAGTAAGATTTATGCCAAATCCAAAACGGCGATGACTGGCGGTTTTATTGGAGAACGAGGAAAAGTTTCAGAAGTTGACAAGGCTAAAACCGAGGTCGCGCTTAAAAAGATCTTAACGGCTAAGATTGTTCAAAAACTAAAACCACAAATCCCGGACGATTATATCCTGTTTGAAGATGCCGTTGTTATGAATTTTACTGAAAGCATTCTTCCGTCCGGAGATACTCCCGATAAGGCCACTTTTAAAATGGCGGTTAACGCTACCGGAATTCTCTTAAATAAAGAGGAATTAAGCAAATATTTGGCGGCTCAACAAGTTCCTGACTATCAAAACGAGCCAGTCGCCATTACCAATTGGCCAGAACTTAAATTTACCCTGCAAAACAAGGACGGTTTAAACATCGACAGCTTAGAAAAAATCGACTTTAAGCTCGAGGGCAACGGTCATCTAGTCTGGTCATTTGACGAAAAAAGCCTTAAAGATAAGCTTCGTTTGGCCACCAGCAACAATTATAAAGAGATTTTTGACAAGAATTTTCCGACTGTTCAAATGGCCAGCGTCATTTTCTCTCCTCCCTGGATAAGAACCGTCCCGTCCGACGAAACTAAGATTAAAATCGAGACGGTCGTTGCCCAACCCTAATTAAGTCTTAATTAGCTTGACTTTTACTGGATTAATTTGCTAGGATAAACAGGTCAGATTTGGCAATGGATAAAGCTGAAAAAAAGGAAACTATTAGCGGTATAATTACCGAGGCTTTGCCTAACGCCCAATTTAGAGTCAATATTGGTACCGATCAAGAAGTACTAGCCTATTTGGCCGGTCGCATGCGCCTTCATCGAATCCGCGTTCTTGTGGGCGATAAGGTGGAGCTTGTTCTCGACGATTACGGCGGTCGAGGTCGAATAGTCAGGCGCTTCTAGTTCGGGCAATTTTTTATGAAAATCAGAGCCACCATTAAAAAAAGATGCGCCAAATGCAAAATGGTCAAACGCCGTGGTCATCTTTATATTATTTGCCCCAATAAGCCGCGCCACAAGCAAAAGCAGGCCTAAGATTTATGCGTATAGCTGGTATTAACATTCCCGATAATAAACGCCTAGAGTACGCCTTAACCGCTATTTATGGAGTTGGATTGGCTCGTTCCCGCAAGATTTTAACGGAAGCCAAAGTGAATGCTGCCAAGAAAAGCCCGGAGCTTAAACCCGAGGAGGAAAACCGGGTACGCAAGGCCGTAGAAGATTATAAAATTGAGGGCGAATTAAAGCGTGAGGTCGCCGGTAATATTAAGCGACTCAAAGACATCAAGAGTTATCGCGGTTCTAGACATGCGAGGAGTTTACCAAGTCGCGGGCAAAGAACTAAGACCAACTCTCGCACCCGTCGTGGCAATGTTAGAAAAACAATGGGTTCAGGCAAGCGTAAAGTAGAGAAGAAATAATATTTAATTATGGGAAAGAAACGCATTATCAAAAAAGCGGGGCAGGATGTGTCTGGTAAAACAGCGGGGAGCTCTCGTGTTCCCAAGAAGAAATTGGATCACGCCATTTTACACATTGAGGCTACCTACAATAACACTAAATTAAACTTGACTGACCCAATCGGCAATTCACTCGTCTGGTCTTCTAGTGGTTCCTTGGGCTACTCTGGCTCAAAAAAGGGTACTCCTTTCGCGGCTAGTAAGGTTGGAGAATTAATTGCTGACAAAGCTCTGTCGATGGGGGTAAAGGATGTTGATGTTGTTATTTGTGGAGTAGGCGCTGGTCGCGAAGGGGCAATGCGCGCCGTGGCCGCTAAGGGTATTAATATATTATCAATCAAGGATCGAACGCCGGTACCATTTAACGGACCCAAGGCGCCCAAACCGAGGCGAGTATAAAAATTTATGAAATTAGGACCTAAATTTAAAATTTGTCGGCGAGTCGGAGATCGAGTGTTTGGTAAATGCCAAGGCACCAAGTTTACTGTCTCGGGTACTGACAAAATTCGTCGCGGCGGCAAACATCCCAAGGGTCAGCCGTCTGAATATGCCCTGCAACTTTTAGAAAAACAAAAAGCTCGTTATACTTATGGTTTAACCGAAAAACAATTCGGCAATTATGCCCGAACCGTCCGAACGAAACATGGCGGAGATCACGCGAAACTTCTTTTTCAGAAACTTGAATCTCGCCTTGACAATATTGTTTACCGCTTTGGCTTAACCAGTTCTCGTCAGGCTTCTCGCCAGGCCGTTTCCCATGGTCATTTTATGGTTAACGACAAAAAGATTCGCGTCCCGTCAATTTTGTTAAAAGCCGGTGATACCGTCAAGATTCGATCCGCCAGCCAAAATAAAGGAATTTTTGCCAATCTCGGCGAAAAAATTAGGGGCCACCAAACCCCTGAATGGCTCTCGTTTGATGTCGAAACCTCAACCGGCCTTGTTAAGGGCGAGCCGGTTAAAGGTCAAAGCGATGCCACCATTGATTTTAGTTCCATTTTAGAGTTCTATAGCCGTTAAAAAGTTTATCCATATTACCAATAGGTCATTATTTTTTTGAATAAACATCATGATAAATTTCAACATTATTTTTCCATCTAAACCACGAGTAATCAACGAAACCGCCACTAGTGGCGTTTACGAAATAGAGGGTTTTTACCCCGGTTACGGCCATACCCTGGGCAACTCGCTACGGCGAATTATTTTGTCATCCCTCCCCGGCTGGGCGATCACTTCAATTAAAATTGACGGGGTTAACCACGAATTTTCTTCGGTTGCCGGCGTCAAAGAAGACGTTATTAATGTGATTCTTAATTTCAAGAAAGTACGTTTTCAAGTCGTCGGTGACGATAGCCAGGTTATTAAGTTTCATTTTAAGGGTGGCAAAGAGGCAACCGCTCGAGATCTTGAGGTTCCCGGACAAGTTGAGGTAATTAACCCCGATCAATATATTGCGAGTGTGACTGATAAGAATGCCACGCTTGATGGCGAGTTAGTTATTGAAAAGGGTATTGGCTACATTCCGAGTGAGACATTAAAAAAAGACAAGGTAGAAATTGGGGCAATTGTCCTTGACGCCGCCTTCACCCCGATTAAAAAGGCCAATTATGAAGTTGAAAACATGCGTGTAGGCAATCGCACCGATTTCAATAAGTTAATCTTGCACCTAGAAACTGATGGGACAATCTCTCCGCACGAAGCACTTGAAAAAAGTATTTATATTATGATCGAGCAGCTTAAAGCCATTGTTGGCTTTAAGGAAGAGGTTAGTGAAAATGAAACAAAAGATAGTGGCCCCGTCGACGAAACTGGCCACGAAGAAGAGGCTGATGTTTTAAAAACAAAAATCGAGGATCTTGGTCTTTCTGTTCGCACCCAAAAAGCTCTCACCAATGCCGGGATTCGAACTGTCGGCGGTCTCGGTCGCAAAAAAGAAGCGGATGTTAAAGAAATTGACGGTTTGGGTGAAAAAGGATTAAATGAAGTCAAGAGGGTACTAGAAGAATATGGTCTGAACCTCAAATAAATTATTATGCGTCACCAAGCCAAAGGCCGAAAATTTAATCGTGTTAAGAAGGTTCGCACCGCTCTTGTGCGCTCTTTGGCGAGTAACTTAATTCTCAAGGAAAAAATTACCACGACTGAACCGAAAGCAAAAGAAATTCGACCTTATGTAGAAAAATTGGTGACCAAATCTAAAAAAGACACTTTGACCAACCGCCGGACAATAATTGAGAAAGTGGGACAGAATAAAAAGGTTTTAGCCAAATTATTCGGCGAGCTCGGTCCGCGTTTCAGTGAACGTCGGGGCGGCTACTTGCGCATTAACAAGCTCGGCCGACGAACAAGTGATGGCAGCGCCATGGCCATAATTGAATTTGTCTAATATGGAAAAGCTAACCGAGAAAAAAGAATACGTAATCGATGCTTCGAACAAAGCGCTTGGACGAGTAGCGACTGAAGCGGCTGAACTTTTGCGCGGCAAAAATACGACCGCTTTTGCTAAGAACTTAGCGCCAAAAGTGACCGTTAAGATTATCAACGCCAGCAAATTAGATGTGACGCAAAAAAAGTTGCGCGAAAAAATTTATGTTCATTACACCGGCCATCCAGGCGGTTTGCGCAAAACGGCCCTAACCTACCTAATCGCTAAAAAAGGCTGGTCAGAGCCAATTAAGAAAGCTGTATATGGCATGTTACCCGCCAATCGTTTGCGCGCCGTGATGATAAAGAATTTAATAATTACTGAATAGTCTTTTATATCCACCATAAATAAACATATGCCTACAGCAACCAAAGAAAGTAAGGAAAAATATTTCGAAGGCGTTGGCCGTCGCAAAACGGCGACCGCGCGTGTTCGCATTACCAAGGCGAGCAAAGACAGTTTTGAGATTAACGGTAAAAAACTCGAGGTCTATTTCCCAACCATTGAAATGCGCGAGCGCGTTAAAAAAGCGCTAGCCAAAATCGGCGAGCATGGAACTTTCGCTGTTACTGTTAAATCGAGCGGTGGGGGAATCAGCGGTCAAACCGATGCCGTGATTATGGGCTTGGGTCGCGCCATTGTTGACCACAAGCCCGAGACTAAGCCCGATATGAAGAAAGCCGGCTTAATGACACGCGACCCGCGCGCCAAAGAACGCCGCAAGTTCGGTCTCAAAAAGGCCCGTAAGAGCCCCCAGTGGTCTAAACGCTAGCTATCACATAAAATTTACCGCAAAAATCCCCATATGGGGATTTTTGCTTTACCCCCAATTTACCAATCTTTCGAAGTTGGATTTCGCAAAATAAGGGTTTTTGTGCTATGATATCCACAATTTATGAGAGAAAAGCCAACCGAAGAATATATTTACCATATCTATAACCGCGGGGTTGATAAGCGGGAAATCTTTGGTTCGGATGACGACCGTAAGCGTTTTTTGGCCTGTCTGCGTCACTTTAATGACGCCGACCAAGCAAGAAGTATCGAGGGCTATAACGAAAAAAGTAAGGTACCGGATAATCGCGAAAAATTGGTAGAAATTTTAGCTTTTGTTTTAATGCCGAATCATTACCATTTATTAGTAAAGCCCTTAGTTGAAAATGGTGTATCAGAATTCATGAGAAAATTGGGCGTTGGCTATACCCACTATTTTAATATCAAATACGAGCGTTCAGGCACCCTCTTTCAAGGCAAGTACAAATTCGTTCGGATCGAAGACGATGAGCAATTAAATTATATTCCTTTTTATATTCATTTTAATCCGGCCGAATTGGTTGAATCACGGTGGAAAGAGCATGAGATTGCCGACAAGAACCGCTTGTTAGAGTTCCTTAGATCCTATCAATGGTCCAGCTTGAATGATTATTTGGGCAATGACCACTTTTCTCGTATTATTAATAAAGAGTTTCTCACAGGTTTTCTGGGAACACCGTCCGAACTGGAAAAGGAGGTCGAAGAATGGCTTGAGGAAATAAGTTTACCAAACTATACAAATCTGTGGATAGAATAACTAAAATATCCTTATTTTGCGAAGTTGGATTTCGTAAATATTGACTAAAATGGGGATTTTGATAAAATTATTGACATAAAACAAGAAAATTATGGGTAAAGATACTGAGGATATCGAATTTGAGGAAAATACCGAGGATCGGGCGCCGGAAGAGGCCGAACTGGGCGGGAAGCTCAAGAAGCTACGAGATGAGCTCAAAGCCTGCCACAGTGAACGCTTCGAGTACCTGGCCGGCTGGCAGAGGGCCAAGGCCGACTACCTGAACCTTAAAAAAGATCACGAAGCGAGCCGACACGAGATTGGTAAGTGGGCCAAAGAAGGAGTGCTAACCGATCTCTTTACCATCGCCGACAGCTTTGAGCTCGCCTTTGGCAACAAAGAGGCTTGGGAGCAAGCGCCGGAGAATTGGCGCAAAGGGATCGAGTATATTTATAACCAACTCCAAACAATTTTTCGTGATCATGGGGTTGAGGAGATAAGTCCAAAGGTTAGCGAGAAATTTAATCACGCCGAGCAGGAACCACTTGGCACCGTCCCGACCGAAAACGAGGATGAAGATGACGAGATTGCCGAGGTAATTAAAAAAGGTTACAAATTGCACGGCAAAATTGTGAGACCGGCAAGTGTGAAGGTTAAGCATTATCAAAATTAACCTAATTAATCCTAATTATTCTAATTTCTAACTTAGAAATTGATGGCTTGGGATTTAATTAGACAAATTAGGTCAATTAGAAATTAATATAATTTATTTATCATTATGGCAAAAATTTTAGGAATTGATTTAGGAACAACTAACTCGGCAATGGCTGTGATTGAGGGCGGTTCGCCACGCATTGTGGAAAATGTGGAAGGGGTGCGCACCACGCCTTCAATTGTGGCAATTTCTAAAGCCGGCGAACGATTGGTGGGGCAACTCGCCAAGCGCCAGGCGATCACCAACCCGAAAAATACCATCTCGGGAGTTAAGCGCTTGATGGGCCATAAATTTAGCGACCCGAATATCCAGAAGGATAGAGGTCTTGTCTCTTTTGTGATGGAACAATCAAGCGATGGTGGCGTGCAAGTGAAGATGGGCGAACCTTCGACAAGCTCAGGTCAAGCCAAATCTTACCGACCAGAGGAAATTTCGGCCCAAATTTTGCAAAAATTAAAGCACGATGCCGAAGCTAAATTGGGTGAAAAAATTGATGAAGCGGTGATTACCGTGCCGGCCTACTTTGACGACTCACAACGCAAGGCAACGAAAGATGCGGGTGAAATTGCCGGCTTCAAAGTGCGACGCATTATCAACGAGCCAACCGCGGCCGCGCTCGCTTATGGTCTTGATAAAAAGAAGGATGAGAAAATTGTGGTGTACGACTTCGGTGGCGGAACCTTCGATGTCTCGGTGCTCGAAATTATCGGCGGTGAAGAAGAGCAAAGCATCTCCGTTAAATCAACCGATGGCGACTCGCATATGGGCGGGGAAGATATTGATCAAAAAATTATTAAGTGGATTGGCGATGAATTTAAAAAACAAACCGGCCTCGACATTACTCACGACGAGCTGGCTCTCCAGCGTTTGAAGGAAGCGGCCGAGAAGGCGAAGCACGAGCTCTCAACGATGGCCCAAACCGAAATTAATATCCCGTTTATTACCTCCGACGCCACTGGCCCCGTACACCTCAATATGAGCATGACGCGCGCTACTTTAGAGGAACTCGCTCGCGAATTTATTGACCGCTCAATCGAAATTACCAAGCGCGCCATGGAGGCCTCCGGCTTCAAAATGAGCGAAATTAATGAAATTATTATGGTGGGCGGTCAAACGCGAATGCCGGCGATCCACGAAGCGGTAAAAAACTTGTTTGGCAAAGAGCCGAACCATACCATTAATCCTGACGAAGTGGTGGCGATTGGCGCCGCGATCCAAGGCGGTATTTTTGCCGGTGATGTGAAAGATGTCTTGTTGCTCGATGTCACTCCGCTCTCGCTCGGCATCGAAACCATGGGCGGTGTCGCCACCAAGATCATTGAGCGCAACACTACCATCCCCACTTCGCGCTCACAAATTTTCTCCACCGCGGCTGATAATCAGACCTCAGTCGAAATTCATATCGTCCAAGGTGAACGCGAGCTGGCTGCCGACAACAAAACCCTTGGTCGCTTTATCTTAGACGGCATCCCGCCATCACCACGTGGACTCCCGCAAGTGGAAGTGTCGTTTGACCTTGATGCCAACGGTATTCTCTCGGTTAAAGCCAAAGACAAAGCCACCAACAAAGAGCAATCAATTCGCATTGAAGCCAAAACCAGTTTGAGCAAAGAAGATATCGAGAAGATGAAAAAAGATGCCGAATTGCACGCTGAAGAAGATAAGAAAAAGCGCGAAGTAATTGACACCCGCAATATGGCTGACCAATTGATTTACACGGCTGAGAAAGCCCTCAAAGATGCTGATGGCGTACCAGAAGGTGAAAAGAAAATTCCCGAAGATATTAAGAGGGGAGTGGAAGATAAAATTACCGCCCTGAAGAGTGTAAAAGATGGCGAGGATATCGAAGCGATCAAAACTGCCACCTCCGCCCTTTCCACCGAAATGCAAAAGATTGGGGAAGCTTTAATGAAAGCCTCCGCTTCCGCCGAAGGCTCCAGCGAGACGAAGCAAGCAAATCCCGCCTCGCCCGATAGCTCGGCGGGCAACACCGACGGTTCAAACCCTTCCGATTCTTCCACCGGCGAAGGCAACGTAAGAGACGCAGAGACAAAATAAAAAACAGAAACCCCGCTCAAACGTCGAGCTGGGCCTGTCCCATGCTTGTTGTTTGACGGGGTTTCGTCAGCCTGCTCTCTTCCGATAGAGGAAGAATTGGAACAGGATAACGATAGAGAATATGACTCCGAAGGAGTCCGGTACAAAGATGTACCATGAGCCGATAGTGGCGGCATATCCAACCCGACAGACATAAACCGAGAGGGGAAGGATAACCATCCAGAAGCTCATTCCACACTTGCCGTCTGCGCGGTTCTTCTTGATCTGGCTGAGCAGGCCAATAAAAACCATCAGTATCGCAAGTGTCATTGTCGCGTTGCCAAAGAACTTTTCCATCGTATCAACCCTTTCGAGGTTATGATCGGAAATTTCAGCCAGCCAACTTTACCTATTATCATTATACACCCTCTAGGCTTGCCTGTCAAGTAGCATCTTGCCCCTCTCTAAAAACGTAGTATAATCAACATAATTATGTCCAAAGACTATTACAAAACTCTAGGCGTGGATAAGAAAGCCTCGAAGGAGGAGGTTAAGAAGGCCTTTCATAAACTCGCCCACAAATATCACCCCGACAAGCAAGGTGGTGATGAGGCCAAGTTTAAGGAGATCAACGAGGCCTATCAAATTCTCTCTGACGATAATAAGCGTGCGCAATATGATCAATTTGGCGAAGCGGGCATGGGCGGTGGTTTTGGTGGCGCACAGGGTGGCCAAGGTTTCGGCGGGTTCGACTTTTCGGGTTTTCAAAATGGTGGCAATCCGTTTGGCGGTCAGGGGGGTCAGGGCTTCGAATTTGACCTTGGCGATTTGTTCGGCGATCTCTTTGGTGGACAACGCGGAGGAGGCCGAGCACAAGCGAGACGCGGACGTGATATCTCGGTGGATATCCAAATCAGTTTTAAAGAGGCGATTTTTGGCACCGAACGAAATATTTTAATTAATAAAATCAGTCAATGCGACACTTGTCATGGCTCGGGCGCGGAGGCTGGTTCGCAGATGAAAAAATGTCCAACTTGTGGTGGTAAAGGTAAGGTCAGCGAAACTCGCCGGTCAATTTTTGGCGTCTTTCAATCCACCCGCGAATGTTCAGATTGTCTTGGTCGAGGTGAAGTGCCCGAGAAAAAGTGTTCAACTTGCCGAGGCGCGGGCGTGCTAAATAAGCAAGAAAGTATCCAGGTTGCTATACCGTCGGGAATTGATAATGGCGAGATGATCCGCCTCTCGGGCCAAGGCGAGGCCGTGTCGGGAGGCCAGCCGGGCGACCTCTATGTCAAGATTCATGTTGAGCAAAATGCCAGTTATAAGCGCCTCGGTCAGGACCTGGCCACTGACCTCAAAATCAAACTCACTGACGCCATTTTAGGGGCCGAATATACGCTCGAAACCCTCGATGGCCCACTTACCCTCAAAATACCTTCCGGCCTCGCCTACGGCGAAATTTTGCGCGTTAAAGGCAAGGGGGTGCCGGTTCGTGGCTCTGGCCGAAGAGGCGACCTCCTCGTCCGCGTCATTTTCTCCACCCCGGCCAAGCTCTCCCGTTCCGCCAAAAAAGCGATCGAGGACTTGCGGGAGGAGGGGATCTAGACAAAATATACAATTTACGATATAAATAAATTGGACATTTAGCCCTGTCTGTTCTGACAGGAGAAAGGAGATGGCATCGTGCTACTGTTGCGCCAGATCAAAAGAGGAAAGGAGTTCTTCTTGGACGACGATTTTGCGAAAGCGGCAGGATTGAAGAGATGGTTAGGCCCCGAAGAATGCCCCTTCGTTTTTCGCAAGGAAAGTTCCACGACAGCAGTGATAAGTCGGCGAGGCTTCGACATACCTCCGTGGGGAGAAAGGGTGGTGGTGAAGCTTCATCCTTTTGTTGTCGTACACACTGCGGGAGCTAGCAGCGTCCCCAGACCCAGTAGTCGCAGGACCGTTTGATAGGGATAGTAGCAGAAACCTAGCCGCCGCGACCAAACGGAAAAGACGAAAATCCCCGCAGGTCGACGGCGGATTTTCATTTGTGTGATAAAAAACCCTTAATTTACGAGATTGGATATCGCAAAATAAGGGTTTTTTCACCACCCACCAAACTCTCCCGTTCGGCCAAGAAGGCGATTGAAGATTTGCGCGAAGAAGGGTTGTAAAATCTTCATCATGATTCTATAATAACTTAATTGGGCTAGATTATTAATTTATAATTATTAACTTTAAAAAATAATAAATATGGCAGATCAAGAAGGCACCCCTAATCAGCCTCCAAAGGTAAGTCCCAAGGAGTGGGAAGAACAAACCAGAAAACTTGCTGGCAGTATAGATCTTGAAACAGAAAGAGTTTTCCTTGCGGGAGGTGACGCTGATAACTACAGAAAAATAAAAGAGTTGGTAAATAAGGGTAAACCTGCCGAAGCAGAGGCTCTCTCTCGAGCTTTTTTTGGCGACACTTCTGCTTCTGATTTAGCTACCGCTATAAACGAGAGGGGATCAGCTTCCAAAACAGAGTAACTATACTTTGTTTAATTTACCACCGCACTTAAAACAATGGAGCTTTGGATAAGGATAAGAAACACGATTATCCGATGGAAATATCGGTATATTTTGAAGCCAGTCCTTTTTAAGTTTGACCCAGAGGATGTGCACGACTGGTTTATTAAGATTGGCAAAATGCTGGGGCGATTTGGCGCGACTCGTTGGGCTGTCAAAACTTGGTTTTATTATGAAAATCCAATTTTAGAACAAGAGATTTTAGGAATTAAATTTAAAAACCCAATTGGCCTCGCCGCTGGCTTTGATAAAAATGCGGAGATGATCGACATTATGCCAGCGGTTGGTTTTGGTTTTACTGAAGTGGGCTCCGTGACCGGACGAGCTTGCGTCGGTAATCCCAAGCCGCGACTTTGGCGCCTGCCAAAGTCGCGGAGTTTGATTGTTTATTATGGGTTGAAGAATAATGGGGCGGAGGAGGTGGTGAAGCGATTGAGCAAAGCTCGCGAAAGATTAGCGGCGGACGCGGTTGGATCTCGTGTAACCAGATCCAACCTCGGTAGCCACGATTTTCCCGTTGGTATTAGCATCGCTAAAACTAACGATAACAAAACCATCACCACCGAAGATGGTATTGCCGATTACCTTTTTGCCTATCAAAAATTTGTCGAAGCTGGCATTGGTGATTATTACACTATCAACATTAGTTGCCCCAACGCTTTTGGTGGGGAGCCGTTTGTCGATCCAATCAAACTCGATCGGTTACTTAACGCTCTGAATTCTAGCCATGGCAATTCGCTCCCGAAGTCGGATCTGTCTACGCGAGATACGACTTCTTCCGCTCTGTCGTGGCCGAAACCCGTTTTCTTAAAAATGCCCCCGGACTTAAGCCATGAGCAAATTGATCAAATTATTGACTTAGCGAAAAAATACCGGATCAGCGGTTTTATCTGCTCCAACTTAACCAAGGACCGGTCAAATGAATTTATAAAAAATAAGATCAAAGAAAATCTTCCGACAGACAAGGGCGGGCTCTCCGGCAAAATTGTAGAAGAATTGGCCAACGAGCAGATTAAATATGTTTATTCCAAAATCCGCCAGCTGGCGGACGACGAAAAAATGATTATCATTGGTTGCGGGGGAGTCTTCTCGGCCGAAGATGCTTATGCCAAAATCAAAGCCGGCGCCTCACTTATCCAACTCATCACCGGTATGATTTTCGAGGGTCCTCAACTCATCAGCCAAATCAACCAAGGTCTTGTTGAATTACTCACCCAAGACGGCTACGATAATATTAGCAAGGCAGTTGGAAGGGAAAACTAGTTAAAAATAACTTTTAGGTAACGCTTTTTACCAAGACGAAGGAGGACAAACCCGTCGTTATTTTTTGTTACGATAAAATCCACACCAGAGACGACTTCGTCGTTTAGATAAACTCCGCCACTCTCAATAAGATTTCGAGCTTTGGTTTTGGAATCAATTAACTCGGTTTTGATTAAGAGATCAACAATATTAAGGCCTTCGCCAACCGAAACCTCAATACTTGGCACTGCCTCAGAATCAGCTCCCTTGCCGGCAAAAAGATCGGTGGAAGCTTTTTTTGCTTCTTCGGCTAAATCTTCACCATGAACAAATTTTGTCGTTTCAAAAGCTAAAATGTTTTTCGCTTTTTTTATTTCAGCTCCTTCCAATTTTTCTAGTTCATCAATTTCTTCGAGCGACAAGAAAGTAAAAATCTTTAAGAATCGCCCAACATCTTTGTCGTCAACATTGATCCAATATTGGTAAAATTCGAACGGCGAAGTTTTGTCAGCATCAAGCCACACCGCGCCCGCTTCAGACTTACCCATCTTCTTACCATCTGAGCGAGTAATGAGGGGGATCGTAAAGGCGTAAGCCTCGGTTTGACGTTCGCGACGAATCAATTCAACACCAGCCAAAATATTACCCCACTGATCACTACCGCCAATCTGTAATCGACATTTATAGGTATCAAAGAGATGGAGATAATCAACCGCTTGGAGAATCAGATAATTAAATTCTAAAAAGGTAAGGCCGTACTCTTTTTCTAGTCGTTCGCGGTAAGTTTCGTTTTTAATCATCTCGTTAACTTTGAAAAGGGGACCGTAGCTTCGCAAAAACTCGAGATAGTTAAATTTTTTGAGCCAGTCAAGATTATTAACAAAGCGAACCTCTCGCCCGGCCAAAATTTTCTTAAACTGTAAAGTTAAAGCGTCAAAATTATGCTTGAGATCTTCTTCAGAGAGCATTTTACGCATCTCGGTTTTACCGCTCGGGTCACCAACGAGGCCGGTGGCGCCGCCAATTAGACAAATCGGGCTATGCCCCGCTTCAGCCAAACGTGTCATGGTGACAATCAAAGCAAGATTACCAACATGAAAGCTGTCAGCCGACGGATCAAAGCCGGCGTAAAATGTTAATTTCTCGTCGCTTAAAATGCTATCTAATTTGTCCTCGTGGGTCTTTTGGGCAATTAGTCCTCGGGCCTCTAATTCCGTCATGATATTTGACATAAATTTAACTTGTCCCGCTCGGCGGGATTACCATAATTCTAGCATAACTCTCAAATTAAGAAAATTGTTAAATATCCAGCAATTAGCTATAATCTTAGGTAATGTCGCACCTAATAAAAATTACTTCGGGCACGGGTTCGGGCAGTACGAGACTGTCGGCTTTTGACGCGGCCTTATTTTCGGCCGGGATTGCTAACTATAATTTAATTAAACTTTCTTCGATTATCCCAGACGATTTCGAACCGGTAAAAGAAAAAATTGATCTGAATGGCCAGGAATTTGGTCACCGGCTTTACGTCGTTTTATCTTCTTGCGCTGAAAGTGAAAACGGCGAAGAGGCTTGGGCCGGGATTGGTTGGGTAAAATCAACCGGCGCGCCATCACGCGGTTTGTTTGTCGAGCATAATGGCAAGTCGAAAGAGCAAGTAGAAAAATTAATCAGATCGACCCTAACTGATATGGTCGTCTATCGCCCCGAGAACTTTGGCGAGATTGATTATGAAATTGTTGGTATAAAATGCTCCGGCCAACCGGTCTCGGCCATTGTCGCCGCCGTCTACCAATCCGAAGATTGGGAACGAAAATAAGAAACTTAAATGTACAAAAAGTAGGCGCCAGCGATCATAATGACGATGGCAATGATTTTTTGGGTGAGATGCCGGCGAGATAATTTCTCGGTACTAATTTGAGGAAAGAAGATAGTTAGGATAATGCCATAGATAAATACGAAAAAAGGCTGAAAGACATTGGCCACCATTACTAAAGCGATTGGCGCTAAAAGAAATGAGTAGCGCAAAATTAGGTCACCGATGATGGACAGACTCTCGCTAAAAAAATTTAAAAAGATAACGGGTTTTTTTGAACGCTTAAAAACATTAAGAAAATCCTGCCGATAAGACCGAATCGAGGCAAAAATAATTAAACCAGCTAATAACACCCCGGCGTATTGCCAAAAAGCCGACAGCCAGAAGCCATCAGCAACGGCAATTTTTTTGAAGATGACGTCAGTTAGGGCATACAAAATTGAGGCCCCGCCAGCAAATAAGATGACCTGCTTACGAATTCGAATTTTTTCGCCGGTAAGATCAAAAGATAAGATCATCGCGGCAATAATGATGACCAGCGAAGAAATAATCTGAGCAAGCGACAAATACTCATTCAAAATTAAAATTGCCAAACCGTAGCCAAAAACGGGGATTAGCTGAAGAAATGGTATCACGACCGAGACTTCGTCTTTTTCGATCGCGTGTAAATAAAGAATAATTGCCCCCGCCACGATAATGCCGTTTAAAATCAGGACTAGAGCCGACATCAGGTCAACGTTAAAAACGGCCGGCTCAAAAATGGCAATTATAGGCAAAACAATTAAGGCAAACAGGGTGGAAAAAAGAATCAGCGAGCCAACATCCTCCTGCTTAAATTTGTCTTTTGATAAATATTTTTCAACCAGATATTTATCGATATGGTTACTGACCCCATACAAAGCCGGAGCAAGCAAAGCTAAAAAAAACCAAGACATAGTTTAACTATACCACAAAAACAGGCGATGTGATATGATAATTTTTAATGGCATTCGAAGATCCCACCGCCTCGAAAAATAATCCCGACCCCGTCGAGGAGATTAAAAGTAGAGAAGTTTTGGTTGAAACTCTTAACACCCCACTTGAAACGGTAAGGGTCGAAGAAATAAAAGAAATCGACAAGCAAGTTTTCACCGCTGAAATGGCTCTGCCAGCAGAAATTGTTGATGCTTATTTGGCCAATCCGCGAAGCATTTTAACCGTCTTAAAAGATAGGGAGGGCCATCTTGTTGGTTATGTTGTTGCCGATCCATTAGAAAATGCCTTCAACGACTTGTTAGCCCATGACAACGAAATAGAGCTCCTTCCAAACACTGTCTATGTCGAGTCTATTGCTATTTTGCCCAAATATCGTAGTTTAAAAAATCTAAACTCCCTTTTAAAAGAATCTATCAGCCGAGCGAGGGAACAAGGCTACCAGGCAATAACGATGCACACCCGAACAACCAACGGCCTAAGTAACGCTCTGCAAAAACGATGGGGAGCCGAATTTAAACGTCGAATTGACAACTGGTATGGTCTTGGCGAACCCTTTGACTACTTGGTTATCAAGTTGTCCTAGCCCTTTACAAAAGCTTATTTATAGTATATAATGTTAGCGTGACTAAAATACCGGAGTTTCCCCAATTTAAAGAGCTTGAACTAACCGACAAAATGTCGGTTGAAAAATTGACTCGCAAATTTAAGCCTTATTCTGACTTTAATTTCTCCAGCCTCTGGGCCTGGAACATAAAAACTAAAACTAAAATCTCTAAACTAAATGACAATTTGGTTATTCTTTTTAATGACTATATTTCTAATCAACCAATACTGACCTTCATCGGAATCAATAAAATCGTTGAGACAACCGACACCCTGTTTAGATTTGCCGACGAACACAAATACAACGGTGCTCTTAGGTTGATACCACAAGAGATTGCCGAAACGATGCCAAAATCTAGTTTTAGTGTTATGGCTGACCAAGATTCTTTTGATTACATTTATCCGATTGCCAATTTGGCCAATATGAACAATTGGCCCAAAAGCGGTTCACGAAAAAAAATAAAACAGTTTATAAAAAGACATCCCAATTATTTGGTCAAACTTGCCAGTATCCAAAAGATAAACAGGGACGAGCACCTAAAAATGTTTCAGAAATGGGCTGAGAACAAGGATATCCCTAATTGTTTTGAGTTAAACGAATATAAAGCTTTTAAAAAGTTTCTGGAACTGGAAGACGGCAAAATAAAAGTCGTTTCTTTGTACGTCGACGATGTCTTGGTCGGCTTTACTGTTTACGAAATCCAAACGGATGAATATGTCTTGTCCCATTTTGCCAAAGCCAATACAAAGTTTCATAGTGGAACCAACGATGTCTTGAATTGGGAAGAAGCGAAATTGCTCGATACTCAAGGTTTCAAATATTACAATTGGGAACAGGACCTCGGCCTCCTTGGTTTGCGCAAATCAAAAGAAAAATACAAACCCAGCTTTTTCTTGAAGAAGTTTACGGTGAAAAAATTAAATTATGAAGATTGTTGAAGATTATACTGGTAATAGTGGGGTGAAGTATATTTTTGAGTATGAAGATGTCGACTCTTTCGCTGATTTAGAATCTGACAAATGTCGTCAAGCTTATGGGGTTTGTTTTTGCGGTAATCAACTAGTTATTGGTTATGGTGGAAAAAAACAAAACTGGGGGTTGATTGGTGGAACTATTGAATCGGGAGAAACTTTTGAACAAACTCTTAAACGGGAAATTCGGGAGGAGTCTAATATGGAGGTATTGAAAGCTTGGCCGATTGGTTACCAAAAGGTGATTGACACCAGAGATAATAGTTATATTTATCAATTACGCTATACCTGTTTGGTTAAACCCTTAGGACCTTTCGTCTCAGATCCAGCCGGTTCAGTTACCGAGATAAAATTAATTGATCCGTTGAAGTATCGGCAGTATTTTGATTGGGGCAAAATCGGCGAGAGGATTATGGAAAGAGCGTTGGAGCTTAAAAAGAGTCTGGGTATCTAAATTTTATACCCTTCTACCCAAAACCCTTTATGCTATAATATTGGCATGGATAAAAAGTCAAAAATTCTAATGGGAATTTTGATCGTCGCGACAATTGTTTCGGTTGGCGTAACTTTTTATAACGATATCGTCAAGGAGAATTTTACTATAATCGAAACAGAAGGGTAATATGGAAATAACAAAAAACGAAGACGGCGCTTTTAGTTCAATAGATTTAGTTTTTCAGTGTCTCATCGACGAAGAAAAGGCGCTCTCTTTTGAAAAAATCATAAAAAAGTATCTTAAACCAACCGACACGGTAATAGACATTGGCACTGGTTCAGGCCTTTTGGCCCTTTTGGCAGCACGAGCTGGAGCGCGTAAGGTCTACGCTGTAGAATATGACAACTTTGTTGCCGAAACTGCCCAAAAAAATATTGAGGTCAGCGGATACGGTGACAAAATAGAAATCCTGCGGGGTGATGCCCGGATTATAAATTATCCCCAAAACCTAAAGGCTGACATGGTAATCATGGAGATGCTTACCACCGGCATGGTTGATGAGTACCAAGTCCAGGCCATTAATAACTTTCACCACCAAGGTCTATCGACCGATAAAACCGTTTTCCTGCCAACTCATCAGGAAACATATGTTCAGTTAGCCAACACAAATATAGATCATTATGGTTTTTCTATGCCAATGATTGGACATTTTTGGAAGCACGACCATAACGAAGATTTGGTTAATCCTTTTAATCAGCCAATCTTGCTGAACTCAATAGATTTTTCAAAAAAAATCGAAGAAACTTTTAAACAAAAGGTGAGCTTAGTTACTCAGAAGAGCGGGAAAGTAAACAGCCTGTTTTTAACCAGTAAAACAATTTTGGATAAGGATAATTTTCTTCTTAGTACGAACTCTTTAAATGCCTCCGTGTCGGTACCCTTGCCACAATTCGTTGTTGAAGAGGGAGAGGTAATCAACTTAGAGATAGAATATGTTTTTGGTGGCGGTTATAAAAATTTTAAGGTGTCAAGAATCTAAATTTTATACCCTTCTACCCAAAACCCTTTATGCTATAATATTGGCATGGACAAAAAGTCAAAAATTCTAATGGGAATTTTGGTTATAGTTGCCATTGCCTCAATTGGACTTACTTTTTATAAAACAATAATTTTACGAGACTTCGAAGCGGTAAACACCGAAGAAGAGCCTATTTCTGAATAATTATGGCGGAAAAAGAAAAACAATACTGGTCAATGACGGAGGGAGTTTTCAATTGCCTTATTGATGAAGAGAGATCTAAGGCCTTCGAGAAGGCCATAAACAATATCGTAAAAAAGGGAGATGTTGTTGTTGACATGGGAACGGGTTCGGGAATTTTGGCGATGTTTGCCGTCAAAGCCGGCGCAAAGAAAGTTTATGCGATCGAGCTAGATAAAAATAATATCGCCACCTTAAGGGCAATTTTTGAGGTTAATAAAATGTCCGACAAGATTATTATCATTCAGGGTGATGTGACTAAGGTAGATTTGCCAGAAAAAGTGGATGTGATAATCGGCGAGATGATCGCCACTGCCCTGATAGACGAGCTCCAGGTTCCGGCAACAAATAATATGCTGAGATTCGCCAAAGAAAAGACGAGGGTGTTACTTAGAGAATATAGAACCTTTGTCGACCTTGTTTATAATAATGAAAATTACCATAATTTGTCCTTCAATTTATTCCGATACGAATATCCGGATTTAAAAAAGCTTAGGTCTATCTCTCTCTCAGATAAACATCTTATATACACGGCTGATTTTACGAAGATAAATAACAATCTAAAAGTAAATCGAGAAATTGAAGTAAAAATAAAAAAAGCGGGAATTCTTAATGGTATTAGGCTAAGTGGCGAAACTCTGTTCGATGACGGTTCAAAATTAGGAGCAACCTTTGCTTATGACTATCCAATTATTCTACCGATTGATACAATACCAGTGAAAAGGGGGGATAGTTTCGAAATCAGTCTTAGCTATAAAATCTGCGGGGGAATGAAAACGTTAAAATACTCCCTGCATAAAAAATAAAATGGTTAATAATTTTAATTGTCCAGGCGATCTCAGTTTATTCGGCACTTTTGATTTGAGTTATGCTCCGACCTTACTTTTTTATTCATACATCCCGATAATTTTCATCTCCCTTGCTCTGGCCCTATTTATTTTAATAAAAGACCAATTTTCGCTACAAAGCAAACTGCTTCTCGGACTCTCCCTCTCCTTTTCTGTTTGGGTAATCAACATAATACTGCAGTGGATCACTGTACCGGCTTACTTAAATTATTTTGAGTGGCAAATAACTCCTTTCTTCGAAATTTTAATACCGATTTTTTCTGTGTATTTTGTCTATGTATTTTTAGAAAAAAGGGATATTGAGATTTGGGCGAAAGCTTTTCTCGCAATGATAACCTTATCGGTTTTTGTTTTGTCGCCAACAAAGTTCAATTCTATATCTTTTGATGTTTTGAACTGCCAAGCCAATCTAGGCCCCCTACTCTACTGTATTTATATTTTTGAATTTATTTCTAGTATAGCCATTTTGCTTTATGGTGTCATTAAAACTGCCTCGAAAAAACTGGCCGAGGAAGAAAAAAGTCAGATTAGACTACTAACTTCAGGCGCGAGCATTTTCCTAGTGATATTTTCCCTATCAAATATGTTTGGCGAGACGTTTAACACCTATTCAATAAATCTTTTTGGCCCAATTGGAATGGTTTTGTTTATCGGTCTATTAGGCTACATGATTGTCCGTTTTAAAGCTTTTAACGTTAAACTCATCGCCACGCAGGCCTTCATGTTCGCTTTAATCGCCATGATTGGGGCGCAACTTTTCTTCATTAAGATTGCCATTAATTTTCTCCTGACGGGTTTTACCTTGGCGGCCTCGGTAATAGTTGGCGGATTATTGATTAGGAGTGTTGAGCGAGAAGTCGCTCAGCGAGAAGAAATTGAGAGTTTGGCAAAAAATTTGGCCAAGTCCAATGATAAACTATTCACCGTTAATGAACAGCTGAAAGAGTTAAACAAGCAAAAAACTGAGTTCGTTTCAATCGCCTCGCACCAGCTAAGGAGCCCCTTAACGGCCATTAAGGGTTATGCCTCAATGCTTTTGGAGGGATCGTTTGGCCCGGTTGAAGATAAGGCCAGAGGAGCCATTGATGTTATTTTTGAATCAAGCTTGAGACTGGTAACGGTAATCGAGGACTTTTTAAACATTACTCGTATCGAGTTGGGTAAAATGAAATATGAGATCTCCGTTTTTGATCTTGGCCAATTGGCGCAAACGGTAGTTAAGGACCAGGAGCCAAATGTTAAGAAGCGGGGATTGACTATTGAGTTTCAGGACGGCACCGGCAACCATCAAATTTCGGCCGATAGCGGCAAAGTCACGCAGGTCGTTTCAAATATTGTCGATAACAGTATTAAATACACACCCCCTTCGACTGACGCGGAGGACAAGCAAGCTGGTTGGATCAAAGTTAAGGTAGAAAATTTGCCAGCCGGTCGAAGCAAGACCAAAGAAAATGTCCGCTTAACGGTATCTGATAGTGGTATCGGCATTGACCCGGCCACTCTCACCAAGCTTTTCGACAAATTTGTCCGCGCTGATGATGCCGGCAAAACAAACATCTCTGGTACCGGCCTGGGTCTTTATGTCGCCAAGCAAATTGTCGAGGGCTTAGGCGGTAAAATTTGGGCTGAATCTGAAGGCAAGGGCAAGGGTTCGACCTTTATTGTTGAGTTCCCTCGATCATCCGGCGAAGTAACAAAGACCAAGAGTCAAGTCGAGTCTTACACCAAAACTGACCTGCCTACTCTGAGCAAGGTCGAAGGGAAAACTTTACAGAACGGGAAAAAGTAAATTCTTGTGCCAGCCAAGTTAAATTACTTGATCAATTTCTTCGGGACAATTAATTACCTGAAAGAAATTTTCTAGCGGAATGTTAGTGAAACCATCATTAGTAATGCCATTTAAGAGTTTACAAAAATTTTTATAATAATCTCCAACCAAAATTAACTTTTTTTCAAAGGGGATTAGTTTTAATTTTTTTTGCACAATAACATCGCAAATTTCATGCAAGGTGCCAATCCCTCCCGGTAAAGCAATGAAAACGTCGCCCAACTCAATTAACTTTTGCTGCCTGTCGGTCAAACGATCATAACAAAAAACTTCTTGCGCGTAAGAAGAAGGATTCCGACCTTCTAGATTAAGGGCGACGCCGACAGTTCTGCCTCCCGCCTCAACGGCTCCCTTAAGCACCGCCTCCATTAATCCTGAGCCACTGCCAGAAATAACAATAAAATTTTTTTGGGCTAAAATTTTACCCGTTTGGTAAGCAAGATTCAAATAATAATCTTGTTTTTCCTGTGGATATCTAATTCCGGCAAAAACTACCGCCTTTTTCATAAAAATATAGTTTGCTAAACAAATTTGTTATATCATATTAACAAGCGACCTACCAATTAAATCGCTCTTGACTATTATCATAATATAATTTACTGTACTTACAGACAAGGATCGTTCAGGTCCTTGACAATCAGTTCAAGACACACACAAACCTGTAGGGAGTGAGAGCATGAGAAACATCACAATTAAAGGACTCAGGAAAAGCTTTGGCGGCAAGACCGTTCTTAGCAACCTGGACCTCTCACTATCCGAGGGCAATTGTTTGGCTCTGATAGGTGAGAACGGTACAGGCAAGTCCACCTTGATGAAAATCATGAGTGGACAAATACCGGCCGACAGGGGAGATCTTTTTGGACTCGAAAACGGTTGCGTCTACATCGCCCAGGATTTTTCTGGTGATGATAACCAAACCATCCAAGAATTTCTTTCCCGTCGACTTTCCCATCGAGGCAAGGCCTTGCAACTTCTTGAACAGTCCGGTTTCGATCTGGGCAAAAATCAAGAAAGGCTTTCCTCTGTTCGCTGCGGAGATCTCTCTGGTGGCGAAAAAAAGAAGCTAGAGATTGCTTCAGGGCTTGCTTCTGGCGCGCTATTTTTGGCACTAGACGAACCCGAGAACCATCTCGACTACCAGACCATTGAGTGGCTAATTAGGGCGCTCAAGAAACATCGCGGGGGATTGATTTTTGTTTCCCACGATCAGTACCTCATCGATCAATTGGCCGATCGGATTCTGGAGCTCGAAGATGGCCAGATAACCGAATATGCCATGCGTTACGATGAGTACCTAGCTGAGAAGGAGCGCCAAGTTGCCGGACAATCTCGGCAGTGGATGATGGAGAAGAAGACCATTGCCCGTCTCCGCCAAACAGTGGAGATGATGAAGCTCCGAGCGTCTCGCAGTTCCGATACGGCTAGGACTTACCAACAAACGAAAAAACGGCTGGAGAAGCTGAGAGGCCAGCACGGCCCGAAACCTACCGCCGAAGCAGAGAGGCCCCGAGTAAATCTGGGCATCGTCGACCAGAAGAAAGGCAAGTTCATTGTATCATTACAGAATTTGTCCTTCAGCTATGGCCGACGTCAGATATTCAGGGATGCCAGCGCCGAGTTGCGTTTTGGTGAAAAAGTGGTGCTTTTCGGGCCTAACGGTTCAGGCAAGTCCACTCTAATCAATCTGCTGACCGGCAAACTTCGGCCTCAGTCTGGCGAAGCCAAGATGGGGGTGGGCGTTAGGTGGCAGATGATGACCCAAGACCACCTTGAGGGCATAAACGGCAAGTTGTCGGCCCTGGAGGTGCTCAGGGCCCAGCTCAACCTCCCCGAGCATCGCTGCCGCGCCCTGTTGGTTGGTTATGGTATCAAGAGTGATTCCGTCTCCAAACCGCTCGAAGTATTGAGCGGGGGACAACGGGCAAGATTCAAACTCGCTTTGACCTTTGCCCAAGAGCCCGAATTCCTCATCCTTGATGAGCCCACCAACCATGTCGATCCGCCAACCTGGGAGGCAATCGTCGAGGCCATAAAGGGCTACCGGGGGACGGTATTAGCCATAACTCACGACCGCTCGTTCATCGACGAGATCGCCGAAAAGTTGTGGGTAATCGAGAGCAACAAGGTTCGAGTTTTCCCGGGCAATCTCTCCGAATTTCTCGAGAGCAAGTAGGACTTGAACTGATTGGTTACCACGCCGCCGCGATACTCCAGTCGTGGCGGTTTGTCTTTTTTAATAAAAAATAGACCAATTCTTTAAGTTGCAAAGCAGTCGAATGTGTGGTTTTATTATTGGACCACTAATATTTATGAGAACCTCCTTAAAACAGTACCAGTACAAACTATTCAGTAACAATATCGAGGAGGACGATATTGTTGCCGTGAGAGAAGTCCTACAAACGGGGGTCCTTTCTCGGGGCCAAGCAACTGAAAATTTCGAAAAAACCTTTGCTCAATATGTTGGCAAAAAATATGCTATTGCCGTTTCGAGTGGGACGGCGGCCCTGCACTTAGCGATTAAGGCTTTAGGCTGGAGAGAGGGCGACGAGGTTTTAACCAGTCCTTTTACTTTTATTTCTTCGGCCAGTTGTTTGTTATACGAAAAAATAAAACCGATTTTTATCGATATCGACAAAAGCGACCTAAACTTAAATGCTTTTCTTATCGAAAAAAATCTTGACAAAAAAGTTAAAGGGATTATTTTGCCTTATATTTTTGGAGCAACGCCAAATTCTCCTGGGCAACAAAAAATATTAAAGAAAATTAAATTGCCGATAATCGAGGACGCTTGCGAGGCAGTAGGAAGGGCAAGTAAAAATACTTCCCCAAAATTGGCAAGATCAATTAAAGTTTACAGTTTTTTTAACAACAAACCTTTAACCTGCGGGGAGGGCGGAATGGTTGCTACTGATGACGAGAAAATAGCCGCCAAGGTTAAATCCTTGCGAGACCAAGGAAGAATTATCGGGAAGAAATGGGCTGACAAAATCAGCCTTGGCTACAATTATCGTTTAACCGAAATGCAAGCGGCCCTAGCCACGAATCAGCTTAAAAAATTGGATCAGCGCTTACAAGAACGAGTTAATTTGGCAAAAACTTATTATCAAGAGTTACGGGGATTAAAAGATTTAGAATTGCCCCCCATTAAGAGCCTGGGTCGAAGCTGGTTTGTCTTTTACGTTTTAGTAAATAACCCCGAAAAACGAGACCGTCTTTACCGAGAATTGAATAAACGGGGTATTGAATGCGGGATTAATTATTTTCTTCCCCTCTATCGTTTCGCCTACCTAAAAAAATACGTCGATCAAAAAAAATTAAAATCTTTGTTCCCTAACACTGAGGAAGCATCTTCTAAAATATTAGTCCTACCAATTCACAATCAATTAATAAAATCTGATATTGTAGCAATCTGTAATGAATTAAAAAAGATTTTGAATATATGACTTCGATTCAAATAATAGACTCTGTAAATTATTATGATCGGACTGCAAAAGATTTCGATCAATATTCTAACTCAAAGATAAATTATTTAAGAGCAATAGATAATTTAATTTTAAAAGAGGTCGCCCCGGGAAAAACAATTATTGACGTGGGAAGTGGTAGTGGCACAAGGATAAGCAGGCTCGTTTCTTTTTTACAGCCTAAAAACTTACTCTGTATCGATTCTTCTGAAGAGATGATAAGAAAATGCTTGCGCTATGAATTGCCAGCGATAAAATATGATATTTCTGATAAAGATTTGAAAAAACATGGGGAATTCGATGCGGCTCTCTGCCTTTGGAATGTGCTCGGCCACGTCAACTCCACGCCAGCGAGAAAACTGGCCCTGCAATATATTTATAATAATCTTAACCCGGACGGTCGGTTAATTATTGATGTAAATAATCGCTATAATATAAAAAATTACGGCCTTAAAAATGTCGTACGAAATTTTTTATTTGATAAGCTGGGATTAGCCAATGGCGACTTTGATTTAAAACTAGCTGACGATCAGGCAATAATAACGAGAGTTCATGTCTTTACAGAAAATGAATTGGTTCGTCTTCTGAAAGAAACTGGGTTTAAGATAATTAAGATTTATTTCTTTAATTATCAATCAGGCAATGAGGAAAAAAATTCCCGGTCGGGACAAATAGCGATAATTGCGCGAAAACCATGAAGATACTCTATATTTGTTCTCTTTTTCATCCGCATCAAGGAGGCATTGAAACAATGGTCTCTGAATTATCGGGATTGCTAAAAGAAAACGGGGATGAGGCGGTAATCTTAACTAAACAATTTCCCCGAGAACTCCCGGCGCATGAAAAAATAAAAGGGGTGGAGATTGTTCGTTTCCCGATTCCACACAACAAAAATGATTACCAGGCGCTAGGAGAATTTCTTCAACAAAATGATAAAAAGCTAAAAAGCGATCTTATCCATATTGTTGGTTCTCGCCATCCTTTACCTCTTATTGGCTGGTATTTGGCAAAAAAGTGGAAGATTGAGATGATCGCTACAATTTGCGGAGGAGAAATTCCCTTACCCCAAGATCGCGAATCAACTCGTGTTTGGAAAAAGGGTCAATATACTGTCCGACCTTTTCTTAACTTAATAAATCACTTAACCACCTGTTCTGGTTTCTTAAAAAAACAATTAATAAAAAACTGTCCCTCTCTCTTAAAAAAACCGCAAGTTTTATTGGTTGGGATAAAGTTATCAGACTATCTAAAAATGCCTGCGCAAAAGAATAACCGGCCATATGTTTTGTCTTTGAGAAGATTAGTTCCTTCTAAGGGAATTGATATTCTGCTGAAATCGTATATCGCCATGGCAGACAAACTAGTCGGGATAGATCTCGTTATTGCCGGTAGCGGTTCGGAAGAACAAAAATTGAAAAAAATGGCCAAAAAGGCTAAATTATCCAATAGGGTTAAGTTTATTGGTGATATCCCTTTAGCTGACGCTATCGGGTATCTTAAATCAGCCTTTTGTACGGTTGTCCCATCAAGAAGCGAGGGCGGGGGACTAGTTAACACCGAGGCAATTGCCTTAGGTTGCCCCGTAATTGCAACTGACGTGGGGGGAATAAGAGAATACGTCGGCCCGGGAGGTTTATTGGTAGAAAAAGATAGTGTCACCCAGCTATCACGGGCTCTTTTGATACTCTACAATAAGCCGGCAAAAAGAATTGCTCTAATTAAAAAAGGGAAAAAATTTTCGGCTAAATTCGAATGGCCGGTATTATTCCCTAAGTACTATGCGCTCTATCAAGCAACAATAAAAAATTCACGCTCTTTTGATTACCAACAAAAAGAAAAAAAACTGCCGGCAAAATCAAAATTATTAATTAGTTGGCTATCTTCATAAAAAATGGAAAATCAACTTGTAGTTAAGCTCGGCCCGTGGCTAACAGAAAATTACGGCTTTAAAAATATTAGAGATATTAAGGTTATTCAAGAAACGGATTACAATCTTGTTGTCTTCTTCCTTGCTGAAAACCAGAAAATGATTGCTCGAATAAGCAAAATAATTTCTCCCGCTGAGGTAAAAGAAGAAACGAGCGCCTTGGATTATTTATACAATAAAAAACTCGCTGTTCCTAAAATAATACCTGCTAAAAACGGCTCCTTTGTAACCTGTCCGGATTTTGCCCAAACAATAACCGTCTTTGAATTTATTGATGGGCGACAGGTTGAAAGTAACTTGAGCAACAAACCGACTCGGGGAGAAGCCTCAAGCGCGGCAAGAACTTTGGCTCAAATACATTCTGCCTCCAAGGGTCTTAGCCAGCTAAAGAGAATTAACCGTTCAGTTAGTTCAGAAATCGAAAAATGCTTAAAAAATAATGAGTTAATCGAAAATACTTACATTGAGGGAGGAAAATTCATCGAGGAGATAAAGGTCGCAGCAGAAAAAGCTCATCGATTTACAAACAATTTTTGTCTTGTCCATGGTGATTTTCGTAGTAAAAATCTAATATTTGAAAAGAAAACAGAAAAGATAAAGGCGGTTATTGATTTTGAATGGTGTTTTCTTGGTCCCGCCTTATATGACTTGGGGTTAATGCTGGTTGAATGGTCCTGCCCTGACCAACAGCAATTTTTCGACCAAGAGATGCTCGAGACAATTTTGCAAACATATTCGAATGAAGCTGGCAAGCAATATTCCCTAAACGAAGAGATAAAGTTTTGGATGTACTATTCAGCCCTTTGTGATGCGGCAACTTACCTATGGCGAAAAGCAACCTATCATAACTCTTCTGAAAAAATTCACTTAAACTCTTTTATGTATCAAAAAGCCAGTTCAGTAAAAAATTTATGAGAAAACCTGAATGTTATCTTTATTTATCCGGGCTGAAAAAGGTGGCGACCAAAATGTCTGGCCAAGAGACAATCCACCTGGGTATTCGCCCTTATGGCTTTCATGCCGGTAATGCCCTAGCTTTATATGTTTATCCCTACCTGCTGTGCCGAGAGTTAAAAAAAATGGGCAAAAAAGCTAGGTTAACTCTGATTTATTCCCTTAATGATTACGAGCAAGATGAAATCGACTCACCAAACAAGAATCTTTACCCCTTTAATCTTAAGCCTAAATATACCACTTTCCAGTTTTTGCCATCAGGTGAATGTCCCGAAAAAACAATGATCGAGTTGTGGGCTCCCAGGATTCGAGAAAATATAAAAAGGTTATTAATTGACTTCCCCGAACTCAATATCAGGTATATAAATAATTCCTGGCTAAAAGAGCATCCGACTTTTAAAAAGCTGTTATTAAAAACCCTAACCGAAAGTGATAAATTATCTGACATTTTTAGAAAATACACCGACAAAATAGTCTTGGCCAACGCTCAATATGCCTCGGCCGTATGCAAAAAGTGTTTTTGCGCTAGAAATAAGACAACCATAGACGGCAACGAGATTTTTTCTTTTCTTTGCCCCAATTGCCATCAGTCAAATTCAGGCAAATTCAATGATTTTGATTATTGGTGGTACCATAAGCCGCTTTTTCTCGCCCGAATGGAAATTTTTAAACCAGATCTCACTATTAGCGGAGGGGATCATTATAACGAAGGGGATTATGAGGTGAGACAAGCAATGGCCGAGGCCTTTGTCCCGGGAAAACAAATGCCCGACATGCTTTTTACTCCTGTGTTGCTGGCGCCAGATGGAAAAAGAATGAGCAAGTCGCAAGGCAATGCCCGCTATGGCAAAATCGATGAAATTATCAAAATCGCAGAAAAATTTGATACCCCAGAAATTCTCTGCCCTGAACAAGCTTTATCTTTTGCTAAAAATTATGAAGAATATTGTTTTAGTTTCTAACCCCTTTGGTTTTGGGCCAGTCGGAAAATTGCATAGCATCGCTGCAGAATTTTTGCCTTTAGCCAAACAAGGAAAAATTTCTTTGACTTTTGCGGGCGGAGAAAGCAGTTGGGAAATAATCAAGGATAAAAATATTAGCTGGCTAGAAGTAAATGAGCGTTCAGAGGAAGACCTAAAACAGCTCCTGGCAAAAATTAATAATCCTCATGTCATCAGTTCACAAAATCGTTTTGTGATAAAGGTGACCCGGGATCTAAAATTACCCAGCGCTTTTTTAGACGGTTTGGCCTGGTTTTGGGATAAAATACCAGAGGACCATCTGTTAGCTGACATTATTTTTTGGGTTAACTATCCGGGAATTGAGGCTAAAGTTATTCCTAAATATAATATAGAACTAATAAGCGGAATTGTCCCTCAAAAATCCCAGAGGAAGAGCTCAGAAAAAAAATTAACAATCATCCATCTTGGCGGAGGAGTAAACCCGCTCACCCCCATTTTGCCGATTAACTGGCTGGATATTTTGATCTTGGCTCTTAAAAAAACTGAGACTGAAAACTTATTTGTTTGCGGAGGGAGAGAATTAATCTCTTATCTACAGAACAACATACCGCCAAGTAAAATTAATTCGAGTACTTTAAATCATCAGGATTTTGAGAAAAAACTAGCGCTGGCCCGAAAATTAGTAACCGTGGGGGGACAAAGTGCCACAATGGAAGCCCTCTCGCTAGGAGTCCCAATAGCCTTTTTGCCCTCTTACAATTTAAGCCAAGCAATGCTAGTTGAATATCTACGGCCAAGAGGCGCTGCTCCACTCAGATTTGACTGGCAGGATTTAGGCTTCCCTCTACCCATGGGCAAAGAAAAAACAGCCATCGAAATTTATGATTCCTATGCCAAGCAGGTCAAAGAAAATGCCTGGTTTTTAACGGAGGCAACTGATAAAATCCAACAACTGATTGAAGATGAACTGGCAACTATTGGCCAAAGAAATTTTATTAAAGACTTGGGTTATACGGGCACTCAAGAAATTTATAATGCCCTAAAAAAATTATGGTCTCTCGACTAAGTAATCTAAATAATATTGAAATCGTCGACACGACCTTCCGCGAGGGCCGGCAATCAAAATTTTCCAACCAGATACTTATAGCTAAATTCCCTAAGTATTTGAAAATTATGACCAAGTTGGGAATTTCTTCATTTGAACTTTCGGGAATTTTTGCCACCACCAAATTATTAAGGGCAGTAGCTAAATATCCTAAATCTGAATTTTATTTCCATTGCTATCCCTCGTCAAAAAATTGGATTTTCTTTTCAGAAAAAAGGGTTGTTGGCGTTAGTTCTTTTGTCGACCCGGCTAAACCTAATCAGGAAATTTTTTCCGATCTTGCCAAATTATCTAAGAAATTTAAAGGTATTAGAATAAGTATCGAAAACTCCTTTGGGTCATCCAAGAAAGATTTACTGGCAACAACAAAAAAGGTTCTCAAGATTAGTTCTCTGAAAAGAATTGGCTTCTCAGATACTCTGGGGATATGCACCCCCGAGATGGTTGACGAAATTTTCACCGCCATTATTCCTCAAATTCCTTATTCGGTAGACATAGAATTTCATTTTCACAATGATTGCGGGCTAGCCGCAGCAAATTTTTATCACTTATGCGAAAAGTCCTTTTTAATTAAGAATAAAATCATTGTCTCAGCCTCAATGGGCGGTCTAGGTGAAAGAAACGGGATTTTGTCTTTGGGAGATGTCCTTGCGATTTGGTCTCGTCTTACACCAAAAGATATTGAGGCAAAATATGATCTTAAAAAATACGCCTCAGCTTATAAGATAATTTTCGATAGCGACAATATTTATCAGAGGGACCCTTTATCGCCCGATAGTTTTTTTCATTATGCCAAATCGCACATAGCAAAAATAAAAAAAGGGGATAAATTTTCAGCTTTAGAACCTAAGCGATTCGGCTTTAAGAATAAGTTCAGTGACTAGGTAAATTACTGAAAACTTCACCAAATTCTAATTTTCTGATACTATATTATCCATGGCAGACGAAAACAAGAAGATTCTATTATCCGGCGTTAAGCCAACGGGCCGGCCCCATATCGGTAATTATTTTGGCGCGATGAAGCAATTTGTCGATCTGCAAAACGAGTATCAGAGTTATGTTTTTATTGCCGACCTGCACGCCCTAACCACGGCCCGCGACGCGGGGCAACTCAAACAAGATACTTTGGACTTGGTTTTTGATTACCTCGCCATTGGCCTCGATCCCGAGAAAGTGACGTTCTTTAAACAATCCGACGTCCTCGAGCATGCGAACCTCGCTTGGATTTTTAATTGTCTCACCACTATGCCATACCTCGCGCGCGCCCACGCCTTCAAAGATGCTGAGGCCAAGAGCAAGGAGGTAAATGTTGGCCTGTTTGATTATCCCATCCTGATGGCAGCAGATATTTTGCTGTACGACGCCGACGTCGTGCCGGTAGGGGCTGACCAAAAACAGCATGTCGAGATTGCCCGCGATACCGCCGAAAAATTTAATTATAATTACGGCGAAGTTTTTAAATTGCCCGAATCATTGATTTTAGAAGAGGTTAAAACGGTGCCGGGGATTGATGGCCAAAAAATGAGCAAAAGCTATGGCAATACCATCCCACTCTTTGCCGACGAGAAAGAGATTAAGCGCTTGGCGATGGCGATCAAAACCGATTCGAAGGGGGTTGAAGAGCCAAAAAATCCGGAGGAGTGCCATGTGTTTGCGTTGCATAAATTCTTCACGCCGGCTGATCAACTCGCTGAAATTAAAAAGCGTTATGTTGAAGGGGGGATTGGCTACAAAGAATCGAAGGAGATCCTGATTGATAATATGAATAAATATTTAGCGCCCTTGCGCGAGAAGAGAGAGGAAATTGCCAAAGATCCCGCTCGTGTCATCGCCATCCTCAAAGCCGGCGCCGAGATCGCCCGCGCCCAAGCGTCCCGCAAAATGACTGATGTCCGCGCTAAGGTGGGTATTGATTTGTAAATCTAGATTAAAAATATGGTTAGTGACAAGGAGCAAAAAACAGATTGGTTATTAAGGCTTTCTCAAGTTGTTACGCTTCTGGGATTTTTGATGTCTCTGGTAGTAATTTTTTATCAAATACCACAAATTAACGCTGAGTTAAAATTATTAAATGCAAAATCTGATATCCGTCAATTTTTCCAGATATTAGTAGATGATAACAAAAACGGAGAAGACGCCGATAATTCGCTGGCAAAATTATCTTTTTCTTTACTCAATCCAGGAGATAAAGAGTCTGGCCCATGGGAAATGTACATTGTTTTTGCTGAAGATATACTAAAAACAAAAAAGTCTCTCATTCAGAAAGACAAAGTTGCGCAAATAATAAAAGACTATTCCACTTGTGATGAATCATATCTAGTATCGGGTAATTCTATACCGATTGGCCCCCCAAGTATGGCGATTCTCCGGTCAATTGATAATCCTGAAAATTTAATTAAATTTGATTTAAAATTTAACCCGAGTAAATATAAAAAAGAAATCCCTTTATTCATGACTTTTTTTGCTGCTCCTAATAATAACCCTGTAAGAATTGCTCAGTTTTGGTATTTAGATAAGCTGTCGGGCATTCAATTTTTACGGTCACAAACTATTGATCTTAAAAAGGGAAAATTTGAGTTTATATGTAAAAGAGCGGAAAAACCAGGGGGAAAATATAAATATTATCGATTCAGAAAAATAGTAGAGGGGGTGAACTATTAAATTAACGGGGGCTATTTGCAAAAAATTTAATCTCCATGAGATTTTGTTACCACGAGGTTCAACTTTGCGGTAACATCCGTGACGATCGTCAGTTTTGTTACCGGCCAAAAATTTGTTATCAATTTCTATCGATTGTTAATTTTTGATAACATTTTTGGATAGTTGCAAAGAATTTGGCAAGTGATATTATTTTGTCAATGAGAAAAGCAAAAAAGAAAAATATGACAGGGGCTGAATTTATTGCTTTTCTTGAAAATCTTAATAACCGGCTTGATGATTTAATTGTTCAATCTTTAATTACAATAATGCATGTTGATATGATATTAGAAAGAAAATAATACTTGCGTGAATTAAGATTAGTGCTATTATTTAAACAAGCTCTTGAGCCGATTAACAACCGGGTAAAAACTCAAGAATTAAGATATAAATCAGGGTGGCACCGCGATCCAAGGTCCCGTTTGACGGGATGAAGTCGCCCCTGCGAATTTATCAATTTTGATGAATTTGGAGGGGCGATTTTTGATTAAAATAAATTTATGAAAAAAGTAATAATTATATTAGTTATATTGCTAGCCATTTTCATCATCGCTGGCCAATGGCAAACGGCGAATGGTGTAAAAAATTCTATTACAAAAGCTTTTGCCAAAGAGTGGTACGGGGTAGCGGATGGCTGCGGTCTTGATAATGTCCGAGACATTAACCGACAAATTTATGGCTTTAGGGCCACGATTGAATACGGCTGCGGTTTTACCGAAAAAGCCGGTTCTAATCGGTCAACGATAGTTTATGTTTTACCCCTTGGGTTTGTTTATGGGATCCCAAAATAATAATTTAGAAACATTAAAAAAATAATTTATAAAAAATATGATCAACAGAATTAAAATCGGCGAGTTGAGTAAGCACATTGGTGAGGAGGTGATTATTGCCGGCTGGGTGGACGTGCGACGTGACCACGGCAAATTGATTTTTATTGACCTAAGAGACGTGAGCGGTAAGGTACAGATGGTAGTTTTACCCGCTCAGGCCGAAGCGATTGAGGTAGCACAAAAATTGCGCGCCGAGTGGGTGATTCGCGTTACTGGCCTGGTTAATGCTCGGCCGGAGAAAATGGTTAAGGCCGACCAGCTTAATGGCGAGCTTGAAGTGGAGGTTAAAGCCATTGAGATTTTGAGCGAGGCTAAAGAATTACCGTTTGATAAAGACGGCGAATTAAATCTGGATACTTATCTCGATTATTTACCGTTAACACTCCGCACAAAGCGCACCAGCGACATTTTTAAGGTGCAGGCGACTATTCTTGAGGCTTATCGCGAATCATTGCGCCAGCAAGGTTTTATTGAATTTGAATCACCAGCGCTTGTTGGTGGCGACGCTGAAGGCGGTTCGGCCGTTTTCTCGGTTGATTATTATTATGATCAAAAAGCTTTCTTGGCCACCAGCCCACAATTCTACAAACAAATTATGGTTGGAGCTTTTGAACGACCATTTACCATTGCAAAAGTTTTTCGCGCCGAGAAATCAGCGACGACGAGACATATCAGCGAAATCACCCAGATGGACTTTGAGATGGGTTTCATCAAAAATCATTTGGATCCGATGGCCGTGCTCGAACAAGCGATCAAAGATTCGGTTAATGCGGTAGCCGATAGACATGCCGAGGTTTTTAAAGAATTTAACACCGAAAAGCCCTTGATCCCCGAAAAATTTCCAATCTTAACCCTGCTTGAAGCGCAAGAAATTCTCGAAAAAGAATTCGGCACAAAAGCGGTTGGTGAACCGGACATGGAACCGGAACATGAGCGACAAATTTGCGAGTGGGCAAAAAGAGAAAAAGGATCAGACTTTGTCTTCATTACCCATTTCCCAACATCAAAGCGAGCTTTTTACACTTATGCCGATCCAACCAATCCGAAGTTATCGCTCAGTTTTGACTTAATCTTTCGTGGATTGGAAATCAATAGTGGTAGCCAGCGAATTCATAATTACGAAGAGTTGGTAGAAAAAATAAAGAGCCGAGGCATGGATCCAGAGAAATTTAAGTTTTATCTACAAACCTTCAAATATGGTATGCCTCCCCATGGCGGATCCTCAACTGGCCTTGAGCGCTTCACTGCCCGACTGCTTGAACTCGCAAACATCAAGGAGGCCACCTCTTTCCCGAGGGACATGAATCGTATAGACAATCTGTTATCGACCGACAAATAGTAGTTCGACAAGCTCACCATAAAAAGGTAAAATTGGCTTAATGGAAGAGAATTTTAGGGTTAAAATCGCGGATTTTGAGGGTCCTTTGGATTTGCTACTCAACCTGATCGAGAAGCGCAAAATGCACATCTCGCAGGTGTCTTTAGCGCAAGTGGCAGATGGCTATGTTAATTATCTGAAAAACCAAGAGAATCAATCGATGGAGCTGATGGCCAATTTTATTATGGTCGCTTCGACCCTCATGCTCATTAAGTCCCTAGCCTTACTCCCAGGATTACAGTTGAGTGAAGAAGAAAAAGAAAGCGTGTCAGACCTCGAAGACCGACTCAAGCGTTTACAACGCGTCCGTGACCTAAGCCGGCATCTTAAAGAAAGATTCGGTAAGGACATCATTTTTGGCCGGGAAGAGGGTTCGGCGCCGGTAATTGTTTTTTCGCCAACGCGCGAAATAACTTTGCCCGGCCTATTCGAGGCCGTTAAGCGACTGCTCAATAATTTGCCGACTAAAGAAATTATTCCGCAAACAATCATTAAAAAAGTGATTAGTTTGGAGGAGGTGATTAGCGACTTGGCTGAACGGGTTAGCCGAGCTCTCAAAATGTCGTTCGGTGATTTTGTTAAGGACAAAAAAGATAAAGTTAATATTATTGTCAGTTTTCTCGGCATGCTTGAGCTCGTTAAACAAGGCGCCATCAATATCGAACAAAAAGCGCACTTTGCCGAAATTGAGATGGAAAATAAATCGGTTGGTGTACCGAGATATTAGTATTTCGGGATTAGTATTTAGAATGTCGGGTAGGGTATAATATAAAAAAATAATCATGAGTTTAGAAGCAAAAATAGAGGCTATTTTATTTTACAAAGCCGAAGCGGTAACTGTGAGCCAATTGGTTAAATGGCTTAGCGTTTCGACTGAAGAAATTGAGTCCAGCCTTAATCAGCTGGGAGGGAACCTCGCTGAAAGGGGAGTTAGAATAATTAGGCAGGGTGAAGAAGTAATGCTCGGCACCGCGAGCGAGGCCGGAGCGATTATTGAACAAATTACCAAGGAGGAGTTATCGCGCGATTTGGGCAAAGCGGCGCTTGAAACTTTGACCTTAATTATCTATGAGGGACCGCTGGCGCGGGCCGAGATTGATTATGTGCGCGGAGTTAACTCCAGCTTTATTTTGCGCCATCTCCTCGTTCGTGGTTTAATTGAACGTGAGATTGATAAAAAAGATGCTCGACGTTTTATTTATCGACCAACACTCGACCTATTACGACACCTTGGTATTGAAAAAGTTGAGGATTTGCCCGAATTTGAGACAATAAAAAAACAAGTCGCTAATTTTCTGACCGAACAGGTTTTGGTCAATATTGAACAGTCAAACGAAGATGGAACCGAAAATTAAGAACAAATATGACAATGGCGTCATCATTAGTTTAATTTTGGCCCTGCTTTTAATTTGGGGTGGATTTTATTTTTCTTATCCTAATTTTTTTGAACTTCAAGAAAAAGCCAACCAGATTGCGGCTCAAAAAGTTGAGGAACAAAAAGAAGTAGATCGAGCCCTGGCCTTTGGTCGTTTAAATTTAGAAGCTAAAGCCTTTGCCGTTTACGACATCGAAAAGGGCGAGCTCATTGCCGGGAAAAAAGAGGAGCAGGTTTTACCGCTCGCCTCGATTACCAAATTAATGACCGTGTTAGTGGCCAGCGAAACGGGAACACCCCAAAAGTCGATTACCATCGACAAGACAAGCAACGACAGTAGCGGGGGATTGCGTCTGGGCGAAAAATGGTCATTAGCTAATCTCGCCGCCCTGACTTTAGTCGGTTCGTCAAACGATGGCGCGACCGCCCTCGCCGGCCCGAACCAAACAGAATTTATCGACCAGATGAACAATAAAGCGCTTGAACTGGGTCTAATCGATCTCCGCTTTATCAATCCAACTGGCTTGGACGAAAACTTTCAGCCCGGAGGCTCCGGCTCAGCCCTGTCGGTAGCTAAATTATTTTCTTATGTTATAAAAAATAATCCAAAACTTTTGTCGGCCACAAGGGAAGCCTCGATAACAGAGAAGAGTTTGGACAACTTTAATCATACGGTTTTAAATACAGACGAGATTGTTAATGAGATCCCAGGGCTACTTGCCTCAAAGACCGGGCTCACCGACTTGGCTGGAGGCAATTTGGCAATTGCCGCTAACCTTGGCTTACGCCGACCGGTAGCAATTGTGGTGCTTGGTTCGAGCGAGCAAGGGCGATTTACCGACACTCAAAAGTTAGTCGAGGCCACCTTAAATTATTATTCTAACAAATAACTAACTATGGCTTACTTGAGTTTATTGAAAGTTTTTTTGCCGGCGGCCGTGGCCTTTTTTATTGGGATGGGGATAACCCCGTTTCTGACTAACTGGTTATATAAAAATAAAATGTGGAAGAAAAAGGCTGGCAAGATTGCTCCCGATGGCTGCGCCACACCCATTTTTAATGAACTTCATAAAAATCGAGATACCGGCACACCGCGCATGGGCGGAATTGTGATTTGGGGCAGCGTCTTAATTACTACCCTGCTTTTTTGGCTTATTACTTCGTTTTGGGCTGGGACAGATAAATTCAATTTCTTTAGCCGTAATCAAACTTGGTTACCGCTCTTTACTCTCCTGGTCGGCTCGATCGTTGGCTTAGTTGATGACTGGCGCCAGGTTAAAGCTGAGCAAGACTGTAAAAATGCCGGCTTGCCCTTCTCACACCGCCTACTTATTGTCACCCTTTTGGGCCTAATTGGCGCTTATTGGTTTTATTTTAAGTTAGGAGTAACGGCCATCACCCTACCTTTTGTTGGTATCCTAACGCTCGGCTGGCTGATTATCCCGCTATTTGTTTTAGTGATGATTGCTTTATTCGCAAGCGGAGTGATTGATGGGTTAGATGGCCTTTCCGGCGGTGTAATGGCCATTATTTTTGCTTCTTACACGGTTATCGCTTTCTTTCAAAATCAAATCGACCTGGCCGCTTTTTGTGGAGCAGTCACCGGCGGACTCTTAGCTTTTTTGTGGTTTAATATCCCACCAGCGCGCTTTTATATGTCCGAAACAGGTATTTTAGGCCTAACTACCGCCTTAACAGTTGTCGCCTTCCTTACTGATTCAGTTGCCACTTTGCCAATTATTGCTTTGCCACTTGTCGCCACCGTTCTCTCAAATATTATCCAGATGGCCTCAAAAAAATTCCGCCATGGCAAAAAGATTTTTCTCGTAGCACCTCTTCATCATCATTTCGAAGCCATCGGCTGGCCCGCTTACAAAGTCGTGATGCGCTACTGGATCATCGGCATCGTCTTCGCCATCATTGGCATGATTATCACCCTCATCGGCGGACCCAAAATTTAACTTTTCTTTTTTCCGTCAGCAATTCTGTTAAGCACTTTTTTGATTGGCTCAAGCGAGGCGTCATCGATAATTGAGAGGGTAAGAACATCACTTTGTTGGTCACCGAGTGACGAACATTTTAGTTTTTTGGCTTTGGTAATTAGTTTTTTGAGTTCGGCGGGGGAGACCATGTCGGTTTTGGCAATAATTAAATATTCAGGCTTTTCGGCCAGTTTGGGGTTGTAAGCCGAGAGTTCGGCCCGAATCGTTTCGTAATCTTTTTTAAGATCAGCACTATCGGCCGAGACAAGGTGAAAAAGAGTTTTAGTTCGTTCAACGTGACGCAAAAATTTATGACCCAAACCCTTACCCTCGGAGGCACCCTCAATTAAACCAGGGATATCAGCCAGAACCAAATCATAATAAACACCGAGATTGGGTTCGAGAGTGGTAAAAGGGTAATTAGCCACCTTACTTTTGGCATTAGTGAGTAAATTGAGCAAAGTAGATTTGCCAACATTGGGCAAACCAATTAGACCAACGTCGGCAATTAGTTTTAATTCGAGCTCTAATTCGAAACTTTCTCCGGGTAGGCCGGGCTGAAATTCTTTTGGGGTAGTATTAGTCGAAGAACGAAATTTAAAATTACCCTTGCCCGCTTTGCCCCCTTTAGCAATTAAGAGTTGTTCACCAATGGCGGTCATTTCGACATCTTTACCGGTCGTTAAATTATGAATAACCGTGCCTACGGGAATTCTCAAAATCAGGTTCTCCGCATCAGGACCGTCAACAAAATTACCATGGCCACGACCACCATCTGAGGCAATAACATCTTTTTGATAACGAAATTGAGACAGGGCGCCAAGGTCCGAAACCCCCTCAAAGATAATGCTCCCACCCTTGCCACCATTGCCGCCGTTGGGCCCCTGCACCAGTTTAAGTTTATTAAAAGCCACCGCGCCTCTCCCGCCATGGCCAGCGATTACCTTGATTTTGACTTCATCTAATAACATCGCCCTGTGAGTATACCACCTTTCGGAGATTTTTGTTATTATAGACAAGAGTCTAAGTTATTAAAATTAATAACCTTAATAAAATAAAAACATGAGATGGGATGAACCAGGACCCGATCAGGCGCCGTTGTCAACAGGCGCCATGACTAGCGCTTCAGAACTTTCAGAAGCAGCTCGAGAACAAAAGGAGGAAGGCCGGGTTCCCGACGAGAAAAAAGAAGTCCCTTTTCCCTTCAAAGATGATGATCCAGATGTTGTTGAGAGAAGAACGAATAACACCCCGATAACAGAGAGTGGGCTGTCGCGAGAAGAAGCCGTCGAAAAATTAGCGACCCTCGGCCCAGAAAACCCTGAAGCTACACCGATCTTGAACGTTCAGATTGGCCTGATTCAAGGCAAATTTGAAGACAAAACCTATGATCCGGCCGCTTTTAATAAGGTGCTTGTGGCCTTTTACATGGAACGAACAGAAAGAAATCCTGCCTGGCGAAGAAGTCTCGCTGATGCACTTTTTGAGGCCGCTCAAGCGGCCATTGGCGTCAAAGACGAGGAAACAGCAAGAATGTATGCGAATTTATTAACGGATGATGAATATGATGAACGAAATCATTAATTACGGATTCTCTATCAATAATTAAACAGTAAAATAACCAGCTAATGCGAGCAAAAAGACCAGACCGAGTTTTGTTGTTGATCGTTCTAACCTTAATCGTGGTTGGTTTTGCTATTTTTATGTCAGCCTCGCTCGGTCAAATGGGCCGTGATAGTGCTAGCTTTACTACCGTCGCCCTCAAACAATTAGGTGTCCTGTTGAGTGGACTTATTTTAACAATTGTTTTTGCTAATACACCCTACAGGAGTATTAAGCCGTATTCACCTTATCTTTTTGCTTTGGCTGTTGTTTTGACTGGACTAGTTTTTGTTCCCGGTCTCGGTTTTGTTTATGGTGGAGCCAAACGCTGGCTTCTCCTTGGACCCTTCACGATTCAGCCGTCAGAATTTCTTAAATTTACTTTTATTATTTTTTTGGCCGCTTGGGCTAGCGTTAGGAAAGATCGCTTACAGAGTTTAAGTAATGGCTTTTTGCCATTTTTAATTTTTTTAGGAATAGTTGGTGGGTTAATGCTTCTACAGCCAGATACTGGCACGCTCATGGTTATTGTCGCCGGTGCTTTGGGTATTTTTGTTGCCGCTGGCGGCCATTGGCGACACCTTTTTTTGCTTTTCCTACTTGGTATCGTGGCGGTTGGTCTTTTAGCTTTTACCCGGCCCTATGTTCGCGATCGGATTGAAACATTTTTGAACCCTAAACATGATGTAACTGGTTCTTCCTACCAAATAAACCAATCCCTGATTGCCATTGGTTCGGGCGGATTAATGGGCCGGGGTTTTGGTCAAAGCGTTCAAAAATTTAACTTCTTACCCCAACCAATCGGGGACTCTATTTTTGCCGTTGCCAGCGAAGAATTTGGCTTGTTAGGCGCTTCTTTATTGGTTTTCTTGTATTTAGCTTTTGCGATTTGGGGACTCAAGATCATGTCTAAAGTAATTGACCCTTTTGGTCGGCTTTTGGGCACAGGCCTGATTGTGCTCATCACTAGCCAAGCGTTTATCAACATTGGCGCCATGCTTGGCCTCCTACCATTAACCGGTGTCCCCCTGCCCTTTATCAGCCATGGCGGAACAGCACTTCTCTTTGCTTTAATCGGGGTCGGTATTATACTGAACATATCTAAAAACGAAACAAAAATATGAAGATTTTATTTACCGGTGGTGGCACCGGCGGGCATTTTTATCCGATAATTGCCGTCGCTCAAGAAATTAGACTTTTGGCCACGGCTGAGAAATTAGTTGAGCCAGAACTTATTCTTATGTCTGACGCGCCATATAATAAGCAAGTCCTATTTGAAAACAACATTAAATTTGTCCCTATTTCGGCCGGCAAATTGCGCCGAGACAAATCGCCCTTAAGTCTGCTGAAAAACTTTTTTGATTTATTTAAAACTTTGCTGGGCTCGGTAAAAGCCCTCTTTAAAGTTTTTGCTATTTACCCCGATGTCATCTTTGGCAAAGGTGGTTATGCCAGTTTCCCAGCGTTGCTTGCTGCCAGGATTTTGCGCATCCCGGTAATCATTCATGAATCGGACTCACACCCGGGACGAGTCAATCTTTGGGCGGGTAAATTTGCCGTTCGAATTGCCCTCTCTTATCCTGAAGCCACAGAATATTTTCCAAAAGATCGCACGGCAGTAACGGGAAATCCTCTGCGCCAAGAAATAATGACCCCCGTCAAAATTGGCGCGCGAGAATTTTTACGTCTAGAGAAAGACGCTCCGGTAATCTTCGTTGTTGGCGGATCGCTCGGTGCAATGAAAATCAATGGTGTTATTCTTGATATTTTACCGAAGCTCCTAGCCAAATATCAGATTATCCACCAGGTTGGCAAAAATAATTTTGCCGAGGTCCAAGCTCGGGCAAATTTTTTACTAAAAGATAATCCTTTGGCTAATCGTTATCGCATTTTTGACTATCTTAATAATTCGGCCATGCGGATGACGGCGGGTGTGTCCTCGCTTGTTATTACTCGCGCCGGTTCAGCCCTGTTTGAGATTGCCAATTGGGGGCTACCGTCTATTGTTATTCCGATTCCCGAAGAAATTAGCCATGACCAGAGGACCAACGCCCTGACCTATGCTCGAAGTGGAGGAGCGGTGGTAATCGAAGAAAAAAACTTGACCCCTTCAATCGTTTTATCTGAGGTCGATCGCATTATGACTGATGAGAAATTGCACGCTGAGATGTCTAGGGGCGCCAAAAGTTTTGCCCGGCCCGAGGCGGCCAAGTTGATAGCCGAAGAAGTGCTTAAAATCGCCCTGCGTCATGAAGAATAATGTCGTTACCAGATTTGCCCCGAGTCCAACAGGACTTTTTCATGCCGGGAACTATCGCACGGCCGTTTTTAGCTACCTGGCCGCGAGACAAGCTGGTGGCAAATTTATTTTGCGAATTGAAGACACCGACCGCGAACGCTCAAAAAAAGAATACGCTGACGACATTATTGAAAGCCTCGATTGGCTTGGGTTAGATTATGATGAACTACATTATCAATCAAAACGGGTTAGCATTCATAAAAAGTATCTGCAACAATTGATCAACGAAGATAAGGCTTATCTATCCAAAGAAGAAAAGCCGGCCGATCTTGAACCGGACAAAGATTGGCGAGAAGAGGTCATTCGTTTCCGTAATCCGAATAAAAAGGTTAGCTTTCAAGATAAGATCAGGGGATTAGTAGAGATGGATACTACCGATCTCGGCGACTTTGTGATCGCCAAGAGTCTTGATGAGCCCATCTTTCATCTAGCCGTCGTTGTTGACGACTTTGAGCTGGGCGTTAACGAGGTGATACGAGGCGAGGATCACATTTCTAACACTCCGCGACAGATTTTAATTCAAGAAGCAATTGGAGCGCCGACACCCATCTATGCCCACTTGCCTCTGGTTCTTTCGCCCGATCGGTCCAAGCTATCAAAAAGACACGGGGCTGTGGCTATTGCTGAATACCGAAAGCGAGGATATCTGCCTGAAGCAATTTTAAATTATATGGCCCTCTTGGGTTGGAACCCAGGCACAGAACAGGAAATATTTTATAAAGAAGAATTGATAAAATCATTTGATCTGTCAAGGGTGCAAAAAGGAGGCGCTATTTTTGACCAAATAAAATTGGATTGGATCAATCGCGAGTTCATTAAACGTCTCTCCCTAGCCAGGTTAGAGGAAGAGCTAACCAGATTTATACCAGAAAAGTTTTTGCCACTTGCCAAAATAATTTCGGAACGCATTAATAATTTGAGCGAGGCCAAAAATTTAGTGGGGAACGGAGAGTTTGATTTCTTTTTCGCGCCACCCGAACCGACGAAAGAATTATTAAGAGAAGGAAAATTCTTGGATGAGACAATCGACCTCTTAGAAAAGCTGGATGGGGGTGATTGGTCGGCCGAAAAAATAAAAAATAAATTATGGGATTTTGCCACCGAGCAGGGGAGGGCCGATGTTTTGTGGCCAATGCGCGTCGCTTTAACGGGCCGAGAGAAATCGCCCGACCCATTTACCGTAGCTTCGATTTTAGGCAAAAAGGAAAGTCTTCAAAGATTAAAGCATGCACAAAAAATTCTTAATTAATATATTTTTAAGTTTACTTTTTGTAATCGTTAATTTATTTACTTTTAGCGTTTTGTTAGCAGTTTCGGTTGATGAAATTAAGAGCACAATTAGTGATCGGCAAAATACGGTAAAAAAATTGGATGAGGAAATAAAACAATATGAACAAAAAATCGACACGACGAGGCAACAGGGCAACTCTCTCAAAAAAGAAATTCAGCAAATTGACTTGACGAGACAAAAACTACAAACAAGCCTCGTCTCAACGCAAAACAAGATTGTGATAACCGATAGTAATATTAATAACCTGGCAAAAAATATTCAGACGACAGCTGAAAAAATCACCGATGATAAAACTGTTCTCGCTGAGACGCTACGCGAAATTAAGCAAACCGAAACTAGCAACCTGCCAGAGATAATAGCGAGTGTTAACCGTCTGACTGATCTCTGGGACAATCTCGGTAAATTTCAATCCTTGAGCGAAAAACTAAATAATCATGTTGCCAGCTTAAGGGGCGACAAACAGATTCTCGAAGTAAACAAGAGCCAAAAGGAGCAAGAAAAAAACAAGTTAGCTGATTTAAAAGGAGATCTCTCTGATCAAAAACAAGCCGTTGATATTACCAAGCAAGTTAAGAACACCTTGCTAACTGAGACCAAGAGCAAAGAATCGGCTTACCAAAAACTGCTCGCCGACCGCAAAAAGAAAAAACAGGAAGTCGAGGCCGAGATTGCCAAAGCTGAAGCCGATTTGCGCTACGCTCTTGATCCGAGCAAATTACCAAGCACCGGTACCGGCACCATCGGCTGGCCATTGCTTAAACATCTTATCACTCAGGGTTTTGGCAATACCGACTTCGCCCAGAGCCATCAGACAGTCTATAACGGCAAAGGCCATAATGGCATTGACCTCGCGGCCAATATTGGCGACCAAATACGTTCTGCCGAAAATGGACAGGTTGCGGGAACCGGCGATACCGATAAAACCTGTGCCGGAGCTTCTTTCGGTAAATGGATTTTGATCAAACATGATAATGGGCTTTCGACGCTCTATGGTCATCTTTCTTCAATCAAAGTTAATATTGGCCAAAGCGTTAAGCGGGGAGAGGTCATTGCTCTTTCTGGTAACACCGGCTACTCAACTGGACCCCATTTGCATTTTTCGCTCTATGCTTCAGACGGAGTAAAAGTAAGTTCGCTCAAGAGCAAAGTGCCTGGTTGCGGTACCTATACTTTGCCAATTGCTTCCTATAACGCTTACCTAAATCCCTTAAATTATTTATAATATAAGCATATGAACAACAACTCTCAATCGGGTTTAGTAAAATTAATAATTTTACTAATTGTGGCCATTATCATCTTAAGCTATCTGGGAATCAATCTGCAGAAGATTGCTGAGAGTGACACCGGGCGGGCCAATTTTGGCTACGTTTGGCAAATAGTCCTTAGGGCCTGGGATTGGTTGGCCGATTTGTATCAAGAATACCTCGCCGGGCCGATTGGCCAGGCTTGGAATACGATATTTAAAGGCCAAGGTCTGCCCAATTGGCTCTCGGGATTAAAAATACCATTTTTAAGTAAATAGGCAGAAAACCTTAATTCTAAAATAACGTTATAAAATAAGGGTTTTTTAGTCAAAAGGGGAGTAGAAACTCCCCTTTTGGGTTGACTTTTAAGCCCTCTTATGCTAGACTACATATATCCTACTATTGTCAAGAGTTAGCTTACACCAATAGCATTAGTTGGGTAGGATAAACCGGCCGTAAGGCTGGCATCGTCGAAATTAAGAAAAAGGCTCGTTTTTATTAAACTATTTACCGCTTGGCCGTTGTGGCCCTTAAGCGATAGGTGGTTTTCAATTGGCTTATTTATTCAACCCTACAAATAGGCTTAGCAAGCCTCATCATTACGGCGAGCTCAACAACGGGACCAGCTTTGGCTCTTAACCCCTTACTTGCTAGCAGGTTTGATAACAATCAACCGGTTATCGAGAAGACTTATTCAATTGAGCGCCCAACAACTACCGCCAGCGCCGCTGTTTATGATCAAATCATCGAAACGAGCGCCAAGTACGGTCTTCATGCCGATACCGCTCTACGGATCGCTAATTGCGAGAGCACCTTTCGTCAATACGATGAAAATGGCAAAGCCATGCGCGGAGATAAAAATCCGCTAGATGTTGGCATCTTTCAAATCAATGAGAAGTACCACCTTAGCCAAAGTCAGGCTCTGGGCTTCGATATTCATAAGACCAACGACAATATTGAGTACGCCATGTGGTTAATGAAGAAAGAAGGCAACCGTCATTGGAATTGGAGCAAGCCCTGTTGGGGTAAGGATACTGGCAAGTCTGTCTAATCGATCAACGCAAAAAACCAAAAAACCGGAGGGTTAAATCCTTCGGTTTTTTGGTAGTAAATGTTAGGGGTAAGGACTAGTAAAATTAGTGACGGAGTTTAGGAGAAGCGAGAAAAATATTTTAAATAAAATAATTAAATTAAAGCTATGCCGCAAAATATCTTGCGCGACATGATAGGGAAGCACGTCGCGCCAAGATTAGATTTTGCAACATTAGCGCTAGATTAGCTCTAGCGCTATGTCGCAAAATCTATGTTGTGCGACATATATAGTAGTTATCCACAGCCAGCTTTTTAAATATCCCCCGTTGACAATGTGTTGACTTCATGGCAACTGCGATGTTAAGATTTTTATGGAAGGATGAGTGACCGTTGTGGCCACTCCGAATCAGGAGAAAGAACTATGCACTTCCGAAGACTTGGGAGTCCCCCAGCAGAAACAAAGAGTACGTCGAGCAAATCCCCCACCCCGGAAGGAAGATCGAATATCGGGGAAAAGGGCAGCTCGATTGTCGCATCTGTCAAGGGCTTCAAGCCGCGGTGTGTAAGGCAAAGGCACTTCCTCTGTCGTGCCTGATCTCAAACGGATTCATTTGGCTAATTGCTCCCGGTTAGGGTAAACCGCCGGGAGCAATTGTCTTTTTCATAATAATTCTATTACTTGCTTTTATCTTATTTTTGTCCTATAATTTTTCACGGATGAACTACCGGCGCCCACAGCCCAATAAAGGGCGCCACGCGAAAGGATTTGCCCATGAAGTCGTCGTATGCGTTCTTTGTTCTCGTGTTGTTGTCGGTTGCAGTTTGTCAAACCGTTCAAGCCGACGGAAACCCCTTTGAGGGGTGCTATTGGATCCGAGGGTTGGACGTCCCCGCCTGGTACTGGGAAATGCCCGAGGGCGATCAGTTAGCCGGCCCATGCTGGGACGGCGGACTACTTGTCTGGCCACTAGTTCTAGGCGAACGAACTTTCTACTTCAACCCAGAGTATCTGGAGTGGCACTTCGTCTGGACCTCCAACCTAGCTGGCGACCCCAGAGACACGGATTGGTGGGAATGGTCTCGCCTAAACTTCCGCGGGAAGACACTCTGGTCGCGAGTGACCAACGCCGCTCGTAGCAAGAACTGTCCAGCAGTAACCTTGGCCATCATCAACGACATGGTCAAGTGTGGTATTGTCACCCAGGAAGAGGTTGACGCCGGCAAGTTCACGGCCGAACGCCTCGACCAGATCATGCTCGAATACTCCGAGCTGGTTTGGGACTAGCAACGACAACGCCCGTATATTCCTTCCCCATCAACGGCGCCTCGGATCGATCGGTATGATCCGGGGCGTTACTGCGTCTGTAAAGCATTCTCAATCTGAACCGGCTGTTGGCAACCTTCAATTTTTGATAAACGGCCAAGGCCGAACGATAACAGGGCAACCAAAACAACCAGTAGAGCAACAAATAATTCCTTCTCGCGAGCTCGCCACCAAGACGAATAAAACTTTACTTTTTCTGTCATTTCCTTTATACTCATGTCGTTAATATTATACCAATATGGCACATCGTAAGGCAGGGGGTACTGCTAAAAACCTACGTGATTCTAATCCTAAATATCTAGGAACAAAGTTGGCTGATGGTCAAACGGCTAAAGCGGGCAGTATTATTGTGCGCCAGCGCGGGACGAAAATCATGGCTGGCAAAAATACTCGCCTCGGCAAGGACCACACTATTTTCGCCAGTGTCCCGGGTGTAGTTAAATTTGGCTCCAAACGTAAATTGAGTTTTGCTGGTTTGGTCAAAACAAAATCAACCGTTGAGGTAGTGGCGGTTAAATAGACGTCAACGAAATTTTAAGAGGTACCGCGCGATCGCCCAATTGAAGGGCGATTTTGTGTTCACCTAATTCTTTGAGCGGTTTGGGTAGGTCAATTAGATGTTCGGCTAGATCCAAGCCAAATTGCTTTTTGATCTCGGCGCTTAAATCTTTAGCATGGAGCGCCGCAAATAAATGCCCCTCTTCGCTCGCCTTAGCCTTAATTTCAATCGCCTGATCACCAAGAGTTTCGATTAATTGCTGGGCCGAAGAAATGGTTTTGGCCTGCTGTTCATTTTTACCTTTTTTCAATCCCTCGATTTTGGCAATATTAGCCGCCGTGGCTAGAATTGCTCTCCCAGCCCCTAGCAAAAAATTCCGGGCGAAACCATCATTAACTTCCTTAACCTCATTTTTGCGCCCCACCTTAGCAACATCTTGAAGTAAAATTATTTTCATATAATTAAATACTTATCACTTATTACCCAAAATTTCAATAGCCTTCTCAAGTTGCGGATCTTGGCCGGCCTTAATATCTTCTTCAGTAACCGGTACCAAGATATCAGGCATTAAGCCGTTAATTGAAATGGATTTGCCTTTGGGTGTGTACCATTTAGCAATGGTTAATTTAAGCGAGCTGCCACCCGTTACCGGGATCAGTTCTTGAACCGAACCCTTGCCAAAAGTTTTTTGACCAACCAAAATCGCCTTGCCATATTCAGCTAAAGCGCCTGCCAAAATTTCAGCGGCCGAGGCACTACCCTGATCAACCAAAATTACCATCTTTAGTTTGTCATTAAAAATATCATAACCGGCACTGCGATAAATTTTGTCTTCTACTCCCCCACCATGTTTCTCGATTACGACCGGTTTGCCGGCTGGCAAAAACCAGCTAGCCATGTCGACGGCTGCATCAAGAAAACCGCCCGGGTTGCCACGCAGATCAACAATTAATTTGGTTGAACCAGATTCAATAAATTGGCGCAAGGCCGCTCGAAAAAGATTTGGCGAGGTAGCCGAAAAGTTATAAAGTTTAATTTCGAAAATTCCATCAGCCAGTTTTTTTGTGTCAAGCGTTGGGATGGTAATGACCGCACGAGTGATAGAAATTTCAAATGGCTTTTCTTTGCCTCGCACCAAAGTTAAGCGAACCGTTGTCCCCTCTTCACCACGAATAAGGTTAACCCCTTCATCAGCTGAGAGGCCGGCTGTAATTGTATCGTTAATTTTAACGACTTGGTCACCGGCTTGCACTCCGGCTTTCTTTGCCGGCGAATCAGGCAGAGGGGTAATGACAGTTAAGACCTCATCCTTAATCCCCACTTCCATGCCAACACCGCTAAAATTACCGCGGATATCTTCTTCGAAGCGTTTTTTCTTTTCGGGTGGCAAGAATACGGAGTAAGGATCGCCGAGCGAGGTGGTCAGACCTTCAATTGCCCCCCAAACCTTGTCTTGATCAGTGGCGATTTTGGTCGTCGTGCTATGATTATTACCATTATCGGCAATATATTTTTCGTTAATTAGATTCCAAGCCTTCCAAAAGGGTGAAAAATCAACTTTGTCTGGTTTACCAACTTCTTGACCAACTAAGTCAAGGGCGATTTGACTAGCGGCGCGAGATTGACCCCAATAATTGCCCAGACCAAAGGCGGCAATAATTGCCACCAAAACAACAAACCAAATAACAAATTTGGCAGACGAACGATTTAGCATTAATTACATTATCGCAAACTATCCACTTGTGGTCAAACTGGGAAAAAGATATGATTAAACCTAATGATTAAACAATTAAAGTACCAGAATATTACCTGGCTTAGCTTGATTGCTCCGACCAAGGATGAGGTGGCCAAGCTTGGCCAAGAGTACAGCATCCACCCGTTGGTGAGTGAAGAATTGCTTCACCCAAGTGTTCGAGCCAAGGTTGACATTTATGATGACTATCTCTACCTAATCCTCCACTTCCCGGTTGACAAAGTTTGTCAGCCTAATTATGGCGACGGCTTGCACGAAGATGACACCTACGAGATTGACTTTGTCCTCGGTAAAGATTTTTTAATCACGACCCATTATGAAAACATTCCCCCGCTCGAAGAATTTTCCAAAATCCTGGAGGCCAGTGCGGGATTGATCAACGGCCGAAAAGACAAAAATATCCATGCGGGACACCTTTTCTACTATATTATCCGCCAGCTATATCAATCACTAGAGACCGGCTTAGATAATATTAATTTAAGTTTGAAGCGGGCTGAGCAGAAGATTTTTGCTGGCCAAGAGGCCGAGATAGTCAAAACACTCTCTGGTTTAAATCGCTGTCTGCTTGATTTTAAATGGGCCTTAAAGTTCCACCGTGAAGTTTTAGAATCGCTGGAGCTCGCCGCTCGTGAGTTTTACGGTGAAAAATTTGATTACTATCTGCGCTCAATCATCGGCGAATACGAAAAAATTTCGAACTTGGTTGATAGCAATCGCGAAAACTTTTCTGAATTACGCTCCACCAATGAATCTCTACTCTCCATCAAAACCAACAACACCATGAAGGCCTTAACGACCCTCACGGCTATCTTCCTACCCGTCACTCTCATGGGCACCATCTTTGGCATGAGTGGTACCGATCTTAATATGCCCATTATTAAATCCGCCGATGGCTTTTATATCGCGGTGGCATTAATGGCCATTATCGCCGTGGTAATGACCATTATTGCCAAAGCGAAAAAATGGATTTAGAACCGCTAAAATCTTCAAATCTTAACTTATACACCTGCGGGCCGACAGTTTATAACTTTGCCCATATTGGCAATTTGCGCAGTTATGTTTTTGCTGATCTTGTTTATCGCGCGAAAAAGTTCGCTGGTCAAAACCCAAAGTGGGTAATGAATATTACCGATATTGATGATAAAACTATCAGAAACACCGTTGAAGAATTCGGGAAAGATGCCGACGTAGCAGAGTTAAAAAAATACACTGACAAATATTACCAGGCCTTTTTGCAAGATTTAAAAAAGTTAAACGTCTCGGTTGACGAGATAAAATTTATCAAAGTCAGCGAGGTAGTGCCGCAAATTCAAGACTTTATCGTCAAATTAATTGAGAAAGGTTACGCTTATAAAGCCGACGATGGCAGCACCTATTTTAGCATCGAAAAATATCAGCAAGACTTTGGCCATTATGGCGAGTTGGTCGGCGAGAAATTTTTGGAGGGCAAAAAAATCGGTGGTTCAATATCAGCCTCCGCGCGCGTTAAAGCTGACGAATACACTAAAGATAATTTAAGCGACTTCGCGTTATGGAAGGCGCGTGACGAAAGCGATGCCAATATTTTTTGGCCGAGTGAAAAATTAGGCGAGGGTCGGCCGGGCTGGCATATTGAATGTTCCGTTATCAATTATGTCGCCTTTAATGGTCAGACCACCGATATCCATACCGGTGGAGTCGATTTAATTTTTCCCCATCACACTAATGAGATCGCCCAGAGTGAGGCGCTGACCGGCCAAACTTTTGTACGCGAGTGGTTGCATTCCGAACATATGCTAGTTGACGGCAAAAAAATGGCCAAAAGCGCTAACAATTTCTACACGCTAGAAGACTTGGAGCAAAAAGATTACGACCCGCTCGCCTACCGCTACTTGCTTTTGCAAACCAGTTACAAACAAAAAGTTAATTTCACTTGGGAATCGCTTGAGGCGGCCAGCAAGGGCTATAAAAACTTAAAAAATAAAACTACCAAAACTTCAGTTTCAAATGCGCCCGAAGTTGGACTTCGGGTAACTGAAAGTTATCTATCAGACTTTACCTCCAAAATCTCCAACCTTAATATCGCCTCCGCCCTCGCCGTTCTACAAGCGGTTCTATCAGCTAAAGATCTCCCCTCCGCCCAAAAGCTGGAACTTATCTCGAAATTTGATCAGGTCTTGGGACTTAAGCTTCTATGAAAAAACTATTAAAGTACCTGATTTTTATTTTCTTATTAGTTGTTATTGGCTTTGTCCTTTGGGGAATTTATTCTGTTTTTAATGCTCCCCGAATGGAGATACTGAGCCCAACAGGGATTATGGTTTTTCGAAATTGCTCCTTAAAAGATAATGATTGTTGGTCAAAAAATTACAAACAAACTAAAGATTGCCCTGACAAACTAGAGGAAAATTGTTGGCGAACAGAGATCTTTAATTGTAATATTGGTTCGAAAACTGGACCCTTTTATTCCGAAGATAATGACAACAAGTCAATCACCCTCTTTGAGCGAATTATCGGCCAAGTGGAAATGCCCGAGGAAGGAGAAGTGTGTCAAACAGCTCTCTATTCATCTAGTCATAACAACTGGAGGGGTAACTACTTATATTACGGCCGAGATGGCGTACCCCTGCCTAGAATAGTGCAATAAACTAGAGCTAAAATTAATTTAAGATCTTTCTTGAATTTAATCCTTTTTTGGGGATTTTTTGCTGTTTTTAATACTTGACATAATAAATAAAATGTGCCAGTAATGAAAATGGAGAGATGTTCTCTACCAATTTAACTAACTCTAGCGTTTTAACCAGATCGGCGGAAGGGTTTGGACCATGCAACAGGATATAGGAATTTTGTTCGTGTTAGCGGCATTGTTTGGGCTAGTTTTCAAAATAGCCCGGCAACCCATGATCCCCGCCTACGTCTTGGCGGGAGTAGTAGTAGGACCTCTCTGCCTTGGCTGGATAAACCAGGTAGAGTCGATCGGTGACATGTCTGGAATCGCCGCTACGATCATGTTGTTCGTAATCGGAATCGAGATGGACTTGTCACGCCTGAAGAAACTCGGCCTTGTCGCAATTGGCGGAGGATGTCTTCAAGTCATCGCCAGCTTCGGTTTAGGTTTTGGTCTGGCCAAGCTACTGGGAATGACTAGCATTGCGGGTGCTTACATCGGCTTCGCAACATCCTTTTCCTCCACGATGCTGGTCGTCAAGGTCTTAGGCGAGAAATACGACCTTAACACCCTGTACGGACGCATCTCCATAGGCATTCTAGTAATGCAGGACGTGATGGCGATTTTCGCCCTGTCAATATTAACTACCGCCAATGATTTTTCAGTGACGGAGTTGATAAGCACAGGAACGATTACCGCCGGGTTGATTTTACTCATCGTAATGGTTTGCGGAAAGTTCGTTTTTCCACGGCTGTTCTGGTGCGTAGCGAGGGAAAGGGAAACCCTTTTTGTCGTAGCTATGGGAGTGCTGTTCGTCTGCGCCTTTTACGCGGCCAAGATGAAACTGTCGATGGGCATCGGCTCGTTCCTAGCCGGCCTAGCGATGGCGTCGTTAGCGTACCAGCATGAGATCATCGGGGACTTCAAGGCGTTGAAGTCGTTCTTCACCGTCTTGTTCTTCGCGGCGCTAGGGCTCCAACTCGCTCCGACAACCAGTGGTGCTTCGCTGGGATCATTTGGCCTGATTATCTATAACCATTTGACCCTAATCGTGCTGATGTCTGTTGCGGTCATCGTCATCAAGCCGCTCCTAGTAATGATCATCGTCGGCCTGTTCGGGTACGAAAGGTCCTCGGCCTTTAACTCCGGTTTGGCCCTCGGCCAGTTGTCGGAGTTTAGCCTCGTGCTCGTGGCCCAGGGTGTGGCCTTGAAGCACCTGGATCCAACGATCCTACCACCCTTCATTGTGGTGACGGTGGTCAGTATGACGATATCGTCATACTTGATCAAGTACAATTTGGACCTTTACCAAAAGCTACGTTCACAGCTTTGGTGGTTGGACAAGTTGACAGTATGGAAGCAGGAACCACTGGCGCCAGACGAGACCATGCACCCCAAAATAGTGCTAGTGGGATATGACAGGCTCGGTAAGTCAATCGGGCTTGGGCTCAAAGGAAGAGAGACTGATTACCTCGTGATTGACCATGATCCAGACATTTTCGCAAGATTGTTGAAAGATCGTGTCCCCTGCCGATTCGGAGACGCTTGCAGTGAAGAGTCTCGAGCGGGTATCGATTTCTCCGAAGTCGAGACGATGATCTCAACCGCGCCCGACATCAAAGACAACGGGGTTCTCGCTGCCCACCTGAGCAGGGATAACCCCACCGCGAATTTCGTAGCGATTACTTCGTCCAACAGGACCGCGTTGGCCCTGTACGAGCGTGGGGTCCATTTCGTCCTTGTGACCCACATGCTAGCGGCGGAGACTCTCGGTTGTTACCGAGGCAGCGATGCCCAGAACGTTAGTCTCGATGTCCTCTTGAAACCAGGAGAAGAACTCCGACACCGCGGAAAAGAACACTGGGACAGCTTAAAGGAGTTAGATCGCAAAGGAGCGGCTTAAATAGCCGCAAACATTTCAACCAAAGGGCCCCCGGGAGGAGGGCCCTTTACTATTTTCTTCTCCCCCTTTTAATAACATTTTGTCCCCAAATTAAAGAGAATTTCTCATTTTTTATGCTTTTCTTTTAACTTTTTGCTTGTGATAGAATAGGAGCATGGCCGTAAACAAACAGCCCTTCGCCGGAACAAAATTAAGAATTCCGCCAAATGATGGGGACGCCGAGCAAGCCTTGCTCGGGTCGATTATGATTAGCCCAAAAGTTCTCGGTGAAATTGCCGATTTTCTTCGGCCTGAAGATTTTTATTCAACGCGCCATCAAAAAATTTATAGCGCGATGATCGACTTATCTGAAGTTGGCTCGCCTGTCGACATTGTTTCGGTCTCATCAAAGCTGAAGGATGCGGGACAGCTCGATAGCGTTGGTGGTTCAAGTTATCTCGCCGAATTGGCCAACAAAGTTCCCTCCGCTTCGAACATCAAACATTACGCCGAATTAGTGCACAAAAAAGCAGCTTTGCGCGGATTAATTAGTTCAGCCGACCAAATCTCCGAGCTGGGCTACCGTGAAAATGAGGATGTTACTGACGTCTTAGACCGCGCCCAAAAAATTATTTTTAACCTCGGTTCCTACGCCAACAAAAAAGTTACCAATATTAAAGATGCCTTATCTGAAGCCTGGGAACGTTTTGATCATTTAAGTAAGACTGATGGCGCCATGCGTGGCGTGCCGACCGGCTTTCGCGACATTGATGCCAAGCTCGCCGGTTTGCAAAAATCTGACCTAATCATTTTAGCCGCTCGCCCCTCGATGGGTAAAACCTCGCTCGCCTTAGATATCGCCCGCCATGTGGCTTGCCGCGAAAAAATCCCAACCTGTATCTTCTCACTCGAAATGAGCACCCAGCAATTAACTGACCGCCTGCTCGCCGCTGAAAGTTTTGTTGATTCATGGAAATTGCGTACCGGTGCCATCCGCGCCGACGAAGATTTTGCTCGTTTGCGCGATGCGCTCGATTCGCTCGCCCAAGCGCCGATTTTTATTGATGATGAACCGTCAAACAATATTTTGCGGATGAAGTCGGAGGCGCGAAAACTCAAAGCCGAACACAATTTAGGCCTGATTATTGTTGATTACCTCCAACTCATGGTCCCTCGCCGAGAAACTGATTCGCAAGTGCAAATGGTCACCGAAATTTCTCGATCACTCAAAGCGCTCGCCCGTGAGATCGACGTACCAGTGCTCGCCCTCTCTCAGCTTTCCCGCGCCGTTGAGCAGCGGGGTGGCAAACCGCGCCTCTCCGACTTGCGCGACTCCGGTTCAATTGAACAGGACGCCGATGTGGTCATGTTTATTCACCGCGAAAAAGATGAGGAGAGTAATGAAAAAAAAGATATCGCCGAAATTTTAATTGAAAAACACCGCAACGGTCCAACCGGTAAGGCTGAACTCTACTTTGACGCCGCGCGCACCAGCTTTTCGGATATCGAGAAGGGTGATTTTGGTAATTTTTAAGCACTAAGGACTTGATTTTGCTTTATGAAAATGTCTGGCCGAAATCGCAGATTGAGGAGAACCGAGGACTTTTCAGAAAGCAAAACCAAGTCCGAAGACAAAATTAAAACATGGAAACAATAAATAGCTTAACCGAACTTTTCAGAAAATTCCCCGGCATTGGCCCACGCCAAGCCCGGCGCTTTGTTTATTATCTCTTAGGCACCGATCAAAATTATCTGAACCAGCTAGGCGATAAAATAAAAAACTTAAAAAAAGATATCAAGCAGTGTGCCAGTTGTGGTCGTTTTTTCACGAACAGTTATCAATCAAAAGCCGACAAATGCAAAATTTGCGTTGACCCCGAGCGAGATAAGTCTAGTTTAATGATTGTCGAAAAAGATATTGACTTAGACGCGATCGAAAAAGCGCGAACTTACCATGGTTATTATTTTGTGCTTGGTGGCAATGTCCCAATTCTTGATCCGCAACCTGAAAATCACATCCGCTTTTCTCCCCTCTTGGCCCAATTAGAAGAACGGCTTAAAGATGGTTTGGTTGAAATAATTATCGCTTTATCGGCCACGACCGAAGGCGACCATACGACCGATTGGCTAATTGAAAAATTACAACCATTGGCAGGTCAAGCTAAACTAAAAATTTCTCTCCTTGGCCGTGGCCTCTCTACCGGCTCTGAACTCGAATATGCCGACCCCGAGACTATTAAAAATGCGCTGACAAACAGGCATTAATTTTTTTCGAGCCTGCCAGCTGTTTTTAAAAAATGTCTGGCTGGCGAAGAAAAAATCGCCCTTAGGCGATTTTTTCGATTTTGACTTTGGTAAAAGGCTGGCGATGGCCAGTCTTAATGCGATAGCGCGATTTGGCTTTGTACTTGATAACCACAATTTTTTTAGCTCGGCCATCTTCTTCAAACTTAGCGGTAACGGTTGCCCCTTTAAGATAAGGATCGCCAACCTGAACTTTTTCGCCATCAGCGACGAGTAAAACTTTATCAAAAATAACTTCGCCCTTGTCTGTCTTGGGCAATTTTTCTACCTTTAAAGAGTCGCCCGCGGCGACTTTGTACTGCTTACCTCCCGTTTCGATAATGGCGAACATAACCACTATATTATACACAAAAGCCGTTTAATGGCAAGATTGCTCGTTTTTTCTTTTTCATTTAAAGTTAAGGGTGGAACTGAACGCAGAGCGCTCGCCAGAGCGAAAAGGAAGGATGGTGCCAAATGGCCAAGATCGACCCTTACACTGGGGAAATAAGAAGGGCCTGGGAGGTGTGGATGGCCAAGGGCCATCCAGGGAGACCAGCGATGTCTCTCGAGGCACTAAGAACAACGATCCTGAGTCAATATGGTTCTGCCTATCTCCAGACGAGAGGAAATCGTTTCGATCAAACCAAAGATCGTGAGATCGATGGCACAATTGGAGCAATTCTCGAGGAAACAGTGCGTCAGGGAGACTTCGACGACAAAGGGTTCAAATCCTTGATCGCCAAACTCCAAGCCAGAGTCTTTGACCGGATCACGGGAAGGGCTCCGGTAGACGAAGCTCCGCCGAGACGACCGGACTGTTTCCCGTCAGAAGAATCGTCCGGAGAGCAAGATGGAGACAGCAGGTCTTCGGTCAGCGAAAGTTCGGGGAAATGGCCATTGGGACAGCCACCCGAGGGAGAACTCGCCCGACCTGATCCCCGGCGCGACGACGGATCCGACGGAGAAGAACCACCAGATGGATACCTCTTCTAGTCCGACAATTTGTTTGACCCCCAGCCGCGGTTCAATCCCGCGGCTTCGGCTTTTTAATAAAACAAATTTATGCTTGACTTTTTATAATTAAAATGCTATTATGTCAAGTAGGTGTTCCGAGGGGGTCCTCGGGGAAAGGAGTCCTTATGGACGAAAAGATTGTGGCCGGACGAATAAGTCCGGAGGGGAGAAGAGATCTTAAGAACGCTCTGACAAGTGGCGACCTTAGAAAAGTTGCCGTGGTAATGGGAGTAGAGATTGACCAGCAGGCCGAGATCCCTGGACGTTGGGGAGGATATCTCCAACACGCCAAGGGTTGCCTAGCTGCCCAGTTTCTCTCTTCTCTTCGGGAAGGGCTTATGGGAACTGACCCAGACGCCATCATTCGGCAGCTTGAAGATAGGGTCCTCGCCCCGATTGCCAACCCTTAACCCTCATATGTGTTCTCGCGTCCCGCGCATCGTTTAGTGCCGGGACGCTTTGGTTTTTAGTCCTCCAAATTGGGTTTATCGAGTGTTTGGGTCTCAAATCCGGCCGAGACGCCAGTTACCCGTAGTACATCCTTATCCACCTTTTTAAGCTCCTTGTAGGCCAAATTATAGTGGCTAACGGTGGTCCCCAAGGCACCCCCTAGCTTGGCCATATAGCTCTCATAAGCCCCGATATGCTTGCCTAGTTCTTCAACCCTCTGTCGTATCTCCTTAGCTGATTCTTCAATCTGGAGGGCTTTTAGGCCCTGTAGGACGGTCTGGAGATAGGCCAAGAAGGAGGTCGGCGAAACGATAATAACGTGGTATTTTGAGGCCGCCCGCTGGATTAAGTTTTCGGTATTTTCGTCTTTTAGCGCCCCAATTTTATTGATAATTAGGTCATAATAAATGGCCTCGTGAGGGATGAACATAAAGGCAAATTCCATCGTTCCCCGATCAGGCTGAACATATTTGGCCGTTTCGCTAATACGATTTTTTAAGTCATTAACAAAAATCTTTTCGAGTTTTTCTTTTTCGGCCGGACTTTTTTCTTCCACAATTCGATTATAATTTTCGAGCGAAAATTTGGAGTCGATAGGAATAATTTTATCTTTCACAAACACCACGGCGTCAACAATCGTGCCATCAGGAAAAGGATATTGCATTTGATACGAGCCGGGCGGGAGGACATTTTTTAATAAAGTTTCAAGATAATATTCGCCCAAGATCCCTCGCTGTTTGGGATTCTTTAAAATATCTTGGAGCGATTGGAGCTGGTCGGTAAAATTAATAACCTGTTTATTTGTCTCTTCTAACCTTACCAACTTCTCGGTTACTTCGCGCGACAGTCGGGCAAATTCGCTAAATTGCTCACGCACACTCTCGGCCGATTGCTTATTAGTTTCGTGCAAACGGCTATCAATCGTTTTGGTCAAATTCTCAATCTGATTTTGCAATAACATCATGGCTGAATTATCCGTCCCATTCTCCTCTTTTTTTGACCCAAAAAACTTAACGGCAATGACGGCCAAAGCAAAACCAACCACTAACCCAACGACGATAAAAATAACAGTATTCATCAGTTCAATTATAAAAGAAAAGGCCCACTGTTGCCAGTGAACCGATTCAATCTTCGGAGGAGGGTCTTACCCCTCGCGTCACCCCCCGCTCTTGGCTCGACCACGCTCGACAGGACGGACCTGGACTTCGAACTTCAGCCCTTCGTCCAGCACCTCCACGAGTCCTCGGTGTATCTTTCGAGCGATGGCGTCTTTGGCCTGAAGGCGCCTTTCTGTAATCCCGATTTCAACCACAATGAAGATATCATCGGGCATTACATCGAAGGGTTCGTTTTTCTTGAAGAACAAACGAACCCCGTCTTCGCTTACAGGCCGAGCCGTTTCCACCTCGGTCAGAATTTGAGCGATCAACCGGCGAAGATGGTCTCTCAATTTGGTCAACGTATCGTGACCAATTCCTGTATTGACATATCGCACTCTCGCCGTTGGCATAGTCATAATCTCCTTTCTGCCGTAAGGCTCAGGCCAACTTTCCAGTTTATCATTAACACAAAAATGACCTCTTGGCAAAGAAAAAACCCACTATCGCTAGTAAGTTCTGACAAACGCCATCTTTAAAAAATAAGGTAAGGGGGAAGCCGAGAGGCTCACCCCCTAAACCGGTTGTGATGCCACACTCACCACACAGCGAGTGCATTCGCGGGGATATACAACACCATACACAAAAAAGCGTTAACCGTCAAGAATAGATATCAGCATTTACAATATATCAATTAGATGTTATTATGGGAGGCAGGTAACGTTCACCCGAACTGAGGAGAGATTGAGAAGTGAAAAAGCCATGTCTTTTGGTAACCCCTCCCCGAGAAGAGCTAATAGCGGCCATCAAAACGGGTCTCGGAGAACTTGGGTCAAAGGTTGAGGTGCAGGGAAACGCCATGGGGCAAATCTTTGTCCAAGGCAGAAAGCCCATCTTAGTACTCAGCAAACCGGAAGCCTTAAGAGAAGTTGAGAGGCTTGCCGATAGTGGCTGGATATCGGATAGTGAGAGAGAGATGCTTCGTCGACAGATTCAGGTATCCGTCCTGTACGACAAAGATCTGCCCCCGACGATCTCGAAAGCGCTTCACGAAGGCTACGAGGGCGGAGCGAGCGCCATGGGAGTAATTACTACCCAGTCAACATCTCCAGGGGTCGATCCCGAAGCAAGACCTCGGGCCAGAACCTTTCGGCCCTCAGACAATTAGTCCTCCGAATAATTCCCACGGCCGGTCCCCCACCATAAGGACCGGTCATTCTCATCTGCATTATTATTTGTTAAATAATTCTTTTAGTTTACTGGCCAATTTTAAATAGACCTCCTCACCTATTTGATTAAGGTCATTGTCTCCAAGCGTGCCGGGCCAAGCGGTATCTTTAAAGACGAAACCGAATAATTCCTTATCCACGGAATATCGGGGGAAAATATGAAAATGAACTTCCGGATCGGCCATCATCCACATCTGATAATTTATTTTGTCGTAATTGAATTCTTTTCTTAGTTTACCTTCTACTTCGCGAATTATTTGAGATAATTCAGTAAAACTTTTATCAGAAATCGCCGAGAAACTAGTTATCTCATCTTTGCACAACAAGACAAGAGACCCTAAGGTTTTTTGTTTGGGCCGACATAATAATAACCAATTCTCATATTCTTTGACTAGCGATTCTGGGTAACGGAATTTTTTTAATGTTTCTGACATCATAATATTTTTAGGTTATCTCAACGACTTCGGCTTTGGTGATATTTTTATAATCGTCCCAGCGCATTTTAACTGAACGATCGTGCCGGCCGATGTTAAAGGTTATTATCTCATTATCACCCATTGCCTGATCAACCACCATTCGCACGCCGATCAAATTGCCAAACGGATAGCAGGCGCCGATTTGACAGCCCATTATTTTTTCCACTTCTTCTGGCAAGGCAAAACGAAGATCTTTTACGCCCAGAATCTTTTTCAGTTTCTTTGTATCAAGTCGGCGTTCCCCCGGCAAAACGGCCAAAACAAACTCTCCCCCGGTTTTAAGCAGTAGAGTCTTAGCGCCCTGGCATAATTCGGTGCCTCTGATCTTAGCCGCTTGTTCACTGGTAAAAACCGGCTCATGCTCTAAAACTTCGTACTTGATGTGGTGATCATCCAAAAAATTAAGGATTTTGGCGCTCGGATCCATCTTCTACATAATCCCATAAATTAGCCCGGCCTTCAATACAAACAACGAAGCCGCCCCGGAGAACCGTGGCGGCTGTGTTCCCCTGACGGGGATGGAGAAATGACCATCAAAGAAAGTGCAGCGCGCGTTGTTGAAAGCCTACCGTCATAGTAGCACGAAGACCCCCAGCCTGTCTACTAGGGGCTGGGGGCCTTCTGTACTAGGAGCTACGACGACGATCTTAAGTTTGGTTCAAGCTAATCTTGTTAGAGATATAACGAGCAAGCTTGGGAAAAAGTCGGCCAAGATAAGGACCCACGCCCACCTTCCTTTGATACTCAATCAAAGCCCGACTAGTCATAGGGCCAAAGTAGCCAGTCGCCCCAACCTTGGCCAATTGTTTAGCAATAGAACCAGAATTTTGGTCTATCAAGAATAATTGCAAAGCTTTAACATCGCCGTTTTGATCTCCCATCTTTAAAATACTGTGTCCAAAGCGAAAGACGGATGCCCCCAAAACCCTTTCGATCTTGGGCAAATCTTTATTTCCATTAGAAGGAAAGGTTGACCCGCCACTAGCGGTTGAGGAACCACCCCCGCCGCGACCAGGGTTACTGCCTCCACCACCGCCGGCCGGAGGAATAATAGCTACAACATTAACGGTTCTCGTTGAAGAAGCAAGGTTGCCTGAGATGTCCGAAGCTTGATAAATCAACTGGTAGGTACCAACCGCGCCGGTATTAACTGAGCCAGACACCGTTACCGGCCTAACCCCATCCACACTGTCGAGAGCGGTGGCGCCGGCATCAGTATACGTTGTACCCATCGTAATATTAATCAGCGAGACGCCCAAGAGGGTGATAACTGGAGGAGTGGTGTCGGGAGTGGTAGTGGCAATTGGAGGAGTGGTCGTCGCTGCCACAACATTGACCGTCCGCGTAACCGGTATTGCTGCATTGCCGGTCGCATCGGAAACATTGTAAGAAACGATGTATTGACCAATCGTGTTAGGATCAACAAGGTTAGTGGTTACAATGTTGGCAGTAATGTTACCGTCAACATTATCAAGAGCAGTAGCGCCGGCATCAAAATATGGAGTGCCAACTAGGCTATCAACAGGAGTTGTGCCAAGTAAGGTAATGACAGGTGGGGTTACGTCCGCGCTCGGTACAGTGGAGACCACATTTACGGTACGACTAACCGGTATTGCCGCATTACCAGAAGAATCAGAAACCGTATAAGTAACCGTGTAAGTGCCAATTGTTGAAGTATCAACATTATCCGACTCGCCCAGATTAGCTGTTAGGTTGCCATCGACATTATCGAAGGCGGTAGCACCGGCATCAACGTAATTAGAGTTAAGAAGAACATCAACCGACGAGGGACCGACCAGAGTAATAACGGGGGGAACGGTGTCCGGAACAGGAGGTGTTAGGGAAAAATTTACGCCCGAGCCATCGGTCGTAGAGTTTATTGTGCCATAACCGGTTTGGTCTACGTAGTTAACGTCAAAACTTACCGGTCCGACCGGATCAGTCGCCGTCATCGCGCGCGAAGCCCAAAAATAATTGCCCCCATATCCATAATTGAGGCGGGCTGGTTGTCGATGGTCGCCGTCGGTAAACCAGCCAAAACAGTGGCTGGATCCGTAAAGCCAAAAGCGGCCGTAACAGTATCGCCGATCGTGGCTTGCCCAAAAACACTATTATTAGAAAAGATATTGGCCGAATAAGCGGCCGCTTGCGCTTGGTAACTATAACTAGCTACCCCCAACGAAACTAGGGTGATGGCCAAGGCCAACAGCCCCCAAAATTTTTTGCTCAAAGTCATGATTATTTTTTATATTTACTATTAAAGCAAGAAGACCCCAAAAACACTGAATAATAATTAAGGCTAATAATATATTCAGTTAATTGTAGCGGAGTAGTTATTAAAAAATTATGAAAATAATTTTATAGCTGAAAGCTACTTTTTTCCTCAGATAAAAGTTTCGACAAGTCATCAATTCGCAACGGTTTAACAATATAATATTCAAAACCAGCGCGCTTAGCTTTGTCTTTGTCTCTTTCCTGGCCAAAACCGGTAATCGCCACCAAGGTTATTGAGGCTAATTTTTTGTCAGCCTTGATACGCCGGGCTAACTCAAAGCCATCCATCTTGGGCATACCCAGATCAAGCAAAGCGAATTGGGGCTTGAAACGGCGAAGAACCTTGAGCGCGGTCTGACCGTCATGAACCACCCTAGCCTCGCAACCGAGCAATTTAAGAGACTGACCGATAAATTTCGCTAACTCGACATTATCATCAACACTCAAGACGCGCAGCTTCTGGCTGGTTGGGGTTTTGACCTGATGGCTTAATTTTTTTGTTTTAAAATTTTCTTTTTCCGGAATCTCTTTCGCCTTGATCGGCAATCTTAACGTAAACTCACTACCCTTACCCACTCCCTCGCTTGAAGCTGTGACCTCTCCGCCATGCAAGCGCGCCAATTCGCGGGACATGTACAGGCCAACACCAAGTCCGCCGCTTTTTTTCGTTTGAGCATTCTGTTCACCCTGAGAAAATAGATCAAAAATATGAAGCAACTTATTAGCCGGGATACCCATACCATTATCCCTAACGACAACAAAGGCTTCGCCGCCTTGTCTGTCAACCGAGAGCTCGATTAAGCTTCCCTCCTTTGAATATTTCACGGCATTGCTCAACAGATTAATTAAAATTTGTTCAATCCGCAGGCGATCGGCTAAAATTTTGACCGATTCAAGATGGCCAGAAATCTTAAGTTGCCGCTTATTTTTTCCCAAGAGTGGCCGAATTGAACCGAGGGTATTATAAATTATTCGGGTCAAATCAACGTTTTTAATTTCGAGCTCCAAACGGCCGCGATCAAGACGGGAAACATCGAGCAAGTCCTTGAGTAATTTACTCATGTTGTTGGTTTGGTGGCCAATTACATCAAGTTCCTCTTGAATCGATAGGGTTCTATTTTTCTGTGTCGCAATCAGATCGAGCGCTAAGACAATTGAGGCCAAAGGATTTCGCAATTCATGGCCAAGAATAGCAATAAAATTGCGTTGACGCTCCTCCATTTCGATCAGTCGATTTTTCTCTCGGGCTAATTCGTCAAGCGCCTCCATTCGTTTGGTAATATCCATACAGTAGATCCTGACCTGACTTGTCTCTGGTAGAAACTTGGCCGCCGAGCTATACCATCGGTCATCAATTTTTGCCTCAAATAAAAACGGCTCAGCTCCGCCCTTAAGCTTTTTAAGATTAAGTTTAAGCAAGAGAGGATGATTGGCTCCTTTTTTCTTTAAGTCAGGAAAAGCGCGCAGGCCGGCCGGATTAACATAGGCAACTTGGCCGGACAAATTAACTTCAATTACTGGCATAACATTGAGCCGTGGAAAGGAGGCTAGATGATTAACTTTTTGGCGCAGGCGCACCGCGCCAATGCCAGTCGCTAAAACATTTATTAACTCCGTCAATAATCTAACTTCGTCTTCGGTGAATGGATTAGTTTCTTCTGAATAAATGCTGATCGCGCCAAAAATCCGACCAGCCAATTTAAGAGGAAAAACAATGGACGAAGCGTAACCGCGCTGGCGTGCCGCTTCGCGCCAGGGAGCAAATTTTGGGTCAGTCAACATATTTTCGCACTTGGTAATTTTGCCGGTGCGAATCGCCGTGCCGGTCGGACCGCGTCCAAGTTGATTATCAGCCCAAGTTACCTTAATCTTATCCAGATAGCCCTTGGCAAAACCGGCCGAGGCAACGGGCTTAACGGTTTTTTCCTTATTATTCTCAGCATAGCCAACCCAAACCATAGAGTAACCGCAATCTTTAGTAATAATTCGGCAAGCCTCCCGTAAAAATTCGAATTCATCCGCTACCCGCATTACCGCTTGACTGCCCCGCGAAATGGCTCGCAAAATTTGATTAGACTTGAGAAATTCGGTTTCGGCTTTTTTGCGATCAGTGATGTCTTCCTTAACGGCCACGAAATAGGTTATTTCTCCTTTTTTATTCTTGACCGGAGAAATTGAGGCAATTTCCCAATATAACTCTCCACTCTTTTTCTTATTTAAAAACTCGCCTCGCCACTCCCGGCCCGAAGTTATGGTCTGCCACATCGTGGCATACTCCTTATCGCTCGTTCGTCCCGATTTTAAAATTCGCGGATTTTGACCGATGGCCTCCTTTAATTTATAACCGGTCAATTTTACAAATTTAGGATTAACATACTGAATTACCCCCTTAGGGTCGGTAACCACAATTGAAGCTGGACTTTGTTTGAACACCAAATAGGCAAGTCCTTCGGGCATATCGCCAACAAGTTTTTTCTTGGCCATTGAATAATCATTCATGGTTTTTTAATTTTTGTCAACAAAAAACGGGCCATTGTATCGCCCCACAATTAAACAACACTAAAGATTAAAAAATGATGAATCGCCACCAATACGGGATAAATTTAGTCTTTTAGCCGATAGCCCACGCCCCAAACAGTTTCGATCAGCTTGGGCCCACGACCCTTGTCAACTTTATCGCGCAATTTTTTGATAAAAACATCCAGCACATTACTCATCGAGTCAAAATCTGAATCCCAAACATTATCGAGGAGGTCCTGTCGGCTAACCGCTTTGTTCGGTCGGCGCATGAGATATTCGAGCAGGCGAAACTCCTTGAGCGACAATTTCAGTTCTTTGCCGGCACGCGTTACTTTTTGCGTTGAGGGATTTAGGATCAAATCTCGTAATTTCAACTTCTCAGGTAATTTCTCCTTGGGCCGGCGAGTGATTGCCCTAATCCTAGCCAGAAGCTCTTTGAGCTCGAACGGTTTAGTTAAATAATCATCAGCCCCAATATTTAGAAGCTTTACCTTGCTATCAAGTTCGTGTTTGGCGGTTAAGATCAAAATTGGTGTTTGGATGCCAGCTTCGCGAGCACTCCCGCAAATTTCATAACCACTTTTACCGGGCAAACCCAAATCTAAAACAATCAGGTCATAATCACGATGATTCATGTGAATTCGTGTCAGTGCCGCTTTACCGTCCGACAAACAATCGACGGCATAGCCCTCCTGTTTGAGGCCTTTTTTAATCAGCCCGCACAGATCATTGTCATCCTCAACAATTAAGATCTTCATTTTTGACGATTTTTAACTTTACTTTAAACAATAACACAGTAAAAAAAAATTTCAAGAAGCTTAGTGAGGATTACTTTTTGCTGATTTCATAAAAATTTAATAGTCACCAAGATACGATTAGGCCATTGCCACAATTTCGCAACTAAAGTTAAAGGTCGACATTATTATAAAATAAAAATTATTAGATCTTAAAGTTAATAAATAAAATTAATTTATGAGAAATTCGGCAAAAAGTTCTTATCCCTATGACTTACTCGGCTACTTCAAGTATCAGGCCCGCCGGGCGGGCTGGCCCAATTGGCAAGTTCAGCAAATCATCAGCGAAGCGAAGAGTGCTGATGAAGATCAATTTGAGGAAACGATCATCGAAGCATTATCAGAACTAAATTAATTAAAAAGCTATGGGTAATCGAGTGGTACATTTTGAGATCCAAGCTGATGACGTCTCGCGCGCCAAGACCTTTTATGAGAAGACTCTTGGCTGGCAAATTGATCCGATGATGACCAAGGATCAAGGTGGCATGGACTACTGGGGAGTGGTAACGGGAGATGCCGAGGCGGGTATTAACGGCGGTCTTTATCAGCGCCCAGCCAAAAAAGAAGACATGTTTTATCTTTACGACTGCACAGTTTTGGTTTCTGATCTCGACAAGACGATGGAAGCCGTGAGAAAAAACGGTGGAATAATTATCAAGGAGAAATCGGAGATCCCTCACGTTGGTTGGTTTGCGAGCGCTAAAGATACTGAGGGCAACCGCTTTGGTCTCATGGAAGCGACGGAATGGCGTCCCGCATGACCACAGAACATGCCCGCCGTCCCAGCATCGGCAGATCAAAAGCCCTCGAGAACTACTGGGGTCCCGAGGGTTTTTGAGTGGCCCTAATATCGATATTTTTTTGCGTGTACGGCCGGCCAAGAAAAATCGTCCAAAAATAATTGACAGCATAACGAGTGGATACTCGTAACATCCCTTCAGTCGCCAAGCGCCGACCCGAGGTAACCATCGACAAACCAAAAGTAAATTTGATTTTCCCCACTTCGCAAATGCGCATGGCGACATCAGTCTCCTCGCCGTAAAAATCAAATTTCTCAAAACGATAGCCGCCGATTTTTTCAAGCGCTGTCCGACGCAAAACGAAATTGCCACCTTGCAGCATCGCTCCGTGCCGAGCTGGGTTCAAATTTAGATAAGTAGAAAGCCAGCCCAGCCAATAATAAATCTTTGAGAGCCAATTAAACCACCAAGGTAAATCATAATAAATGTACGGCCCACTCAAAGCCACAAGATTAGGGTTACGCTCAAACTCCGTAAAAATCTTTTCAATCCAACCGGCCGGAATTCGGCTATCGGCATCAACATTGGCGATTAAATCGCCAATCGAGGCCATAAAGCCGGCCTGGCGAGCCCGAACCAGGCCCTTATTCGACTCATCGACAATTTTTATATTAGAAAAGAGTTCGGCAATTTCTCTCGTGCGATCAGTACTCGCGTTATTAACTAAGATTGTTTCAACCTCGCGATTCTGCTCAGATATCCGGCTAAGAACCATCTTTAAACAATCAGCTAGTCCGACTTCCTCGTTATAGGCTGGAATGATAATACTAAGTTTCATATTTTTTTATAAATCTCTTCCCATTCTTTAATAATATTTTGTTTGGAATATTTCTCAACCTGCTGCCGACCATTTTGACCGAGATGGCGAGCAAGGACTGGGTCAATCAGTAACTTAGTTAGGCATTTTGACATTTCTTGGTAATCATTAATCGGTACAATAAAACCGTTCTGGCTATTAACATATTCTGGCAAAGCCCGGCCATTAACTCCCACCACTGGCAGACCACAAGCCATCGCCTGCAAGGCCACCATCCCTTGTGATTCAATAGCGCTGGCAATAGCGAAAGCATCGGAGGCTTGAAAAAGTTTAACCAAACGTGGTTTGTCTAAAACCCCGACAAATTTAATATTATTCTGCAAATCAAGCTGGCGAATTTCTTTGTCCCAATTATCACGCTGGATGCCCGACCCGGCCAGAGCCAAAATCACTCGTGGAAATCGTCCGCGAATAAGAGAAATAGCTTGAAATAAAATCTCACCCCTTTTCTCGATGGCAAATCGACCAGCAAAAGAAATCACCGGGCGACCGGCCAGGCCAAATTCGGCCTTCAATTTTTCTTTATCCGCCTGATTGTTTAGTGGTTTAAAATTTTCAGTATCAATAATATTAGATATAATTCGACTTTGGCAACCAACATTATTTTTTTGCATTGCCTCAAGGGCAATCCGCGACGGGGCGGTAACGAAAGCACAATGGTGGTAATACCAGGTCTCGTACCAAATGGCCAATTTAACAAAAGTTTTTTTGGCAAAAGGAAAATAGGTGCCAAACTCGCCAATAATAGTATGGTTGGTTCCCACCAGCGGAATTTTTAGTTTGCGACTCGACCATAAAGCCTCAAGGCCGGCACCCCAAATAGTTTGCGTGTGAATTAGGTCGGGCCGATTTTTTTTAAGCTGACGATAACCAGCCAGAGTGGGAAGAGTCAAACGAGTATCAAAAAGCCACATTGGCAAGGGCAAGGATGGCAAGCGATGAATTTTAACATTTGGACCCAAATCAATTTCTCGATTAGGCAATCCGTGTTTAATAAAATAGCGCCGAGAAAACTTGGGCACGTAAACATCAACTAAATAATTATGTTCACCCAAGGCCCGGGCCAGCATCGCGGTTGAGTCCTCAATCCCGCCTAAACAAGGGTAAAAAGTATCAGCAAAAATAGCAATGCGCATAATTTAATCTTTTGCTTGATTCTTCAGATTTCGACGCCAATAATAAAACCCGTAACCCAAGATGAGAACTAAGACAGCAGATAAAACCGCCCCTAAATAATCAAGATAGACAACAATTTTTTGATAGGCGTCGCCGACAAAATAACCGACCAGCATCAGGATAAGAGTTTTAGGAACCTCAACCAAGAGACAGTAGCGAATAAAAAGCGTGAAGCGATATTTAGCCAGGCCGGCACCAGCAAGCACTGCGGCCGCTGCCAAGTGTGGAGTAATTTTAGCCGTCAATAAAATTTTACCACCATGGTTGTCGAAATGGTTTTTCAATTTGACGGTTTGTTCTAAGTCAAGCCTTAGCCAATGGCCCCACCTCCTAATTAAGGACGGGCCGCCCCAATAGCCAATGGCATAATAAAAAGCATCACCCAGCAAGTTGGCGATAATTAAAATCGCGTAAACGACAAAAAAATTAAGAATCCCAACAGCCGAGAGCCACCCGCAAATTACAGTAATGATTGGCCCCTCGACAAAAGCGATCGGGAAAATCAACACGTAGCCGTAGGTCTTAAGTAAAACAACAACTTGGGCTAAGGTAAACATGTCTTAAGATTTTAACACAATTAAAAACCACCGGGAATCTCACTCGGCTCCTTGATAAATTTTGCGACCCCACCGGGAGTCGAACCCGGATTACCACCGTGAGAGGGTGATGTCCTAACCATTAGACGATGGGGCCTAAATTGTTAAAAATATAGTAACATTTAAGCCCCTTTGGGGCAATGCCAAACACTTGACAAATTTTGTGTAGATGCTATAATCAACATTGGAAGAGTAAGTTACGGCCCGGTTAAGTACCGGTCGCCATGCGCCAAGGAAGGAGAATACGCTTATGCGTAAGACGATGTGGGTCGCAATGTTGTTTGTCATTGGGTTTGTCAGTGGAATCGCCATGGCGGAGGATGCTGTGTACTGCAAGGTAACATGCCATGCTTGGAGTGCCGTGGAGCAGGCCGACGGCGATTATGTCCTGGACGGTGTCGGATGGGACCGTCCCGTCATAATCAACCCAGTCATCAAGGGAGATCGAATGTACATTCCGAAGGGGTTGTACCTCGATCGGTGGGACAAGAATGGGGCCCACTTCTTCTTCGCCGATACGATGGTACGCGTCAGCGGAACATTCTACCGGATGAAGAGTGGCCTGAAGAGCTTACCCGTATATTCCCGCAAGATTGACACGAAAGGAGAAATCCGGGAAGAGCGGCCCCTGCCCTACAATCGTGATCTACCCATCCTGGGAGAAGTCCAGAAGAAATCCGACGGATGGAAGCTCGTCCTCGAGGACTCTTCGGAATACAACGTCCCAGAGGACAAGGCAGACTACGACAGTCGGGAAAAGTATGTACTGCTCCGAGATCTCGAAGAGATCCACGCAAGCGTGCCCAGTGGCAAGCGGGAATTCTCGACAGAGCGGTATATCTACTCAATACCCCCCGAGGGATTGAAGGTGTATGCGCCACACGTAGAGCCGATCGAGGGAGAGCCCCACAGTTACACGAACTACGGGACCAGGGTCGTGGCAACCATCGACCCGGCCAAGATCATGCAGTTGACCGGCCTAAAACTAGACTGGGGCGGGGAAAAGATGGTCATCCCAAGCACCTACAGCTTCGGGACTCCCTCAACGGAAGCGGCCAAGAGGGACGACGACCATACGAAAGCCGAATGGTACGTATGGCGGGCCGAGATGACCTGCAAGAATTACAAGCCATAGCGAACGCAAGTCCAACAAGAACAATCTCGTTGGCAGGCCCAGATCACGAAAGTGGTTTGGGCCAGTTTTATTTTTATAACTTTTTTATTTATTACTTACTCAGCCACTCCTTATCTTGCCGAACCAATAACTTAGCTTTGCCTTCGGGATGAGCCATGATTTCTTCAACCACTTTTTCCATCCGCATCCCCTGCGAACCTTTAACAAAAATCACATCACCCTTTTTTATAATTTTTTGTAGATACTCCCCGGCTTCGAGCGAATCGTCAAAATGCTTTATCCTCTTATCGGGATATTTTTTCTCGCGCAGGCCTTCATCAATAAATTTAGAACGTAAACCCACCGTTATCACCAAATCACAAATTTGGGAAGCTTGATAACCAATTTCCTTATGGGCTTCGACAGTATGCTTACCCAATTGAAGCATGTCTCCCAAAACGACAATTTTTTGACCAATTGCTTCAAAATCATCAAGTGTTTTGAGCCCAGCGGCAACAGCGGCCGGTGAAGCATTATAGGTGTCATCAAGAATTATCGTCCTTTTAATCCCCTCGATTAAACGCAACCGACCGGCGGGCGGTTTATACTCGCCGAGAGATTCGATCATCTCAATCATCTTCAGTCCCAATTTATCGCCAACCGCCAGCGCTGTTAAGACGGGGTAAATTTGATGCTCGCCGACAACCCCGTTGATTTTTACCATTAAACTCTTTTCGTTATGATCAAGATTAAAATTCAAACCAGCCGGCACCAAGTGTTCATCCTCATTGTCATAGGCAATTGATGGACTAGTTGCACGATAATCGGCCTGAGGAGAAAAGCCGATGGTATTTACCTCACCAGTTAATTCTGACATAAATTTAAGAGAGTTGGAGTCGTCGGCATTGAGAAAAATGTGACCAGAAGCGGGAACAGCTTTAGCAATGAGCATTTTTTCATCGATAACCTCATTTTTAGATTTAAAAAATTCGACGTGAACGGGCACTTCGGGTAAGAGGGTGATTACCGCTAAATCAAATTTAACCCATTTAAGGACCCGCTTGATTTCACCGGGATACTCCAAACCGACCTCAAGGATAAGCCACTCCGGATAAGGTTTGCGGATGATAATTAAAACCAAGCCATAGATCATAATTTCGAGCCAGCCGAACAAATCGTTCCAAGCCGAATGGCAACCAAGCACAGTTAAGGCCACGCCGAAGTCGCTCGAATTGTAACTTTTCTCGCTTGAACGCACCGATAAGCTTTTACCCAAAACCGAAGCGACAGCATCCTTGGTCGAAGTTTTGCCCACACTCCCCGTTACCCCAATAATTTTGGGGTGATATTTCTTCAACACCAAACGAGCTTCCAGCTGAAGAATTTTAGCAATTATTGATTTAAAAAGTCTCTTTATCATCGATCTGGCGGGACTTGATAATAATTTAATAGGGATCGCGAAATATCGATAAACGGTTCGGTCAGAGTTTCTGACGAATACTTCACCCCTTTAGGATACACCATAAACATAAAAACAAGAAAGCGCGGCTCATAGGCAGGGAAATAGCCGAAGAAAGAGTGAAGATAGCGGTCTGGGTAATATTTACCAGTTGCCGGATTGGCAATTTGGGCTGTACCAGTTTTAGCAGCAATCGAATAATTTTCCATTTTAGCTTTACCGCCCGCCAATTTTTGATCAACAACGGTAACGAGCATTCGAGTAATACGTTCACTGGTTTCTTTTTTAATGACCGATGGCCCGATTTTGGGCTCAATGGTACGAGATAATTTATTTTGATAATCAATGCGTTTAACCAAATGGGGCTGAATTAGGTAACCGCCATTAGCAAGAACGCAAAGGGCCCGAGTGATCTCAATAGGGGTAACAGCGATACCCTGTCCAAAAGAAATATTGGCCAAATCGACAGGTTCTCGGCTATTTAAATTTTTTACTAAACCAACTCCCTCGCTCGGTAAATCTATTCCCGTTTTAGTTCCTAAACCAAAGGCGGTAAAATAATTGCGAAAACGTTCGGGTCCTAATTGTTGTTCGACAAAAGTTGCCCCCAAGTTAAGCGATTGATTGAGAATCTCTTGCATGGGAATCACTCCGCGGGCCTTGCCATCGTAATTACAAAATTCTTTTTTGTTCAAAGTAATACAACCCTTGTCATCGTAAGTTGTTTTTTCCGTGATAACGCCAGAATCCAGGCCCGCCGCCAGGGTTAAGGGTTTAACAATTGATCCCATCTCATAAACTTTCTCAACCATTGGGTTGGACAGGACGCCAAGATCTGTTTGCTTTTGGCCCGGATCAAAATTGGGCAAGGCTGATATCGCCAAGATTTCACCGGTTTTAGGATCAATAATTATGCCGCCCATGCCATCAGCTTGCCAAGTCTCTTTAGTTTGAGCGAGTTCTTTCTCTAGTAATTTTTGAACGATCGGCTCGATCGTTGTGGTAATATCGCCCTGACTTTTATCTTCGTCTTTTGTTAGAGACTTACCTAGACCCGAGAAAAGTTCAACAAAAAAATTAGCAAAGGTTGTTTCTCCCTGACGAGACAAAATTTGATCATAAGATCGCTCTAAACCATAACGCCCCGCCAGCGTATCGCCCTCATAACCCAAAAGGCCAACGGCATGGGAAGCGGTTACCCCCAAAGGATAGGAACGTAATTTTTGCTTGTATAAGTTTAAGCCCTTAATGTCTAGTTTTTTAATTTTATCAGCCGTTACCTGGTCAACTTTAGTGGCAATCTCTTCATAAGGATCATTGGCCTTGGTAGCGCTTTTCATAAAATTGTTGCTATCAATTGGCAAAATTTGGTTTAATTTCTGATAAATTTCTGCCAAATTAGCTTTGCCCTCGGCTAATTGTTTGGGATTGAGAGCAATAATATAAGCCGTTTTTAACCCGGCCAAAGAAAAAACGGTGCCATCGCGTTTGAGAGCGATGATGCTTCCTCGATCAAAAACCCCGACGCTGGGCCGAAGATATTGGCGATCGGCCAGATCAGCATAATAATCAGCTCTCACTACCTGAACAAAAAAAAGACGGGCGACAAATAAAAAAGCCACCGCAAAAATAACCAGACACAGGACTCTAATTCTTGAAGCGCTAAACTTCATTCTTAATTACGGGCTAGGCCAACCGGACGATCTTTGATTGCGAAACTCGCTTTGCCGGTCGCATCAAGAAAACCAAGTGACCTGGCTAATTCTAGTGTAACATTATTAGACCTCGCCATGTAGTCAGCCTCTAAGGTTGAGACATCGGCCTCAAGTTGGGAAATTTTTTCTTCGTTGTCTCGCCTTTCAGCCACGGCAAAAACCGAACTTTTCACCAAGTAGACGTATGTCCCGGCGAGGACAAGGATGGCCACGGCCATTATCAGTTTTAATCTTTTTCCCAAAATCATGTTTTTAAAATTGTTTTTCTATCTTTTGAATTACCCGCAATTGAGCACTGCGCGAACGTGGATTGACCAGCTCCTCCTCTCTTTCTGGACTGATGGCTTTTTTGTTAATTAATTTACCCGTACCCTCCGCCATTTTAGTTTTAAAAAAATTCTTGATCATTCGAGACTCCAAGCTATGGAAGGAGAGGGCAGCAACTCTCCCCCCATGGCTTAATTTCTCCCAAGCGCCAGCTAACCCATCCGACAAGGCGCCAAGCTCATCATTAACGGTAATTCGTAATGCCTGAAAAGTTTTGGTGGCAAAATGAATTTTCTTTTTGGTATAAAAAACGGGAACAGCCTGTCTAATGACCTCAACTAAATCAAAGGTGGTAAGGATTGGTTTATCAACCCTAGCCAGAACAATCGCCCGAGCAATCCGTCGTGACATTCGTTCTTCGCCGTAACCGTAGATAATGTCAGCAATGTGCTCTTCATCCCAAGTGTTCACTATCTCTTGGGCAGTTAACGTTTCTTCGCCGATATCATTAGCCAGAGTCATTAGCAATGGCTCATCTTTCTGAAAAGTGAATCCCCTCCCCGACTCGTCGAATTGTTCCGAATTCAAGCCTAGATCAAACAAGACTTTGTCGACTTGTTCGATCCCCTCCTTGTCTAAGACCGACCCGATGTTCCGAAAATTGGTATTTATAAAAAGTTTTCGACAATCTACATCCTTGAGATTCTCTTTGGCTTGGGCCATGAGTCCCTGGTCAGCGTCGAAACCGATGAGGAACCCGTCTTTGCCAATTCGCTTGGCCATTTCCCTGGCGTGCCCGCCGAGACCCAGTGTGGTGTCCACTACCGTTTCACCTTCCTTCAAATCCAGTAGCTCAATTGTTGGTTGTAAAAGAACCGGTACGTGCATAGCTAAAACATCCCCACCTCGCTTAAGCGCTCGGCCAGCACGTCGGCCTGCTTCTCCACTTTATCAATATTCTCCTTCCACTTTCTTTCATCCCAAATTTCGATTCGATCATTTAAACCAACCACCACAACCCGACTCTTCAAATCGGCAAAATCTTTTAAGTGATCGGGAATCAAAACGCGCCCCATCGCATCAATCTCCACTTCAAAAGCGCTACCTAAAATAAAGCGCGAAAAACTGCGCGCTGCCCCTTGGGTCATCGGTAATTTATCGAGTTCAGCGCTAACCTTTTTCCACCCATCAATCGTATAGGCGAACAAGCAACTATCGAGGCCCTTGGTGATAACCATTTTTTTGCCCACTTCGCGACGAAAAGAGGCAGGCATGGAGATGCGTTTTTTATCGTCAATGATATGCCTAAATTCGCCGATCAACATTACTTCCCATTCTACCCCACCATTCCCCACTTCACAACACCAATTTCCCACCCAAAAGTGCATAAACCTGTGGATAACCGGCGAGCGTAGCGAGCCGAGCAATGGTCGTATGACCATAACCACGTAAAACCCCACCCTTGGGCGGGATCACGTGGCAAGTTTTTTTATTTTTCTATTTTATTACCTTCCAGAGATTGGGATCACCCTCGCCATCTACCTTAAACAAGGCGACGCCTTTGAGACCAAGATTTTTGGCTAGCTTAATTTTTGAGGCAATCGCCACCGAATCAGACAGAGTAGCAAAACGAGTCTGCCCCTCCTTATGATAGACAAAGGATAATTCGCCAGCCGTATTGCGCGTAGGAGTTGAGCCCGTACTTTTGGCCAAATCGTAAAAAGTTTTGTAGGATAAAGCACTTAGTTTTTTGTAATCATAGTAAGTACCCTTATCAATAATTTGATAAGCATAACCGTAACTAGCCACACCAATTACAATTTTTGACGGTTTGATTTGATGGCTGGCATAAGCGACCACCTTTTTGACAAAATCGATGTCCGCCACCGGCGCGTAATAACCTAGCGACTTTTTACGCTTATTAAGCAGAATGTCGGCCGTCATTTGATCGTAGGCCATAATGCGCACTTCGTCGCAATATTGGTTAAGTTTAACGTAATCATTGGCATATTGAATCTCCTCGGGCACCTTGGCAAAACGCGAGGTCGGCGGCAGGCGCGGCTCGATGGTACAAGATAATAATTTTTTATCCTTATGCAGAGAGATCGACAAATCACGAATAAAAGCGGCAAAAGTGTTGAAGCTGCCAACCGTCTTGCTCTCATAATCAATGTCGATCCCCGACCAATTATTATTTTTGACGATATCACTAATTTGCTTGACATGGGCTAGGCGTGATTTTTGAGTAGATAAAACCTTTTGGATGGCCGTGCCATTAGTCCATAAAATCGAGGGAATAATTTTGACATTCTTGGCCCGAGCCGAAGCTAGTAACGCCGGCCAGGGGTCCTTAGTTATTTTCATTGGGTCCCAAACTGTACCGTCAGTTTTAACTTCGTACGAAAATGGCATAATCGTGGCCAGTTTGGCCAGATTGGTTTGCGTCTCGGACACCGCCGCCGCCTTCTTCCAATACGGCACCCAGGCCGAAAATTCCAGCGCCTTGGCTTGCGACACCAACGGCAAAAAGATAACAACTAAAACTAGCAGTGTTTTTTTCATAACTAGACACAGCCTAGCAGAAATTTGAGAGCTTTTCTAGCTTACCAATTTTGCTCGCCAGAGAGAGCGCGATCGCTAAACTTTATGCTTGCGATAATCTTTTCTGCTCGACTTTGAGATAACCGGGCAATAGCGCTTCTCAGTTTATAAGTACCAGGAATCTGAGTGATAGTGCTCTCGCCAGTAAAAAGTTTTCGGATAGCATCCTTTAATACTTCTGGTGGATATGTGCCCAAAGAGCCCTCAATCGGGCCAATTTCGTCAAGAACTTTAAAAAGCTCCGTAAAATCGGTATGATGACTCGCCCGCTCAATTTTTTCGGCCGGACCGAGAATGGTCTCTTTTTTAGGAGTTGGTTTTGGTGCGTCTTCTGTCATAATTTTTAACTAAACAAAAATTATTTATCTTTCGGGCGCATAAGAGGAAATATCTGCGCCTCTCTCATCGACTTATTACTAAGGAAGGCAAACACACGTTCGCTCATGCCAAAACCACAGGTCGGGGGCATGCCATATTCGAGCGCTTCGACGAATTCTTCATCTTTCATCTGGGCCTCTTCATCCCCTGCCTCGCGCAATTTCATTTGCTCGTTAAAACGAGCCAGTTGATCTTGTGGGTCATTGAGCTCACTATAACCATTGCCCAATTCGGAACCAGCAATAATTGGCTGAAAACGTTGAGCGAGACGCGAGTTTTTTTCGTCGCGTTTAGCCAGGGGCGAAATATCGATTGGTGTGCCAACTAGGAAGCCAGGCCCAGCGATTTGTTTACGGCAATATTTCCACAAATTATCAATCCCGCGAGTAATGTTGAAACCCTTTTTATCATAATCTATCTCTAACTCTTTGAGTTTTTTTTCAATTTCGGCCAAATCGGCTGTTAAAATATTTATTCCCGTCATCTTCTTAACTGTTTCGCAAAAATCATAGCGTTCCCATTTTTGGTCCAAATCAATTTCAAATTCGCCAATGGTAAATTGCAGGGTGCCAAAAACTTTTTTAGCCACATGCTTAAATAGGTCTTCCACTAGCTCCATCCCTTTTTCATAATCAGCATAGGCCATATAAAACTCCATCTGAGTATAATCTTGAAGGTGTTCGGCATCCATTCCCTCATTGCGAAATTGCCGACCAATTTCAAAAGTCCGATCGAGGCCAGCGACCATCAATTTTTTCTGCCAAAGTTCACCAGTTGAAATCCGCAAATAAACATCAAGATCAAGGGCATTGTGGTGAGTAGCGAAAGGTTTAGCATCAGCGCCACCCGTCGTGTTTTCTAAAACCGGCGTCTCCACTTCAATGAAATCTTTGCTCAAAAGAAAATTCCGCACCGCCTGCCAAAATTCTCCCCGTTTAATTACCATCGCCCGAACTTCGTCGTTTAAGAGAATATCGAGATAGCGTTTACGTAAACGCTCCTCGGTGTCTTGTAAACCAGACCACTGGTCGGGCAAGGGGCGCAAACTCTTGGCTAAAATCTTCCAGCCAATAGCTTGAATCGTTTTTTCGCCACGTTTGGTCGTCATTAATTTACCGGTCAATTGCACAAAATCGCCAATATCGATTGTCTCAACAAATAAATCAAATTGCTGGCCAAGCTCATCTTCTTTTAATAAACCTTGCAAGCGATGGACACCTTCGACTAAATCGATAAAAATCAGGCCACCCTGCCGACGTAAAGCCATGATCCGGCCGCCTAAAGTAATTTCTCTCCCTTTTTCAGCCAGGCTATCAAAGTTTAGAAAGGCCTTCTCGAGGCCGGTATTGATTTCAGTTTGTGCCGGATAAGGGTTATAACCAGCAGACCTTAAAATTTCTAGCTTCTTGATTCGTTCTTTTCTTAATTCTTCAAGCGAGGCCATTTATTTAATCTCAACAACCTTGTAAGAGATCTCCCCTTTGGGGGTTGTTACCTTTACGGTTTCGCCCTTTTTGTGTCCAAGTAAAGATGAGCCCAGTGGCGACTCGTGCGAGATTCGGCCCGCTGGCAAATCGGCTTCTTCGGGGCCGACAATTTGGAATTCTTCCTTTCGCCCGTCGTCGCGCTTGGTCGAAACAGTTGTTCCCACCTCAACAATATTAGCATGATGTGCCGAGATAATTTCGGCGCTTTTCAAAATTTCTTCAAGCTCGACAATACGATCTTCGACATCAGCCTGTTTGTCTCTGGCCTCATGGTATTCAGCATTTTCTGATAGATCGCCAAGCGATTTGGCATACTCCAAGTTCTCCGCAATTTTCTTGCGTTCTTCAGTCTTAAGATAAGAGAGCTCCTGCTTGAGCTCTTCATATTTTTCTTGGCTAAGATAGTGATTGGCGGCCACCATGTCGGAAAGATTATAGCAGATTTGGTTTAGACAATCAAATTTTTGGTTTAAGATATTCTGGGGTATAAATGGTCATCCAGTCAAATAATTGACGCATCGCAAAAACGCCTCCAACCAAATTGCTGCGAGAACCTTTCTCCATCGCCACCACAAAGGCATAGCGAGGCGATTGGTAGGGCCAAAAGCCAACAGACCAAGAATTAACCTTGTCTTTGGTTATCCCCAGTTCGGCGGTACCAGTTTTAGCGGCAATTTCTACGTTGGGCAGATTAAGACCTTGGGCTGTACCTTCAAGAACCACCCGCCTCATTCCCTCATGAATAACTTTGAAGTTTTCGGCACTAATCGGAATTGAAGCTTGAATAATCGCCTGCTCTGGTTTAATAGCCATCACTGTTGGTTGAATTAATTTTCCGTTATTGGCAATCGCCGCATAAGCTCTGGCCATTTGAATTGGCGTAACCAAAACACCGTACTGACCGATAGCGGTATGATAGGTATCGCCAAGCCGCCAGGGTTCACCCTTAAAGTTTTCTGCCTTCCAGGCAGGACTGGGAATAACACCCTCTTCTTCGCCCGTCAAATCTATCCCGGTTTTTAAACTCAAGCCAAAAAGTTTTGCGTATTTACCGATATTGTCGATACCTAAACCCTTTTGTCCGCCAAAACCACCACCAATAATATAGAAATAAACATTTGACGACATGGCGATGGCGCGACGCATGTCGACAGTACCATTATTTTTCCAATCTTTAAAAACCGTTTTTTGGGTTTTATCGTAAGGATTAGGAACTGCCAACTCTCCATTAGTAACAAAATTTTTCTGCGGATCAACAGTCTTTTCGGTCAAAGCCCCTAGGGCAACAAAGGGTTTAAAGATCGACCCTGGCGTATAGAGTCCACCCACGGCTCGATTAAGCATAATATTACTTTTATCAGAGAAATATTGACTGATGGTTTTTGCATCCTTGCCGTTCGAAATAATATTGGGATCATAGTCGGGGTAGCTAACCATGGCCAAAATTTCTCCCGTTTGAACATCCATAATTATCCCGCTACCGCCAGAAAAACCACGATCAGAAGCTAGTTGTTTGATCGCTTCGTAAAATTTGGCCTGAACCCGATGATCGATTGATAGTTTCAGTTCTTTACCAGGAAGAGATTTTTTCACGGTATGATCGGATAAAGGCTCTCCCTTGGCATCCACTTCAACAATCCGCACCCCGCGCTCGCCAAGTAAATTGTCATTTTTAACTTTTTCGACCCCGGCCCGACCTAAATATTCCTTGGGATCATATTTGGCTGTCGCCATTTCCTTGGTATTTGGATAGCTAACGTAACCAAGAAGATGCCCCAAACCCTCTTCGGCCAGATAGGCCCGAGACTTGTCGGTCCAGGCTAGTTCTTGACCATTTCGATCATAAATATTTCCCCGCTCGGCAAAAATCGGTGTAAAATTTAAACTATTATTAAGACTTCTTTCGGCATAGGCCGAACCATTGATCACCTGGAGATAAAAAATTCTTAGACCAAAAACAGCGATAAGAGCCAAACAAAAAATCGTCACCCCCAAAAAAGTCCGCCGATTTATCGGTTTCTCAATTCGGCCCTCAAATTGCTGCTCGTTATGAGATGGCAAATTACTCGCATCGACAAAAATCTCATCGGGAGACAAGTTGGTGTAACGTCTTTTGTTTTTTCGCCTAATTAAAAACATACAGCCTTTTTTTGAGTTCCTCAATTAACGGGATTATAAAAAGAGTAATGATGGTTAGCCAAAAAATGCCCGATCCATAGAGGAGATCATACACAAGAACGGAGAGAACGGCCTCATAATACCAAGGAAAAATAAAAACTGACAATAACAAGATCAAGGCGCTTGCCCACCAAGGCAAGAATGTGACTAAAATAATAGACAAAAGGGCAAAGCTAAGTCTTAGTGTCATAGATTTCTAACCACTTAAGTTGCCAAAGGTTTACGGGTGTTCTGACTAAAATTGTTTGGGTTGGACGACTAGCCATTTTCTCGATATGGCCAACAGAACCAATTAAGTAATTACCAAGGGAGGGAGTAGTAACTCGGTCGCCCTCAAAAACTGGCGTGTCTTTGGGTAAGGTGATCGTAAAATTACCAACTCCCGACCCGCTAGCGATGGCTGGAACGTTTTTAACGCCAATAGTGACCGACAGATTGGCCTCGGCTGAAATTAATCGAACTTTGGTGTAAGTATCATCTATTTCGGCGACTCGGCCAATTAGAATTGTGCCATCGGCCACCACCAGGTCACCAACCTGAAAAGAACGACTCCGGTTATTCTTACCAATATCCAGCAATAGGTTATTATAAGGAACAAAATTCGGCAAAAAGATAACTCGAGCAACAACTGGTTTGATGCTGTTTTGGTTTCGACCGAAAATAGATCTTAACCGAACATTATCAGCGATAATGCTGTTTTGAGCTAGCAGTGAATTTTTTAGTTTACGATTCTCTTCCCGTAAATTTTTATTTTCAGCTAAAAGCGCTGACCGACTTTGGCCTAAGCCAGAAAGTTGATTCGCCGCGACCGTTCCCAAATTATCGCTTGCTTGCCAAAGCGGTTTGGTGAAAAAGGCTAACGATCCCGAGAACAGACTCCGACCGAAACTACCCCAAACAAAAAGCAGGCAGGCAATTAAAATAGTGAAGACGGCGAGCCACCAGTAGTTTTTATTTTTACGATTGCGATAGTCAAGCATTTAGCGTGGAGGTAATTCGTCCTCATTATCAATTAAAATATCCCGGTAATGATCAAGATCATCCAGGACAACCCCCGTGCCACGAACCACGGCCGTTAAAGGATCCTCGGCTAAATGAATCGGGATTTCTAATTCTTTTTCCAAAAGTTCACGGAGTCCCCGCATGTTAGCACTGCCACCAGTTAACACCAAGCCGCGACGCATAATATCAGACACAACTTCCGGCGGAGTGGATTCCAAGACTTCTTTAACCGCATCAACAAAAATTGCCAAGGAATTAAAGATGGCTTCGCGAATGTCAGAGTCAGTAATCGCTACCTCTCGTGGCAAACCAGTAACCAAATCCCTACCGCGAACCAGGGCCTCATTACCTGATCCTTGACGCAGAGCGGCTCCAATATTTATCTTAACCTCTTCGGCCGTTCTTTCGCCCAACAGTATTTTAAATTCGTCGCGAACATAATTAATGATATCTTGATTGAAACGCTCGCCGGCAATATGTAAGCTTTTAGAGCGAACGATTCCACCAAGTGAAATAACCGCGATATCGGTCGTTCCGCCGCCAATATCAACAATCATGTTGCCAACTGGATCATAAACAGGCATGTTAATACCGATGGCGGCCGCCATTGACTCCTCAATAACATGAATTTCTCTTGCGCCGGCACTCTCCAAAGCATCTCTTACGGCCCTCCTTTCAACATTGGTGATACTTGAGGGAACACCCACTACGACCCGGGGACGAAAAAAATTATTGCCAACTGCACCAGCAGTCTTTTTTAAAAAATAAGAGAGCATCTCCTCGGCCATTTCAAAATTAGAAATCACGCCATTAACCAAGGGCCGAATGGCTTGAATATGAGCGGGTGTCCGACCAATCATTTGACTGGCATCATTCCCAACCGCCACTACCCGACCAGTTTTTTGGTTAACCGCGACAATTGAAGGCTCGGCAATAATAATTCCCCGGCCTTTGACATAGATAAGAGTATTAGAGGTACCCAAGTCAACCCCGATGGCACTGGAAAAAAATTTTGGCATCTTCCACTGCATGTTATTTCAGTAAATCGAATAACTCTTCTTCGCTTACCCACCGGGTTTCGCCAGTCGCCCTTTCCATCAATTCAAACTTTCCTTCCCCTAAAGTTTTGTCACTAACAATTAGGCGATAAGGCATGCCCAGCAAATCGGCGTTGGCAAACTTCTCGCCGGCACTGGCCGATCGGTCATCGTAAAAAACTTCAATTCCTGATTCGGTCAAACTATCATAAAGCTTGTCGGCCAATTCGGCCGCTAATTCGCCATCGCCCGGCAACCAAACCAAATGAACATCAAAAGGGGCGATGCTTTTAGGCCAAACAATCCCCTTCTCATCAGCAAAAGTCTCAACTACTGTGCCCATAATTCGGCCCGGGCCAATACCATAACTGCCCATAATAACTGGGCGTTTAGCTCCATTTTCGTCAGTAAAAGAGAGGCCAAGCGGTGCCGAAAATTTATCACCCAACTTAAAAATGTTACCTACTTCAATCGCCTTCTTCTCTACCAAGTCCTCGCGGGCGATACCGACTTCGGCCAGAGTCTCTTCGTCGAGCACTTCTTTGTTAATTGCGAACTTTTTCTCCTCACTCACATAAATCGTATCCTCGCCCGCATCAGACAAGGTTTGAAACTCGTGGCTAAATTTGCTGAAAGTTCCGCCTGAAGCAAAAGTGATATAAGTAATGTCGCCCAAACCAACGCGTTCAAAAATCCGTTCATAAGCGCCCTTAGCTTGATCATAAAAGTCGTTCAGACTGACTTCACTGTCGTTAAACGAATAAAGATCTTTCATCAAAAATTCGCGACCACGCATAATCCCGCTCTTGGCACGTGCTTCGTTACGAAACTTGGTTTGGATTTGATAAGCATAAACCGGCAAATCCTTATACGAACTGATATGGCTTTTCATCAATTCAGTAATCATTTCTTCGTGAGTAAAACCCAAACCAAGTTCCGTGCCAGATTTTAATTGTGTCTTAAACCAATTATCGACAACCGCGTCTTCCCAACGATTGGTTTTTTCATAAAGTTCGGGGTTTTGCAAAGCGGTCATCGCCAGTTCCACCGCGCCAAGCGTCTCCATTTCTTCGCGAATAATATTATTGATCTTATTTAAAACTCGGAGACCGAGTGGTAAATAAGAATAAACACCGGCTAATTCTTTATTGATATAGCCCGCGCGAATGAGCAATTTGGCGTTTTTGGCTACTTCGTCCTTGGGATCTTCGCGGCGCGTTTTAGTGAAAAGTTGAGACTGTCGCATAGCCCTATCTTATCGCAAAAGACCAGGCAGGTCAAAAGTAGCTTAAAGCAGCTTCATGACATCGCTCACGGCGATAACGGCCATCAGGAGAAGAAGGAGGGCAAAGCCAATCATGTTGAGAGTATTGGCCACCTTAGGGTTAATGGGTCGACGAATAACAGCCTCAATAATAACAAAAAGCAAGCGACCACCATCGAGCGCCGGGAAGGGCAACAGGTTAAGAATGGCTAAGTTAATTGAGATTAAGGCGGTGAAATTTAGTAAATAAACAAAACCTAAACGGCTGGCATCGCTCACTAAACTATAAATGCCGATTGGTCCGGCAATGGCCCCAAGCGCTCCTCGTCCCTCGGTAAAAAGATTGCTGAAAAAAGTTTCAAAAGAAAGAAAGGTATTAACAATCAAATGATAAGTAAAAACCAAACCATAGATCGGCGCCTGCCACCAGGTAGTTGAGACAATGCCAATTTTCTGAGTAGCAATACCAATCGCGGCGCCGTCTCCCGTAACTCCTAATTTGGGTGTAACCGAAATAAAAGAATTAGTCGGGTCTTGAGATCGGTGATATTCAACCCTGACCGGCTCACCGGGAAATTTTTTAGTAAAATCATGAACAGTCTCAACTGTCAGATTATTGATTTTTTCTCCATCGGCCGAAAGAGAAATTAATTGATCGCCAACCTCAAGACCAGCTTTAGCTGCCGGAGAATCTTTAAGAACATTAACAACCGAGAGCGACTCATTTTGGATTTTAAGACCTTGAGGCAAACCGTCGAGTCCAACCGGCATACCAATACCCAAATTGATTGAGATGAGAAGCCAGGCTAAAACAAGATTAAGAGTAACTCCGGCCACGAGCACTATGGCCTGGATCCATTTAGGTCGATTAACAAACGAGTGGGCACTGTCGGGGCCAGTTGTATTTTCCTCGTTTGGGTCCTCACCAAAAATTTTGACGAACCCACCAAGTGGCAGCCAATTGATTGAATAGGTCGTCTCTCCTTTTTTAATACCCCAAATCTTCGGTGGTAAGCCGAGGCCGAATTCATCCACACGAATTTTTGCCAACTTAGCGGTAACAAAATGCCCCACTTCGTGGGTTAAAATCAAAATCGCGAGAATTATAATGAATAAGATGATGGTCACGACATTATTTCAGTTTCCTTTTTACTGGCCAAATCCTCAAGTTTTTTGTTGGCTTCATCAATCAGTTTTTGTAATTCATCCTTTCCTTTAAATTTTTCGTCTTCGCTCAACTTTCCCGCTTTTTCTTCGGCTTGAATTTCGCCCCAAACTTTTTCGCGTTCCTTGCGTACCGAGATCCGTGCATCCTCCAATTTTTCGCCCATTAACTTAATTAGCATCTTGCGCCGCTCTTCAGTCAGAGCCGGGAAGATGACCCTCAAACCGGTCGAGTCAGGCGCCACCGACAGTCCCAGGTTAGACGTCTCAATGGCTGTTTGGATAGCTGACAGTTGCCCCTTGTCCCACGGAGTAACGCGCACGGTGCGTGCGTCCTCAATGCCGATGGCCGCCACATGTTTAAGCGGCGTTTTCGAGCCATAGGCATCCACCATCACCCCATCCAATACTGCTGGCGCCGCCTTACCCGTCCTAATGCCCAAATACTCCCGCCCAAGCCACTCCTCGACTTCTCCTAATTTTGTCTTAAATGATGAAAAATTATATGCCATATATACCCCGGATTATATAGTAATTTTTCAATTTGGTAAAATGAGCGCTAGATGTTCAAGAATCAAACGATTAGACGAGCGCGGATTTTGGAGATAACGCTGACATTTCTCAAGTTCGTGAAGGGCAAATTCTTCATCTTTGGTAATTTTTTTTATCTCGATTTTATCGCGTAAGGTTTTTTCGAGTTCAATCACAAAATCAATAATGGCGCTTTTATTTGTTTCCTTATTTTTTAGAAATTCTTTTTGGATAAAATCCAGACGGTCGGGGAAATCCAGCTTCAAAAAATGATCGGCATCCACGAAGTTGGACTTCGGACTCACCTGAAGTCCAACTTCGTTCTGTCCGAATTCTGCCCCGCTACTTAAGATAATCATTCGCGAACGAAGAGTGGGAAGAAAAATTTCAGCATTGCGGGCAATAATAAAAAAGTGGGCATCAGGCGCCGGCTCCTCAAAAGTTTTGAGTAAAGCATTTTGGGCTTCAGGCGTAATTGACGAAATCTCTAATACAAAAAAACGCCCCTGGGTACCGAACCCTTTACGCGCCTCTCGCTCGATCAGCGTGTGCGCCTCTTTGATTCCGAACGATTCATAACTCTGCCATAAGATATCTGGCGAGCTATTCAAATTTTCAAGCTTAAGAAAAATCTTTAATTCTTTCTCTACAATACCTCTCCAAAACTCCCTATCCCCCGTTAATAAAAAGGCGTGATGGGAAAATAAATTAGCGTTTAGAGATAATGCTTTTTTTATAGACATCAAGATGTTCAAGGGCAATCCCCGTGCCTTTCGCGACACAATATATCGGGTCATCAGCGACATAAGCCTTAACCCCAGTCTTGCGAAAGACGAGCTCGGCTAAATTACGCAGTTGCGACGACCCACCAGTCAAAGTAATCCCCTGATCAATTACATCGGCCGATAACTCGGGCGGTGTATCTTGGAATACGGTCTTAATGGCGCGAACGATTTCTTTTAATTCACTATCGATAGCGCGAACAATCTCGTTGGTACGAACCTCAACTGAGCGGGGCAAGCCGGTTAAAAAGTCTCGGCCCTTAATAACGTAGGATATCTCATCTTCGATGGGAATCGCTGACCCTATTGTCACTTTAACTTCTTCCGCTGTTTTGTCGCCAATGGCCAAGTTGAAAGTTTTCTTAATATAGTCGGCGATCGATTGATCAATTTTGTTGCCAGCGTGCTTAACCGAAGTTGAGGAGACAATTCCGCCCAAAGAAATGACTGCTACGTCAGTTGTTCCGCCGCCGATATCAACAATCATGTGACCGTGAGCTTCATAAATTGGGATGCCGGCGCCAATGGCTGCCAAAATTGGTTCTTTAACCACGTAAGCATTTTTCGCTCCGGCTCGCATTGTCGCTTCAATCACTGCTCGCCGTTCAGTTGAAGTAACCCCAGCCGGAACCGACACCATGATATCGGGCTTAAATAAATTAAAACGACCCAAAGCCTTAGAAATATAATATCGTAGCATCGTTTCGGTAATGCGATAATCGGCGATGACCCCGTCCTTCATCGGTTTATAAACCATGATATTATCTGGCGCCTTGCCAACCATATCCTTAGCCTCCGAACCGACCGCCACTACCCGGTTATCAAGTTGATTAACCGCCACCACTGACGGTTCATTAAGAACAATCCCCTTGCCAGGCACGTAAACCAGCGTATTGGCCGTACCGAGATCAATTCCTAATTTTGTTGTTAAGATAGACATAAATCATCTTTATTTCCAACGATTCTTTCGATTTTGACCCCAATCGCCCGGAGTCGTTTTTCGATTTGTTCATAACCTCGATCAATGTATTTGACATTATGGACCACTGACTGCCCATAAGCAATGACAGCGGCTAAAACGTAGGCTAGCCCGGCCCGCAGATCGGGGCTCTCAATTTCGTGGCCCGATAAAGGAGTGGGGCCATCAACTATCGCTCGATGAGCATCAAGGATCTTAGTTTTAGCGCCAAGTCGGTTGAGAGCCTCCAAATAATTAAGTCGGCCCTCGAAAATTGTTTCAAAAATAAAACTTTGTCCAACCGCCTGCGTCAAAAAAATGGAAAGTGGCGCTTGCAAGTCGGTCGGGAATCCGGGATACTCATGTGTTTTTATATCAACCGCGGTAAATTGTTTCTCAGGTTGAAGATTTTTTACTCTTACCCAGCTGTCGCCAACCTCTAATTCAACCCCGGTTTCACGAAGAAGATTAATGAGAGAATCCAAGTGATCCGGTCGGCAGTTCTCGACAGTGAGATCGGTCGCCGCTAGCGCCCCAAGAATAATGAAGCTGCCCGCTTCGATGCGATCAGGAACAGTCACATATTCTTGACCAGAGCCAGAAAGTAGTTCCCCGCCCTCGATTTCTAAAGTAGAAGTGCCCAAACCTTTAATCTTTGCGCCACATTTTATTAAGAATTCACCAAGACTCTCGATCTCCGGCTCAAACGCACAATTTTTCAGAATCGTCTTACCAGTAGCCAATACTGCGGCCATCAAAAAAGTTTCGGTCACGGTGACGCTTTGTTTTTTGAAAAATATTTCAGCGCCCTTTAATTTAGCGTTAGGCGCTTTAACAATAAATAGTCCGTCGGTTTCAGTAATTTGCGCACCCATTTTTTTGAAGCCGTCTAAAAACAAATCAATCGGCCGTTTGCCAATTATGCAACCACCAGGAAAAGGAAAATGGACCTCGCCAAAACGCGCGAGAAGCGGTCCAGTCAAAACAATTGAGGCTCTTAATTTTTTTGACAAATCTGAAGCGAGCGTAAAATTATTAAACGAATCGGCTTTTAATTCATAGAGATGAGGACCGAGTGCCTTAACTTGACCGCCGAGCTCTTTAAGCAGGTTGAGCATTTGCGCGACATCTTCAATCATTGGCACATTACTGGCCGAAAAGCCATCGCGAAAAAGAATCGATGCCGCCAACACCTTCAAAATAGCATTTTTGGCCCCACCGACGCCAATACGTCCGCTCAGAGTCTTCCTGCCGGCTAAACCGGTGATTACGAATTTATCATTTGTTCCTATCATTATGGCTCATTATTTCACAAAAATACCTAACCCGCCACACCTCGGGCTCATTTGAGGTCTGGCGGGGGGAGGAGAGATTTATTTCACATAAATGTTCCCTGTCAAAATACCCTTGGGCAGGTTTAATAAATTTGATTGCAAAACCTTAAGATAAGAGCCGTCAGACTGTTTTTCTTCAATTGTGTAATAGTAGGCACCGGGACGAACTAAGAGGTAAAAACGTCCCAATTTGTCGGCGACGGTATATTTAATTTGTTGGTTAAGTTCGGGCAAAAAGACTCGCAGAATAGCAAAGGGTAATGGTTCACCGGTGCGAGAATCGATGATTTGTAGTGGTTTTTGACGATTATTCCAAAAGCGATTGATGGCTAAAATTACGATGTAGAGAGCAAAAATAATGATATTCCAAACGGAAGGAGAAACAAAAGAAACATAAGCTGACAAGAGAAAGCCCGAAGCAAAAATCAGTTTATAAAGCCGGCTGAGCCATAATTGGCGCCGATTATAAAATTCAAAGAAATTAGTTTTGGTTTTGGCAAACTCGTTCCAATCAAAATCAAGCGGGTCCATGGGAATGTTAATGTTTATAACCGACTCGCCGTTCGTCGTAAATTGATTACCAAAATAAAGATGATTGTACAGCTCGTCAGAATTCTTGCCCGCCAACCTTTCTGAAGGAAAACGATAATGAGTTTTGTTCGCCTTAATGGTGTAGACCCCGGCCGGCAAAAAGAAGCTGAAACGTCCATCAATATCGGTGATCGCCGTCGAAATTTCTTTACCAGCCTGAGTCGGCAAACTACCCTGACTAACTGTCAGATAGGCCGGATCGAGCGGGCGCTTAGTTACCGAGTCATACACTGTTCCCCAGGGGTTATCATTCTTGCGTCGGCCAAAGAAATAGCTAAATAACTGGTAAAGAGCAACCAATAGATTATAGAGCGAAGGCAAAAAGCTAAGGGCTAATCCGGTAAGAGCAATGATTGGTAAAATTCCCACCCCCGAAACAATTAGGCGCCCCTTAATATGTTTTACGGCCTGACTGTCATAACTGATAATATAAATATCGGCCGGGTAAGTCCCCTGGCGAAGAAGTGGGGCAATTGTTGCTTCATAAGATGCCCCGTCTTTACTTTGATGCATTAAAAAGGAGAAGGTCTTTGTTTTGTCTTTGGGATCAGTTAGGGTAACCCCGATTGTTTTTAAAGTTCTTGGCGCCAAATTGTAATTAAAAAGGATGGTTAAATCTTTTTCGCCTAAGACCCAAACCCTCATTTTATTGTCGAAAGTTTTGACCTTTTCTTGAGGCTGAATGAAGCGAAAATCCCAATCACTTGACGGTTGAGTAATAATTTCTTCAGTGCTTGTTGAGTAAAATGGGCTATAGATACAGCTCCCATCGTCTTGAGTAGCGGCCGAATTATAGTTGTTGGCTTTGGGGTTGGTACAACCAATTAGACTCGGCCCGGGAGGATAAGTGCAATTGCCATTATCTTCGGTTGCTCTCGGATTATAATTAAGGGCCCGAGGATCAAGACAGCCCAAAATACCTCCGGTCACGTAGGTACAATTACCATCATCAATCGTCGCGCTGGGATTATAGTTAGAAGCTCTTGGGTCGGTACAACCACGGATAACCCCGGGTGGGTAGGTACAACTACCATCATCAATCGTCGCGCTGGGATTATAGTTAGAAGCTCTTGAATCAGTACAACCCCTAGTTCCACCACTCGGAGGATAGGTACAACTACCATCATTTTGAGTTGCCCTCGGATTATAGTTAGAAGCTCTTGGGTCGGTACAACCACGGATAACAGTTGGTGGACTGTTTGAATCTAGATTCATATAGCGATAACCCGTGCTCGCATTATAACTACTACCGTTAGAAAGACCGGAAACTATTTCGCCCAGGGTACCGCTATTTAAATAATTAGCCGAAGCTGAAGACTCCGTCCCACCAAAATTAAAGCTATCCTTCTCTAATTTATAATTGGGGCTGGCCGCCACGTAAGCCGAGGCAATCCCGGCAGTTATCGAGATAAGAAAAGTCGCCGCTAATAGACCAATGAGTAATTTCTTCATTTTAATCTAGGGTAAAGGAGTTAGCACAAAGATATAATCGCCGCCTTTTCGACCATCTCGAAAAGTTGGAGTAACGACACCAGACATTCCGGTTTGATCAAACCTCAAACTAACTTGATCGGCAAACATTTGACTTAAACTCTTCTTTAACAATTCGTCGCGAGTCGTTGAGCCAGTAGACGGAGCCACCATAATGCCATATCTGGTGCCCAAAGCATCAGTATTTGTTGATAGGTTTGAGTTAAATAAGCCCTGATTTTTTAATTCGGCTAACAGCTCTTGCCTAATTTGCTCTCGCATGGCTGGAGTAATTTGCGATTCTTGGGACGTTAAGCCAAGAAAATTCTTCCAGGCGCTAACTGCTCTCTGCCATAAGTTACCGAGCCAATTAGTAAGAGAAGGGAGCCAAGCAGAAAAAATATTCCCGGTGGTGACGACCGCGGCCGAATTTTTAAGGGGGCTGAGTTGAGAATTAAGCCCTTGATTTATTTTTCCTAAAGCTCGACTTGAAGACTGGCCAATAACTTTTAAATCTTGTGTGGCGAAAAAATTGCCCGATTCGGCAAGTTGAGAACCCACACTAATGCCACTCACCAACAAAAGCGAGAGCATCAACCCGGAAGCTAACCAGATAACCCCTTTCATTCATTTCATTATATAACTTAACCAGAAAAGAGGAAAGTTTTTGGCCGAGTTGTGGATATCTAGCAAAGCCGATATACTGCCGGGTAATATATCGCCATGAAAATCGTTAGTGTTATTCCCATCAGCAAGGGCGTTTGGCGGGATTCTCTCTCTTATTTTACCGCCAAAGAAATACCCTTAGGATCGCTCGTCTCGATACCGATCAGAAATAAAATGATCGATGGTTTAATCGTTGCCGAAAAATCAGTCAAAGATCTCAAAATTCAAATTAAAAAAACTGACTTTGGCTGGCGAAAAATAAATCGGGTAAAAAAGGAAGGGTATTTTTCTCCGGAGTTCATTAAGGCCGCCAACTTAACCGCCGAGTATTATGCCACTTTTCCCGGTCAGGTAATTAAATCTCTGATACCGCAAACAATTCTTGACCGGTTGCCGGACGTAAAATTGCCAGACTGGGAAGATCCCCGAGAAAAGATCCTGGCCGAATTTCTAGCGATCCAAGAACCTGACGAAGAGAGACTGTCTTTTTATCGAAGCCTCATTCGGGAGAGTTTTGCCAAGAAACAATCAATTTTCCTTTGCTTGCCAACCCTCCCCGACATCGAGCGAGTAGTCCCTTTAATTTCTAAAGGGATTGAACAATATGTTACAGTCCTTCATGGCGGACTGGCCAAAAATCAATTGTTGAGTTTATGGAAAAAGGTTTTGACCACGACTCATCCAGTTTTGATCGTTGCCACTCCCCTCTTTTTATCCCTCCCCCGAGCCGACATTACCACTTTAATTTTGGAAAAAGAAAATTCGAGTACCTACAAAAATTTTTCCCGGCCACACGTCGATTGGAGATTTTTCGCGGAGAAATTGTCCGAAGAAAAAAAGATTCGCCTCATTTTTGGCGACATTGCTCTGCGTAGCGAAACAATTTATCGTCTCGGCCGAGGCGAGATTACGCCAGCCACAGCGATCAAATATCGAGTTTATTCGGACATTAAACAGCAGCTCTGGCCCCTGATAAAAAAAGACAAAAAGGATGATTTAGATATTTTGAATTCTCTTGGCGAAAGATTGCTGGCACAAATCGAGAATGCTGGCGACAATAACGAACAATTTTTTATTTTTGCCGGCCAGCGGGGTCTAACACCGGTGACCATTTGTAATGATTGCGGACTAGTAATGGCTTGTGACATTTGTCACTCGGCACTCACTATTCATCAAAAAAATAAAAGGGATTCTCTGGCCGTAAACGATGAACATTTATTTTTATGCCACAAATGCGGACAGGTTGTCGAAGTAGAAGACAAATGTTCAAATTGCGGGGGTGTTCGTTTGGCTCTACTTGGTTTAGGCGCTGAGAAAATTGAGCAGGAAATAAAAAAGAGTTTGCCCAACATTAATGTTTTTCGTCTTGATAGCGATAACGCCAAAACGCCGACGAGAGCCAAAGAAATCATGGCCAAGTTTTATTCATCGCCAGGCTCAGTGCTCATCGGCACAGAAATGGCCTTAAACTATTTGGGTGAAAAAATCGAGAACATCGCCATGGTTGGCCTAGATCATTTATTTGCCAAACCCGATTATCGCTTGGGTGAAAAACTATTTAGCGAATTGCTACGCCTCCGACTCTTAGCCAGCAAACGCCTCTTTATCCAGACGCGCAATCCAGACGAAAAGGTCTTTCAGTATGTACTCTCCGGCAATTTGCTTGATTTTTACCGCGACGAAATTGAAGAACGCCGACAGATCGGTTATCCGCCGTTTAAAGTCTTAATTAAAATTTCGCGCGAAGGTAAAAAAGAAGAAATAAAAAAAGATATGACCCAATTAGAAAAATCTCTAGCCGAGTGGCAGCCAATTATCTATCCCTCATTAACCAAAAGCATTAAGGGCTTCCCTGTTCTAAATATTTTAGTTAAACTTTCGACCTCTGCCTGGCCCGATAAAAAACTATTGTCCATTCTCAAATCATTACCACCAACTTTTATCATCCGAGTAGACCCTGAGAGTGTTTTATAAGCAACAGAACCCGCCTCGCGCAAACGATTCGGGTTCGTTGTTGCGAGACGGGCAACTCAATCACCACCGCCGTGGCCGCATCTTCTTTTCCACCAGCGTCTTAACAAGGGCTCGGATAGCCGCACAGGGTGTGCCGTTGCCCCAGGGCTGGTCGGTAAACAATTCCATACACCTTTCCCCCACACCCTCGGAATCGTTTTCCAAACCGATCAACAGAGAAACGATCCCCTGCTCCGGACTAAGTCCATCGGCTCTAATCCCCTTCAGTGGATATGTCACCCCGTTGTAGATGACAACCGTAGTAGTCATCGGTAGGCCAAAAACGGGTGTGGTGTCGGCAACCAGTTCGACCGCGGTTATGTTGGCTACGGCCGATCTGGGGTTCCGACCCTTATTAGGGTGTAATGCTCTGGCAATAACGCACAGTTTCATGGCGCGCCTCCTCATCCTGTTTGAACTGCACTCTTTCTATTACCATTATGGGCTCAAAAGAACATTTGTCCAGAACTGGGTTCGACTTATTGAGTTTTTTGTTGTAAATTATAGTTATTAGCTATGGTCAAGATTGTGCAAAAAGAAAATGAGGTGCTTCATCAGCCCGCTGAGGAGGTGGGTAAGGAGCTTTTTGGTACGCCCAAACTGAAAAAAATTATCACCGATATGAGCGAAGCGCTGGCTAAAGAAGACGACGGGGTGGCACTAGCGGCGCCGCAAATCGGCCTGCCGTTACGAATTTTCGTTGTCTCGGGCCGAATTTTTACAAACGAGGAAGATTTTGAAGCAAAGAAAATAAAACCGGATTTGGTTTTTATTAATCCTGAATTAACTAAATTATCTAAAGAAAAAATGACCATGGAGGAGGGTTGCTTATCGGTGCGCTGGCTTTATGGCGAAGTGAGGCGTTCAGTCAAAGCCACCGTCACTGCTTATGATATTGATGGCAAAAAATTTACTCGCTCTGGCACCGGCCTCTTGGCCCAAATCTTTCAGCACGAGACCGACCACTTAAATGGCGTTCTGTTTATCGAAAAAACAAAAGAGTTAAAAGAATATAAACCGGAAGTTAAAAAATAAACCCCCCGGAATCCCAAACTCGGACCCCAGGGGATATCCCTGTAAAAACGAGGAGTCGGTCTAGTGGATAGCTCGCGCCACGGCAATCGCCGCGGCAATAACATCTTGCCAAGCGCGAGACACCTGCTTACCGTAGCCAGCCACAAGGCCAGTTAGGAAGGCGCCAATTTTGTTCATGCTAGATCTCCTTTCCAATCCTGCTCTTGATTATACTCTTATATCAGTAATTTGTCAAGTGACCAGAATCATCATTTTTGCTATAATTGGAGCATGAATTTTGCTTTTTTCGGCACTGATGAGTTTAGTGTAAAGGTTTTGGAAACATTAAAAGGCAGAGGGCTTGTCCCCTCCTTGATTGTTACGGTGCCTGATAAACCAAAGGGACGAAAAATGATTATGACTCCCCCGCTGGTGAAGGTTTGGGGAGAGGAAAATGGGGTGAAGATAATTCAGCCGGCAAGTTTGAAGAACTTTCTCGCTGACCCGAAGTCGGACTTAGTTCCACAAAGTACGACTTCTGACCAGCTTTCAAAAAAAGACTTCGAAAAATTGGATTTTTCGCTCGTCGCTAGTTATGGCAAAATTATTCCACAGGAAATTTTGGATTTACCAACTCATGGCACACTTAATATTCATCCATCGCTATTACCTAAATATCGCGGACCGTCGCCACTCGAGACAGCGATTCTAAACGGCGATTCTGAGACGGGGGTAACCATTATCAAATTGGATACCGAGATGGATCATGGCCCGGTTTTGGCGCAAGAACCCTTCGACTTGAGTTCAGAACAAGGTGTCCCCTTATACAATTTTGAACAATTGCGCGACAAAACGGCCGAGCTAGGCGCAGAATTGTTGGTAAAATTTTTGCCCGATTATTTGTCTGACCTGCCTGCGCAGGCAGGTAAAATTGAACTGCAAGAACAGGGCCACGATCAAGCCACCTATACCAAAAAGTTTGTAAAGCCAGACGGCTTCCTTGATCCAAGCTCCTCCACTCTTATTAATTACCGAAAAATCTTGGCGCTTAATCCTTGGCCCGGTACTTACCTCGAGTACCCCGGTCCAACCGGCAAAATTCGAGTGATTATAAGGCAGGCCCACCTTGAAGAGAATGAGCTTGTTTATGATTTAGTTACCCCTGAAGGGCGCAAAGAAATGACCTGGGTAGCTTTTTTGAACGGCTTTAAAAAATAAACAGCTTCACCTTATTTTACTTATTAAGCGCCACGGCTAAAGACATTCTTGAGCGCCCGCGCGCCACGGCGAAACAACGATTTTTTCTTTTTTTCAGAGGCGCGAATTTCTTCGGCCATACCATCTTTAGCTTTATCAATCGCCGCGTATAAATCTGACTCTTCAACCACGTGGCGCAAGGTCCGGCCCGGGTAATTAAGATTTATCTCGGCAAAAAACCAATTGCCGGTTTTATGATGATTAGTTTCTTTGCCAATCTCCACGTTAGCCAATACCTCGCCAAAATTAGCGACCAGTTTGTCGAGCATGCCAACCTTGTCATTAACGTAATTGGTTAACGCTGGCGTCAACTCAATCCCGGTTGCTTTAATATTGATTCTCATCTTAATTTATATTAACAACGAAATTAATAATGGGAGCTTTGCTGCTCGCATTATAGCATACGCGAACAGCCGGCCAATTGGTTTAAGGGAAAGCTAGATCGTCTCAGCAATAACCGTATTGGTCGCCCCAGACTGGCCCAAGGGCAAACCGGCGACAATAATAATTCGATCATTTTTCTTTACTAATTTCTTATCAATCAACATCGCTTTGGACTCTTCAATAACTTGTGAGAGAGAAGAAAAATTTCTCTCCATCAACGGATAGCAAGCATAAGACAGGGCCAACTGGTTGTAAGTCTTTTCTTGTGGTGTAAGAACAATCAACGGCCGATGAGGTTTTAGGCGTGAAATCATTCGCGCGGTAAAGCCAGAATTGCTCAGTACCACGATGGCGCTAGCGTCGATTGTATGGCCAACATTGATAGCTGCCTCACTAAAAGCGTCGGCCACACTGCGCCGACAATGGCCGTCAGCGCAAATATTAGCCAAAAAATCTTCGTGATCAAGATGCTTTTCAGTTTGCACCGCCACTCGAGACATAACATCTACCGCCTCGACGGGATGCTCACCCAGCGTCGTTTCTTCGGAGAGCATCACGGCGTCCGTGCCATCAAAAATGGCATTGGCTACGTCATTGACCTCGGCCCGCGTTGGAGTTGGCGATTTGATCATTGACTCAAGCATCTGGGTGGCGGTAATCACCGGTAAACCTAGCCGATTACATTTTTTGATGATCGTTTTCTGCGCAAAAGGAACTTGCTCAGCCGGAATCTCAATCGCCAGATCGCCACGAGCCACCATCACCCCGTCAGAGACGGCTAAAATGGCATCGAGATTGTCGATCCCCTCTTCGGTCTCGATTTTTGAAATTATCTTAATCTCTCCGGCTTTTTTCTGTTTTAATATTTCGCGTAATTCAAGCACGTCCTCGGGCCGACGAACAAAGGATAGGGCCATAAAATCCACCCCTTGCTCAATGCCAAATTCTAGATCCTTTTTGTCTTTGTCGGTTAAAGAGCTAAGCGATAAATAAGCGCCGGGGACATTAACGCCCCGTCGCCCCTTAGTTTCGCCACCAATAATGACCTCGCAATAAATATCGTTACCTTCGATCCTCTTAACTACTAATTTCTTTTTGCCGTCATCAAGAAAAATGATATTCCCCGCCTTAACCTCTTGAGGCAAATTATGATAATTAACCCAAACCCGATGTTCGTCGCCAACTCCCTCGGTCGTCGTTAAAACAAATTCTTTACCGGCAATCAAGGTAACTCGTTCTTCATTGAAATCGCCAATCCTGATCTTGGGGCCACAAAGATCTTGTAAGATAGCAACGGGAATATCGAGTCGAGACGAAATTTCTCTGACCTTTTTAACCCTTAAGCCATGTTCAGCAAAAGAACCGTGGGAAAAATTGAGACGAATAACATTAACACCGTGTTTTATCAGGCGCTCCAAGGTCTTTTCATCTTCCGAGACCGGTCCGATCGTTGCCACGATTTTTGTTTTTTTGGTATACATATAAATACTTCCTTAAATAATTAACCAGAGAATAATGGCTAAAACAATAGATAAAATCTTAAGCCGCCAATTGCGCACCAAAAAAACCCACCAAAAACGATTAAATTCGGGCTCTTGGGCTTCGCTAAGAAAGTGGCTAACCCGTTCTTCTAAAACATGTGCTTCCTTAATTTTTTTTAATTGACCATGCTCAGCGACTGAAATTTCGCCCCGTTCTTCAGAGACAATGATGACAAGAGCATCGGACTTCTCGGTAACCCCAACGGCGGCCCGATGACGAGTCCCCGTTACCCGAGAAGCTGAATAATTTTCAGCCAAGGGTAGATGAACGCCAAACATTTTAACCCGATCATCATCAACGACCACTGCGCCGTCATGACCCGGACTGGTGACATCAAAAATCGACAGGAGGAGCGGTACAGAAATTAGCCCATCTAAGCTGAAACCGCCCTCAATTACGCCATCAAGAGGTAGTTGACCGGGTAGAACAATTAGGGCACCAATTTTTTTATCAGCCATTTCTTGAACCGCTTTCATAATTAAGAAGGAAACCTCTTTAGATAAAACCTGGCCGCGCGGAGAAGTTAGACGCCTAGTCGAGACAAAAATCCAGTCAAAAAACTGTCGAAGCTCACGTTGAAAAACGACAACAAAAATAAACAGGAGGAGCGGGCCAAGAATCCGGATAAGCTGGCCAGCCAAATTAAACTGAAAAATATGAACCACCGAGATAAAGATAGCAAAAGAGCCAACGGCATAAGCCAAAACATAGGATCGTGATTGTTTTATAAAAAATAGAGCAAAATAAATAGCTCCTGCGACAAACAGGAGGTCAAAAACTTCCTTAATTGAAATTAAAGGGATGAAATTAAGCATTGCGAAACTTGATTATAATTGATTTGTCCCAATTCGGCAAATAAGTTAAAATTAAATCATTATGGCAAAAATAACGAGACTAACCGCGCGTGAGATTTTAGACTCTCGAGGTAACCCCACGATCGAGGTTGAGCTAGAACTTAACAACCAAACAATTGGCAAGACGGCTGTCCCGTCTGGCGCCTCAACCGGCAAACACGAAGCCGTCGAATTGCGCGATGGCGATCCTGAGAGATACGGAGGGAAAGGTGTTTTAGGGGCAGTCGCTAATGTCGAGGGCGAAATCGCCAAGCGTTTAATTGATCGCAATTATGACCAGATAACACTTGACCAAGAGCTCATTGCTCTTGACGGCACCCCCAATAAAAGCCATTCAGGCGCCAACGCCGTCTTGAGCGTCTCGCTCGCCTTTGCCCATGCCTGGGCGCAAAATCAAAATAAAGAACTTTTTGAAACTATTGCCGGAGAAGCCGACGAGGTGAGAAATGCGACTTCGCATAGCCAAGTCGTTTTTC